>DAIOVL010000006.1:141039-152964 GCA_036759025.1 Bacteroidales bacterium
GCAGGTCTATGCTTATATTACAACGAAACAGCCAATGTCAGAATAGCTGTCGATACTGCAAGGTTCACTGTCTTCATTCAGAAAAATGCCAAAATAAGGGCTGAAAACAATCTCGGGAAGAAAGGTTACCTCAGAATACTCAACGACGACAACGAGGTAAGCTTTTATTTCAGCTCCGACGGTAATGAATGGACCCGAGTTGAAAGAAGTCTCGACGCCACAGGTTATAACCATAACGTATTCGCCGAATTCCTGAGCCTGAGAGCAGGATTTTATGCATTCGGAGAAGGAAAAGTGATATTCGATAACTTTATTTACAGGAAACTATGAAAGCTAAACCAGTAGTATCTGTTGTCCTTTCGTTTTTTCTTTTTTTTTCAGGAATCCCTTTTGAATCTGCCTTAACACACTTCAAAACCACTCCCGACTCTCCCATACATATCACCGATGAGGGAAAGCTGGTGTACAAGACCGATGATAAAGGAAACAGGGTTCCCGATTTTTCATACTGCGGGTATATGGCATCCGAAAAAGCCATCCCTGACGTCCCGGTAAAAATCATTGTCAGACCGGATGAAGGAGATGCCACTGAAAAAATACAGGCAGCAATTGACTACGTGTCTTCCCTGTCTGCCGACGCCTCAGGCTTCAGGGGTACAGTGCTTCTGGAAAAAGGCATATTCACTGTAAACGGCAGCCTGGAAATAAAATCATCCGGAGTTATCCTGAGGGGTAGCGGATACAAAGATAATGGCACAGTTATTCTGGGTGCCGGAAAAGGAAGGGAAACACTGATAAGAATTGCCGGAAATCCTGGCATGAGAACAGAACTACCTGTTAAACTGGCAGATGAATACTTCCCGGTCAATACCACCGTCCTGAAATTCAGCGGGCCACATCCTTTTAAGACAGGTGACAAGGTCATCGTTACACGACCCTCCACAAAGGAATGGATTGAAGCAACAGGTGCTGACAAAATAGGAATATATGTGGATTACCAGCTGACAAAGTGGGAACCGGGTGATTTTGACATCAACTGGTACAGAACAATCACATCAGCTACTCCCCTGACAATTACTGTCGACGTCCCCCTGCCATGTTCACTCGATCCTGTATACGGAGGAGGAACGGTCTCGAGGTATTTCATGGAAGGTGAGATCCAAAACACTGGTATTGAAAATCTGAAATGTATTTCGACCTACGATACTCTTAACTTAAAAGATGAGAACCATCGCTGGATGGCGGTAACGATAGAGAATGCCAGCGATTCATGGGTACGGAGAATGACTGCTGAAAACTTTGTAAGTTCGGCAGTGGCAGTCTGGGAAACAGCAAGACGTATAACCGTCGAGGACTGCAAATCACTCTCCCCTGTAGGGGAAATCGGGAACCACAGGCGATGGGCTTTTCACACTCTTGGCCAGCAGGTCCTTTTCCAGAGATGTTATGCCGAGCATGCCTGGCATGCCTTCTCAACCGGATTCACAGCTCCGGGACCAAATGCGTTCGTACAGTGTTTTGACTATATGCCATATAATTTCAGCGGTGCCACCGGAGGCTGGGCAACGGGTATACTGTTCGACAAAATGACTGTCGACGGCGGCATCATAAGCTTTACATTCCGTGATGCCGACGGACAGGGTGGTGGCTGGAGCGCAGCCAATTCTTTATGCTGGCAATGCAGGGCAGCCCGGATCCATCTCCCTGCTCCTCCCGGTGCCCAAAACTGGGCATATGGCAGCTGGGCCCAGGGATACGGCAACGGACATCATGAACTGGAACATACTTTTATCAGGCCCGAAAGCTTCTATTACGCTCAACTGGAAGCAAGGACAGGTAAAAAAACCATCGAGACTGAAAAGATACTTATTTACGATTCTGATGAGACCACCGCTCCCACCCCGGAATATACCGCACTTATGAGCCGCCGTTCCAAAACCCCCGATCTGCGGATGGACAAATGGATCGACATCATTGCAGAACGTTATGCTATAGTCAATGATCTTTCGAAGGCAAAATATTCTGAAGAGATAAAAGTCCCTGAAAAAGCTCTCCGGAAAACCACATACCATCCCGTCTCATTGAAGAACGGCTGGCTCGTTAAAGAAAACATGGTGGTTTCAGGAAAAAGGAACAGAACATCGCTCTGGAGAGGTTCAACCAGGCCTTCCTACCTTAAAAATCCGCCTCCAAACCTGGTCCGCTTTGTGCCGGGACGCACAGGCAGGGGTCTTACTGACGATCTCGATACTCTAGCAGAAGACATGATACGACAAAATGTCGTCCTGATGCAGAATTTTCCTTCATTGTGGTACGAACGCCGACGTGACGATCATGCCCGTACACGAAGAGCTGATGCAGACGTATGGACGCCTTTCTTCGAACAACCCTTCAGCCGAAGCGGAGAAGGTGAAGCATTCGACAGACTGAGCAAATATGACCTTACAAAATGGAATTCATGGTACTGGATGAGATTGAAAGAATTTTCAGATCTCGCTGACCAAAAAGGACTGATACTTGTCCAGGAACACTATTGCCAGCATAATATCATTGAGGAAGGTGCACACTGGGTTGATTATCCCTGGCGAAGCGCCAACAATATAAACAATACCGGTTTTGCAGAACCACCACATTATGCAGGCGACAAACGTGTTTATATGGCAGAGGAATTTTACGACACTGCACACATTGTCCGCAACAGATTGCACAGGAACTATATCCGGAAGAACCTTAATAATTTCAAAGATAATCACAATGTCATCCATCATTTGGGCTGGGAATACACGGGGCCTCTTCATTTCGTCCAGTTCTGGCTCGATGTGATTGATGAGTGGCAGAAAGAAAATAATACAGATGTACTTGTAATGCTACCCGGGACCAGAGACGTACAGGAAGCTATACTGGCCGATCCCTCCAGGTCAGAGATTGTCGACATTATTGACATCATCCAATGGCAGTACCGTGAAGACGGATCCCTGTATGCTCCCGAAGGAGGAGTTAGCCTTGCCGAACGTCAGTATGCCCGTATCATGGATGCAGGGACCAGTTCTTTTGACCAGATACACAGGGCAGTGTACGAGCTTCGCGAAAAATACCCCGGCAAGGCAGTCGTCTGCTCCCGAAGGGGTGTCAGATTCTCCGAATGGGCCGTGTTCATGGCAGGAGGTTCACTCGTTTCACTTCCTCATATCAATGACGTATCTTTCACCACGGAAGCTTCTCTTATGGCACCGTTAAGAGCTGAAGATTCTCTGCCCGGGAAATACTTACTAGCGAAAAAAGGAACAGGATATATAGTCTTTGCTGTATCGGGAGAAGCTGAAGTTGACCTTAGCGACGACAGAAAAAACTATCGGCTTAAATGGATAGATCCCTCTTCAGGAGAGATAATTTCCACAAAAACGAGAGTAAGGGGAGGAACAAAGACATTGCTCAGGGCCCCTTTCGAAGGATCTTCGGTTGCATGGCTTACATTATAATTTTCAGAGCCGGAACGGCTGATAACACTCATAATAAAACGTCAAAAATGACACAATACTTTGGAAAGTGCAGAGTTGTTCTGCTAATCGTCCTGATGAGCCTGGCCGATATCGCCGGCAGATCATGCCTGGCGCAGGGCAGTGCTGAACCGAAAACGGGACTTATGGCAGGGCAGCCGGAAAAAATAACCGTTTCAAAGGAACCGGGCCTCTTGTTTTACCTCTCAGGCAATGAAGATTTCACTGCCGACTTCGCACGTGGAGGACAGGATCAGCCAAACTTCCTGAGGAACGTGAAGGTTATTCCCGAGGGAGCAAAAGGACAGGGATTCAGCTGTGACGACGACCAGCTTATGGCCTACTGGGCACCCGGAAACATTTATGCTCAACGCGGAACTGTTTCATTTTTCTGGCGTTCACGCTACCCCGTGGGCCCGACTCCCTTCCCCATTTTCCGAGTCGGATATGCCGACCATTCAAGCTGGGATATGGTATGGCTGAGAATAGATTACAACGGTGCAGGTTTTGATGCCTTCGTGACTGATATCGGATTGGCAAGAACACGTGTTTCATGGTATCCCGATAATTTTTTCAAACCTGATGAGTGGATACACCTTTCATTGTCCTGGGACGAGACTGTGGGAATAAGATTTTATGTAAACGGAGAACTTGTAGCCAGACAATCGGTTTCCGGAACCGTTTACGATACAGGGCTGGACCAGTTCGGACCTCACTCACGTATAATAAGCCCATACCAGGTGCAGAGTGCTTATTGTTTTATGCGGGGTGGAGATGTCGACGAGTTAAGGATATACGACCGTATGCTGCCCGATGAATTTGTTGCAGATCTGGCTGAAGGAAAAACGCCTGATCCGCTCCCCCCGCTTGTCAGATACCTTAGTGAACGTAACTGGCGCGATGCCTGGTGGCTGCGCCATGGATGGAACCGGCCTAACGAAGCGCCTCCGGCCCTGCCTGCTGCTGAAACAGTTATACGAAAAGTTGAGATCCATGAAGCTGTCGACATAAATCGCTGGTACTGGAAAGCCAACGACGGGATCAGGGAAACAACCTGGCCGGGTGTATACAATATGTCACGTCTGCCCGGAAGGTATGATTACTTCGTTCTTCCTGACTGGGATTGTTACTCAGGATCAGGACAGTCAGTAAGGTTTACACTTCCGGAAGAGCCCTGGAACCATGTCGAAATCTGGGGCAAAGCATGGGGGCAGATGACACTTGAAAACAAAATCTTAAGAGATACGACTTTTGGGATCAGGACTCAAAACCAGGCGAAATCCTGGCATCAGCTCCACAAGGTCAGACAGGGAGGAACGATCCGTTTCGACAACGCTCTGATAGAAGAACCTATTGGATCGTTTGATGTATATTATATTGATAAGGGAAAGGCCCCGGAGGGAAGAACTATTGAAAGTTTCATGCTTACCGGGAATCCCTCAGATTATAATAACGGTGCTGTCGCCGATCTTGTTTCCTTTATCAGCGGAAGATATCCCCCTGATGAGTGTTCAATTATGCTGGGATTACCCGAAAACAGCCGGAAAAAGTACAAAACCCGGCCACTTCAGGGATATTACTATCCCTTCATTCATATCCTTATACCTTATTCGAACCATAAAGATGCAGGTCTTGACGGAATAGAAATATCTTTTCCGGCTCTGAATGTAGTACCTACACATAATGGTGTTTTTCCTCTGAACATAAGAGTTAAGGATCCACTGTGGCCAATGCGTGATCTTGCCGATTTCAGTTTTTCAGTAAAACCGGGTGATTCTCCTGTTCTGTGGATTGATACACGCGACCGAATTCTCCCTGAAAACAGGGCCCTGTATATTTCCATATCCGGCGCCGGCGATGACCTAACTCCAACCCTTCTGCAGGACACGAAGATCAGACTTGTTTACAAGTCAAAAGAAGATTCACGTCCTGAACATGAAAAGGATCGCTTTACACAGGTTCGCGATGTTTACGCTCATATGGTTGAGGAAGGAACCAGGTCGTCACGGCTTAATATGTTTAACCGCTTCACAGCCGACTGTAATGACCTTCTGTCAGTAAATCCGGATCACTGGCTGGCAAAGTCCTATAAATACGCCGCAACACGCCAGGAAAAGCCGTCATACGAAATCGGGAAAGCTCCCGAAGGAATTCCTGAATGGGCCTTCCTTCAGGTAGAGTACCTCCGGCACCTGTCGCGGGTAATCATGTACTATATCGATAAAAGACAGATAGCCAACGGAGAGTTTGGCGGCGGATTGTCAGATGACGGAGACCTGGTCAATTTATGGCCGGGGACAGCATTCACAGGCATCGAACCTGATAAGTTACTTTCATCACTTCGCCTCCACATGACGGCATACTATGATAATGAGAGACCATCATATTATGCAAGTTTGCGTCAGCGGAGCCTGCCACTGTTCACCAACGGACTGGCAACAATTTTCACCGATGAATTACATGCCCTGGAAGAAGGAATACAGGTTACAGGTGCCCTCCAGGTACTCGACTATGGAAATCCCCTGTATCTGGAGAGAGGCATGGAAACAGCGCTGAGGATGCTTGAAGATATCACTCAGATCAATATAAAAGGACACAGGCATTTCCGGTCAAGATATTACAGCGGTACAAAAATTGCCACAGAAGATCCCTGGCAATGGTCTGTTGCCCGATCCTATAATGTACTGGTGACAGCTCTTCTTACGTGCTGGTATAATGGGAATCCGCTGCTCCAGGAAATGATCGTGGAAATCGCCGACGGCCTTCTGGAACATGCCAGGGATGGAAGGATGGCCACTGAAATCAACTTTGCCACCGACGAAACCAGAAATCCCGGTCCGATGGGAGGCGAAAGACCGGTGTCTGTGCTTTACGCAGCATACAGGATAACGGGAGACAATAAGTATCTGGAATATTTGCCAGGCGAGGATCCGCAAACAAGGACTTTCGATGAAAACAGACTGACGCAGAGATACAGGGAAGAGATAACCAATATGGGTATCCGCGAATATATTAATACTGAGGGTAGTATATGGATTGACCGTATCTCACCATATAATACGGCAATCCAGGAAGACAGGCTGGGTGGAGTCGCCCTCCGAAGATTGAACATCCTCTACCCTCAGCATTACGTAAGCTGGAAGTTCCATGCCCCCGCAAACTTCGAAAGCGTGGCTGTCTTCCTTGATAAAACAGGTACTGAAAACCTGAATATTATCTCATACTGCCTTGATACCAGGCCTGTCACCGCAGAAATGACAGTCTGGGATATTAAACCGGGACGATGGAAGCTCAGGAGCGGAATCGACACTGACAACGATCAGATTGCAGATAGCAACATTAAAGAGGAATTTGTTGACCTGGGCCGGGGCGATCAACTTCAAATAGTATTTTCACCTCGTCAATATACGATCATAACACTAGGGCTTGATGAGGCAGACGATAAAGGATACTGGGAACTTCCGGATCTTGGCATAGGGCCGGAAGACATCAGGATTGAAGGAAATTCCATTACGGTACGTGTTCACAGTCTGGGCGCTGTTGCTGCTCCTGCCACATCTGTTGAATTAAGGGATCTCAGCGGTAATACCCTGCAGAGGGCCCAGGTACCCCCACTCGATCCTCCTCTGGATCTTAAACCCCAATGGACTGAGGTAATTCTGACAGTCCCTCAGGGTACCAGCCTCGAACATGGAGTTGTGATTTTGGATCCGTCCCGCAATATCCGGCAGATAAACCGGAACAACACTATAGTAAAATGGTGAATTTTAACTAATTACACCCTCAGGTTAACTCTTGCCCGGATGTGATTTGTTCCTGATCAGTGTGATGCTTCTGTGAGTACAGAATCTCTGAAAGTCACAAAAAACTGCGGAGACCGCTCTTCAGCCGGCTGCCAGATGTCTTTATCGCGGTCGCATTCATACATTTTGATAACATATGTATCAAAATGCCTTTTGCCTTCATACAGGTCTATCACCCTCGCACCACGACCGATACTTCCGTAGGACTGTCGCCCTGAGGCATAACCATAGGCCATGCATATCTTTCTCAGGGATCCGATAAAATTATTGTCATGATCATGCCCTGTGAACATACCCATCACATCACCGCATTCGAGCATGGACGTATACATGCCTGAATTCAGATCAGGACAGCATACTGATTCCTCATAGATCCCGATTGTTCCTTCCCTGCCGGCTATCTCATTATATTCAGGGAGGGGAATATGAAAGAAAGCCAGTGAAGGCAGGGGCTTTCCGCCATTCAGGGTGCTGTATTTTCTGCTCTGTTCACGGTACCAGGCAATCTGACTGAATTCTATCCATTCATAGGTTCCGAGATCCGTTTCTGGTTCAAAACTCGAATGGGAATCAAAACAATATAAAAGGGCTGCTGTCATGTCACTTCCCTCCGATTTAATCTCCAGAATATAGTTCCCATTGCCCGCTATCTCTGAAGGACCATTTACAGTCAGATTATTGGGTAAACCCTCAATAGTTTCAATTATCTCTTCCTTTGTAAGTTCATATTCAGGATCATGATTTCCGAACGTCACACCCCAGGGGACACCTGCATCAACGAGCACATCTGTAAGCTTCAGCCACGCGTTACGGGTATTTTTTGAACATACAATATCGCCTGTAAGCATTACCAGGTCAGGCTTTTCACTTTCAATGACTTTTCTCATCAGCACCAGTGCGCTGTCCGACCTGTAAGAGTCGTACTGAAAATGGATGTCGGTGAATTGTACAATTCTGAACTTACCGTCTTGAAATTGCAGTGTTGTTTCACTGTTCTCCCTTTCCGTGCAGGAGAAGAGGAACAGTGAAAACAACAGTAAAAATATTTTTGAGCCTGACATTATCAGACCAGTTTCCATGGGCTGCGATACTCGTAATGCATGAGTTTCGTTGCAGCGCCATCGGTGTCATCCACAAAGGTTTCGGTGGCAGGATCCCATTTCACAGTGCGCATCAGTTCACAGGCTATATTTCCCAGCGTACATACCACACAGCTGCTGTGTCCTATCTCAACAGGAACGACCGGATCCTTGCGTGAGCGGACTGCTTCAATGAAGTTTACCTGGTGAGGTATCCTTGTTTCATACGGACCTTCGACTTTGGTTTCAGTTTCGGGAAGGTTCCATGCAGGATCCGATGCCTGGAAATAACCTCTTGCAACTTCAATCCATCCTTTCTCACCCCAGAACTTAACTCCTTTTGTCTTCTTCTCATCAAAGGGTTCTGATGTCATGACAGTCCCGTTCGCATATTTCCACATTATGAATTCCGTTCCGTCCCCTATAGGTGAAATCTCAACAGGTCCGTTCCTGTCCATACCCAGTCCCCACTGGGCTATATCAAACATATGAGCTCCCCAGTCAGTAGTAAAACCTCCGCCCATTTCCTTGTACCATCTCCAACCGCCCCAGAACTCTTCATTTTTTGGAGGATCGAGAGATATGGGGGGATTAAGTTCCGGGTTATAATGAATGGTTGTGGGAAGAGGTCCCAGCCACAGATCCCAGTTAAGGTCTTCAGGTACCGGAACTGCGGGAAGATCGTAAGGTCTGGGCGGTGCTCCCACGTAGGCATTCACTCTCGAGACAGCTCCAAGTGCGCCTGTCTGAACCAGCTTCACCGCATGCTGGAATTCGGCACTTGAACGCTGCTGACTTCCAAGTCCGAAGACAATGTTGTTACCGCGAACGGCCTTTATCAGCTCCTGCCCTTCTTTGATCGTGAAGGTCATGGGCTTCTCAAGATAAATGTCCTTGCCAGCCTTACATGCTGCTATCGCAATCATTGCGTGTGCATGATCAGGAACCGCTATAACCACTGCATCGATGTCCTTCCTTGATAGAATATCCTGGTATTTTTCATAAGTGGTTACCGTGATATCTTTCTCTGCCTTTGCATAAAATTCTGTCACTCTTTTCTCAAATCTCGTTCTTTTGATGCCGTAAACATCGCAGCCTGCAAGAACGGTGACACCATCTACCTGAAGAAATCCGTTCAGGAGGAACATGGCCTGCCTTCCAAGTCCGATAAATCCCAGACGTATGGTCCCGTCTCCTGCTTTCGGCTTACAGCCTGTAAGATGCGGCAGTACTGCCAGTCCTGCAGCCCCTGCAGCTGCTGTTGTCAAAAACCTTCGTCTCGACCAGTGATTCTTGCTGTTTTCCATGATTGTTTCTGTTAGAGTTGGTTATTGGTTAAAGGATAATTATTCATTTGCCAGGATAAAAATAAGATTTTTATTATAAAGGAACACACCCCTCAGCCCCTTCTGCCTCTATGCAATTTTTAAAACCTGCCGAAGATAGAATATTTTCCCGTATTGCAGAAGATTGATGAATACAGGAATAATCCGGGTACGTTTGTTTCCATCCTGCGCTCAAGATGAAGAACCGGTTCACCTTCACTGAGAGCCAGAAAACGGCTTATTTTGCGAGACGCCGGAATAGCTTTAATTCTCTGTTCTCCTCCTTTTACTATTACATGATAGTTGTCGCGCAGAATCTGGAAAAGGGACCGGTTTTCAAACTGTCTTGATGTTATCCGGGGAAGATTTATGTTTGCAATATAGCTTATGTCATAAAAAATGGGTATCTCCTCGAGCTGACGGAGCCGCTCCATGTAAATGCATCCTGATTCCCGTTCCAGGTCAGAAAGATTAAACATGAATTTATCAGGCCATGGCATCAGAACAGGCTTAACTATGATCTTCGTCTTAAGATTCCTGTTCCCTACAGCCGAAGTTGTACCCGACACCGATAAGATACCTATTTCGCGCGGCAGGAGCTGGACAATACTGCCTTTGCCCTGATGCTTACTGATATAGCCTTCATTGGCCAGGCTGGCCAGCGACTGCCGGACCGTCGGACGGGTTACCCCGTAAAGCTGACATAGTTCATTCTCCGATGGCAGCAGATCACCCTCCTTATAAACACCCTCAGTGATATGCCTGCGAAGAATCTCATAAAGCCTCCGATGCCGTGGTAATTTATTTTCCTGTACCATCACATTTTTTTGTAAATATATTATATTTTACTTGTAATAACAAGTTATTTTATCTATTTTTGTACCCACTGAATACTAACAACATAAAAACTAACAATATATAAAATATTAACACCTATTTTAACAAGTACAGATAACCTTAAACCCCTCAGCCCTAAACTTAAAACAAACCACAACATAATAATCATGGCAACACCAGTCATCATGCCCAGGCAGGGCCAGTCAGTCGAATCCTGTATAATTACTAAATGGTATAAAAGTAAAGGTGATAAGATAGCAGTGAATGACCTTCTTTTTTCCTATGAGACCGACAAGGCCGCTTTCGAAATGGAAGCACCCGATGAAGGGATACTTCTTGAAACATTCTTTGACGAGGGAGCCGAAGTGCCTGTCCTTGTTAATGTGGCTGTAATAGGTCAGCCTGGTGAAGCGATCGGACAGTTTTACCCGGGAAGCAGCTCTCTTCCGGAAAAAGATATGGCAGCAGATGCAGAAGAATCAGAAGAAAAAACGTCATCAGTGCCTGTTAATACTGAGGTCGAAATCTCCCCCGGTATTTCCGACGATGAAAGGATAAGGATCTCCCCCAGAGCAAGGAAGTTTGCTTCTGACAAGGGAGTTGATATAATAAATATCACCGGAACAGGTCCTAACGGAAGAATAGTGGTCGCCGACATCGAAAATGCAATTTCAAAAGGAATCCGGGCGCCTGCAATGACAGTAACTTCAGTAACATCGGAAGAATTTACCGAACAGCCTGTCAGCAACATACGAAAAATAATTGCAAAAGCAATGCATTCGTCTCTTCAGAACTCGGCACAGCTGACTCACCACATGAGTGCCGATGTACGCCGTCTGCTGGGTGCACGGACAAAGATCAAGGAAGGTCTGGCATCAGGAAAAGAAAAGCATGATATCACGCTTAATGACATGATATGCTGGTGTGTTATCAGGGCTCTGAAGAAATTCCCCGAAGCCAACGCTCATTTCCTTGGAGACAAGATAAAAATTTTTAACACTGTCCACCTGGGCATCGCTGTCGATACCCCCAGAGGACTGATGGTCCCGGCCGTGAAACACGCCGACCGGATGGACATCAGACAGTTATCTGCAGGGCTCCGTTCTGCTGCTGACGCATGCCGGAAGGGTAACATAGATCCGGAACTGATCCAGAGCACATCTGCATCATTCACCGTCTCAAACCTCGGGAATTATGGCGTTGAGATGTTCACACCGGTAATAAACCTGCCTCAGGTGTGTATCCTTGGCGTCTGCACTATCATCAACAGACCTGCCGATATCGGAAACAACACTTTCGGCTTCATTCCTTACATGGGGCTATCGCTGACATACGACCACAGGGCAATTGACGGAGGACCAGCCACATCGTTCCTGAGGGAGAT
>DAIOVL010000006.1:153064-192724 GCA_036759025.1 Bacteroidales bacterium
CCGTCGGATGTAAGAAAGCCGCAATTCATAGAATTCGGCAGGATACCTGTCAATCAGTACAGGAAGACATTAACCGAAGAGAAAAACAATTTCAGCAATGAAGATCTAGTGAGGATCTATCACGACATGGTCGTCATCCGTGAGTTCGAAACCATGCTGAACATGATTAAAACCACCAATGAATATCACGGCATCAGTTATAACCATCCCGGACCGGCCCACCTTTCAATAGGGCAGGAGGCAGCAGCGGTGGGAATGGCTTATAACCTTGGAACCGAGGATTATATCTTCGGCTCACACCGTAGTCATGGAGAGATAATAGCAAAAGGTCTTTCTGCAATCCATAAACTCGACGAAGATACCCTTTACACCATCATGAAGAATTATTTTGGAGGAAACTCACTCAAAGTAGTGGAAAAGGGATTTCAGGGAAGTATCAGGGAACTTGGCAGACATTTTCTTCTTTACGGAGCTCTCGCAGAGATATTTGCGAGGGAAACAGGTTTCAATAAAGGTCTCGGCGGTTCCATGCATGCATTCTTCACTCCTTTCGGTATCTATCCCAATAATGCGATCGTGGGTGGTTCAGGCGATATTTCGGTCGGGGCTGCCTTATTCAAGAAGATAAACCGAAAGCAAGGCATAGTGGTTGCAAATATTGGCGACGCATCAATGGGCTGCGGACCTGTATGGGAGGGTATAACATTTGCCACAATGGACCAGTACAGAACTCTGTGGGAAGGAGATTACAGGGGAGGTCTGCCTTTGATTTTCAACTTCATGAACAACCTGTACGGGATGGGTGGCCAGACGATGGGCGAAACCATGGGTTACGGGATACTGGCCCGCATAGGAGCCGGAGTCAATCCCGAATCAATGCATGCCGAACGTGTCGACGGTTACAACCCACTCGCCGTAATCGACGCTTTTAAACGCAAAATACAGATCATCGAAGAGAAAAGAGGTCCTGTTCTTCTCGATACACTCACTTACAGGATCAGTGGCCATTCCCCCTCTGATGCTTCATCATACAGGTCGAAAGAAGAGATCGAAGCATGGCAGAAAGAAGACTCAATTGTGTCTTTCGGAAACGAGCTGATCTCTGCTGATGTGGCAACACAATATCAGCTGGATGAGATCAGGGAAAATACAACCGACCTCATAAAACACATCCTGAAGCTCGCCATTGATGATGATATTTCACCACTTCTCGATCTCACCTCCGATCCCGACGCGATAGGTAAAATGATGTTCTCAAATGGCTCGGCCGACAAAATGGAAGACCGTGAACCGGAGGTAACCATTCCTTTGGAAGATAATCCGAGGGTAAAATCCTTAAGAACGAAAGAAAGATTTTATCTCGACAAAGAGGGTAAGCCTGTTTCCAAAGCCAGACTTTACCAGCTTCGCGACGGAATCTTTGAAGCTATCATCGACAGGTTCTACAAGGACCCCACTCTCGCAGCATGGGGTGAAGAAAACCGCGACTGGGGCGGTGCCTTCGCCGTTTACCGCGGACTGACTGAAGCTCTACCTTATCACAGGCTCTTCAACTCACCGATTTCAGAAGGAGCAATTGTTGGTACTGCTATCGGCTACGGCATGTGCGGCGGAAGGGTGATAGCTGAAATAATGTACTGCGACTTCCTCGGTCGCTCCGGCGATGAAGTCTTCAACCAGCTTCCGAAATGGCAGGCAATGAGTGGAAACATTATCAGAATGCCGGTCGTAATACGTGTTTCAGTCGGTTCAAAATACGGAGCCCAGCATTCCCAGGACTGGTCGTCACTTACAGCACATATACCCGGACTGAAAGTTGTGTTCCCGGCCACTCCCTACGATGCTAAAGGACTTATGAACAGCGCTCTCCAGGGAACCGACCCTGTCATCTTCTTTGAAAGCCAGAGAATCTACGACACAGGTGAAATGTTCCATGGTGAAGGTGTGCCCGAAGGATACTACGAGATTCCACTGGGGGAACCCGATATCAAAAGAAAAGGTGATGATATCACGATACTCACAATCGGTGCCACACTCTATCCTGTTGTCAGGGCTGCTGAAATCCTGCATGACAAACATGGCATGAACGCTGAAATCATCGATGCAAGAACGCTGGTTCCATTCAATTACGAACCTGTGATTGAGTCGGTTAAAAAAACAGGAAGGATACTGCTTGCAAGCGACGCCTCAACCAGAGGATCATATCTCAAGGATATGGCACAGACAGTAAGCGAACTGGCATTCGATTATCTCGATGCCCCACCTGTTGTTGTAGGTTCACGTAACTGGATAACACCGGCATATGAAATGGAAAAATATTTCTTCCCGCAACCATCATGGATAATTGATGCAATTCACCAGAAAATAATGCCTCTGAAAAATCATTCGGCGGAAAATGATTTTTCTGAAAGCAAACTGATGAAACTAAGCAGGGAAGGCGTATAATATAAATTGAAACAATCTTTTAACCCATGCGCTTTGTTTAGCTGCCATTTCTTTGCGACCTTTGCAGATATTTTATAAACAGGATCACAAAAATCAATTATGGAAGAAGTGATAAATAAAATTAAGAATAAGGCAGGTTTTATCATAGACATGGACGGAGTCATCTACCATGGCAATAAACTGCTGGACGGAGTGAATGAATTCCTCGCATGGCTTGAAAAAACCGGAAAACATTACCTTTTTCTTACCAATTCGAGCGAGAGAACCCCAAAAGAACTTCACGAGAAACTCAAACGGCTTGGAATTATTGTCGGAGAAGAACATTTCTACACCAGCGCGCTTGCCACAGCTGCCTTTCTCGCGAACCAGACACCAAACGGCAGCGCTTATGTCATAGGCGACGCCGGACTTATTCATGCACTTTACAGTGTGGGATATACAACAAATAATGTTAACCCCGATTATGTTGTGGTTGGCGACACTCATGGCTATAACTTCGAAAAAATTGAACTTGCTGTAAACCTCGTAAGAAAAGGAGCCAGGCTGATAGGTACAAATCCGGATATCAGCGGACCGGTAGAGAGCGGAATAACACCTTCCACCAAGGCCCTTATAGCTCCTATCGAGATCGTAACCGGGAAGAAGGCATATTTTGTCGGAAAACCAAATCCCCTGATGATGCGTATCGCACTCAAAAAACTTGGACTTCAGAGGGAAGAGGCAATAGTGATAGGCGACCGTATGGATACCGATATCAGGTGCGGTCTCGAATCTGAAATCGACACTCTGCTCGTTCTGAGCGGAATAACTGACCGCGACGATATCGACAAATTCCCTTATCGCCCTCAATATGTTCTGAAGGGAGTGGTGGATTTAATATAGCCGCACCTGCCGGCCCTCAGGAATTTTTATTTGCGGATTGCGGCCTCCCTGGGTACCACCTTCACTTAGTTCCGGCGGAAAAAGAAAACTACGGAGGCTAAAAGATTGTGAACCTGAATGAAGAAGAAATACAGGAAAAATAGAAAAAAGGTAGCCCGTTTTATGAGACGGCTCTACCTGAAAGGTCTGACTACCACTTCGGGTGGAAACATAAGCCTGAGGGTATCGGACGATATTATCCTTATCACCCCTTCAGCAACCGACAAGGGAGAAATGAGATGGAAGGAAATAGGTATTATGACCATCCCCGGCGAAAATCTCACCCCGGAAAATAAACCTTCCATTGAATCAGAGATGCATCTCAGGATATACAGAACAAACAGGGATGTAAAAGCAATCGTTCATGCTCATCCCGTGTTTGCATCATCGTTCACGGCCATGGACTGCAAAATAGATACAAGCCTGACTGCTGAAGCCAGGGCAATATGCGGTGAACCAGTGTTCGTCCCTTATGCTCTTATGGGCAGCTCCGGCCTGGCTGAAATAGCAGCAACCTGCTCTGCGGAAGCCGACATTATGCTGCTCGAAAACCACGGCATTATTACAACCGGATCCTCCCTCCTGAATGCATTCGACAAGATTGAAGTCCTTGAAAACGCCGCAAAAATGACCTTCATCACATCTGTCGCAGGTAAAAGTAAAAGACTGAGCCAGAAGCAATTAAAAGAGATTGATAAACTATTCAGATGATAAGAGGAGTTCTTTTCGATATGGACGGAGTACTTGCCGACTCAGAAGAATACATATCCAGGGCAGCGATCAGAATGTTCCGTGAACATGGTATTAAGGCTGGTCCTGAAGATTTCATACCCTTTGTCGGAACAGGCGAAAACTCCTATATAGGCGGGGTGGCAAAAAAATATGGTCTCACAGCCGATATCGAAAAGATCAAGGCCCGTACATACGAGATTTACTGTGAAATCATAAAAGGAAATCTGAGACCCCTGCCCGGAGCTGTCGAATTCGTTAAAGAGGTACTCAGAAAAGGCCTGAAAACCGCTGTTGCGACCAGTGCCGATGCGGTGAAAATGACAGCAAATCTCCGCGAAATAGGAATGCCTGCATCGATTTTTCATGCAACGGTCAACGGACTCGAGGTGGAAAAACGGAAACCTTCGCCCGATATATACCTGAAAGCATGTGAAAAAACAGGTTTGAAACCTGAAGAATGCCTTGTGGTTGAAGATGCCGTCAGCGGAATCAGGGCTGCAAAAGCTGCAGGATGCAGATGCCTTGCCCTTGAAACTTCTTTCCACCGGTCACTTCTTTCTGAAGCAGACTGGATATGTAAAGACCTCTCGGAGGTTCCTGAACAGGCACTTAAATGGTAATATAAAACGATATGAAGAAAAGAAAACTCGGCAAAACAGATATTATGGTATCCGAACTGGCGTTCGGCGCCTGGGCTATCGGCGGCTGGATGTGGGGCGGAACCGACTCAAAGGAAGCTGTCAGGGCAATGGAGACAGCTATCGACAACGGGATGACCACTATCGATACCGCATCGGTGTACGGCTTCGGTCTGAGTGAAGAACTGACAGGCAAAGCTATCAGGGGAAAAAGAGATAAAGTACAGGTTCTCACCAAGTTTGGTATGGAATGGAAACAGAAAAATGGTGAGTTCTTCTTCGAATCACAAGATAATTCAGGCAACAGTCTTAGCATATACAAATTTTCCTCAAAGGAAAAGGTCATAAATGACTGCGATGAAAGCCTCAGACGACTCAGGACGGATTATATAGACCTCTTCCAGATACACTGGCCAGACAGTACCACGCCCGTTTCTGAAACAATGGAAGCCCTTGAAATACTTGTAACAAAAGGTAAAATAAGGGCCGGGGGTGTATGTAATTTTTCTGCAGAGCTGATGCTGGAAGCGAACGGCACCTTCAGTATTGCTTCAAACCAGCTTCCCTACAGTATGCTGAAAAGAGACATCGAAGAGGATGTTGTTCCCGCTGCAGTTGAAAAAGAAATTTCCATACTTGCATATTCTCCTCTCCAGAGGGGATTGCTTACCGGGAAAATTAAACCCGGACATCATTTCGAAGAAGGTGACACCCGTCCTTCATCACTCTATTACAAAGAACCAAATCTTTCAAACATACTTACCTTTCTTGAAAGATTAAAACCTTTAGCTGAAGAACACAATGCCAGCCTTGCCCAGCTGGTGCTCAACTGGACCAGCCGGCAGCGGGGAATAACATGCGTTCTTGCCGGAGCACGGAATCCGGTCCAGGTGATAGACAACCTCAGTGCTGCAAAATTTGTTCTTTCAGATGATGAAATTCAGAAGATCAATAACTATATTTCAGAACTATCAATCGACACAAAAATCTGACAAGGTGAATACTAATTTTCTGATATCGCTGCCCTGGATAGACAAAATAGTAACCCGTGTTGAACCCGGTACTATACCTTCTTACAGAGAAGCGAACGGACATATTCATACACCATATTCATTCAGTGCTTTCGATAAAATCGACACTGTATTCAGCATGGCTAAAGAAGAAAAAATAGACATCCTCGGGATAAACGACTTTTATGTAACCGACGGATATGATGCTTTTGCTGAAGGATGTATGCGTAACAAGATATTTCCTCTCTTCAATATTGAGTTCATAGGCCTCCTTAAAAAAGAACAGAAACAGGGAATCAGAATCAACGATCCCAACAATCCGGGGAGGATCTATTTCAGCGGTAAAGGCCTCGATTATCCTTTCTCTCCCGGTTTTTTCACACGAAGGAGAATGAAAAAAATGATAGATGAGAGTCAGGAACAGATAAGGGCTATGGTCGAAAAGCTGAATGAACTGACAGGTAAGATAAATCCTGCGGTCAGGATTTCTTATGATGAAATAAAAAGAAGATATGCCCACGACCTGGTTCGTGAACGCCACCTGGCAAAAGCGCTGAGGGTTGCGGCAACTGAAATATTCTCTGAAGAGAAAGAGCAGCTTGAATTCATACAATCATTATGCGGCGGCCGTAAAATAAAAGCTTCCATGTCGGAACCGGCAATGCTAGAAAACGAGATAAGATCATATCTTCTTAAAGCCGGCGGTGATGCATTCGTCCCTGAAAATGAGGGATCTTTCCTGCCCCTTGCCAGAATCATTAAGATTATTACAGGTGCCGGCGGCATTCCCTGTTATCCCGTGCTGCTTGATGATCCGTCAGGAAATTTCACCGAATTCGAAGCTGATCCGGTGAAACTTCATAAAAGGCTTTCATCGCTTAGTGTGGGTTGTATAGAACTCATCCCGGGAAGAAATGACATTGACAGGCTGAAGGAATTCGTGGAATATTTCTACAGTGAAGGTTATGTAATCACCTTCGGGACCGAACATAATACACCCGAGCTTATCCCTCTGACAGTATCCGCCAGGGGTAAACAACCGCTTGATGAATCCTTAAAGAAAATAGCCTGGGAAGGAGCCTGTGTAATTGCAGCGCATCAGTATCTCAGGGCGCATGGCAGGCAGGGTTATGTGCTCGAAGACGGAAAGCCAAGCCGGAGCCAGAGAAACGACCTCGCTCAAACAGGAAAAATGATAGTCGAATTCTATCTAAACAGACAATGAAATGGAAAAGCACCTGAATGACCTTATAGACATATCACACTTCTACGGAAAAAATAATGAATTCGTAATTGCAGGAGGTGGAAACACATCATACAAGAATGAGAATACATTATGGGTAAAAGCCAGCGGAGAACCCCTGGCCCGGCTCACCATTGAAGGTCTGGTAGCTCTCGACCGTACCAGGCTGCGCAAAATTTCAACGGCAACCTACTCCGACGATCCCTTCAGAAGGGAAGAAGAAGTTAAAAACGATCTCAACGCTGCCATCATAGATCCTTCGAAGAATAAAAGACCTTCGGTCGAAACATCCCTCCATGAGATGATAAGGTACAATTTTGTTGTTCACCTCCATCCTACTCTTATCAACGGTGTGCTCTGCAGCAGAAATGCAAAAAACCTCAGTGCAAAATTATTTGGTGATACCGCACTGTTCGTACCCTATACCGACCCCGGCTATACACTCTTCAAGAAACTGGAAACTGAGATTGAAGCCTACCGTTCAGAATTCGGCATGGACCCACGGATCATCCTGCTCGAAAATCATGGCGTGTTCGTAGCTGAAAATACAATTGCCGAAATCAAAAAGATATATGACAATATCTTCGCGACAGTCGAAAAGGAAGTTCCCGTGATCAGCGATATGGAAACACTTCCTTACAACCAGGTCATGAACATGGTCCTTCCCGCAATGCGGATGATGCTTTCGGAAGATAAGCCCAAAATAATAAGATACAGGCACAACTCACTGATAGCTAAGTATTACCAGGGCCAGAAAGAATTCAATAATATCTCGCATCCGCTTATTCCCGATTCAATTGTTTACTGTAAAGCCAGATATCTTTTTATTGAGCATTCGTCATCTCCTGAAAGGATACTGGATTCACTGAGGAACCAGCTGCCGAGATTTAAGAATGAATATGGCTACCTTCCTAAAGTGGTAGTTATAAAAGACATGGGGCTATTTGTTGCTGAAGACAGCTATGCGGCTGCAGAATCTGTTCTCGACGTCTTCGAGGATCTCATTAAAATAAGTCATTATGCCCTTCAATGCGGTGGAATAAAAGTTCTGACCCCTGACCAGGTTTCTTTTATCGATCAGTGGGAAGTAGAAAACTATCGGCGCAAAGTGGCAAAAACATCCGGGGGAAACAATAAGATGGCAGGGAAAACAGCTGTGATAACCGGTGCTGCCCAGGGCTTTGGTGCCGGCATTGCTGAGGCTCTTTTCAAACTGTCGGTCAACATCGTGGTTGCAGATCTGAATACAGAAGCCGGGGAAGAACTGGTAAAAAGGCTCAATTCTGAAAGACCCACGGCGAGAGCTTCATTTTTTAAAACAGATGTCTCTGATCATGAATCGGTCAGAAAGCTGGTCGATCATACCGTAAGCCAGTTTGGAGGCATTGATCTTTTTGTCAGCAACGCCGGCATACTAAGGGCAGGAAGCCTTGACGAGATGGACCCTGATGTCTTCTCGAAAACAACGCAGGTAAACTATAATGCTTATTTCTACTGCACAAAATACGCTTCGGCAGTTATGAAACTTCAGAATGAGGCCCGGCCTGATTATTTTACCGACATCATCCAGGTAAATTCAAAATCGGGACTCAAAGGCAGTAATAAAAATTTCGCATATGCCGGAGCAAAGTTCGGAGGCATCGGACTGACGCAATCATTCGCACTCGAACTTGCTCCTTACAGGATAAAGGTTAACTCAATATGTCCCGGAAACTTTTATGAGGGACCGCTATGGTCCGATCCGCATAACGGCCTCTTCGTACAGTACCTGAAGACAGGAAAGGTTCCGGGAGCGAAAACAATTGACGACGTCAGAAAATACTATGAAGATCAGGTGCCTCTTAAACGGGGATGCAGACTTGAAGATGTAGTAAAGGCATTGCTGTATATAGTCGATCAGGAATATGAGACCGGTCAGGCTGTACCTGTTACAGGCGGACAGATAATGCTGGGGTAGGAGTGTGAGGGCGTGAGGGCGAGAGGGGGTGAGGGCGTGAAACAGTGAAACTCCGTGAGACCGTGGTAAATAAAAAGATTGCTTCTCCCGCTGAAGCGGGATCGCAATGACAGTGGTAAAAACAGAACCAGTACAATATGAAAACAAAAGCAGTAAGGATTTACGGAAAGAAGGATCTCCGGCTTGAGGAATTTGATCTTCCGCCCATGCAGGAAGATGAAATTCTAGCACAGGTGATCTCCGACAGTATCTGTATGTCGTCACATAAGGCTGCCCTCCAGGGAGCTGATCATAAACGTGTACCCGACGACATACATATTAATCCAACAATGATCGGTCATGAATTTTCGGGAATCATCCTGGAAGTGGGTAAAAAATGGCAGCATAAATTCAGACAGGGACAGAAATTCTCGATTCAGCCTGCAATGCCACAGACAGGCTCGCTCGATGCACCCGGTTATTCTTTCCGGTATACAGGTGGCGATGCCACTCATATTATCATCCCAAATATCGTAATGGAAGCTGACTGCCTGCTTGCCTATGATGGTGAAGCATTTTTCCCCGCTTCGTTATCCGAACCCATGTCATGTATAGTGGGAGCCTTTCATGCCAGCTATCATATACCTCCCGGCACATACAATCATGAAATGGGGATACGCGAAAACGGCAAAATGGCCATTCTGGCGGGTGTCGGCCCCATGGGTCTGGGAGCCATCGATTATGCCCTTCATAACCCCGACCGCCGCCCGGGCCTGCTGGTCGTAACCGACATCGACGACAGCCGCCTATCGAGAGCTGCCTGCCTCTTCACTCCTGAACATGCCGCTTCACTGGGAATAAAACTTAAATATGTCAACACATCCAAAGTTGAAGACCCTGTTAAACACCTTAAAGACATCGCGGGAGGGACAGGTTACGATGATGTATTTGTCTTTGCACCGGTAAGGCAGGTGGTTGAACAGGGCGATTCCATTCTTGGTTTCGACGGATGTCTGAATTTCTTTGCCGGTCCCACCAACCCAGAATTCAAAGCCGAATTCAACTTTTATAATGTTCATTATGCATTTACTCACATTGTGGGAACCTCCGGCGGGAACACCGACGATATGAGAGAATCGCTAAAACTAATGGGAGAAAAAAAGATCAATCCGGCCATGATGATAACCCATATCGGAGGTCTTGATGCAGTAGTGGATACGACACTTAACCTGCCTCATATACCGGGGGGGAAAAAGCTTATTTATACCAACATTTCAATGCCGCTGGTTTCTCTGTATAAGCTGAAGGAAAAAGGTGCCGATAATATATTATACGAAAAATTGCACGAAATTGTTGCGAAAAACGACTATATATGGTCGCTTGAGGCTGAGAAATACCTTCTGGCAAACGCGAAACCAATATAAATTCCAGAATACGGATTTCAGAATTTATACTTCCCGGCAAATCCCGGTGAAATATAATTTTCATAGCTCATACATACTTCAGTAGCGAAGTCCACACCCGCTGATACAATTTCTCTCCACTCCTCCTCTCCCATTTCCGGAAGATCCTCTTTGGAAAACCCATTACTAAAAATGGAGGCAACTATCCCGGCGTTGAAATTATCTCCTGCACCTATGGTGCTCACCGGATTTATCTTCTTCACCGGAAATTTCCCGGAAAATGTTTTCGTTCTGACATAAACACCTCCGGTACTTGCCGTATATACCATGCAATTGCAATACTCCCTTACGAATTCCCAGGCTTCATCCTCATCGGTAGCCCCGGCGATATTCCTGAAATCTTCATCTGATCCCCGTACCAGAGAAGCCATTTTCATATTCTCCACCATCAGAGGAAGAAGATCCCGGAGTTCTGCTATATGCGGTTTCCTGAAATTAGGATCGTATATTACAAGTGATCCGGCCCGGGTCGCCTTCTCTGTAAAATCTTTAAGTTTGTTTCTTACTTCAGCTGCAACAGAGAAAAATGATCCAAAAAGCAGGATATCTTCACTGCCCACCCGGGGGAACTCTGTTTCAAGTCTTTTCTCCGGCCTTTCCTTGTAAAAGGTATAATGTGCATCATTCTTATCATCGAGGAAGGCAACGGCCAGGGAGGTACTGACATCACTGTACCTGTAGACACAGGAGGTGTCCACCCCGTTTTTGATAAGAAACCCATCGATCAGTGAACCGATATCATCTCTGCCGTATTCACTTATAAATGAAACAGGAAGACCTGCCCTGCCCAATGATACCATGGCGTTGAGAACCGAACCTCCAGGCTTTGCCGCCTGCGGCGCTCCATCCTTGAATATAATGTCGTACACCGTCTCCCCTATGCCATAGATCTTTCTCATTTCCAAAATGCCTTTGTGTGCCTTCGTGAATACCTTTGTGATACTTCGTGGTAAAAAATATTAACCACAAAGTACCACCAAGTACACACAAAGTAACACAAAGGATTGATATTTTGATATTATATTTGTTTCAAATATACAGACCGGCTTATGAAAGCGATGATGCTCACAGGGATCAGGAAGATGGAGATGATGGAAGTTCCTGAACCACAGATTATACATGCTGATGATGTAAAGATCAGGATGGTGGTTGTAGGGATATGCGGATCGGATATTCATTATTTTACCCAGGGAAACATAGGATCACAAAAGGTAGACTTTCCGCTCACCCTGGGCCATGAAGGTGCAGGAGTTGTTGTTGAAACAGGCCCCGCAGTCACAAAAGTAAGACCTGGTGATCTCATTGCCATCGAACCGGCAATGCCTTGCGGTGAATGTGATCAGTGTCTTGCGGGCAGAAGCCACACCTGCCGTAAGATAAAGTTCCTCGGATGTCCGAACCAGGCCGAAGGCTGTCTGTCAGAATACCTGGTGATGCCCGAAGAGAACTGTTTTAAGCTTCCGGACAACCTTAATCCCGATCACGGATCTATTTCAGAACCTCTTGCCATAGGAGTATATTCGGTTAAAAAAGCAGGCGACATCAAAAATCTTAAAGCAGGTATACTTGGATTTGGACCGATAGGAATGAGCGTTTTGCTTGCATTGCAGGCCAAAGGTGCAGGAGATATATATGTGACTGACAAGATCGATGAACGACTGGCGATAGCTTCAAAAGAAAATGCAGTCTATACAGGCAATCCAATGAAAAGCAACATTGCAGAACAAATAAGACAAATGGAGCCTCAGGGGCTGGATATAGTATTTGAGTGTTGCGGACAGCAGGAAGCTATCGACCAGGCTGTCGATATTATGAAGCCGGGAGGCAAAATCATCATTGCAGGAATACCCGAGTTTGAGCGATGGTCACTAAATGTTGAAAATACCCGCAGGAAAGAGATCATGATACAGTTCATACGCAGACAGGTTGACTGCACTCAGGATGCCATTGACCATATGCACTCAGGACAAATTGATGTTTCAAATATGGTAACACATCACTTCCCCTTCGAATGGACTTATGAAGCTTTCGAACTGGTAGCCGGCTACCGCGACGGAGTGATGAAGGCTATGATAGATATCAGCCGGTGATGAGAGTCACTTGCTTAAAAGTGCCCTGTATCTCAACAATGCCTCTATATAATAATAATCACCGTATGTAAGAGGCACATCCACCTCACTGTTGCCGGGCAGGTGACCCACACCATGCTTAAGGATGAAATTCCCGTTCTCACCGGGCTTTGCCAGGTACTCATCCGAAGACAGGGTGCGTATCTGTGTTTCCGCGACATCAAGGTATTCACTTCCCTTTTCAGGGGATACATAAGAGCTGAGCTCAATGAGTGCCGAGGCGATTATTGATCCTGCTGATGCATCACGAAGAGCATTCGGAATATCCGGAGCATTGAAATCCCAGTATGGTATCTTGTCTTCAGGCAGGTTAGGATGGTTTATCAGGAAATCGGCAATATTCACAGCCTGTTTTAGGTATCTCTCCAGTCCCGTCTCCCGGTACATTACTACATAACCATAAAGCCCCCAGGCCTGTCCTCTCGCCCACGCCGACTCATCAGCATAACCCTGGTGGGTCTGTTTCACTTCTACCCTGCCGCTGGCTGTGTCATATGAAACGACATGATAGGAGCTGAAATCGGGCCTGAAATGGTTCTTAATTGTTGTATCTGAATGACTTACACAAATATTATAAAAAGCAGAGTCACCCGATTCCTTAAATGCCCACATAAGGAACTCAAGGTTCATCATATTATCAATTATAACCGGGCACTGCCAGCCTCTCCTGCTGTTCCATGACTGGATACAGCCAATCTTCGGCCGGTAACGGGTAGCAAGCGACTGAGCACCTGTAAGCATAACATCAATATAACTCTTTTCATCTGTTAGTCTGAGACCATTGCCGAAACTGCAGTAGAGCATGAATCCGAGGTCGTGTGTTCCCTTGTTGTTCTTTTCCTTTTCAATCCTCGAAGTGATATCGGCTGCAGCCTCCCTGAATTTATCATCCTTCGAATATTCATACAGGTACCAGAGGCTCCCTGGGTAAAATCCGCTCGTCCACCAGTTCGACTTTGCTGTTATCAGCACTCCGGCCGTATCAAGTGTACGGGGAAGAAGTCCTGGATTTTCCTTCATAACATCATACATCAGCATGTATTGCTCCATCGAGACGGCAAGTGCCTTATCGATGACCTTCTCCATTGGTTTTTCGCTGCATGACATAAGCAGCAGTGAAATCAGTGTAAACGATAAGAGGTTCTTTTTCATATCTGTGGCTTTGGTTTAACTGTTTAAAGTTTATGGTTTAAGGTTTATGGTTTATGCCGCATACAATGACATTTCAAATTTTGTATTTCAAATATATCCATTTCACATGAAATTACTCCATAATTTACTTCATGGACTCTCAATACTTTCTTATTTTTGATGGAACCGAATCATAAAAATAATTCATATGCCAGTTTATCCTGAAAACAATTCCACCCCTGAAAGGCTTTCACCAGTCTTTCAACGCAGGATTGCCCACCTAAACAACCTGATGATGGTTGTTTGTGACTTTACGAACGGACCCGCACCTGAACCCGACAAACCCCACAGCCATCCGCATGAACAGATAACCTATGTTGCAGAAGGTGAGTTGTACCTATTTTTAGGAGAAGAAAAGCATCATCTTCATCAGGGAGATGTTTTTACTGTTCCACCTGATATACCACACTGTATACAAAATATCAGCGCATTTGTAAGGCTTATTGACTGTTTCAGCCCGATAAGGGAAGATTTCCTGAAAAAATGAACAGCATACTTGTCATAGGCAGTTCGAACACTGATATGGTGATAAAAACGGACAGAATTCCTGTTCCCGGAGAAACTATACTGGGGGGCAGGTTTTTCATGAACCCCGGAGGTAAGGGAGCAAATCAGGCAGTGGCTGCTTCAAGGCTTGGGGGAAAGATAACTTTTATTACAAAAAGAGGTAACGATCTGTTCGGCAACCAGACGATAGGAGTTCTGATGAATGAAGGTATCAACACTGAATTTATAGTTAAGGATCCTGATCTTCCTTCCGGAGTCGCACTGATAACTGTCGATGCCGGGGGGGAAAATTGTATTGTAGTGGCTCCCGGCGCCAATGGAAGTCTCTTACCATCAGATATTCCCGATACAGTTTTCAGTTCGGAAAAACATAATATTTTACTCCTTCAACTTGAGATACCAGTTGAATCGGTGATATATGCTTCAAAGAAAGCACGCGAAAACGGACTTAAAGTGATCCTGAATCCGGCTCCCGCACAGGTACTTTCGGATGACCTTCTGGAGAACATCTGGATGATTACGCCCAATGAAACTGAGGCAGAGATTCTGACAGGCATTCCCATATCTGGCACGGAGAATGCTCTGAAAGCTTCTGATATTCTCATAAACAGAGGAGTAGAGAATGTGATTATAACACTTGGCGAAGACGGTGCATGGGTAAAGACTGAAGATTTTACAGGGTTAGTGCCTGGTGTAAAAGTAAAGGCTGTCGATACTACTGCTGCAGGGGATGTTTTTAACGGAGCCCTGGCTGTGGCACTATCGGAAGGCATGGAAATCCGTGAGGCAGTGATGTTTGCAAACAAGGCAGCAGCATTGTCAGTAACAAAGATGGGAGCCCAGGCATCAGCACCCTTCAGAAATGAAATCGCATAACCACACAAAATCAGGAGAAGCAGTGAAACTCCTTTTAACTCTGCGACACTCCGTGGTAAAGTAACATAGAAATGAAAAATCTGCTTACTATTCTTTCATTCTGCATTGTTAATGCACTTCTTATTTCCTGTAACAATACGCCCGGAACATTCAGAACCATCAGGCCTGAAGTACTGAAAGACAAAATTGCAGGAGGCTGGGCTGGCAAAATGATAGGGGTTACATACGGTGCCCCGACCGAATTCAGAGCCCAGGGAGTTATATATGAAGACCCCATAAAATGGGCACCCTCCGATGTTAATAAGAGTCTCGGACAGGATGATATCTATGTCCAGCTTACTTTTATGATGGCGATGGACAGTTTCGGCATTGATGCTCCTTCAAAAAAATACCAGGAGATGTTCGCCACGGCAGGTTACAGGTTGTGGCATGCTAATATGCAGGCAAGGAAAAACTGGTACGACAGCATCTTTGCACCTCTTTCAGGTACTCCCGGATATAATATTCATGCCGATGATATTGATTTCCAGATAGAAGCTGATTATATAGGATTCATGTGCCCCGCTATGCCGGTAACCGGATCACAAATTGCCGACCGGATAGGAAGGATAATGAACTATGGGGATGGATTATATGGAGGCATCTTCGTAGCTACTCTCTATGCTGAAGCTTTCTTTGAAACAGACATCCCGGCTATAATTGATAGGGCCCTTCTCTCAATCCCTTCGAAGAGTGACTATTACAGGATCATTAAGGATGTCATCATTCTTCACCGGCACTATCCCCTCGACTGGAAAGCAGCCTGGAAAGAACTGGAAAACAAGTGGGGTGATGTTGATATATGTGGTGCAGGATCCACTTTCAACATCGACGCCAAGCTTAACGGGGCATATATTACCATGGGGCTGCTATACGGGGAAGGAGATCCGATGAAGACTCTTGAAATATCGACACGCTGCGGACAGGATTCTGACTGTAATCCCTCAAACGCAATGGCAGTGATAGGTGTCATCAAAGGACTCAGCGGTCTGCCTGAAGAGATGCAGACCGCGGTGAGGGAAGCCGGAGACTCGAAGTTTATACATACAAGCTATTCTTTCAACTCGGCAGTTGAAGGCACTTATAAATATGCTCTCAAAATTATCGGACAGGAGGGTGGGTCTGTTGCGGAAAGGAAGATCAGGATAAAATGCCAGGAGCCGGCAGAACCCCCACTTGAGGTTTCTTTTGCCAATGTTGTATTCGACAAAAGGATTTCCGTTTTCGATGAGAATATCTGGAATAAGAAGGGTAAATGGCAGACGAGGAAAGTTACAGGCAGTAATGGACAGGTAAGGGATCAGTCACTCTGGTCAGACAGGAAAGATGATGTTCTGGAGATGACTTTTTCAGGTACGGGAATATCAATAGAAGGAAACTGGTTTAAAGATGGAGGGATTGCAGATGTGTTTGTCGATGGAGTCCAGCACCGCACAATCGACACCTGGTACTATCTTGCGGGACAGCAACATACGGCAAGCATTTGGCATGTCATGAACCTCAAACCCGGTGAGCATACGGTAAAGCTAGTAGTAAAAGGTGAAAAGCGTCCTGAATCTGAAGGTGCACGCGTGTACATAACCGGAGCGAACATTTTCAAGACAGCACCCAAGAAGAACGAAGGATTTAAGTTTTCGTTTGAATGATGAAATCGTTGCCGGCAACTAATAATTCCAGGTACTTTAAGTACTTTAGGCACTTTAGGCACTTAAAATTATATAACTATGTTTATACCTCAATCCTATTCACTTGCAGTAATACTCTGCATTGTAACGATGCTATGCTGGGGTTCATGGGGCAACACTCAAAAGCTGGCAGGCAAATCGTGGCGCTTTGAGCTTTTCTACTGGGATTATGTCCTGGGCATTCTGGTTTTTGCCTTGCTGCTGGGTTTCACACTTGGAAGCACAGGAGAAAACGGAAGGAGTTTTATCCCTGATATAAAACAGGCAGATCCCGGAAATATTCTGAATTCCCTTCTTGGAGGAGTTATCTTCAACGCGTCGAATATCCTTCTTGTTGCTGCAATGGCGATAGCGGGGATGGCAGTTGCATTTCCCGTGGGTGTCGGAATAGCACTGGCTCTTGGTGTGATAATAAACTACATTGCGACCCCGAAAGGTGATCCGGTCATTCTGTTTGCAGGTCTGGCCCTGATTGTTGCTGCAATAATTATTGATGCCGTGGCGTACAAAAAACACAGTTCATCGCAACAGAGAGTATCCGGCAAAGGGATAATTCTCTCGGTTGCAGCCGGAGTTTTAATGTCGCTCTTCTACAGGTTTGTTGCCAGTTCCATGGTTACGGATTTTATGGTTCCTGAAGCTGGTAAGCTGACTCCTTATTCTGCAGTATTTTTCTTTTCAATCGGTGTAGTTGCAAGCAACTTCATTTTTAATTATATTTTGATGAAGAAGCCTATTGAAGGCCCGCCTCTTTCTTTCAGTGATTACGGCAGGGGAAGTATCGGAGTTCATCTTACGGGGATACTTGGAGGAGTGATCTGGTGCATTGGAATGGCTATGAGTATTATTGCATCCGGGAAAGCCGGTTTTGCAATATCATACGGGCTGGGGCAGGGAGCTACACTTATTGCTGCCCTGTGGGGAGTCTTCATCTGGAAAGAATTCAGGGGTGCAAAAAGAAATGTCAACATACTTCTTGCACTGATGTTCCTGGCATATCTTATAGGACTTGGGTTGCTGGTATATGCAGGAGCGTGAGGATACCTTTTATTAAGGATTAGACATCAATATACCTGGTAATAATAAATTTTATCCGGGTTAAAAACTGTTTCCGGGTATTAAGTCTCCTATGCGAATGGGATGCTCGTGACAGTGAGAACCTCCTGATATTAATGATCCTATGAGAACAAATATTTTCAGAGAATGATTCTCATCTGATAATTATTGACTTCTGATTTTCTCTTTATCGTTACCTGATTATTAGCCTCCCCGTAATAAACCTGTTACCCCTGACAGAAATTTTATAGAAATATACAGACCCCGGATTCCCCTGCAAATTTACATCCAAGAAATATCTGCCTGGCTCAGACCTGTATATTATCCTTCCGCCTATATCGGTTATACTTATGGCTTCTATTATGGCATCACACTCAAAAAATACTACATCGTCTGAAGGCACAGGATACACCCTCAGGGTAAGATCTTCATGACCATCTGAAATTACCGTACATACCGACTCAACATCCACCCTCATAATCGTATCAAGAACCCTCTCACAACCAGTGGTCAGGTCTGATGCCACTATCTGAAACTCATTCATCCCCAATTCCAGAGAGGCATCACCAAACAAAACCATACCTCCGTCGCCGACAACAGAAACAGGTGCCCACAACGATCTCGTCCGGTCCCATACCCTGTACTCCGTACCTCTCTGGCTGTAAGGTATCCTGAAAGTGACAGTGGCGGGGATACACTCAGGGACAGGATCCTTAAATGAAATCTCAAGCTCAGGCAGATGTACCATCCAGGAAGCGGTACGGTCATATGCCTCGTCAAGACATAAAATATCATCAAGGGCCCCCTGAAAATGCATCGACGTTGGTACCTGCTGAACACCTGCTGGCAACGCAGGTCCACCAAAGGTCCAGTATCCTGCAAAGAGATCTTTCGTACAAATACCTGGAGATTGAATCCGTTCAAGATCGTCATCAACCTCCAGTACCATTTCGCCACGATGTTGTATCGTCACACAATGCCATTCCCCGTCATTCCAGGATCCTGATGTCGATATTTCCACAGGCTCTGTACCATTACCCAACCTGAAATGAAGCTTCCCGTCATCCGACATCCATAGCAGCGATTCCATCTTTGACGGATCCCAGGTATTATCGTAAAACCCTGCAATAACTCCCCCGTCAGATGTCACCGTCTTAAACCACAGGGATATAGTATATTCTTCAGGTATTGTATCATATTCAGACCAATACATCTTCTGGTCCACACCCTGCAGATACCTGGCCTTCCAGAAGTCGCCGAAACGGTCGTCGACAGGTTCATAATCCCAGCCTACCATGCTGAATTTTTGTGTAATCCCTCCTTCGTAACCTTCCTCCTCATCAAATGTAGCGAAGAACCTGACATTGTCTGAAGGAAGAGGAAGCCTCTCTCCGAGATCAGCTGGAGGCTCCACCACAGTGACATCTATGCTGTTTTCAGATTTCACCCTGCAGACACCATTAATAGTGTAAAGTGAATAAATTCCGGTCTCAGACGCATTGTAACTGTTACCCTGCGCCCCTTCAATAAGCATCCCGTCTTTAGCCCAGTTAACAGGGAAAGCTACCTGGTTTTCAATATCCAGAGTTGCCAAAGATCCCTGACAAAAACGAGTAGTGTCACTTGATACAATACGTGCCGTATCGGGTGCGGCATCCGATCTTACCACTAATGGCTCTGAGGCTCCCAGACATCCGTTTTCCTTTACTTTAACCTGGTATGAACCCGGCCATGAAACAGAACAGTTCGATCTCGTTGCACCGTCAATAGCCAGACCATCCCTGAACCACTGGTAGTTGGTGTACCCATACGATGTCCATAATTCCGGCCACGGATCTCCCTCACAGTGATCAGTATTACCCCAATATTCAATTACGGGACCTGGGCACTGTCCCGGAAAATCGACATACAGTCCGTAATCTCCTGATGCACCATTGTCTCCGTCGACAACAATATAATATTGTATCCCGGCTATAACATAAAAGTCTTCCGACACCAGCGTGTCAGTAAGACTATAAACTCTCAGCGACCTTTCCACTGTATTCTCATTACATACCGGAAGCAGCATGGCATACAAAATGCCGGGACTTTTATCGACAAATGAAAGTCTCATTATACCGTTATAAGGTGAAGTAAAATCATGTATCACCTCAGGCCCTGTTAACTCATACGCCTGCGACCATCTTTCAACAGTGTTTATTCCATCAGAAGAGGTGTTGCCATAATGCCATTTTTCATCTGTCAGTCCGTAAGAAGAGGAACAATCCAGCTTTCCGGTATCCGGCACAGTTACCGGTACAGTAAAACGATTTTCTTCATCAGCCTCTGGAATGATGTTTTCCCTGTCGGCAACGAACAGGATATACATGATTCCCGGCAGAAGACTGTCAGGCATATCTACAACACAGCTTAAAATTGTACCTGCGCCGGGATTAAGTGCCGGAACTTCCATGCTTCCCAGCAGTGAATCTATACCATTGTCAGGTTTATCATCTGGTGATATGTAAAACTCGATGGCACAGGCAGCCGACGCAGAATTGCCGATATTTTTTACTGTCGCCGTCAGTGCCACGTTTCTCTGTAAAGACTCCACAAAAGAAGGATTTACTGTCGCAGTCTGTATGTCGAGGTCTGCATCAGCAGTAGGACAGATCACTTCAATAACATACTGGGGTTCAGAGCAGTCCTGGCTTTCCACAACCACATAGTATGTTCCCGGGCTCGTATTCTCTTCAACCAGCCCGTTCAGTCCGTATGTCACAAGTGAATCCCTGCATGGATGATCAAGGAGAAAAGTATATACCGGCGATGTCTGATCATTGATTTTAATTGTAATCCTTCCCGGTAATGATGTGGTAAATGAATAAATCTGCTCTTTTCCCAAAGCTGCAGGATAGGTATTTCCATAATAGTTAGAGACAGCAATTCCTGATGCAAGGTCTCCTGCAATCGGATTTTTACATCCGATACTTATAGCAGAACCGAAATCAGGACCTGTAAACTCAACAGAAGGTATCATTCCGACTATGGCCTGCTGTCCGTTACTGAAATCCATGCTTCCCGGACTCAGACTGCTGAGATAGAAATAGCCGTTATATGAGCCTCCCCAGCCCCAGTTTACATGAAAATAATTTGTTTCCTGGTATCCGTCGATTACAAAGGCATGCCCTGAAGTGTTTCTCCCACTGTAATATACAGGTCTGTTATCCTCCAGTTCATTTCTGAGCATATTCTCCCAGTTCGCTTCAGGATAGGCACTCTTGCTGACTATCAGTCCGTTTGTATAGTCGAACCAGTTCCTCATGGCTGTTGCCACCGATCCTGAATATGCCGAAGAAGACGTTGGTCCGTAATTCATCGATACGGCAACACCGCAGTGATACATAAGTTTTGCCACAGCACTGTTTCCAGAAGTATTGGTCATGGCAGCATAATCGTAAATCCCGTCTGAAAAGTCGGCACATAGCTCACCATACTGAGCAGAGGTATAACATTTGCTCCCAGTCCCGCTAAGAGGATGTTCGTTATACCTTACAACCTGGGCCATTGCCGTGGCCACACAACCTGTAACTGCATGTCCGCAGGGACCTGAAACATCGGCAGGGCATAAAGCGTTATATCCGCAGCCCTGGCTCCACTTTGTAGCCAGAAGAGGAAGAACATCCTTTGTGCCTGAGAGGCCGGGAGCCTCACCATTTTCCAGCCGGGTCCAGATATCTGATATTGCCTCCCCGGGACTCAGGTTCTTTGATCTGCAATACTCAATCTGCTCTTTCCAGTTGTCTATAAGCTCATTTAAAGCCGGAGGTAATCCGGGGATGTCGGATAAATATGATCCTGAATCGCCCCATCCCAGCAAAGGAAATGTCCGCTTATCTGCAGAAAGCACAATGAAACCTCCCTTGCTTTCAGTGAAAATATACAGAAGAGGCTGGTTCATCGCATCAAATATTGCCGAATCGCCGCTTATAGTCCCAACGGATGATCCCTTTCTCAGTTCGGGGAATGTGGTTTCGGCTATCTTACGTGCATGGGAAGGTTCAACTATCTGTGCTGAAGAAATGACAGAGAATATAGAAAAGGCTGCTGAAAGGAGAAACCATGACCTGTTTTTCATAGAGGTTTATTTGCAGGATATTCCATAAGACCAGTTTTTATCCTTGTTCGTTGCTTCAGAAAAATAAAATCTAAGGATCAATGAAATCCCAGGTCCAGGGCTTTGTCGGTGAGAAAATCTTTTATCTCGTTACCTGAAGGCTCAGGTACCAGGAATTCAACCGATTCTATGTAATCTATATCATTAAAATAGCATAATTGCGCCCTGAAAAGTTTAGGTGAAAATAATTGACCATATATTTTTTCTGCCTGTGCAGAAATCTCATTTAGAGTGAAGTGATCTTTCAGCAAGAAATAAAAGTCAACATAATCCTTCCATTTAGATCTACGGCCAAGTGCATATGCTTTCATCGCAGAAAGATCGATTAATGATGGCATTCTTAGTATATCCTCTAATTCAATATTAGATTCAATATCAAATGGATACTCATAGAAAGTTAACTTTACCTGATTGATAGTCACGTTGAGTTGCTCCTGAACTCTCCTTGTGACGGAGAATGGAATATCTGCTGAAACAATCTTCGACAATATCCGCTTAGGCCTGATAGATGAAAACTTAAACAGGTCAAAATCGATTGACCTTCGATGGCCGATCTGCAATGCAATAGCTGTACCTCCAACAAGATAGAATTCCTTCCTGAATTGCTTTACCAATGGTAAGAGTTCATTCTGTTCTTTTGAAAGTATCTCTTTGTGCATACTTCTTAAAATATAAACTGAAAAAGTTGTATACCTCAGGGTAGTAATTTAACCTCTTTCGGCCTTCCGCATTCATAAAGATCCGTGCCACTTCTTTTAGTCCAAGAATCTTGAAAAGATCATTTATATCGTCCAGAGAACCATAGTTTAGGATTGTCTCCACTAAAAGCTCATTACTGATATCATCTTTTTTATCAACAGGTGTATACCAAAAAAGAGAACTATGTTTTCTGATGAATTTCCTGACCTCCGGACTGTTCATTGACTAAATGAATATTCTATTAAAGATAGTAAATTATTGTCATTTCTGCAAATAATAAATATAGGTTATCAGATTATCTTCAGTTTCCCTTTAAGCCGCTGATCGGCTTAGGATGTCGCGATAATTATTCTGGTGCCGTTATATAATGTCAGGTTTATTTACTGTCGATAATTTTCTTTGAAACAACCCCTGCCCTTTCGCTCCAACTATTGAATTGCATTATCATCTTTTCTTTCTGTTCCGGGAATTCTTCACTCAGATCTTTAAGTTCCGACCTGTCATTTTTTATGTTATAAAGCTCCCACGATTTAAATTGCTTTTTCGAATAGTCGTAAGCCGAAACCAGCTTCCAGTCTCCGTCTCTTACAGCCCTGTTACCTTCATGCTCCCAGAATAAGGGGGCCTTCCTTTTCAGTGCTTTGCCCTTGAAGACAGGCAATAGGCTGATCCCTTCCATGGGAGGAACATCATTCCCCCTTATCTCTTCAGGATATTCTCCGCCTGCGGCATCTAACAGTGTTGGCATTATATCGATTATATGACCTGTTTGCGATGATACCATGCCTCCTTTTATCATCTCGGGACAGAAGGCGATAAATGGTGTTGATATACCCCCTTCGTGAACCCAGTGCTTGAACATCCTGAAAGGGGTGTTGCTGGCATTTGCCCATGGGTACTCATAGGCGTCAAATGAATCGGGGGTACCCGTTTCACCCGTCACCTTCAGGAATGCTGCCTGATTCTTTGTCGACTCATGGCATCCGCCGTTATCGGAGATAAAGATTATTAGTGTATTGTCGAGTTCCCCCGATTCTGCCAGATTGTTAACGACACGGCCGATATTCTGATCCATGCGGTCAATCATGGCAGCATAGACGGCCATCCTCAGGTCCCAGAGTTGTTTCTGCTCATCTGAAAGAGTATTCCAGTCAGGCGAACGTTCATCACGGGGTGACAGCTTCATTGATGGATCGATTATACCCATCTGAAGCATCCTGTTGTATCTTTCTTTTCTCAGTTCATCCCAGCCAGAAAGGTATTTTCCCCTGTATCTCTCAATGTCCTCCGGCAGTGCATGAAGAGGCCAGTGAGGGGCTGTATAGGCCAGGTACAGGAAGAAGGGTTCCGTACTTTTCAGACCATCTTCAATGAATCTGAGAGCATGATCGGTTATTGCGTCGGTAAGATAGAAGCCTGAATCGGGTGGCCAGTATTCCTCCCTCTCATTGGTCCAGAGAGGTACAGGATTATTTGGCCTGTAGGCTATCCTTCTGAAATAGCTGCCCCCTCCGTCAATAAGTCCGAAGAAACGGTCAAATCCCCTGTCGAGAGGATGGACGCCTTCCCTTTTGCCCACATGCCATTTCCCCGACATGTATGTATTATAACCCGCTATTTTAAGGGCTTCAGCAAGGGTTGCACATTTATCATTAAGGTAACCCTGATATGAAGGGTAACCAAGATTACTTACCATATCTCCCACTCCGGCCTGGTGCTGATAGAGACCTGTGAGCAGGGAAGCCCTGGTGGGGCAGCTTCTGGAAGCATTATAAAACTGCGTCATCCGCAATCCCTGTTTTGCCAGCCTGTCAAGGTTAGGAGTTCTGATCTCCGAACCGAAACATCCCAGGTCGGAATAACCCATATCATCGGCAAGGATCAGAATTAAATTAGGCTTTTCTGACGGTCTTTCCGATGAGCAGCCGGTAACTGCCAGTAAAAGAGTCCCAATAGCCGGAACAAAATCAGAATGAAATCTCTTTTTCATAAATTATTTATAAATTGAATGTCATTTCAAAGCTATAAAATCCAAACTGTTAAAATAGTATGAAACATGAAACTTTTACACCATTTTTCCTTGCAACCCTGGCGTTGACGTGCTGTAACAGGACAGGCGATAAAATTCCTCCCAATGTAATCCTGATAATGGCAGACGACATGGGATACGAATGTCTGGGATGCTACGGAAGCACATCGTACAGAACCCCTGTACTTGATTCCCTGGCTTCTCAGGGTATGCTTTTCGGGCAGTGTCACTCGCAACCTCTCAGCACACCTTCGAGGGTAAAGCTCATGACAGGCTTATACAATTACAGGAACTATGATTATTTTGACCATTTAGCAAATGGCCAGTACACCTTCGGCAACCTTATGAGGGAAGCCGGATATTCAACATGCATCGCAGGGAAGTGGCAGCTGAACGGGATTTCATATAAAGAGGAAATTCCATACTGGAACGACACAACACGTACACATAAATTTGGATTTGACGAATATTGCCTCTGGCAGTATACAAAAGCCCGGAGTGAAGGAGAGAGGTACTCAAAACCCCTTATCGAACAAAACGGCAGGATACTGGCAACCGGTCAGGACGATTATGGTCCTGATATCTTTGCAGATTATATACTGGATTTCATTGAAAGGAAAAAAGACCAGCCCTTTTTTGTGTATTATCCGATGGCACTGGTGCACGATCCCTTCGTTCCGACGCCCTTATCTGATGACTGGGAAGCAGCAGAAAACCGGTATAAAAAAGACACTGCATACTTTAAAGATATGGTGAGCTATGCTGACAGGAATGTAGGCAGGATTGTCAATAAGCTAAAAGAGCTGGATCTGGGGAAAAATACACTTTTAATCTTCACAGGTGATAATGGTACTGCCACAGCAATTTATTCCCGTACTAAAACAGGGATAATCCGCGGAGGAAAAGGCAATACAAAAGATGCCGGTACTCACGTTCCGCTAATTTTATGCTGGCCGGCTTATGTTGAAAAAGGCTCAGTATATGACGGACTGATCGAATTCAGTGATTTCTTCGCAACTTTAGCCGATATTGCAGGAAAGGAGGTAGAATGTGACGGACATAGCTTTTACAGGCTGCTTACCGGCAGTGGATATGAACCGAGAAAGACTCTTTCAGTTCATTATGATCCGCGCTGGGGTAACAACAGCGTAAACCGAAACCAGTTTGTCAGGACATTAGAGCACAAATTATATCTGGATGGAAGGTTTTTTGACCTTTCAGATGACATACTGGAGACCAGGCCGCTAAACACTGATTCACTATCCGTGAAAGAGAGAGAATCATATGTGTTCTTAAAGAAAGAGCTTGACAGGCATCCTGTCTGGGTAAAATTTTAATTGTTAAACATATAACAAAAGCCACGAATGCACTAATACTTCAGAACTGACATTCGTGTATTAGTGGCAAAAAATATTGCCACGAATGCACTAATATCTCAGAAGTGAAATTCGTGTATTAGTGGCAAAAATAAAAGCCACGAATGCACTAATACTTCAGAAGTAACATTCGTGCATTAGTGGCAAAATAAAAGCCACGAATACACTCATATCTCAGAAGTGACATTCGCCCATAAGTGGCAAAAATAAAAGCCACTAATGCAATAATAATTCCTATATTTAGTATTGAATAATGATATTATCATGAGCGAACTGATATATAAGGAAGAATGTTTTTCTATCATCGGGAAATGCTTTGAAGTCCATAATAATCTTGGTCCCGGGTTCCTTGAGATCGTATATAAAGATGCTCTTGAATACGAATTCAAAAAAGCAGGCATCTATTATGAAAGAGAAAAGGAATATTCAATCCGCTACAAAGAAGTAATACTTCCACATCGATTTTTTGCAGATTTTGTGGTCTATGATAAAATTATTCTTGAGATAAAAGGTGTTTCAGGGATTGCAGATGAATTTATTGCTCAGGCTATTAATTATCTAAAAGTATCTGGAAATAAACTTGCACTGATAGTGAATTTCGGAGAACTGAAATTAAACTATAAAAGGATTGTCCTGTAATCTCAGGTTTCTTTTATTTAACTCATTTTTTCATTAGTGTATTAGTGGCAAAAAATATTGCCACGAATACACTAATATCTCAGAAGTGAAATTCGTGCATTAGTTGCAAAATAAAAGCCACGAATGCACTAATACTTCAGAACTGACATTCGTGTATTAGTGGCAAAAAATATTGCCACGAATGCACTAATATCTCAGAAGTGAAATTCGTGCATCAGTGGCAAAAAATATTGCCACGAATGCACTAATATCTCAGAAGTGAAATTCGTGCATTAGTGGCAAAAATAAAAGCCACGAATGCACTAATGTACCAGTACTGTATTTTCGCTTCCGGAAAGTAATTCAGGGGTTCATGAATTCAATTCTTACAGTATTGAAAGAATCGTTGTTTTTGCCCCTGCCACCTCCGGTAAAAACCATGGTTGCGGACCGTCCGTCATCGCTTATCCACTTTGTCGGAAAGCACCAAAAGAAACAGTTGCGTGGCACTGCTTCGGGATTGTCGTGGCCGAACCATGAATCTTCAGTTAAATATGATATTGTTGACCATGGCCCCCAGGGTTCCTTCGCTTCAAATATGCCGAGCATCCCTGCATGGGGCTTTGCATGCTGTGTTGTCAGTATATACCTTTTCAGAACGGCATTATAGCTTATCCCTACCGGTGTTCCAACACCTTTGTTGTCAGAAAAAACCGGCTGCCTAAGTTTAATGTCTCCGGTCCATCCAGGTTTGCCATTTCTCATTCCTGAGAAGAATTCGTATGCCTGCCTATCCATCAGTCTGTCGTGGTGCACACGCAGAAGGAATATCTTTCCGGGTACCATCAGCTCGGTCGCATTGCCAGAAGTGTCGCGATATATCTCAGGAGACGACATATAATGATATACATATTTATCACGCGATCCCGAATAGTCCTTCCCGAACTGAAGTATGTTCCCTCCAGCAAGTCCGTCGTCAATCGTAAATGCCCATGCGGCTGGCTGCCACGAAGCACCTTTGTCCTCCGACTTATGGAGTCGTGCCTCATTATGATGAAATTCCCAGCTTCCCCAGGCTCCTGGTTTATCAGGATGGATCCATGCATAGAGATTACCCTTAACACTTACCATTCCCCAGCTCTTGCCCGTGACTATTGCCTCATGCTCCGAACTCTCCCTGTGACCATACCTGTCGAAGCCCTTATATTCTTCAAAACCTCCTTCAATCCGGGCAACCCCCATCGAAACCCGGTATTTTCCTGATGTACCGGCGAAACCATCACCATCACCCCATATACCGTATTGATGGTCGTCATCTGCCCATGTAAGCTGGAAATTGTCAGATCCCTGCGCATGACGCTGGTGTGTTGACCAGTCGACACTGACACCTGATATCACTTTGCTCTGAGGGTAGGGAGGCTCCATAGCCTGATCTACCGGAGTCAGCTTTATGGCTTTTATCAGTCCCGCTTCCTTATTTTTTATTTCCTTCAGAATGATACTGATTCTCTGATCTCCCTCCCTGAGATCAATGTAACCTGCTTCCATCCATGCCCAGGTTCTTTCAACCGATTCGCTCCGCTTCACATAATCACGCTCAGGAAGTATTTGTGAATCAAACGGTTCTGTAATCGAAAAATTCGTTTCAGAAGTACCCGCACGTAGGATAAAACAGCTTCCGGTCTGATCTTCAGAACACCCATACTGAATTTCGGCTTTGTATGACCCGGCAGTATGAATAAGCAGCGACCATGACACCGAATCTCCTTCCTGTATCCAGTTCTCCGTGTGAGACTGGTTAGGATGTATGCTTGAATATTTTATCTTCCCTGATAGTGCCGCATCCTGTACTGGCAGTGTAAAGCTTTTTTCACCGGGGAAGCCTGCTTCAATTGTAGTCACAGGGACATATGCCGAAATAAGTTCCCTGTTGTGTTTTTCAAGTTCTGCCAGCAAAGAAAGTGTCGTCTCATCTTCTGATCCTGAGATGTCCTTTTTCTGTCCGGGATCGTCGATCATATCATAAAGGAGTGTGTCTTTTCTTGTAAGAACAAGCCTGTAACGATCATTGCGGACCGAGCTGTTACAGTTAGCAAGATTCTGGTTTCCCTGTCGGGAAAATATCAGGCGATCGAAAGGTTGTTTTTTCCCTTTTATCACATCCCATAACCCGATCCCGTCGAAAGGGTGTATGGGGTCATATTTCAACCTGCACATTTCCAGCAGGGTAGGCATGATATCTATATCCTGTGCAAGCTGCGACACAGACCCCGGATTTATCCGGCCCGGCCACCTGATATAGAATGGCACCCTTACACCTCCTTCATCCACAGATCCTTTTCGTCCTTTCATACCTCCATTGTATCTTTCTGTATTCGGGCCGTTATCAGAAAAGAAAATAACGATAGTATTATCTTCAAGGTCCATGTCTTTAAGCTTTTGCAGTATCCTGCCAATATTGAAGTCCATGTTCTCAACCATCCCGTAAACGGAGGATAAAGTTGAATCAAGTCCGGTTGAAATATATTTGTCAAAATACTCCTCAGGAACCTGAAACGGGGAATGAGGAACATTGTAAGGGACATAGCAGAAAAACTTATTGTCTTTGTTTCGTTCGATGAAATCAAGGGCCTGCGTTGTAAAATAGTCGCTTGTATAGCCTTCCGATTTTTTCTCTTCGTCGTTATGAAGGAAGAAAGCGTCAAAGTAATACCCGAGATGGCCGACAGGAAAACCTACGTATTCATCGAAACCCTGCCTGTTAGGATGCTGAAGCCAGTAACGGCCGTTATGCCATTTGCCGAAACATCCTGTTTTATAACCGTTATCCTTTAGTACCTCAGCTATTGTCACCTCTTCTGTCCGCATGTTCTCATAACCCCTGGTAACAGAAGAGACCCCCGTTCTGAGAAAATATCTTCCTGTAAGCATTTCAGCACGGGTGGGAGCGCTAATCGGGCAGACGTAAAATCTGTCAAAACTCAGGCTTTCGGATTTAAGCCTGTCTAGTACGGGGGTGTTTATAAGCTCATTGCCGTTGGCGTTAACATCGCCCCAGCCCATATCGTCGGCAAGGATAATTACTATATTTTGCCCAGAGTTTTTCGTCGGTCCGGTGCAGGCGGTCATAGCAGCAGTAAGGGCTAACAAGAAGGTTCTGGAGGAGTTCATTGCAGCATACATTTTCTGTATTGGTTTTTGTTATTTTCAGGATCGGATGATTGTGTTTTATGAAATTGTTTCTCAATTTGTTTATGTTTTTGTCAGGGAAGTGGGAATGTAATATCCTCCGGGGATTGGAAGTCATAATTCTTTACAAAATTCATCAATCTTTCTTTTTAGATTCCCCTCCTGGGAGGGGAGTGTCACAGGTATCATTTTTTTACTTCTACCTTTGGCACAGGCATATTGGCATTCACCTTTCTTCTCCAGTCAACCAGCAGCTTATGCATTTCCAGTGTTTCTGCCTTCATCTTTTCAGAAAGATCCTGCGACTCCGAAATGTCATCTTTAAGGTTGAAAAGCTCCAGTTTACCGGTTTCGTAGCTCTCCACAAGCTTATAATCGCCAAGCCTGACCGCTCCTGCAGGCCGGCCCAGCTGGTTCGAGAAGTGGGGGTAATGCCAGAATAATGACCTTTCTTCAGAAACTATGTCCTCTCCGTCAAGCAGAAAATCTTTAAGGCTTATGCCATCAACATTCCCCGGCAGCTGTTTAATTCCTGTGAGGTCACACAAAGTAGGGAGATAATCGATCGAACTGAAATATTTGTCTGAAATCTTTCCCGCCTCTATGTTACCCGGCCATGAGATAATTGCAGGCACTCTTACACCTCCTTCATATACATGTCCTTTCCACTTCCTTAATGGGAGAACCGAAGTTGGTGTCGGTCCCAGCTCATCCATACCAAGGCCGCCGTTATCACTTGTGAAGATAATAATTGTGTTGCCGAACAGCTTGTTCTTCTTCAGTGCCGCAACAATTCTTCCAACACCATCGTCGATACTTTCAACCATTGCAGAATAGTAAGGATTGAACTTCTCTTCCGACTGCCCGTATTTCCTGAAATATTTCATCAGTTTATCAGAGCGGGGCACAATTACTACATGAGGGGCTGAATAGGCAAGGTAAAGGAAAAATGGTTTATCGCTGTTACGGCTTATGAATTCGACTCCGTAATCAGTCAGTTTATCTGTCAGATATTCAGTGCCTTTATCGAAGAGCTCATTTTTATAACTATCAATAAATATCGAATAATTATAATAATCAAGTCCGTTTTTCCCTATCATCCTCGTGAAGCTGAATCCCTGGCTCCAGGGAGCTATCGAATCGTGTCCCCCGAGGTGCCATTTCCCAACCATGCCGGTTGCATAGCCCTTGCTCTTTAGAAGTTCGGCAATAGTAAGCTCCCTTGCTTCAAGATATGGTTTCCATGATGCAGGCAAAACGGGAGAAGAAGGATCAGTCCGGTTGCCGGCAATAAAATTCGTAAGATGAAGTCTTGCCGGATATTTACCTGTCATGATCGAAGCTCTTGTGGGAGAGCTTACAGGGCATGCAGCGTATGCTTGGGTGAATCTTATGCCACCGGCTGCAAGTGAATCTATATTAGGTGTTTCGGTAAACTTATTTCCATAGCATGCCAGGTCCTTCCATCCCATATCATCTGCAAGAATAAAGACTATGTTTGGTGCTTCCTGTCCAAATGTTGTTCCTCCGGCCAAAAGCAAAGGTATCATACCGGCAAGTTTTTTCATCAGAACATCCCTTTGTTATTTATTAATGTTGCATTGAATTTCCTGTCGACAGGTTCCCCGCGGATACTATGATATTTTGTTTTGACATTACCTGGCACCCTTTCGTACCAGTCTTTCGTAATACTGTCAGGGATATTGTCACCCGTTTCCTGCATCCATTCCTTAAGTATTTTGCTCATTTCATTTTTCACCTCTGAGAGATCCTGATTATCAGCAATATTATCAAACTGATCGGGGTCAGAATCACAATCGTAAAATTCTTCGGAAGGACGGGGAGCTATGAAGATGTCCGACTGAAAAGATGTTAGTCCGGCTATCTGTCTGAGGCTGTCCAGTTCCCTGAATGACGGACTTGAAATAGCGTCAGCAGGTCCCGTTTGTGGAAACTGCGGTCGCGAGTTAAGTATGTAAAGGAATTTATCTGAACGAACCATCCGTTCATGAGCTTCATAGTCATGCCAGTTATGTTCTGCGAATACATAGTTCCTGAATCCTTCGGAAGGTCTATGCAGCAACGAGGTGAAGCTGCACCCCTGAATATGTTCAGGTATTTCAGCGCCAGCCAGTTCAAGTATTGTGGGTGCTATATCGATTGCGCTTAGCAGGGCTGTGCATTCCTGCGGTTTATGACCTCTGCCAGCAGGCCAGTGAACTATGAAGGGTGTCCTCAGGCCCCTGTCGTTAACCCTTGTTTTGCTGTGTGGAAAAGGCCTTCCGTTATCAGCCATGATGATAATAAATGTATTATCGGCGACACCTTGTTGAATTAGTTCCTCGTAAACAAGACCGATGTAATGGTCAAACCTGTGGATCTCATCGTAATACTTTGCAAGGTCTTCTTTTGTTCCCTCGCCGCCGGCAAGATAAAATGGCGGTGTAATTGCTGAAGGATTGTGGGTTCCCGTAAACTCATTCGGTCCCCATATCCTGTGTGCATCGTAGGAGGCAAACCACATTAAGAATGGTTTTTCCGGGGGTCGGTCCTTCATGCATTTTAACCAGAGTGCTTCTCCTCCGTCACCATTAAGTTTCGAGTTATCATTGATATCATCAAAACCTCTCCTGGCATAGGGTCCCATGTGAAATTTTCCTGCCTGCACAGTATGATAACCTTTCTCTTTCAATATTTCAGTAAAGGCAACCATATGGTCAGGAGGTGTGGAATGAAGTTCAGACCCTCCTGTATTATGAGGATATCTTCCTGTTATTATACTGTTCCGGCTCGGACTCGACGAGCTGGCTGTCAGGAACATATTGTTAAATTTAATTCCGCTGGCTGCCAGTCTGTCAATATTAGGAGTCTTAGCCACTGCATTGCCGTAGCATCCTATATCGTCACGGCTTACATCATCGGCGATGAAAACTATGAAATTGGGATTTTCTGCATTCTTTTTTGTACAGGAAGAAAGTAATAACAGCGGACTGCCTGCCAGTACGAACGTGTTTAGTATTCCCTTCCTCATATTCTTAATAGCGTCTGGCTCTGTCCTTTTCATTAATGCTGTTTGCATCCAGAACAAACATTCCCCTGCCGTGAGTAGCTATGATGATCATATTGTCGCGGGGATGTACTTGCAGATCATGCACATAGGCATATGGCAGATCTCCCAGGACTTCCCATCTGACACCGTTGTCGGTGCTGATGTACACAGAAGCATCTGTTCCGGCATACAGGATTCCTTTTTTTACAGGGTCTTCTCTTATGACGTTAACTGGTCCTACAGGGATGTTTCCGGAAATATCTTCCCATGTATCACCAAAATCCGTCGATCTCCAGATGTAAACCTGGAAATCATCATCCCTTCTTCCTGTCTGGGTCATATATACAGTTCCCAGGTCATACCTTGAAGCCACGATACGTGAGACCCATCTTTTAGGCACCATGCCGCTTCTAATTTCACTCCAGGTCTTTCCGAAGTCTTTTGTCCTCCACACACGCCCGTCGTCTGTACCTGCATATATCAGTCCTGCCCTGAGGGGAGATTCGTCAATTGTCTGGATGGTCTGATAGTTGATGTCCCCCATTTTTGAAGGATCGTTGAAAGTCAGATCATCACTGATAATTTCCCATGTGTTGCCCCTGTCGCGCGACATCATCACATACTGCATACCATGATAGATTATATCCGGGTTGTGAGGGGAGATAATTGTGGGTGCCACCCACTGACCTCTTAACGGGGCTTCTTCCCTGTAACGTGGAGGAAGCAATTGTTTTCTTCCTGAAGGATAATTGGCAATTTCAGCGCGTGCCAGGGCGCCGTAGAAGGTGCTTGCATAAACAGTATTGTTATCAGTCGGATCGATCGCATGGGTTGTTCCTTCTGCTCCAAGAGTATTTGTAAACTCAACCGGTCTGACCCTGTTTCTTCCTGCCGAAAGGTTTACAGTACCGTAAAAACTATGATGGTCCTGTATCGATCCGAAAACCCTGAATGGAACACTGAAGTCGTAGGCAACATTATAAAACTGCGCCAGGGGCAGTTCCTGTATCGGGTATTTCCAGGTGACTCCTTTGTCATAAGATATCGTCAGCCCCCCATCCTGGACATTCAGGATGTAGTTGCCGTTGGCAGGATCTATCCATAGTCCGTGATGGTCGGCATGAGGGCCTCTCAGGGACCTGAAGGTGGCTCCACCGTCGGTGGACTGGTGGAGTTGGATACCAAGGGAATAGATGGTATTCTCATCATTTGGATCGACGCGTATCTGTCCGAAAACCCAGCCATAGGTTGATGAATGACGTTCCATATATGCCCTTGTCTCATCGGTAAGTCCGCTTACCTGCTTCCATGTTGTACCTGCATTATCCGACCTGTAAATAGTTGCTCCCTTTATTACATCCTTCCTTTGTCTTCCGTACGAATCGAGGGCGCCGGGTTCAGCCTTACGTGCAATTTCGTAATTATCGACAAGGATGTACAACACATCAGGGTTGGACAGACAGAGATCTATACCTATACGGCCTCTGTGCTGAGGGGCAGGCAGGCCTTCATTGATCTGTTTCCATGTAATTCCTCCGTCGGCAGATTTCCATACCCCGCAATGGCGTGTTGATTCGTATGTTCTGGGGTCATTCCATTTCAGACGCATTCTCTCCCACGTTGTGGCATAGACTGTCTGAGGATTACGGGGATCGAGCACAACATCTGAAACCCCTGTATTTGAGTCGATATAAAGCACTTTGCTCCAGGTAAGTCCTCCGTCGGTAGTCTTGTAAAGCCCGCGGTCTTCGTTAGGCGTCCATTCATGTCCTGTAGCAGCCACATAAACAATATCTGTATTGGAAGGATCAACTCTTATTCTTGCAATGGTATGTGTGTTTTCAAGGCCTTTGAGTTCCCATGTCTTCCCTCCGTCGGTTGTTTTAAAGACACCGCATCCGGAATTTGAGCTTCTGAAGATGTTTGCCTCACCCGTTCCTACCCATACAGTTTCTGTATTATCAGGGTCGATAGCTATATCTCCGATCGATGCAGTAGACATCTTGTCAAATACAGGTTCAAAGGTTGTCCCTTCGTTAACCGATTTCCATACGCCGCCGCTGGCCGATCCAACCCAGATAACATACTGGCTGCCGCGCGGTGATACAGCTTCAACATCAGTACATCTCCCGCTGATATTTGTGGGCCCTATGTATTGCCAGTGAAGTTCTTTCCATGGAGATGCTTCACGCATCTTTTCATGCTCCGAAAACAGTTTTACTCTTTCTGTCCCGTCGGGAACCGGGCTTTTAACTTCAACGGTTTTAGCTTTGCTTTTCCTGGTTTGTGAAAAAAGCTTCAGGGGCAATGATACTGACAGGGTAAGTGTCATCAACAAGACAACAAATGGAATTTTCGGTTTCATTTCTTTAAAATTATTATGTTTTCAATCGGTTAATTTCCTGGCAAACTGTTCTTCATGAACAACATTTCCGTCTACATCACAATGCTGGAATCTGATTATGGCCTTATCTTCTTCACGCGAGACAGTGCCTCTCAGATATCCTCCCTTGACCCTGAGGAATCTGTGTTCCGGTCTGACGTCACTCTGTTTCCAGCCTTCTGCATGTGAGTCAGAACCCGCTCCGGTACTGAATTCCCAGAGAGTAGTGCCCGGTATATTGGTCACATACTGCCAGTGGCGGTCGCCGTTGCAGATAAAAACATTATCGAACTGCTTCAGAAAGTTCCTTATCTCGTCACCCTCATATTTGAATATGCTGTTTGAATAGTTATCCTTCTTGCTATCGCGGTCAGGTCCGAGTATAGGTGCAGGATTTATTATCAGCCTGAATGTGGCATCTGATTCTTTCAGGGTTGTGAAAAGCCACTCTTTCTGCTCTTTACCCCAGATAGTCTTGCCGGGGCCGTCGGGGTCGCTGTTAAGGCTCCTGAAATTCCTCCCCTCCATTATCCATATCTGGAGGTCTTTACCCCATCGTATGGTCTTATATGGCGGATCATTTGAAGGAAACTGTTCTTTGTCGAATATTTCAAGTCCTCTCTCCCACTCCACGGTTCCGTATTTCATTCCCGGAAATGCATCATCTCTGAGCACGTCGTGGTCATCTTTCATAAAATAGGTCGTCACCTGCCTGTAAAAATCACGCTGATAAGGGAGTGCAAAGATCCTGTCCCATTTAAACCTCATTAGTTCTTCCGTAAGGGCAAATGGATCCGGCTTATCGTAATACTCTACATCTCCCGTGTGCACAAGGAAATCAGGGAAAGGCTGGAGCATGGACCTGTAAATTTTATGGCCGTTCAGAGTATCATCCCTGCGAGGATAATCGTGACAGGTCACTACGCAGAAATTTATCACTCTTACGGAATCCGAATCAGGGGGTATACGAAAAGAGCCTGAAACAGCTGCAGAAACTTCTGTTTTACCTGATCTTCTTGCTTCGAGTTCAACAACATATTTTGTATCTGGATGCAAACCGCTTAATTTCCATTGTATGGTATAGTTCTTATTGATATCAACGGGCTGCCAGTCTATTTCTGTCCTCTCCTCAGGTTTTCTGAGAGGATAGCAGACCAGCCTCACTTCTCCTTCCATTCCGGGGCATGCACCTTCCATCTGGTCGAGGGTGTATCCTGCAGGTATCTGGGCCGCATAAATCGAATCGGGATTGGCAAGCTTGTCGAGCTTTCTGTGTTCCTGTGCCGTGGGAATCAGGAATTTCGGCCCTGTACGGTTCATTTCAGGTGTTCTGGTCAGTCTTGTCCAGATGACAACAGAATTCTGATCGGCCCATCCGTTGTGGAAGCCGTTTCCGAAAAAAGGGCCTTCAGGTTGCCTTTTGCACGAAAGGCAAAATAAAGGCAGCAGAATGATCAGATAAAACCATGAAGTCTTCATCAATAAAATAATTTGTTAATTGCTTTAAAATCATTCTTAAAGGTTAATGTCTTATAAATTTTCACTCATTCCTTTCAATTTCAACGTACAGGGGGAAAATCCTTTTACCTCCTTTCAGATAAAAAGGAACGAAATCACATTTCAGAGAAGGAAGGTAGACATTTTTCATTTCAATCAGATCAGTTTCATCTGTTTCATTCTTCATCTGGCTGATAAATCCTCCTGTTTCAACCATCATTTTACCACCTGCCGCAACGGGTTTAATAAATTTAAACCGCATATTATAGCTACCTTCGATAATCCTGACCCTCCAGAAACCATATATCTCTTCCTGCTCCCATATACCCCACTGCCCATCGGCATCGTTTCTGTCAAGGATCACCGGATTCTCATGACCAGTTCCGATTTCAATAAACGGACGGTCGCTAAGGTTCTTTGAAGCAGCCAGATCAGAAAACAGCAGATCGAGTTCTCTTTTAAGTTCAGTCGCTCTTTCAGGATCTTCCTTCATGATATCATTCTGTTCATACGGATCATCGTCAATATCAAACAACTGGAATTCTTCAGCAGACGCATCAAAGTCTGTATTACCTACAAGTTTGAACCGCCCCTTCTGCAATGCAATATTTGTATACAATTCAGGTGAATGTCTTGTCCAGTAGAAAAACAATGTCCTGTCAGCACCTTCCTGATTTTCACCTTTTATAACAGGCAGGAGGTTAATTCCGTCCAGTTTTATTCCGGCGGGTACCTCTGCATTGCATATTTCCGCAATTGTGGGAAGAACATCAATGTTGGCTGATAAATAATCAATATCCTTATTTTTGATCCCCGAAGCAGGATACCTGATCCAGAAGGGCACATGTGTCCCTCCGCGGTAAACTGATGATTTCAGTCCACGCAGACCGGCGTTGTAACGTCTCTGCTGAGGTCCGTTGTCGGTCATGAATATCACAACAGTATTATCTGCAACACCTGTTTCATTGAGCTTCTTCATGAGCCTGCCAATATTATCGTCAATGTTTGTGACCATTGCATATACCCTGCGGGCATCCTCCTTGTCCTTTTCTGTCATTTCAGGAAAAGGTCTTCTGTCGTCTTCAAAACCCTGTGAGGGATCTGTATCCCTGTAAATATTGTAATATTCTTCAGGCACCTGGAGGGGGGTATGAGGAGCATTGAAAGCGAGATAGCAGAAAAAAGGCCTGTTGCGGTTTTCTTCCATGAAAGCGATCGCAGCAGAAGTGAATATGTCGGAGCAGTATCCGTTATGTTTTTCCTTTTTACCATTATGCCACAGAACAGGGTCGAAATAACTGCTGTCGCGTTGCGGCCATGTTGTTATATCACCGGGCTGGCCCATTCCTCCTCCAAGGTGCATCAACGATTCGTCGAATCCCTGGTCGATAGGGCGCATAGGGTAATTATCCCCGAGATGCCATTTCCCGAAATGACCTGTTGCATATCCAGCTGATTTCAACACTTCGGCAATAGTAACTTCCGATGAAGCCATCATCGCTCCCCCATTGTAGGTATCCCTGACACCTGTCCTGAGAGAATAGCGTCCGGTCATCAGTGCTGAACGCGTTGGTGCTGAGACAGGACATACATGGAAGTTGGTGAAACGGATGCTTTCTTCGGCAAAACTGTCGAGGTTGGGTGTTTTAACATGGGGATTGCCGGTAAATCCGAAGTCACCGTAACCCTGGTCGTCAGTGATAATAATAAGCACATTTGGATCAGAAGCCGTCTGAACACATCCCGGCAATGTACTGGCAATGGCAAAAGAAAGAAGTCCGTAACTGCCGTACCTGATGGTATTATAGTTAAAAGTTGCAACCATGATCAGAGTGTTGTTATATTTAAGGATTTACTGCTTTTTTCTTTACGGATTCTATCGAGCAGGGATTTCATCTCTGCTGCTTTCTGTGGGTACATGGTGTAGAGGTTTGTTGTTTCACCCGGGTCTTTATGAAGATCGTAGAGTATCATTTCGGTACTGTCGGCCTTCAGGTTTCTGCTTTTTCTCAGCCAGTCAGGTTCTTTTGAGACATCACCTGACTCTGCTTCAATGAGAAGCCAGTTATTCATTCGGATTGCATAACTTCCGTTTATGGTATGGTGAACCAGATGATCCCTGCCGGGAATACCTTTTCTCCGGCTCTTAAGCATCCGGCTGTTGTCGAAGCTGTCTTCTCCCGCATCATCCGGAAGTGATATCCCAATGAGACCAGCTACCGTCGCAAGTATGTCAGTCTGACAGATCAGATGGTCGTTTACTGTTCCGGCAGGTATAACTCCATCGTATTTTACTATAAATGGCACTCTGTGGCCTCCTTCCCACAAGTCTCTTTTCAGGCCTCTGAGGGCACCCATACTATAGTGCTGATAGTTCTGTATCCGGGGGTAAGCATATTTTTCCGGACCATTATCACTCGAAAAAATAATGATTGTATTATCCTTAAAACCATTTCTTTCGATAGCTTCGATAACCTGACCCGCCATCCAGTCTGTCTGAATTACATAGTCGCCATAAGCTCCTGCGCCTGATCTCCCCCTGAATTGTTCACCGGGAATTATCGGGGCGTGAGGAGAAGGAAGGGGAAAATACAGGAAAAAGGGTTCATTTTGGCCTTTCCGGCTATCAATCCATTGAACGGCTTTTTGAACGAGACGAAGGGGCACATTGTTTATATCCCAGTCTCTGGCAGCAGGTCCCGGCCTGCATTCCCAGGAACCCTCAGGTGGCCTTGTGTCCTTAAGGTCAAGCATCTCAACGGGTGTTTCCAGAACATGGTCATTTTCTATCCA
>DAIOVL010000007.1:0-22104 GCA_036759025.1 Bacteroidales bacterium
CCGTGGTGTAATTGGCAACACGTCTGACTCTGGATCAGAAGAGTCCAGGTTCGAGCCCTGGCGGAGCAACTACGATGCCGGTTATTTAGCCGGCATTTTCGTTTTGCGACAACAGGGCGAGAAGTTTATCCCGAGAGCGTAGCGACTCGGGAAGACCTGCTTTGCCCACCGAAGCATAGCGAAGGTGGAGCGGAGCAACTACAAAAGAGTGAGAGTGTGACCGAGAATGAGCAATTCACTCCTTAGTGTCAAGTATTATCCTGTGTTCCGGACCGGTTACACCTGCCAGGTTTACTGTCCTGATCAAAAGCTCATGTCTTTTTGCTTTCAGCGGCAGTTTAAAACCTGCTTCAGTTTTGTTCCATTCCCCGGCCGGTAATTCTTTTACCTGGTATTCCTTTAAATTGGGAGTTGTTGACTCAAGCCTGATATGCGCAAGCTTCCCGTCGATCTCAACCTGTGAAACAATAGTGTTCGGTGTCCAGTAAATCTCATTGGGGTCCTGTATCAGCTTCATGAATTCGGGCTTTGCATAGGCCCAGTGTGGTTTCCCGCCCCAGATCCATGTATTGTTCTTAAAGAAATCATCTTCGTACATTATCAGCAGATCCTTTTCAACGGGCCACCTCGTAAAAGGATCATTATATCCATGCCACTCTATCCATGTATAGGTCCGGGCATTCTGTACCTTGCTGTATCCTGTTTCGGCATCAACATCGAATGCGATGCGCTGAGGTCCCTTAACCTTTACAATATCTGCTGCATTGTTCTTCAGAAATTCCTCACGTATTTCCAGTGCCGACAATGGGATTCCCTGCTTTTCAAAATGATGGTCATATTTTGCATCCGACAGAAACCATTTGTTATACTGGTTAAGCCATACCTCATTGATCCCATGGTGCCCGTCGGGGCCTCCTTTAACTCCCGGGCCGGCTCCGATCGTGCGTGTCACATAACCATAGGCATTCAGAACAGCATTCTGGACAGACATATAATGACCACAGTGGAATCCCTGTCCTTTGAGCGCTGCATCAAGAATAAACTCCGGATTACCTTCTCCGGGGTAAGACTTCTCAAAATCACTGATCTTAATGACCGATTTGATCCAGTGCCTCAGTAACAGGATCCTTTTAAATTCATCAGTTTCACCGTGGAAGATCGTATCCAGCTGAAATTTCTCAACCATGTGACTGAACCCTGGAGAAGTCAGATCTTCATAATCCTGAAAAATAGTATTAGGATGATAAGGGGGATTATCAACCTCAACATTTTGATAAGTTCTCTTTCCGCATCCGGAAAGGATAACAAACACCAGAAGAACTACCAGATTTGTTTTCATTACTTCGATTTAGATTATAGAACTGCAAGTAAATTCCAAAGGTTACATTGCTTTTGTGTTTTGTCGAATTAAGAACTAACTTTGATAAGTGGGGCGTTTCCCTTTGTATCGGATCCCTGATTATAGAATTCAAAATTAGTCAAGCACACTGTTAAAATCAAAATAATATGATCAGAAAGATCTTTACCAGCCAGATTTGTTTTTTGGCATCTATCTTGTTTTTACTGCTGCCAATGAATTCTTCTGCTCAAATTCCCGATCATCTGACAGTGATCAAACCAGAGATGATCAATGATGTTCTTACAAATCCCTTGATGGGTTTCATGACTCTCCAGCATTTTAACGGTGATGACATGAACCAGCCTGTCCTCGAAAAGTATAAGGATATCCGGCTGACAACGGGAGATCATACAAAACAGATGGAGGCTGTAAAGAGGATCGATTACGGGCCCGGAGGAGGTAATCCTTTAAATGTCAGTGAATTAAAAGCATTGGGGTTGAATGTGATCCCCTACCCCAGGCAGGTTAAAACCGGAGGAGACGACTTTGTCATTAATGGAAAATTATCAATTATCCTTGATAAGAATGCCGGAACTGCTGACCGGTTTACTGCGGAAGAACTCATCAAAGATTTAAAAAACAAATGGAACATCCAGGCTCAAATCGGAAATGAAGGAACGGGGGCTGAACTTGTCTTAACCCGTCGTCAAACACCGAAAACGCTTCCACGTCAGGGGTATCAGCTCAATACTGCCAGAAACAGACTGGTGATAAAAGCCAACTCTGAAGAGGGATTATTCTATGGTACCCAGACATTTCTTCAACTTATTAACCTAAATGCCTCATCATGGAGAGTCCCCGGTATGTTTATTACCGACTGGCCTGATATTGAAAAGCGTGCAGTACACTATGATACAAAACACCACCAGGACAAAGCTTCCTATGTTAAGAGCTTTATCAGGGAACTGGCCTCATACAAAATAAATATGCTTGTATGGGAGTGGGAGGATAAGTTTGCTTACCCCAGCCATCCCGAGATCGGTGCCCCCGGAGCTTTTACGATGCAGGAAATGCAGGAGCTGACACGTTATGCACAAAAATACCATATTCAGATTGTTCCGCTTATTCAGGGACTGGGACATGTCAGTTTTATCCTGAAATGGCCTCAGCATAAACATCTGAGGGAGATAGAAGCTTCTAACTGGGAATTTTGCCCACTGAAACAGGGTAGCTATGATCTGTTGTTTGACCTCTGGAAAGATGCCATCGAGGCTACCCCGGGGTCTGAATATATTCATATCGGATCTGACGAGACATATGAACTGGGTACATGTGAACATTGTAAAGCCAAAACTGCAGAAATCGGAAGAAGTGGATTATATCTCTACTTTATTAACAGATGTGCAGCGTTCCTCCGGTCGAAAGGCAGGAAAGTTATGGCATGGGAAAGACCTATGGGCTGGACTGTGGGTAACTCACCTGCAAAAGGGATTGAACCGGTTAAAGGACTTGTTCTGACAGAAAGTTATAACTATGAAACTCCCGATCTGAAATATGCCAGGGAAGCAAGGTCCCGGGGATTTGAAGTATTTGCCTATGATCCTAACCCGGGAGTGGTGCCCATGATGGTGCCCTACATTTTCGAAAAAGGCGAGGAAGGTGAACTCAGAACCGGAAGCCTTGAAAAATCATACCGGTTCCTTTCACATACTGCCACGTCAGGAGTATTCAACGGGATGATCTCCACATCATGGGATGATGACGGCCTGCATAACCAGATGTGGATGATGCATTTCATCAATTCTGCCGCATGTTCATGGAACGGAAGCAAACCGTCACCTGAAGAATTCACTGAGTCCTATTTTACCAGCTACTTTGGAAGACAGGCAACTGACATTGCTGAACTTTTCAGACTCCTTAATGAGGGAGTCTATTATTATGCCTGGACAATGGAAAGGAATGTCTGGCACTACGGTGAGATAGGCCAGACACATCTCCCCGATCTTCCCAGAGGCGATGCACTGGAATATGATCCGTACTGGAATACTGAATACAAAGCAAAGGTTGCCGAATCGGAGGACATACTTGTCAAAATGAACCGGGCGCTGGAGATCATCGGAAATAATATTAAGGCCGGAGCCTGCCATGGTTATGATTTTGAGATCTTCCGGACTACGGCCGAACTTGTAAAACATACATGTCTCACTTACATCGACCTCTCAAACCTTGAATATACCATTCGGAAAGCACATGTGAGCAGGTTTGTTGACTATAATGTTTCAATTGACAACCTGCTAAGAGCACAGCAGATAATTGAAGATATCCTTAAAAGAAGGGAAAGGGTATTTAATGACCTTGTTAAAACATATGAAATAACAAGGTTCCCCAAAGGATTCAGTACTCCGGATAAGAAATTCTTCTGGCAGCAGGACAGGGCAAAACATTTCGCCTTCCGCAGACCTGATATGTCATTCCTCATCTATGACGAGCAACTTCTGGATCTGGAAGGTTACCTTGAAAAACTTAAGGCTTTTATTGAGTTTTTTAAGGAAAATGGGACCAAATGAATCTACCTGTGGAAAAAAGAGATATTTTAAGACGGACATTGAATTTTGTATAATTACCACCTTCCCAGTAGGTCTTCATAAAAGTCTCTTTTTCAGCTAAGATTGTAAGGTCCACCTGCACTGACGCTTTGGAGGATAGAAGTCGCAAAATTCGCAAGGCTAAACTGTTGTTACAGAGATCTTTGCGGCCTTTGTGTAAAAACTATGTGACCTTTTCGGTTAAAGGATTTCATCCATTGAATCCGTCTCAAATACATTTCCCACCCGGAGGGGAAATGAAAGGGGGATTGATTTAAATCTATGTATCGAATAGAAACCATAGATAACTTAGTGAGAAAATTAATATCTTAACCGCACGATGTGTAATTAATTACTACAACTATGAAAAAGTCGGGATCAGGGATTGCAATATTGTGCCTGGTATTACTGATTCTGATATCATGCCGGCCTAAACAAAAACCAGGTTCCGGTGTGAAAGGCACAGAGGATTTCCCTAAAGAACTGATAAAATTCAAACCCTTTGAACATAATCCGGTTTTCAGCGGAACAAGTGAAGAGACCTGGGATAAATCTATCCGTGAGAGAGGTTTTATACTTCATGACAATGGATTATTCAAAATGTGGTATACGGGATACAATAACAGTATCAGTGAGACCAAATACCTGGGGTATGCAACATCCCCGGATGGAATAAAATGGACCAGATATGAGAAGAATCCGGTATTTAACCAGAAATGGACCGAGGATATGTTCGTATTCCGGTTTGGAAATAAGTATTACATGTACGCCGAAGGATTAAATGATGTTGCACATATGCTTGTTTCCGACGACGGGATCACCTGGCAGGAACAGGGAGATCTGAAAATCCTTACGACAGGAGGAGACACCATTCCCGGTCCTTATGGAACACCATCAATCCTGATCAGGAACGGGAAGTGGTATTTGTATTATGAAAGGAACGATGAGGGAATATGGCTGGCAGTGTCGGATGACCATATGATATGGACCAATGTGCAGGATGAACCAGTCCTGAAAAAGGGTCCGGGTAATTATGATTCCGGAGCTGTAGCCTGCAACCAGGTAATTGAATTCAGAGGCAGGTATTATATGTATTACCATGGCACTTCAGATGCCGGCTGGGCAGATCCGGGAGCTGCTTCCATCTGGACTTCAAATGTAGCCATGTCATCAGACCTGGTAACATGGACAAAATACTCCGGGAATCCTGTAGTCGAAGGGGATCATTCCAGTCCGGTAATGGTTTATGATGGCAGTGACTATCGCCTGTATACAACGCACGATAAGGTGTGGCTCTATTATCCGGATTAAGACAGCGGCATTCTGGAATCTTAAGAAATGAAATGAGCAATCCGATCGGACATTACCGGGCTTCGATGAACTCCTTGCTCCACTTAAAGTAATTATTCGCATGAATGGCATATAGCAGCAATAGTGTCTTCACCACACATTCCTTCGAGAACGATCTGATTCTTTTCTTCTGCTGTGAAAGTTCGACGGGTCCGTCTTTTGATTTGGCTTACGTTTTACCCTGTGAAGTGTCAGCGGATAGTTTATCACTGCAAACCAAAGGTTTCTAAATTTAAAGTTGCTATATTGTAATCCTGTTTCTTCCATCATTAATTCCCATGAAAATCACTATATTCAAATTACTGTTCCTGGTCATTATAATTACTGTTACAGATACTGCACGCGCACAAGATCTTAAACAAGAAACCGGACCTGGTTTTTTTGGAGGAGCAGTTTCGGCTACCAGTAATGGAATTTCATTCATCCCATATATCTCTCTGGGCAGACCTGCTGTTATATTTGATATGCGTGTGGGTAAAAATAACCTGAGTTTTGAACCGCAGTTTCGCTTTGCCGCCAATGGTAAACCCTGGGCTTTTGTATTCTGGTGGCGCTATAAATTATTGAACACTGACAAATTCCGGATAGATCTGGCAGGCCACCCTTCTGTTGTCTTTAAAACAACTTCTGTACCCGACAACGGAGGTTTTAAAGATGTTCTTGTAAGTACACAATACCTGGCGGGTGAAATTTTCCCAAACTACAACTTCAGTAAAAATGTGGGCGCAGGTATTTACTACTTTTACAGCCGGGGACTGGGATCCGACATGACAAGAAATACTAATATGCTGGCACTGAAACTCAATTTCAACAACATCAGACTATCAGAGATGTACTACCTCCGGTTCTTTCCCCAGATCTATTACCTGAGACTTGATAATAATGACGGATTCTATGTATCTGAAACAGTCTCCCTGCTGAGAAAAAATTTTCCGCTTTCAGTCTCTTCTCTCATCAATAAATCCCTCAGCACTGAAATACCGGCCGAAAGTGATTTTATCTGGAATGTGACCCTGACATATACCTTCAACAAGGAATACATTGAAAAATAATGTCATTCTGAGCAAAGAAGTATCTCATTAATCAAACCGGCACTGACGGAATAAAATACGTATTTAAAACCGTATTATAATACGGTGATCCGGCCTGAGTCAGAATCTATGATACATGTAATCTCAACCCCATTCCTGTTAAGGCTTTCCGTAGTACCGGCCAGGCACTGCGGGAGTGGAAAACCAAACACCTTATATTCTGAGATACCACAGATTACCACTGATCGTTAAAGTAGTAATTTCCGTGTTTATCCTGTTACTACTTACTTATTCCATTGAGATAATAATTTTTATTTTGGCCAAAAGATCGGGCTAAAGGAAAATAGAATTAGTAAATTACCTGCACCTTTTCATATAAAAAATGTAAATGCTGAAGTATTGGTTAGAAACCCATTTCTTGATAAGGATACAAAATCACAATACCTGAAACATTATTATGATAGATTGACCATGCTAAATGAAAAATGATCAAAATTTGTAGTGATAAATTATGAAAAATAAAGGCAGAATTGTAGTTCTCGACACAGGTTATAAATCCTATGAAACTGAGCGCAGCTTGCTGGAGGAAAACGGATATATTTTTGAGATCTTTCCGGGAGAAAGGGATGATTACCTTGGGAAGAGAGAATTTGCTTCAGATGCGGCAGGTTTGTTTGTCCGCTGGACCAGGCTCGACAGGGAATTTTTCTCATTTACACCAATGCTGAGAGCCGTCAGCAGGTATGGTGTCGGTTTTGATAATATAAACCTTGAAGATGCCAGCAGGTCGGGAATCAAAGTTGCTAACGTGACTGACTATGCAAATCATTCCGTATCCGATCATGCACTTGCGCTGATGTTCAGTCTTATAAGGGCAATCCCCCAATCGGCTAAGGCCCTGAATTCAGCTTATGGTAAGCCCGGCAGGGAGGATGTTTTTGAGCTCCATGACAAGACCCTGGGGATCATTGGTCTTGGCCGCATAGGAGGTACTTTTGCAATTAAAGCAAAGACATTATTCAGGGAAGTTCTGGCTGTGGATCCTTACATCCCCGACAGCCGCTTTCCTGAATGCGGAGCCAGGAAGGTTTCTTTACGGGAAATGCTTGAAAAAAGTCATGTTATTTCTATTCATTGCAATCTGACTCCGGAGACAAGGCATATTATTGACGCGAAAGCTTTTTCCATGATGAAAAATTCACCGGTACTGATCAACACCTCGCGGGGAGGGACGATTGACGAGGAAGCCCTGAAGCATGCCTTACAGAACAAGCTTATTCATTCAGCCGGTCTGGATGTCTTCCGGGATGAACCGCCGGGCGACAGCATGAAGGAAGTGCTGACTCATCCTGATGTGATAGCCACCGGTCATAATGCCTGGTATTCAATCAGTTCTATGAGCGCTCTGCAGCGCAGGGCTGCCACTAATCTGATTAGTCTTTTAAACGGCGAAGAAGTTGAGGATTGCCTCAACTGACAGATTGATAAGAGCCTGTTTCATAGGGTTCTTTTTTGTTCTTTAAGGCAAATTGAGTAAATTTAATCTAAATTGGGTGGAAGAAGCATGGTTAACAATACACCATATATTTTGAGATATCACTCATTACCTTTGATGGTTAAAGTAGCCATATCTGTTTTCATCGTACTACTCCTTACTTATTCCATTGAGATAATAATTTTCGTTTTAATGGCCCCCCAAAATGGAAGTCTGGATATGACATTTGCCTTTAATTCACTGTTGAAAGGGCTTGGTCACTTCATGATAGCTAATTTGATAGTATCTTTTATACTAATTTTCTTATTTGAGCTCACAAGAAAAAGAATTGCAATCAAATTGTGGCATATCCTGATTCTTCTTCTGATTTGCTTTCCGGCTTCAATGGCGTCCAAATTTTTATATACAGTTTTACGAAGTGGTTTTTCAGGAAATGAATTTGTGGACTTTTCATTCCTTTCGGGGCTCGCTAATTATCCTTCATTACTGAATGCCTTGCTGGCTTATGGCTTAACAGTCTATTGGAACACCGCCAGGATTGAACATGAAAATGCCCTGAAAGCCGAAGCCCTCCTTAAAGACGCCAGATGGCAGATGCTTCGATATCAGGTTAATCCGCACTTTCTTTTTAATTCCCTTAATTCAATTATGGCCCTTATAAACAGGGATAAGGATCTTGCACGGTCAATGGTAAATGAACTGGCCAGCTATTTCAGATACACTCTTTCGTGGAATGATCTTTCAGTTATTTCTGTACAGGAAGAGATAAATGCTGTCTCACATTACCTTGAAATACAAAAAATCAGATTTAAAGACAAACTAATTTACCAGGTTGAAGCGGATGAAATGGCTAAAAACATTCAGATTCCAATCTTTGGCCTGCAGACAATGGTTGAAAATGCTGTAAAGTATGGACTTAAAACATCTTCAGGAACAGTAAAAGTTATTATATCGGTGTCGAAAAAAGAGGATTATTGTGAAATCACGGTCTCTAACTCAGGTAAGTTATGGCATAACTCCAACATCGATGAGAAATCTAATAATTCAGGTACCGGTACCGGATTATTAAATCTTCAGGGCAGACTTGAGCTTTTATACGGAGGAAAATCACATTTCCAGATAAAGGAAGAGAATGACATTGTCACTGCTACAATAAAAATTCCTTCTGAATATGTACCCGAAAGAAAAAATTGATTTAAAAAAGTTCTTTATGGTTAATTGCACCAATACAAAGATCATAAAAACTGGTATTATCAACTATGCACAAGCAGGATGAAGATCTGGAGAGCCATAATTGTTGATGACGAATATCTAGCCAGAGCTGAACTTTTAAATCAACTTGAGTTATTTCCCCAGGTTGAACCAGTTGGGGAAGCTTCTGATGTTAAAAGTGCATACGAAATTATTCTTTCGCTTAAGCCTGATCTTGTTTTTCTTGACATTGACCTGGGAGTAAACAGCGGCTTTGACCTTCTGGAAAAAATTGACACCGGATTCAGAGTAATATTTGTCACTGCACATAACGAATTCGCAATCAGGGCATTCGAGGTAAATGCTCTTGATTACCTTCTTAAACCGGTATGGCCTGACCGGCTTGGCAAATGCATCAGAAAACTTGGTGATCCATTTTCAGATAAATTACCTGAGAATCTTGATGTCCAGGATCAGATTCTTGTAAAAGTAAAAAGTGGCTCAAAATTTATTAAAGTAAATGAAATAACCTGCATTGAAGCCTGCGGTGACTATTCCAGGATATATTCTTCAAAAAAATTTGCCGGATTGGTACATCATACATTGAAAAGATGGATTGAAAGGCTTCCGGCTAAAGAATTCATAAGAGTTCATAAATCCTTCATTGTCAATATTTACTTTATAGATTCAGTAAATGAATCCATGTCCGGTGAAAGAAAAATTCAAATGAGTTATCCCGAAAAAGCCATCCCGGTAAGCAGAAGGTTCGGGAACAGACTTAATGATTCATTCAAACCCTGAAGGGCATAAGCATTTTATCCCCTATTTTGTCCGGTTATCGAAAAAAGAACAAAACGAAACCTGTAATTACTCATTTTTGTTGCCAGATAAAATACAACTTTATGACAGTGTCAATGATTCTTTCTTTTTTCCTGATAATGTGCGGTGCTTCCATAATAATAATATGGATAATGAATCTCCGTAAAAATCCGGATATTGATCTGTCAGCCGGATTCTTCAGAGCAAGGGAAAAAGACAGTAAAAATCTCTTCTGGTTTCACATTGTAGCAGAATTTTTTACAGGCCTTCTTCTTATTGTATCCGGAATAATCATTATATCCAGAAATATTAACTCACTTCCGATTGTACATTTTGCACTGGGAGCACTTTTTTATTCCTCCTTAAATAGCTTAGGCTGGGCTTTTGCTTATCGGGAGAGATATTTCTATGCAACTCCAATGACGATAGGCCTGGTTATCTCACTTGTGTCCATAATTATTATGATCGCATAATTATTTCTTTGCAGCTTTATTTCATGCCAAATAAAATATGCATTATAAGATATTTCAAATGAAAAAAGTTACTATAGCTGCGATACAATTAGAACCTAAAAAAGGCAAGTTTGAAAATAACCGGAAGCGCGCTGAATCATTTTTAAAGATGGCAAAAATTAAGTTTATGAATTTTAAGTGGTAAAATTTATCACCAGTGAACTAATCTCAGACAAAAGTTGAAGCAATTAATTCTCCAATTTTGTTTTTCCCGGATGTTTTTCAGCGCTTTGAAATTCATACACAGAAACACCCCAAAAATTATCATCCGGAGGAAGTGCTTCCCAGTGGCCCTTGTAATGATCATAATTCGACTTACTATTGTCAAAATGAATACGGTACCTCCCATTTGGTAAATAGAATGAACCATCATATTTTCGATTCCGGGGATGACCCCCAGCATAGGTTGTTGTACCTGCTGTCATTTCCCATATTCTTTGTTGATCATCCAGGCTCTCTATCCACACACTGTCATACATCCCAAAATAATCACAATATCCCCCATCAGCTATTGCCAGAATCCTGACAATTCTGGCCTCCGGAAGATTAAAATCTGTTATAAAATGATCTTTGCCATTTACTTTGAGCAATGATATCAAACGATAATTGTGATTTATTTCAATTGATTTACAGCAATTATCATCTTGAAAAAGATGTGTCAGGAACTCTTCATCATGATTTCCTGAAACATGTGCAATTCTCCAGTTATCCCTTTTTTCCCAGAAGCTTCCTTTAATACGGTCAATACTGCCTGTTGCTGCTTCCAGAAATAACCTGGCAAATGGTGATTCCCCGATATTTATACCTGGTATTCCTACAGGGAACGGACTGCTTATCCTGTTACTGTTCGCAAGGATAATAAAAGCAAGTTTATCTTCAGGGAGGATTATAATAAGTCCGGAAGCAGAAAGACCATATCCATTATGCCAGACTACTCTGTGATCATTTAAACTATCAAGGAACCAGCCTCTCCCATAACCAACTGTATTATTCGTCCTGAGCATAGCCGGTTCAAACATCTTCAGGCATGTTTCTTCTGTCAGGAGCTGTTGATTCAGAATTCCCTGGCATAATTTTATCAAATCGACAACAGAGGATCTTAATCCTACTGCTGCGTTTACCTGGGTAAGAAACTCTCCTTTAATAACATTATTATGCTCATAGCTGTATGGCATAGCTAATAAGGCTCTTTTATCTTCAGGATCCTCATTAAAGGTGAATGTGGAATTCATGCCGGCAGGATTGAGAATATAGTTTCTTAGTAATTCCTCCCAGCTAAGGCCGGTAGCTTTGGTGGCTATCTCAGATAAGACAGAAAATCTGTCCCCATCGTATCTGAAGTAAGTGCCTGGAGGAAAGTCAGAAGTATGTGACAATAAATGTGAAACTGTGACAGGAGCAAAACTATTAGCATTATGTGGAATTGAATACTTTACCAGAAAATCTCTGATATAGGGGTAGACCGGCTCATATAAATCCAGGATCCCTTTTTCTTCAAGCGACAATAATACCATGGCAGAAAAGGGTTTGGTCAGTGATGCAAGAGGATAAATTGTCTCAGGCGATGCAGGAACAGCTTTTTCAACATCAGAATACCCAAAGGATTTCACCCATAGTACCGTGTCAGAACTCACAATCGCAGCTGATATTCCAGGGATATTCAAACAACACCTGAGAGACTCGATTCCTTTTTCCATGTTTTTCAACGAAGACTGAAAGTTGATCCTTTCAATTATCTGTGCTTCAGACCTGATGGTACAGAAAATATGCACAATAAAAACCATAGCCCATAAATTTAAAAATGATAATACAGAATGGGCTGATAATCTGGAACTTTTCATGTTGTAATTTTGTTAATTCGAAGAAATGGTTACCGGGGCTGTATCCCTGAAATAGAACATAAGATCATAAGAATCAATAAGATTGATAATACGGTCATTAAAGAAGTGTTTTTCCGGTGAACCCAGATACAAATCACCGATCCCCATAAATGGCATCTTTGTATTCAGATAGCTGAATAACTCAGAGTCAGGATCTATATCATTAATCTTTAATAAGAAGTCGGAGCTACCCGCCATATCCATGATTTTATTGACTGATACACAAGGAGGATCAATGTCTATTGTGCAGGTAAGAGGCTTTGTATCTCTGCCATGATCGTCCAGCATTACAGCTTTGAAGCGGCCTTTAGAAAATGAGGTAGCGACAGATAAATATTTATTGCCAAGCGCATTTTTCAAATATTCTCCCATTGCCGGTTTCCCATTTCCATAATAATCCGGATTGCAAGCTATATGAGCATTGTGTGCCCAGACTACCAGGCCATTATCCTTAATCAGCCATTCGTTAATTCTTAATACATTCTCAGCAAGCTGCCTGTCACGAAGGTTCTCGTTATCATGATATAGTCGGTATAAGAATTCATGGGAATTATTTAATGCCTTCGCCAATTGTGATACGTTAAAACAAGTATAATCGGATAAAGATTTTCTGTTCAGATTAATATCCCCTAAAAGCATATTTTCCAACTTTTGATATAACTCCTTTCTGAATACGTATTCTTTGAGGGACATGCTGTGATATGAAATCCCTTTTAATTGACTTATTTGGTTTATTAGTTTACTATTATTATCGACAAATTCAGGATATCTCCCAGCAAGGCATCTGATGGTCTCTTCTGGCGACAATGCATCAAGCTGATTATCAATGCCAATAAAAATTACTTTATCTTCGGAAGCCTTATCCTGATTAAAGTGCCGCATCCATTGAAGCAGGTTTTTTACCTCTGAATTGTTTTGTATCCATGATTCATCAGCAAGCAATGAATCAATATTGCCTCTCCCATGCAATACAAAATCATTAATATGTAATGATTTTCTGTAGCTGAATTCATATGCCAGTACTCTATAATCATAATTCTCAACCAGAAATCTGAATAATCTGTGCTTCAGCTCGCAAAATTCCTTTGTGCCGTGTGTCGCTTCTCCCAGGCCAACAACCTTAAATTTCTCCCGGTTTAGAAAGTCAGCTAACAGATCATCCTGATAGGTCATTGGTGATGCTTCTGGCATATAATGAATAACATCTTCCAGCTCTTTTACCAAGTTTTCATCAGTCCGGCAGGAAAGTCCTCGATTTCCAATATCGGCTATTTTATATATTAGGTTATAATCAATACTTTCCCGGTCAATCTCAGATAATCCCAATAATGCATTTCTGACCAGCTCTGTATTGTCATTGGACATAACCTTTGATAATCCGTCGTTATTAATGAGAGAACAATCTGACAGATTACCGCCATAAGAAGATATTTCCTGCAAGTCGAGGATCTTATTAAAATTGAATTCTTTGATACTTGTGCATGAATGAAACTTTACTTTAACAATAAGATTATTAATATCATAAACCAGACTCCATCGTGTATCGTTTTGTTTTATACTGTCAAGAATCATAAAAGAATATTCAACAGGAGAATTATTTTTGAAGTCAGCTATCAGCTTCGCAGTAAAAACAAATCTTTCATTAGATCCCTTCCTGTTTTTTATTGTCATATGACCACCAAATTCGCTGAAGTTAGAACAGTATTTTACTGACTCTTCATATTTATTATTACTCAATACGGTGAATCCTGTAAGGTTAGGATGAAATAAACTAAAGTCTGATCCATTATATTCAATTATTAAAATATCTCCTGATCTGTCGGCAATAATGTAGTGCAAATACCCAAATAATGGTTGATATTGAAATTGATCAAGGTATTCCGTGATTTCACCAACAGATTCAAAGTTATCGAGAATATACTGTACAAATTGAAATTCATTAATTGGGGTTTTCCGTGAATCGTTCTTGTCTTTAACAGATTGCATATTCAGCTCTTCTATAACAAGGCCTTTCTCATTCATGCCACCAAGCGGAAATTCCTTACCAAATTGATTAAATGTTATGCTGCGATATTTTGATATCCAGTGAAATTCTTCCGGACTTATAACTGAACTTGTCAGTACACTTTTATCAATCCCTCTCTCATTAAGGAAAAGGTATCCCCAGTCAATGGGCCAGTCCAGATTCTTTGACAGGTATATATTGCCGTTGCTTTTCAGACAGAACGCCGTACATGCAAAAACGCCTGGTTCAAAACATAAAATAAAGATTATTAACACAGAAAATGATCTCTTCATTGTTCCTTTATTGAATTATTACCCTGATTATCATAAAATATTCCCTTTGATACCGCCCCCGGCAAATTCAATACTCTGAATCCTGTGCTCATGGATTCATCAAGACTCAGAGATTTTCCCATAGAGGGAGAGCCGGAGCTCAACGGATTTTTATGCCATGTATAATTATCGTTGCCCTTATAATCAGCAAATACTCCAATCCCGTTATTATCGCCAATCCCGGCACTTCTGTTACCAAAATGGTAAATATCATTCCCTTCTATGTCCAAAAATAATCCCGATGAAAAATCTCTTCCGCTTCCAATTAATTGAGTGATTTTTTGATAATCACTCTCCGCATTATAAGTATCATCTCCTGACTGGTCAATAAAGCAGGCAATACTATAGTGTGCACCATAACCCTGACTGTGGCTCAGGGCGTTATAATTATCTTTGCCTTTTTTATCATAAAAAAGCCCCATTCCAAAATAGTAAGACGATCCTTGTGAAAAACTACCTGCAAAGTATTTATCCTCACCAGAATTATCTATAAAAACACCCAGCCCTCCACCCAGACTTTGTCCATCAGTCGCCTCAGCCCATCTGCCTTTTGCAGAACCCTGTATAAAATTCTGTGACTGAAATGCTGCCTCAACTCCCGTACCCGGTGTATTATAGTTGTCGACACCCTCATTATCTATGAATACTCCAACCCCCATGGTCCCCCCGAATGCCTGGGAATAAGAAAGACAATTATATTTATCATCCCCTTTAATATCAATAAGTAATGATGAACCATAAAAGGATGCTGCCTGACTATAGTTACTTTTACTTATGTAAATATCATCCCCTGACAGATCATACAATAATGAAGAACCAAATAAAGAAAAAGCCAGTCCCGGAACACCTGTCCTGTACAAATCATTACCCTCAAGGTCTATCAATACTCCTATTCCCAGGACACCAGCTGCAAGAAAATGGTTGTCACTAAGGTATCTGTCATCCCCTTCAAAATCCACTATAATCCCAAAAGGTTGATCGTTTGATACTGAAGAAGCAAGATTGCCATAATACACATCATCTCCACCAGGTTCTATTACCATAATATCATTGCCTGTTATTGTATCATTTTTGAGGCTGTTAATTGCTACATTGCCTAATATGGTCTTAATGCTGCATCCTGAGAAGGATTCTGGTATTTCACTATTGTCTAACAAAAAGAACGATCTGAGCTTTTCAGTAAAAACCCTTGTGGCAAAGGATAATTTTTTTAAATCAGTATTGCGTAATATATCAAAAGCAGATAAATCCCGCATTTCTCCCTGGGACCAGGGAAGAAATAAGGTCTCAAATAAATCTCTTCTTGAATCTGGCAGACTTGCTTGCAGATGCTCCTGAATTTCCTTTGAAAAATGCTCAAAAATTATCCTGGCATCCTTAATTGAGATCAGATTCTCGATTATACATTTCCTCATTTCAAATGGAAGTTTCTCCCATTCTTCTTCCTGGTTAAGTATAAAATTATTGGTTTTAATACATTCATCAATTTTTTCCTGAGTGAAAATTTCAGGCCGGTTAAAAGACGAAGGCATGGGCGGCCCGTATCCACCTGCGCTTGAACTCAATAGTTTGTAAGTCAGGTGAAAAGATGTTTGAAAGTTGTTTAATGATTCATTCAGTTTATTTGATAAGGTCATCAGGAATTCCGGCATACCCCCACTCCTTTTAAAGAAATAGTTATTGACAGGAATAGAATATTTTACCCCCTGGATGATTGAAATATAATTATAATCAATCTCGGGCAGGTTAGCAAACGCTGATTCAATATCCTGTGTGTATTCAACTGAATCATTTTGCTTCTCAACACCACAATTTGTTAGTAAAATTACAAAAACAAAAAATGCCGTTCTTTTCATGAGGTTTTATTATGAGCAATGCATGAATCCTGGTTAACATCACCATTCTTATTAATCATCAAATATTTATTTCTCCTGGCAGAAGACAGATAGAGCAGGAATTTCCGTACAGATTCCTATTAATAATTTCTTTATAATTTACCAGACTATCTAATACATCTGCTATTCTTTTTTTGTTATAAACTCTATTGCTTCATCAATCATTTTGCCTTCGTTTGGAGGATATTCGTGTTCCATATCACTTATAATAATATGTTTAACAGGATTCTGAAGCCTGCGGAAAGCTCCGATCATTTGTCTTTGCTGGGGTAAATAAAAATCTTTCTCACCACCAACAATTACTCCATTTATCTTTGAAGATATTATTACCGGCATATTCTCATTTGCCAGAATACGGGGAATTCCAGGGCAAAATGAAATAAAAGCCGTTACCGGAATAACACCTCTTACAGCTATATCAATTGCAAATGTGCCTCCGGCTGAAATTCCTGCTGAAAGGATATTTGAACAATCTATCGGGTAGGTGTCTTTAATTGTTTCAAAGCACTTTTCTAATTCCCTGTTGGCTCTCTCATCGCCCGATGTCCACCCGTATGTATTGTAATCATAATGTCTGTAAGATTGAAAATATATTTTAATATAATTTGAATCCAGTTCCTGCGAGTGCCAGTGCTCCTTTACTCTTTCCAGATTGCTGCCTCCTCCATGAAATATAAGACATAATGGCCATTTACGATTTCCTGAGAACCTTTCCGGCAATTCAGCTTCATAAATTATTTTTGATTCCCGCATAGCCTCATCTCTAAGCTTCAGGTCATGTTCTGATATTGAGATAAACTCTGAAAATTCCATATATGGTTTGTACTTTGGGATTCTGCCGTCCAGGAAATAAAAAAATCCTTTTTGATGTCCCTCCCGGAATATCTTCAGATTATCAGAATATCTCAGTAGCTTTTCATTTATATATATTTCTTCTTTGGATAATTCGAAGTCCTTAAATGGAAAGTTGTGTTTATTATCTTTCAGGAAACCTAAAGCTGATTCAAAATCACTTTTTTCTTCTAACCTGTTTATTGTATATAAAAATTCTTTGTAAGTGAGACTCTGACCAACTGAATCCGCTGAAGTAAACATGAACAAAATAGACATGATCATAATTGTAAAATCATTTATAATCATAATAGCCTGAAGCTGGTTCAGGACTAAAATATTATACAGGTTTAAATCTTAATGGAATTTTCGATAAGTGGTATAATATTTCAATGACCGGGGAAAAGCCGGAACTTAATATTTTTACAGCCGGGGACTGGGATCCGACATGACAGAAATACTAATATGCTGGCGCTGAAACTCAATTTCAACGACATCAGACTATCAGAGATGTACTACCTCCGGTTATTTCCACTGATATATTACCTTAGACTTGATAAAATTGCCGGCCGAAAGTGATTTAATTTGTAATGTGAATTGACATATACCTTCAACAGGAAGTACATTGAAAAATAATATTCTGGGATATGATTATGTGCAGTCAGCCCTGTAAAACAGGCATGTCACTGAAAAACCATAATTTTATGGAAATGATTTGCATATGATCGTACTGGACATTGAAACAACGGGACTTGATCCGAAGAAACATTCCATCATCGAAGTCGGTGCCATTGAATTCGAAAATCCACGAAACATTTTTAACGAAAGATGCCGGATATGGAACGGTGCGGAAATTGACCGGGGTGCATTGGATATCAATGGCTTCAGCCTCCACGAAATAACAGATCCGGAAATTCAATCACCCGGGGATTTGCTTTTAAAGTTTATTGACTGGATAAGTTCAATCGGGGACAGAACCATTGCGGGTCAGAATGTCGATTTCGATATTGGCTTCCTTAATGAGAGCAGTAAAATAGCAAATCTTCCTTTCGACTTTGGAAAGAGAAAAGTTGATCTGCATTCTTTAGTCTATGCCCATTTTCTAAGCAGAAATATCAGACCTCCGTTGAAAAATAAGCTTTCAGACCTTAATAGTGATGTGATAATGAACTATGTAGGAATCCCGGCCGAACCCAAACCTCACAAAGCTCTCAATGGCGCCCGTTACGAACTGGAAGCCCTCTCAAGACTGATATGCGGGCAGGGTGTACTCGATGAGTTTTCCGGGTATGAACTACCAGGATATTTAAAATTTACCAGTTCATTTTAATACACCTAATCCCGGGTGAAAATCCATTATTGCGGATAAGAAAATGAATCTCCCTGCCCATCCGGGAGCATCACGATTATCTTTTACAGTCTTTTCTGACCTTTTTAAGGCCTTCTGGTGTAAATGTTTGGACCTCCTGGAGTGGGAAGTCCACATGCAACCGGCGTTCCGCTTTCATGAGGTTTCGTCAGCGGCTTCGCCAGCGTTATCCCGCTGCCCGAAACCTGAGCACCTGCAGCATGAGCTAGTTTTAGCGGTCTCGTGACCTTCAGGGTGTCTGCCGGAGCTCCCTGTCCGCTGCCGAAACGACGGCGCCCCATGCTGATGGAAGCTATAACAGCCGTCTCCAGATTATCTCCGCTGTCGATGGTGATGGTCTGATCGGTGGTAAAACCTGCCACTCCTGCAACCGGAATAACTGTCGTCCCTGTGCTGGTCGCTGTTCCCACTGACGTTCCGCCTGTTGTACCGATGATTGTAATAATCCCGGTCTCGCAACTGTTACCTGTACCTATTATGACCTTCTGTCCGATGCTGAAGTCTCCTGCATCAGCGATTTTTATATTGTCAGCTCCTGAGGGTACTGATGTTAACAGTGTGATCACGTCCTGCACCCTGAAATCGCTGCAGTTGCTGTCGCTGTCGTACCCGTCGGGGAACCGGCCGGCGCTTCTGTCAGGCTGAGCGGCGGCAGCAGAAGCTCCCATCCTGAACCCCCTGCTCATGCCGGGAGATGGAACGCTGCATCCGCTTTCTCCTGCGCCTGATTTTGCCTGATAGCCTTCTGCGGCCCACGGATCTACAAGGCCTCCGTAATTAAGTCCGTCAACGACATTACCTTCTGCATCACGCAGAACCATATTGCCTGCACCCGTGGAAAGAGCAGGGCCGCCGAACCATTGGTCGGGCTCCCTTGTTCCCTGGTAACCTGCTGTAGTTACTTTCCCGTCACGGACCACTGCATCAATTTCATGATCGTTTGAAAGCGGCTTGTCGAGGGTGACAGCGTTACCGAGAGCCAGTACAGGCTCATTACTTGAGTGAGCAAAAGCTGTTGCAGGCTTAAAGCTTATCCCCGTTCCCCAGGCACTGAAAGGCAGGTTGGAAGCATGGTCATACTTCAGCCGCCTGCTGAGATCCAGTCCTGTACCCGGATCATCATCCTCAGTAAGAGGGCCATTGAATGTACTGCGGGATGAACGAGTTCCGACACGTTTAACCGTCACAGTCTCAATACCATGTCCCTTGCTGTCGATATCGAGCCTTATTTTGTCGCCGGCTGTGATGTTCTCGACAGAAGATACTTTTATGTTCCTGTCACCGGCTTTAGCATCCATCGACAGCCAGCCCTGGGTACCGGGCTTACCGACACTTGTTATCGTGACCACCTCATATTTTTCAACGGCCCGGGAGACTGTCGGATAAGTTGCCCCGTAACCGATGGCCATCTTCTGTCCGGCTTCGAATCCCACCACACTCGTTACAGGTATATTTGTCGATCCTGCAGGAATGGTAACCACGGGACCGTCGGGAAGAGGTTGCCACACTGTCGTTAAGCCTCTTTGTCCGCCGCGGCGCCCGCCACCAAAAGGCGATGCTGCGGCTTCAGGTTCAGGAGGTGTCCTGATGCCTGTTATGGTTCTTGTCTCCCGGGTTGAACCGGTCCCGATTTCTATTACATCGCCAACCGACATGCCTTCAGTTGTCCTTACGAAAATAGTTGACTCTCCCTTTTTTGCAGGAACTGCAAGTCCGGAATTTGACAACCCCAGGAGATAGAAGCCCCTGGCAGAAAGCTTCGTCCCGGCAGGAATCTCAACGGATGAGAATATGGGCATCTGGGTTGGATGATGTGTCAGTTCCCATCCTGAGATATCAACTTCTCTGTCTCCGGCGTTATAGAGTTCTATGAAAGTGTTGGATGAATTTTGGGGAGATCCGTCGCTGACACGAAACTCATTGATCTTTACAGGGCTTACATTGCGCACTTTTTCAACAACTGTCTCAGAACCGCTTTTCGCGCTTTTGATATTTGTCCATGATGCTCTGCCCACAATGTCGCCGTTGAAAGCAGACAAACCGGACGTTACGGTAAATGTTGAACTTACTGTTTCACCCTCACCTATGAGTCCTGTGAATTTTCGGGCATTCTCATCTGAATTTAAAACGACCGCCTTCCATCCCTGAGGAACAGAAATACTCAGCGACAGATCCCTGATGGCATTACCAGTGGTATTTGTAAATGTTACTGTTGTATTTTGTGATGTCTGCGGGGAGAATGTCTGCAGTCCCGGAGGGGTGTCCGTTGCTCCTGACGGTGCTATGCTGAGGCTTTGAACGTCGTAACCGGCAGCAACAATGTTATCCTGTATTTTCTGGTTCGTCTCCCTTGTGGGAAAAGTCCCGGGGGCCGTCATGGCAGCTTCGTAAAAGGTACCCTGCGAACCAACACTGTTATCTCCGCCATTGCCAAGAAGTATGGCGCCCTGTTTACGCATGGGATCATAACTGCTTCGCTCATTTATTATGCGCGGTCCGTCGAACATAATCTCAAGTTCACCCCCCTGAGCATCTCCTCCCATTGCCCTCCAGTGATTGGGTTCTCCGTCGGCTGTGGCTGTAACAAATCGCCATGAGATACTTGGTAATTCAGGGCAGTATTTGTCATTCGGAGACTCGTTTACGCAGCCCACGAGGTTATTTTCCTGGTCTGTCATGATCCAGGGGCCGGGTGCCTGTCCGTGATACCAGGCAGTGGCGTTACCGTAATATGTTGTTTCCATGGTGCCGTCTCCGTCGTCGCGGCTGTCGATCTCTGCATTACCGTAATCGAAGCAGCAACCGGAGTTGTAATGATGACCGTTAATAACCCAGTACTGACCTTCTGCCTGGTCGTCGACGGCAGTACCGACGGGGTCGTCGTCGCGAAGGCCCATACCGGGTTCAATAAATATACCGTACACTTTGTGGCCCATGAGTGTCACCGGAGCCATGTCAGCTATAGGAAGGTTGTTGAACCCGCCCATTGCCGGACCACTGAATCCGCCACGGGGAGCCTGCGTAAGGTGGTTACCTTTGCCAGACTGGTCGTAGAGGATGGTTATCCAGCAATAGGTGTCAGCACAGAATTCGTCCTGTGCAGCTGCATCGGCATATCCTCCGGGGTCCCCCGCTGTGGGCTTTACGACACCTATATCGAGAGTCCTGCCATCCGACTGACGCATGACCTGGTAGAGAGGTCCGTTATAGGAGGAATACAATGCACGTGTGCTGCTGTGTGCAGCAACGCACGGACAGCCTTCGGCAGCATAAATATCACATGGACCCTGCGGGCGTGACGGAACAGCATTCTGACCGTCTGCCATTAAAGTAAAAGCCAGCATTAGTCCGGCAGAAAATATCAGCCTCGATTTAGGACCGACCAGTAAAAGATTTTTTAATTTCATAATTCTGTAGCAATAGATTTGTTATGAGATACCATGGATTTTCCTCCCGAAGTTAATGTTTTT
>DAIOVL010000007.1:22204-178706 GCA_036759025.1 Bacteroidales bacterium
CTCTTTCCTGAAAAAATTCATCCTGGAGGCAAACCACATCACCACTGCCAGCAGTACAAACAGCCCTGCATTCCCTGCCAGGTATGCGTAATCATTAAGCGACAGAAGGATATAGATAAATGAATAGAGAAATACAAGAAGAGCGAAAACAATAAAAACAATCCGTTTATTTTTCAGCAATGCCCCGGTAAAAAGTGATATCATCAGGATTATTGATGCCGATGAAATAAGGTAGGCGAGATTGAATCCTGTGTGCTCACTCAGGGAATTCAGGAGAGAAAAGAAGAGGACCAGAGCCAGTGCAACAAGAAAATAATTGAAAAGGTGAATGAATTCTTTCCGTGTTATCTCCAGAAAAATAAGCACCAGGAATGTGAGTGCAATGAACAGGATGCCGTATTTAGCACTGCGCATCGATTTCTGATAATGGTCGACAGGCATGAAAAGATCCACTCCAAAGGCGCTTGCGTTCGGATCAAAAGAACTTCCCGTCCATTCCTGCGGGAAATTACGGTTCAGATGTGTCACCTGCCAGCGGGCAGTAAAACCGTTATCATTTATTACCCTTTCAGCCGGAAGAAAGCTGCCGCTGAAACCGGGGGAAGTCCATTCCGATTCAAGTTTTACGTCGGTAACCTTCCCCAGGGGGGTGAAAAGCAGGCCTTCAGAACCCGATAGGTGCATCATAAGGCTGAAGTTGATCTTTTCAGTGCCGGAGGTGAGAGGCTTTAAGAACGAAATCCCCGACTGAAATATATCCTTGTCCGATACCCCCGGTACACCTTCAAGCTCATCGGGACCGGCCTTCATGATGACCTCACCGTTAAGGCCTCTGTTGTCGGTGATCCCTGCGGTGAAATAAGCCTGATCCCACAGGATATCATAATCCTTCATTGTCGTTCTGTCAGGAACAGTGAAAGTCCCTTCAAATAAAAGGTCCGATTTATATACTGCCGTTTTATAAATACCGCGATACCTTATTTCAGGATTTATTTTACCAGTTATAGCCAGAGCCTCAGGCATGATATGCCATACCACGACAGAAGGAATTTCTTCCTTATCTGCCGGACGTGTTCTTACGGGGATATTAAGAACCGGTCCGGTAATACATTGTTTTGCTGCCCACTGATCTGAAATTTCTTTTTTTACTTTTTCAGCATTCGACTGCCTCTCCTGAATAACACTTATAATGATCTGTAGAGGTATCAGCAGAAGAATTCCCATAAAGGCAAGCAATGCGAGTTTGAGGGTAAGGGACTGATTCCATTTTCCCTGATTTGAGATTTCTATTTTCATTGTATTAAAATTTAAAAGTGCTTTGTTTTACAAAGTTAAACTATAAAAAAATTATTGTGATTTAATAAGTTCTTCGAGTGCGTTAAGATGCTGCCTGAACAAAACGGCCCCTTCTTCGGTTGCGGAATAACTGGTATTTGGCTTGCGGCCTACAAAACGTTTTCTGGTATGTATCATGCCCTTGTCTTCCAGCGCCTTCAGATGGCTGGCAAGATTACCGTCGGTAACATCAAGAACTTCCTTCAGACTGTTAAAATCGTATGAATCATTTACCATCAGGACAGACATGATGCCTAACCTGATCCTGCTTTCGAAAATTTTATTCAGTCCGGAAATCAGATCTTTCATGCTTCGTATTTTCTGTACATGAACAAACCGTAAACTATATGCAAGACCCCAAATCCCAGGCTCCAGAACAACAGTCCCTGTGCAGGAAATAAAGCGCAGAGCAAACCAGTGACTATCTGCAGGATGCCCAGGTAAAAGATTTCGTTGTAAGTGAATTTGCCTGCATTTACCAGCGAGAGTCCGTAAAAGATGAGCAACACCGGGATGATAACACCTGTGTGGCCATGAAAAATAAGTATCAGGGCAAAAATACCTCCGGCAACAAGCGGGATGAAAAGGTTTATCATCATCCTTCTTGAAACAGGAGTCCAGAAGTTTACTCCAGTACGTTTTGCCTTCCTTACTGAAAAATAAAAAGCTGTTGCCAGCGAGAGGGATAAAACCGTCAGGGCAACAATAAGCATCTTCCAGCTTATGAACGACATTACCGTTGAAGCAGCTGTGTTGAAATACTGATCGGTACTTATACCATTTTTTCTGAAGATCAGCAACCAGGCTGCGAGGGCTCCTGCGATGGCAAAAATACCCGGGAATACGCCTGAAAGCCCGCTTAGCGAAAGAAACTTCGTCGATTCTTCCATTATTTTCCTGATGGTTTTCAGTTCCTCTGCGGATGTGGGATTCGTCTCCATATAAAAGTACTTTGAATTGCAAAGTTAATTCTTATTTCTGAAATTCCAAATATTTATGATATGTTTCAAGACTAACGGCAATGAAGCTTAAAGACTACCTTTGTTTTACTTCTATTTTGCCTACCTCAAGTATGAATAGCCTGAGGTTTTTTGAAGTAGCAGGCACCCCCTTTTTTTACTGGTTATCAACGACTTACTTCTTTAACGGCATGAGGGTAAACCGGAAAAGGTGCGAACCGCTTCCTGTTTTTTGGAGCGGGAAATGGCATTGCGCAATTGGCGAAAAACAGAAGCGGTTGTCTTTTCCGGACTCTTTTTCTTTGGTTCGTTTCTTTTTGGACGAACAAAAAGAAATGAACATATAAAAAAGAAGGTGCCCTTTTGAGACAAACTCATTCTTTGAAATAAGAATTAGGCATCAAACACAGAATTTTGTTGACTTTAGTGATAACATGGCTTACCTTTGAATTCAGTATAAAAAAGAACTTTACATTTTAAAATCGTACAGAATGAAAGATCAGATGAGAAATTGTGGCCCGCAGTCAGGGGCGGTATACGGACTTGGATTTATCGGAGCAGCCATCTGGTTCATCTCCACGGCAACAGGCTTCTGGATGGGAGTACTGGGCTTCCTGAAAGCAATAGTTTGGCCTGTATTCCTTGTATACCAGGCTTTTAAAGAGCTGGCACCACCGGTATAACTACATTACTGACGCAGCAGAGAAATCCCCAACAACCTGTTTCTTAATACCCGGATTACCGGAAGTGGGATTACTTCTGGGCCCTGAGAAAAGCCAGCACCTCTTCAGTATCTTTTTCGGCATTGACGGTTTCATTTTTATAAACGATCTTCCCGTCCTTTCCTATAATGAAGGTCCATCGTTTGGCAGTTACGCCCCGCAAAAGATCAAATTCGGAACCCTCAACGGTACGTTTTATAGTACCTCCTTCACCCAGGGGAACCCCGAATGCCTTTGCAATCTCTCCCTTTTCATCTGACAGAAGGGCAAAATTCAGTTTTTCTGCCTGCTTGAAGAGTTTCAGGTTCTCAACCTTGTCGCCGCTTATCCCCACAACGACTGCATCGGCAGAATGGAGAGCCTGCTGGTTATCGCGGTACGCGCAGGCTTGTTTTGTACATCCTCCGGTCATCGCTGCAGGGTAGAAATAAACTACAATATTGGATTTGCCGAGGAATTTGTCTATATCCCATACAGAACCGTCATCTGCCTGGGCTCTGAATTCTGGGGCTTTTTCGCCGATATTAAGGCCCTGCTGTGCTGAAACTGCAGTAATAAAAAACAGGGAGATTGTAAGGGAAATAAGTGTCTTTTTCATTACTTTTTGAATGTATTTATTTCTTAAAAACAAATCAGCAGAAAAAAGGTTGACTAAATATTATAATTCCCATCCGGGGCGGTATTCCCTGGTAAGGAATTTATCCGCTTCGGGATAATTGGTGATCTTCATCTCTGAAGAATCATATTCCACCCTTCTGCCTGCCCTCAGTGCCACACCCCCCAGTAAGATAGTTTCAGTTACAGGACCGGCATAAATAAAGCTGCCCGGTGACTGACTGTTGTTCTTTATAGCGTCTATCCAAATATCGCGACTCCCCTGCTCTGCCGCAACTGCCACTTCCTCCTGTCCACCGCTTCTCTTTCCGTCGATATACAGCACCGGTTTCTCACCCCGGAACTGACCTATTATCTTTCCTTTTTCCCCGACAAACATGAGACCTTCTCTTTCCAGAGATCCTCCCTCAGCAAGGACCTCTTCAGGTGTTGCCGGTTTCATCCCCCCATCGTACCAGAAAAGATCAAAGGCTTTTATCCCCGGCATGTCTCGAAACCTGAACCTAATAATGCAGGACAAGGGAAATGCAGCATCGTTCCTGATCCCTACGGCAACATTGTTTCTTATAGCACATGTTGTTGTGGCATAAGCTTCAGCACTTGCTGCGGGAGCACTGATACCCAGCTTAAGAAATAACGGAAAAAGGCTGTAATGACCCATGTCGGCAATGCTGCCGGCACCAAAGTCGTACCAACCCCGGAAAACCGCATGTGTATAGCTCGGGTGATAGGGACGCTCAGGGACAGGCCCAAGCCAGAGGTCCCAGTTCAATCCTTCCGGCACAGGCGGCCTGTCGGCAGGCTCAGTCTGCCATTGAGGCCATACCGGCCTGTTTGACCAGTTATGTATCTCCATCAGCCTTCCTATCCTTCCCTCATCGATCCATTTTTTTATAACCTCATATTCAGGCTTATGACTCCAGGCAAGAAGATGCGTCACAAGTCCTGAGCTTTTCGCTGTCTCAATGGTTATCTTCGCTTCCTTCATCCGGTTGGCAATGGGTTTGTGAGTTACAACATGCTTCCCCTTTTTCATAGAGGCAACTGCAACAGCTGCATGAAGATGATCAGGAGTCATGATTTTAATGGTGTTCATGTCCCTTTCCTTTTCCAGGAGCTCGCGAAAATCCTCGTATGAAGAACATCCTCTGTAGGTTCCGGAAGCCTTCGCTCTCCCATAATATTTCTGAACAAGTTCCAGTCCGAGATCGCGGCCCCCCGGAATCCCTTTTATACCTTCACCCCATGAATTGTCCTGAAGGGTCCTTCTCATTGTATCCCGGATGTTGTTCAGCGACCAGTCGACATAATCGGTGGTGTACTTATTCGGATCACAAACAGCGACAATCTGAATGTCAGGATTCTGAAGGAGTTGTGCCATCTCCCTTATCCCCTGGGTGCCACACCCGATATAACCCAGGGTGATCTTATCGCTCGGTGGTATATACCCGGGCCCCCCCAGTACATGACGGGGAACAGTTGTAAGTGCAAAAGATGCAGCAGCAGCTGAGCCAATGAATTCACGGCGGTTTATTTTCGGAGGCTTTTCCATAGTGTTATTGATTTATTTTCAGGTTCATCAATGAGATCTTTAACTTACCACCTTCACTACGTTACGGTGGTCTGGCGTTCAGGATGACGGTGGACACATTAAAATTACCACCTGAGATTATTGAGATATTTTACGCTCTCTTCAAATGTTGACGGATCCATTTCAACAAAAATATTCTTTACACCACCCTCTTTTGCAGAGATGAAAAAATCTTTCCAGTCGACGACACCCTGTCCCAAAGGAACCATCTTTTTCTGATCAGGAGACCAGTCGGCAAGGTGAGCGGAAATGAAACGGCCGGGGTGCTTCCTGAAATAGTCAGAAGCTTTATATCCCAGCTCTATCACCGCGACCTGAAACTGCATACTGACATATTCCGGATCAAGTCTTTCAAGTAATGCATCATAAATAAGCTTCCCTTCAAGCATTGAAAATTCCATATTGTGATTATGGAAACCCAGGATCAAACCCGCCGCTTTCACTTTTACTCCGGCTTCATTGAGTTCATCGGCTGCTTTCATCCAGTCATCCAGGGTTGCATTTCGCGGTAATCCGAAGCTGGCCAGCATCATCTGTTTTTGCCCTGATTCGGCTGCAAACTCAATTCTTTCATCCAGATGGTTTCTGAGTTCATTCATATTATAATGCGAACTTTCCAGCAACAACCCGGCATCCTCGCATATCTTTTTCATCTCTCCGGCTTTCAGCTTCATCAGGGGGCCAAAGCCTGAAGACTCATAACCCGGAGGAGAACACATTTCAACACTCCTGTAGCCCAGTCCGGCCATCATTTTAAGAGTTCCCGGAAAATCGCTGACAAGCTTGTCCCTTATTGTCCAAACCTGGAAACCCGGCGACATTCTTACCCTGGCAGGCGCAGAGGAAGGATATAAATCGTTTAGTGTTCCGGTCGCCAGAACAGATGCTCCGAAAGCCCTGACACAGCTTTCCAGAAATTTTTTTCGTGTAATATTCTTCATGACATGAGGTGTTTTTTGAAAATCAGGTTCACATATTCATACAAATTTAAGAAATGGGCAAATAATAAATTGTGTTTCATCGAATCGTTTTTTTGAATTAGTGTATCTCTTAGCTGCCACAATATTCTACAGAAAATATTTTCATTATTTCTTCATGTTTGGGATTATATATTTGCTGGTTGATGCTTATACCTGTTCCGGATCCAAACTTATTTGCCCGTTGGTTGTTTTACATTATGTTAATTTCCGATATGTCGCAAAAAGAGAACATATATTACTGGAATGAAATGTATTATAATTGCAGATAGGGAGAATTACGCTCATATAGCTGAAATGATGAAAAGGTTCTCTTTTGTTTCGGTTCTTGAAACAGGAGGTGCCTCAGGTGCTGCAGTTAAGCTAATGTCAAAAGAAAGAAATATTGATCTTTTGATTATTGATAATGACCTGCCGGGTTTGAACAGTTTTGAACTGATCAACGGCCTTGACAACAAACCCAACATTATTATGGTTTCGTCAGATGACAGGCATGCGCTTGAAGCGTTCGACTTCAATGTTATTGATTACATGGTAAAACCCCTTAATTATGTAAGATTTTTCAGGGCTGTCGATAAGGTTGCACGATATTACGGATCTCCGCATAGGGGTAATGATCCCGAAGATGAGGTTTTTATAAGAAAAAGCTCGACGCTGGTGAAACTTAAGCTTAAGGATATTGTGTATGTGGAAGCTCTTGAAAATTATGTTACAGTGTATACAGACCATGACAAATTCACGATCCTGTTTACCATGAAGGCAATAGAGACTCAGCTTCCTTCCGACCTGTTCATAAGGATCCACCGGTCTTATATTGTTAACCGTTCAAAAATAGAAGCAATAAGGGAGAATATTCTGGAGCTTATGGTGGGAGGCTCTGTTAAGAATCTTCCTGTCGGCAAATCATTCCGCGAAATCCTGATGACCAGGCTGGTGCTTATGACCAGGCAATAGTTTTTTCTGACGGCTTTTCTCAGCCGTAGTTATAATCTGTTAAAATACTGATTTAAGCTATCAGGCCAGCTTCAGATTAAGCAACTGCTCCTGCTCGAACAGGATAAGTGTATACCTGGTCACTTCGCCCTTCCCATCTTTTCCATAGAGCTTGATGGCGATATTAGGAACAGCTCCCCGAAGGATATCAGTAACAGGAAATAGTATATCGTTGATATCATCGAATTCCGATATCTCGTCGAACTCTTCTTCAGGAACATAAAGATAGATCATGAGCACATGATCAGGTTCTTCTATTCTTGACAGGGCTCTCAGTATTTTCGTGAGCCATAATATCGAAGAAGTATTGAAATATTCAAGATCAAAGCGCAGGTTTGTCGTGGGTAAGGCTTTATTCACATATTCCATAACCCATTTCAAAGCAGGCTCATATACCTTCGCTGCATTCTCGGGAACCGATTTCCCTGAAAAGATAAGATTTCCCGTCATCAGGTTCAGTTCAATGAAAGGAGTTTTATGATCCCCGTCTAAAATCAAATTTCCAAACTGCTCCATCCCCCCTGTTTTAATTATGTTAAAATGACCGGATAAAAATACCTTTTAATTGTATTATAAAATAATCTTTCATCAAAAACAGGCCGACGATAATCAATTTATTCGTCTGTTCATCAACGAAATTACCCTTACAGCCCTCAGTAAAATCATAATAAACGATTATATGATTTAAAGGCGGACTCTGATGAAGGCAAAAAAAGAAGGGCTCTGAAAGCCCTTCCTCTGAAAACCGAAGCTGTCACGCAAAATAATTTACTTACCTGCAAGCATTAGCGACTCGGGGGTGAGAAGCATCGGATAAAACGCTGCTATCATTCTTGCTGATTCCCTGTCGAGAAGCAGCCCCGGACAAAGGACCTTTTGATGAAAATAGGCCTGCCTGTTCAGGTTTTCATCACTAGTCGCATATCCAAGTTCATTCAGAGATTTGTCGAGCCTTTCGATCCCGAAATAGTCTTTGTTCCACTTGTACTGGACTGAAAGCTTGTCGGATAATACATAGAATTTCCGGCTTCCCTTTTCTCTTTTTACCACCACTGTAAGTTCCAGCGGATTATCCCTGTAGCTGATCTTATAGGTCTTACAATCAACACCTTCAATAGTAACCCTGGTGTCGGCCTTTTGGATCTTGTAGTCCCCGAATGTCGAGTTGGTTCTTCCCTCGGCAACAGCTTTTTTTGCGAAAGCTGCAGTACCTATTATCAGAATAAGCACTGCTGTTGTAAAAATCTTTTTCATGGCTTGATTAATTTTGGTTTTCACTTTTACTGTCTGTTATCTTTGTTGTTCCATTCTGTTCAAAAGACGACAGGAAAAATTCAATGCTGCATATTCAAAATAATTTTTAATGACCAACGACGAATAAAGCACAACGCTACCCCTTAAAGCTGTGGACGGCTGTTGCAGAAATTCGACATTTTAATACATTTGAAAAATTTTTCATTCAATGGACAAAACAGCTGCATTTTTCGCTCCCTTACTTATCTATCTTATCATTTCTCTCCTGCATGCCTTTCTTCCTGCCCGCAACGTGACAGGATATGTTAACCGTCCTGGCACTGACGAAAAGCTTACATACAGGCTGAACGGACTGTCTGTTCTGGCAATTATCCTGCTTATCTGGGGATTATTATGCCACAACGGTGTTATCCCCTGGGACTGGCTGTGGCAATACCGGTGGTATTCCCTGGGAGGTGCTGTTGTGACAGGACTGATTTTCTCTTTGGCAATTGTTATCCCTTTTCCTCCCGTCAGAAGATCTTTTCCTGCCGATCTTTTTTTCGGGCGGCTGGAACAGCCCCGGCTGTGGGGAGGCAGGATAGACATTAAAATGTGGCTTTACCTTATTGGAGCTGTCATGCTGGAGCTGAATGTTCTTAGTTTCGCAGCACACAATCAAATCGTGTATGGAGACGATGCCTCACCAGGGATCTTCATGGCAGCAGCATTCCTCTCATTTTTTGTTGTTGAATACCTCTTCTTCGAGGAAGTTCACCTGTACACCTATGATTTCCTTGCCGAACGTGTCGGTTTCAAGCTCGGATGGGGCGATCTGGCTTTCTATCCATTTTTCTATGCCATACCCCTATGGGCAACAGTTTCTCTACCCGATCCTCAAACTCCTGTCTGGCTGCTGGTATTTTATGGCTTCATTTTCCTTTCGGGCTGGTGCCTTGCCCGGGGCGCAAATATGCAGAAATACACTTTCAAGAAAAATCCCTCAAAAGACTTCCTGGGTATCAGACCAAGGGTAATTACCGATGGCGACAGGAGCATCCTTGTAAGCGGCTTCTGGGGTATTAGCCGTCATATAAATTACCTTGGAGAGATACTAATGGCCCTTGGCATAGTGCTGAGCACAGGGCACCCTGAAATAATTTGGCCGTGGCTCTATCCTCTCTATTATGTCGCGCTTCTTTTCACACGCCAGGCCGACGATGATAAACTATGTGCTTCAAAATACGGACCCCTGTGGGAGGAATACCGGAAAAGAGTCCCCTACCGGATAATACCTTACATATACTGACCAGCCGGGAATCCTCCGGCAGCCCCTGTCATATCCTGTAGATCTTCCTTGTATTATCTCCCATGATCTTAACTGCCAGCCTCCGCGGAAGTATCCTTTGCATGAACATTCCGGCTATCCTGTTCCCAGTTCCGGCAATGAAAGACGGTCGCTTCCCCAGGTACCTGAAACATTCCTTCACAACCTCCCGGGGTGTTGTAACCCGGGGGGCAAGAAATCCCGGTTTCCCAGGATTGGTTTTAATGTAATTCTCTGTTGAAGTCGCTCCGGCACAGCATGCAATTACATCCACACCCCTGTCTTTCCATTCGTACCACAGACTTTCGGCAAGGATCCTGTTGAAAGCCTTTGTCGAAGCATAGGATGAGAGGAAACCGCTCCCCTGAAGACCTGCCAGCGAAGACATGAGAATTATTGCACCCCTGGCTTTCGCAGCCATCTCCCCCCCGATTCTTTTTACAAGATTTAGCGGTGTTATCATGTTGGCCTGCATTATCCTGTTCATATGCTCATCCGTATCAGCCTCAAATGGCCCTATGTATGAGAGTGCAGCGTTATATACAAGAATATCTGTACGGCCGTTGCCTAAAACTGTTGTTAAATAATTAACAGAATCATTATCAGACAGGTCACAACTTACCGGTTGGACTTTTATATGATAATTCTCCTCCAGGGAAGAAGCAAAACTCTCCAGCTTTTCTTTCCCGCGAGCTATCAAAACAAGATTTATCCCTGCCTTTGCAAGGTAAAGCGAGAACTCTGCACCTATCCCTTCAGAGGCTCCGGCAATCAGTGCCTGTTTCCCATATCTCTCCTTTAAGTACATAATCTGATTTTTCTGAATTATTATTTGAACCGGCTTACGGGGTCGAATTTATTAAAAAGGTATTATTTTAGACCTGCTTTTTTACCAATTAAAAATTAATAACTATGGCGTTCTGGGAAGGAGAACTTAAAGAGCTTGGATCATTGTATAATATCTTCAGGGGCCATCTGCCAGATATAGTAAAGGAAATGGAACAGTTGCTGAAGACTGACGATCCTAATGTGGTGATGCTCTACTCGAGAAGGTGTCTTGAAGTAATAGTTACCGATCTGTGCGAAAATGAATTGAAGCGACCCCGGAAGACCGAACCTCTCAAGGGGATCATCGACAAGCTAAATGCGGAAGAGAAGGTCCCTTCGCATATCATCACTTCTATGCTGAGTCTCAACAGCATGGCCAATTACGGCGCTCATCCGAAGGATTTCGATCCTGAACAGGTAAAACCGGTCCTTAATAATCTGGCCATAATAATCAAATGGTACCTTAAATACAAGGATTTCAAGATAGTAAGTAAATCAGGCAATACGGAAAAAGAAGAAAATATAACGGACCAGCCTGGCAGGAGAGAAGAAATACAATCTCCCTCCCCTGAGACCAGGAAGCGTTTCTTTACCCCGTTCAGGATCGTCCTGCTGCTAATACTCGCAGTAATCCTCGCGATCATTTTCATACCATCCGGCAGTAAAGTCCCTGAAATTCTTGGATCTAACGAATGGTCAGGACACTTTAAAGACCCGCGCGACAATAATATCTATGTTTATGTTAAGATCGGGGAGCAGTTCTGGATGGCAGAAAATCTGAGAGCGGTAAAGTTCAACGACGGGACCAGGATCCCCCGTATAAAGGATAATGAGCAATGGGAAAAAACAACTGAACCTGCATACTGCTGGTATGATAATAACAGATCATTGTATGGAAAATCAATGTTTGGCCCCTTATATAACTGGTATACCGTAAATACCGGAAAACTTTGTCCTGCCGGCTGGCACGTTCCGTCAAAAGAAGAATGGGAAACTCTCATCAGCTTCGCCGGTGACAGTATCCCGGCAGATCTCGGGTATCTGCCAGTTGAAAGGGAAACAGCAGGAATAAAACTTAAAGAATCAGGAAATGAACACTGGGCCTTCAATGATACAATAAATTCCACTGATGCATATGGTTTTACTGCTCTCCCCGGGGGATTCCGGACAATTAACGGAGTCTTCTGGGATATTGGTAACCAGGGCAGCTGGTGGAGTTCCAGTGAATATCCCAACGATCCTGAGAACAAAGATGCAGTAAATGTTGAAATGGACTTCGACAGGAATGGTGTAACGGTCATACATCAGTACAGGCAGACAGGAATGTCGGTAAGATGTATAAAAGATAAATCGTAATCGTGATCCTGCCATAATATTTTCAGGAAAAACCTTGACTTCCCCACCCCTTTTATAGTAACTTTGTAGATTGCTTCATTTTCGGTAAAATAACATCCCATGAAAATGGCAGATCTGTTCAGCGCTATCTTCAGGGTATTAAAGATGCCGGTTGCAGTCATAGTCTTATGCACAGCCTGTTCGTACCCTCACATGTACCATTCTCCAAACATGATGAGTGTTCCCCTGTTTACCAAAAGTGGAGAAATTTCGCTGATGCCGGCGGCCAGCTTTGGAACTGTTAACACCTGCTTCGAATTACAGGCAGCACTGGCCTTGCCTGGCCATATCGGCACAGGAGTGAATTATATGACCGGAGGGAAAAACAATTCGGGCGATACTTATGATGATTTCTCAGAATACAATTACTTCGAAGGTTTCGGAGGCTTGTATGCTTCATTCAAAAATATCGGGGTATTTGAGATCTATGCCGGCTATGGCGAGGGCAGGGAGAATCATACTTTCGCCTTTAACGACTGGGACTGGGGAGGAGGCGACTGGGTTCAGGACGGTTCTGCCGAAATGAAGTTCTCCCGCTTCTTTATTCAGCCCGATATAGGGGTCAGGACCAAAAACATCGAAGGAGCTTTTTCCATCAGGTTCAGCCAGGTCCAGTTTAAGGACATCAAATTCCGGGACACCTATTACCGGTTTGATGAACTTACCGACCTGGATAAAAACAGAACCTCTTTTCTTATTGAACCCGGATTCACTTTCAGAGGAGGTCATGATCCGCTCAAATTCCAGATACAGTTCCTCTTTTCGCCAAACCTCACCAATCCACAGCAGGACTTTGAGCATTTCAGGTTTAATATGGGTGTGAATATTAAGTTCGGAGGAAAAAAAGACAACATTCAACCCTCACCCTAAAAGCCACCACCCGACCATAATACCAGATACGGCATATTATAAAAGAATAACCTTCTTCGTAATTATCTTCCCACCTGTATCAACTCTCACAAAGTAGATCCCTGCAGAAAGATTACCCATTTCAATCCTGCAGGTATGGCTGTTCACTTTTACCGATCTTATTAATCTTCCTGCTGCATCGAGCAGATCAACAGTAATTATAAACCTGTCTGAATTCAGATAAAGAAATTCCTTCACCGGATTCGGCCCTGCCAGCAGACCGTGATTTTCTTCAGTGTCATTAGTTGAATAAATACTCTCATTCGTTGCAATCCAGTTTTCCGGGAGATTATTGTCCAGCCCTGTGCCTGAGAGCTTCAGGTAAGAACCGTTGCCGTCAGCTTCAGGCCATGGAATAGTATCCCTGAACTGAACCATATCGATAACATTTCCGAAAGCATCAAGCAGTATCAGATCCTGGCCGCTGTTGGAAATATGACGGGTGAACTCGTCAAAAGGCCTGAATCCGTACTTCGCTTCGAATACTGTTCTGTTGGCTGCCAGATAATATGATGTATCAGGAGGTATTGTTGATCCGAAGGGAAACATATAGACTAATCCCGTCCCTCCGAAATATACTCCCGAAAGGTCCGCTTCCTGATATCCGGCATTCGATATTTCGAGAAATTCAAGCTCTTCTCCTTCGGGAAACCATTGCGATGATGCAGGATTGTACATTATCCTGGAGATAACCAGATTTGGGCGTTCAACATTATAACAGGCTGAAAAAGACCCGATATTTGCAGTAATCCACGAGATACGTGTATTGATCCAGGTCTTCATTCCCAAAATGTTCTGTGAATGACTTCCCGTAACAGACCACCTTGTATAATCACGCTCTGCCGCTTCTCTGATCATGGATACTGTCTCGTCAATAAAAGCATTCAGAACATCCGGGTTAAGAGGCTTCCCTGGCTGAATAAGAGAATTCCACCTTCTTGAAAGATAACACCTGAAAGTACTGTTAAGGAACATATCGCGCCAGAAACGTGAGCCGTCATTTCCTCCGTCGGACAACTGCCAAACATTGGTTTTGCTTCTGTCGTAACCATAAATGAAGAGGTCATTCCCGAAGGTGAGGTCTGAATCCCATATTGGTCCGGCCCTCAGCTTGCCCATCCTGTCCTTGTGAAAGAAAGTGCTCAGGCTGTAAGAATCGGCATTGGAGGAGAGCTCACTGATTATTATGTAATCTATGAACGAGGGTATGTCAATAAGTACCGGGAAACCATTCGAAAGAGATGTATTGCCTGCCTGGGCGGCAGAGGCAAGTGAAAAAAAATATTCTTTAATATAATTGTGCTGTTCTGTGGTTACATCCTCAGGTTTTGGAAGATGATGGATATAGTTTACCGTATAACCCTGCCATCCCGTCATCGTCCATGCAACAGGATCGCCGCCGGTAAGCTTGTCTGCCTTTGTTATATAGCCTCCGGTGATATCAGGAAAGGAATTATCGGACTGTTCTGTTTTTATCACGTCCACCCTGTTATCATCAGCCTTTATTTTCTCCGTTAGCATGTAAAGTCCCCTGTAATTTCCGTTTATAACAACTTCGCAATAAACTGTGCGTGAGGCATATTCTCCAAGCTGCCGGGCCAGATTGAAGCACAGGTAATCGCGGATAAAGCCGGGATCCCATACCATCCCGTTAAGTATCCAGTCATTTTCGGCAGGCATGCCAAGGAGACTTACATTATTATTCGTCAGATCGTCTTCCAGCAAAGTTGTAAAACCATATTGTTTCTTGGGTTTGACCTGCGATGAGGAACCCCGGATCTCAATGTCGATCCTTCCGTTGTAATCAAGAAATTCAGTATTGCTCTGGTCTGCCAGATAGTTCCTCTGCCCCGTCCCCCTGTTGATTATCTTCATTGTGGCAAATACCCTGTAGGCATCGGGAACAGATACCCCGCCGTCAGTATTGATGATAACAATGGGGAGATTACTGCTCGTAAAGCTCTGGGCTCCGGCAATACCCGCAAACAGTAGCAGGAAAATCGATATAGCCCCTGCACGCTTCATAGAATGACGCTCCTGATGCCAAAAATACCATTAAATCCTGATTATCAGAAGCGATTTATGCCTGTAAGGTTGCACTAAATTCCTTTGATTGATTAATCTTAATAATATAGAGTAAATTTGGAGTGAGAATTCATAATAAAACTGAATATAATATCCTGGTCATGAAAACATCGGATAAGATTCTTCACTGGGCTCCGCGTATCCTGGGGCTTCTGACAATTCTTTTTATAAGTCTGTTCGCTTTTGATTCCTTCAGTCCGTCCAATACTTTATGGCAGAATTTTTTATCCCTTCTGATCCATCTTCTCCCCTTAATTGTAATGCTGATTGTCCTCCTTATTGCCTGGAAATGGGAGCTGGCAGGAGGTATTATTTTTTTACTCGCAGGGATTGCCTGGAGTGTTTTCATATATATCGGCAACCTTAAAAGGACAGGAGTTCCGGGAAAAGCTCTGATGGTGGTTCTGATACTGGGTCTTCCCATAGTCATTGCAGGCATCCTGTTCATTGTAAGTCATTACAGACACTCAGGCAATCCGTCTCAGGAAACAACTTAGATCCGGTTCATATCTTTCTCATTGTTTTCGTTTCAACAGTTTCCCTCTTTCCGCTCTGAATTTTTATCTTGTGCACTTATCAGGGTTCAGAATTTTAAACATTAAGCTGATTAATTATGCCGCGCAGAAATGATATTGAAAAGATACTGATTATAGGCTCGGGGCCGATTATTATCGGACAGGCATGTGAGTTCGATTATTCCGGAACCCAGGCCTGCAAGGCATTGCGTTCACTGGGATATAAAATTGTACTGGTCAACTCAAATCCGGCAACAATAATGACCGATCCGGAGATAGCCGATGTTACTTATATCGAGCCTCTTAACGAGTACGCTCTGACTGAAATCATCAAAAAAGAAAGACCTGATGCACTCCTTCCGAACCTTGGAGGCCAGACAGGGCTCAATCTGTCTTCACTGCTGGCAAAACAAGGTATCCTGGCACAATATAACGTTAAAGTAATAGGCGTGAACATAGACGCTATTGAAAGGGGTGAGGACAGGATTGCGTTCAAGGAAACCATGAACAGGCTGGGGATCGGGATGCCCCTGAGTACGGCCGTCAACAGTGTGGAAGATGCGGAAAAGGTTGCTCTGGAACTGGGTTTCCCGGTGGTTGTCCGCCCGGCATATACAATGGGAGGAACAGGCGGAGGTCTTGTTTATAACCTGGAAGAACTGAGGACGGTTGCCAGTCGCGGACTGGCTGCCAGCATTGTTAACCAGGTTCTTATTGAAGAGTCTGTTCTCGGATGGGAAGAACTGGAACTGGAAGTGGTCAGGGATGCCAAAAACCAGATGATAACAGTTTGCTTCATTGAGAACGTCGACGCCATGGGCGTCCATACCGGTGATTCTTTCTGCACAGCACCTATGCTTACTATCAGTGAAGAACTGCAGAAAAAACTTCAGAAATATTCTTACGACATTGTCGAAGCTATTGAAGTTATTGGAGGAACAAATGTTCAGTTCGCCCATGATCCCCTTACCGGCAGGGTGGTTGTAATTGAAATAAATCCGCGCACTTCCAGGTCTTCAGCACTGGCATCAAAGGCCACAGGATTCCCGATAGCATTCATCTCCTCCCTCCTTGCAGGTGGCCTCACTCTCGATGAACTTCCTTACTGGAGAGGAGGGACTCTTGATAAATACACTCCTTCAGGCGATTACGTTGTGGTAAAATTCGCACGATGGGCTTTTGAAAAGTTTGAAGGCCTCGAAGACAGGCTGGGAACCCAGATGCAGGCTGTGGGAGAGGTGATGAGCATCGGAAGGAACTATAAGGAGGCTCTTCAGAAAGCTGTAAGATCACTCGAGATCGGACGTTATGGACTGGGCTTCGCGAAGGATTTCTACAAAAAGACTCCCGAAGAACTGATGGCCATGCTTACCAATCCTTCGAGCGAGAGACAGTTCCTTATGTATGAGGCTCTTCGAAAAGGTGCAACAGTTGAAGAACTTCAAAATATAACTCATATTAAAGCGTGGTTCATAGAACAGATGAAGGAACTCGTTGAGGAAGAAGAAGAATTATTGAAATATGAAGGAAAGATCCCTCCTGATGATGTTTTAATAAAAGCCAAGAAAGACGGATTTGCAGATAAGTACCTTTCAAAATTACTCAATATCCCCGAAAAGCAGATAAGGGAAAAACGCATCTCGCTGGGAGTCAAAGAAGCATGGGAACCTGTTCCTGTAAGCGGCGTAGAGAATGCAGCCTATTACTATTCAACTTACAATGCTCCTGACAGGGTAAAAGTCAGCGACAGAAAGAAGATCATGGTGCTTGGAGGAGGCCCCAACAGGATCGGCCAGGGAATAGAATTCGATTACTGCTGCGTTCATGCAGCCTTTGCCATCCGCGAAGCCGGATTCGAATCCATAATGGTGAACTGTAATCCCGAAACCGTGTCAACAGATTACGACACCTCCGATAAACTGTATTTTGAACCTCTCACCGCTGAGGATGTTCTTAGCATCTATGAAAACGAAAAACCTGAAGGCGTAATTGTCCAGTTCGGTGGCCAGACACCTCTTAACCTTGCAAGGGAGCTAAGCGAGGCAGGTGTTAATATTCTCGGCACCTCTCCTGACACCATCGATCTGGCCGAAGACCGCGACAGGTTCAGGCATGTTGTACAAAAGCTGGGAATACCACAGCCTGAATCAGGAATGGCCGCAAATCTCGAAGAAGCACTTGAAATTGCAGGAAGAATAGGTTACCCGCTGATGATAAGGCCTTCATATGTCCTCGGAGGAAGAGCCATGAAGATAATCCTCGATAAGGATATGCTTGAGGAATATGTGGTTAAAGCCGTGGGAGTATCCCCCGACAGGCCTCTTCTCCTGGATAAGTTCCTCGAAGATGCCATTGAATCGGAGGCTGATGCCCTCTCCGACGGTGAGGACGGATTTGTCCCCGCAATAATGCAGCATATTGAATACGCCGGAATACATTCAGGAGATTCTGCCTGTGTAATACCACCTGTCATCATTCCCAAAGAGCATAAAAAGACCATCTATGAGTATACCCGCCGTCTTGCACTTGAGCTGAATGTTGTCGGGTTGCTTAACATCCAGTACGCCATTTACGACGATGTGGTGTATATTCTTGAAGCCAACCCGAGAGCTTCCCGGACTGTTCCGCTGGTGTCGAAGGTTTGCAATATCTCAATGGCAAGGATTGCAACTCAGATACTCCTCGGTAAAAAACTTTCCACCTTCGACCTTAAGAACAGAACTATCAGGCACTATGGAGTGAAAGAAGCAGTCTTCCCCTTCAACATGTTCCCTGTTATAGACCCCCTCCTGGGCCCTGAAATGCGATCCACGGGTGAGGTGCTCGGAATGGCAGACTCGTACGGTATGGCCTTCTTTAAGTCGCAGGAAGCAACCCGCTCACCGCTGCCGGTAAACGGTACGGTACTTATTACCATTGCCGACCGTGACAAGCAGAAGATCATCGAAACAGCACATAACTTCAGGGATATGGGTTTCAGGATACTCTCAACAGGAGGTACAGGCCGCTTCCTTCAGGAACACGGGATCGAGACAGAGCTTATTCTCAAGGTGCATGAAGGAAGACCAAATATCGTTGACTCCATTAAAAACGGTGAAATCGACCTTGTGATCAACACTCCTGCAGGCCGCCTCAGCGAATACGACGATTCCTATATCAGGAAAAATGCAATTAAATACAATATCCCCTATATAACCACTACCTCTGCCGCACTCTCAGCATCAAAGGGCATAAAGGAACGACAAAACGGAAGATATTCAGTTAAATCACTTCAGGATTACCATTCTGCAATAGAATGACACAAAAAGCACGGCAGTCTATTCTTTTAACCTGCTCCTCAGATCGTTTAACTCCTTATCCTTCTCCGCAAGGTTAGCGGCATATTCGGCTTCAAGCTTTTTGATGTTATCTTTAAGCTCGTTCACTTCTCCGGTAAGCCTGGTAACGTCGTTCTTGAGACCGGCAACCTCATTCTGAAGGTTTGCCTTATCCTGCTCCAGGCCTTTTATTACAGGTGTATAAACTGATTTTGCATAGAACCAGGCAGTAAGATAGCCTATTAATGCAGCCACAAGGAGCAGGGCCACGATGGTTATCACAGCTCCCGTCACTGACTGTGCCAGTATTATGAATAATTGTGTCATGTTATTGCAATTTTATTGAAACGACTGTTTTTCTTGATTTTGCCCTTCCTTCAGGGGTGATATAATTCTCTGCAGCTTTGCTTTCTCCTTCCGAGATCTTTATTAACCTTCCCGGGGGAATTCCTTTCGATTCAAGATATGATCCCACGCTTTCTGCTCTTTTAAGCCCAAGGGCATAATTGTACTCGGTCGTGCCCACAATATCGGTGTAACCCGTAACTGCAAGCCTTGAGCCCGGAAACTTCTCAAGCCATGCTTTAAATTCAGCAATGCTGTTGTCGGTTTTCTGATCGGGATTGAATGTTACCGAGTTGAATTCAAAGCCGACCGTCAGGTCTTCCGGCATCATCGCTCTGAGTTTCATCAGCGAATCAGCCTCGCTGGTCTGATTTTCTGGAATTGCCTGCATTGTGACCGGCTTTTTCAGCACCGGCAACAGCTTATCGTTATAAAGCCAGGCTGAGACAAAGCACCAAATCACAAATGCGACAAATCCGGCAATAAGAATTCTCATGTCGAATGGATGTTGGTTAGTTATCAGAAATGATATTATCCTTACAAGTTAGTAAAAAAAAATTAAAAAATGTTAATGTGGCCTGAATTTCATTGATTAATCGCCTAACTTTGATAGAGACCAAACTGTGCCAAAATGAAAAAGCTCATCACCTTGCTTCTGTTGGTAATACTTGCTTCATGTGCCGAAAAGTCACGCCCCTGGCAGGAAATGTCTTACCCTGAATCCGGAGAGCTGACAGGATTATTTAAATCACCACCACCCGAATACGGGATGATATTGTGGTGGGGATGGGACGGAAGAATGTCGGATACCGTAATAAAACGCGATCTCGACCGGATCAAGGCAATGGGATTCCGCGGGGTGATGCTGGAAGCCGGTTACGGCATGGAAGCAAAATACCTTTCACCCGAATGGTTCAGCATGGTAAGGGTTGCCGTTCTGGAAGCGAAAAAACGCAATATGATAGTATGGATCGAGGATGAAGGGAAATACCCCAGTGGTTTCGCCGGAGGGAAATTCTCACAGGAAAGACCGGATCTCAAAATGCAGGCCGTCGTAGTAACCGAAAGAATTGACATCGCCCCAGGAGAAACAATATCAAAGGATCTTCCCTGGTATGCTCTCAGCGCAGTTGCTTTCAACAACGACGATAAATCAAGCATAACTCTCGATATCTCATCCGGTAAACTTAACTGGACTGCCCCTCAGGGCAACTGGAGAATTTTCGTTGCAGGTCACCGGTTCAGGTCTTCCAATACACGATCGGCAAATAATCCCACAAGAGGAAAAGACACAACCGCCTCCCTGATGGATTATCTCAATCCCCTGGCAACCCGCCAGTTCCTTGAATGGACCCACGAACAATATAAAAAGTCTTTTGGTGAGGAATTCGGAAAGACATTTATGGGATTCATGGGTGATGAACCTGATTTCGCATATACCCCATACACTCCGGCTATCCTGGAGGAATTTTCAAAAAGAAAAGGATACGACGTAAAACCCTGGCTCGCATCATTTTTTGTTCCGCAGATGACAGATGAGACAAAAAGAGTTAAAGCCGACTACTGGGATGTATGGTCAGCACTTTTCGCTGAAAATTTCTTCACGGTCCAGGCCGACTGGTGCAGGGAAAATAACATTGAATATATAGTCCACCTCAACCACGAAGACCAGCTTCCGGGTCTTGTCAGATCGTCAGGTGACTATTTCAGGAATATGCGGAATGTGGTGACACCCGGGGTGGATGCAATATGGGCACAGATATGGATGGATCATGTAGCTGACTATCCTAAACTTGCCTCTTCGGCAGCACATCTTTACGGCAGGGCGAGAGCCTTTACCGAAAGTTTCGCCGCCTTTACGCACAGACCTTCTGTTTCACAGGCAAAATGGGTCCTCGATTACCAGATGGTCAGGGGAATTAATTCCATTCAGGTAATGTTCATGTCGGCTTCTACACCACGGCCGGCACCCCCTGCGGTACCGGCAGCTCAGCAGAGACCAGCATCACAGTCTTCTCAGCAGAGACCCGCCTCACAGACACCACGTCCTATAAGCTTCTTTCTTACTGATACCTTCCCGCCGGTGGCAGAATATCTCAACAGAGCCTCCTTCCTCCTGGCCCAGGGTAAACCTGCTGCTGAAACAGGACTTTATTTCCCTACAATGAGCATGTGGTACGGCGACAACGAATCAAACCGGAGCATGCTCGATATCTCTCGTCAGCTGCTTGAATGCCAGCGCGATTACGATTTTGTTGATGAGCAGGCCCTCACCACCTTCCTCAGTATTGAGAACGGAGGCCTGAAGAACCTGAGCGGCCAGTCATACAAAGCCATAATAGTGCCCTCCATCAGCGTCATCTCAAGCGCCGCGTTAAATAAACTAAAGGACTTTTCATCTGCCGGGGGCAAAGTGATATTTGTCGGTAATCCTCCTTCTCTCGTGGTTGAAAAGACCTTTCTGGAAGCGGGCGGAAGCCCTGATCTGTCGTGGGCCCATCGCGATACATCAAACCTTCTCACCGATGAAGCTATGAAGTTGCTGCCTCCTCCCGATATCAGTATCGATAAATTCCTGCCCCAGGTTAAATACCTTCACAGGGAGTGGAAGGATGCTCATCTGTATTTTATCTTCAACGAAGAGAAAGAACCTGTTTCATTCAATGCCACATTCAGGGAAAAAGGCGAAATGCAGGTATGGGATGCTGCGACAGGAAGTGTGTCTGGCTTCAGCGGTTCTGAGGTTGATCTCGGACCGTGGGAAACAAAGTTTATTGTCATTAAGAAATAAAATCATACCAATCTCCATTTTACAGTCCCGCTGTCATTGGAGAAAAGGACTCAGATTTTATGATTTGCAGAAGCTGCATACTCCCGCGGAGTTACTTTGAAATACTTCCTGAAACACTTTGTAAAATAGGAGGGATTTGATATTCCTACACTATTGGCTATTTCGGTAATATTTCCCGAATGACTGACAAGGTAAGTTGCTGCAGTTTCAAGCCTGATGTTCCTGATAAGCATCCCGGGCGACAGGCCTGTTAAAACCTTCAGCTTCCTGAAAAGATGAACCCTGCTCATCCCTGCCTTTTCGTGTAAGGCTCCCGCATCAAAATCAAAATCCCTCATGTTCTCCTTTATGATGTTATATATTTTTTTGAGAAAGAGGTCGTCAACAGATGCAGACTCCCCGTCATGAAGGCTGAAGGCGAAATGATTACTGTATTTCTGTCTAAGCTTTTCGCGCTGCTCAAGGATGTTGGAAATCCTTACTTTCAGCTCTTTAATATTAAAGGGTTTGATAATATAATCATCTGCCCCGGCCATTAGTCCTTCGATCTTTTCCTCTTCTGTTGCCCTGGCTGTCAGCATTATAACGGGAATATGACTCGTCCGTTCATCATTCTTCAGCAGCCTGCACAACGACATTCCGTCCATCCCCGGCATCATCAGGTCGGTAATGACAAGATCGGGGATGATCGTCAGGGCAAGGTTTGCACCCTCTTTACCGTCTTCGGCCTCCACGATCCGGTAATACTGTCCCATGTTTACGCTGATGAAATTTCTCAGGTCTCTGTTATCTTCAACAACCAGTATTTTAACCTCCTCTTCCTTACCCTCTTCCAGGGTAGTTTTTCCGGCCTTCACTATGTCATGAAGTAAATGTGGCTTCATCCTTTCCAGATCATCAACATCGGCAATTATATATTCATCATCAGATAGATGTGATTTACCAAGAGGGATGGTGACGATAAATTCGGTCCTTTCACCGGGAGTGCTCTGAACATTGATGTCTCCATGAAGAAGAGAAACGAATTCCCGGGTAAGTGACAAACCTATCCCGGTCCCCGTAGCATCATGTCCGCAGTGATCCTCAACCCTGTAAAACCTGTCAAAGATCTTTTCAATATTCCCAGGGGCAATACCGGGTCCGGTATCCATAACCCTTATTTCCAGAATATCCTGTCCATTGCCATGATCTGATTTCCGGATCAGAATTTTACAGCAGACACAACCTCCTTCATGAGTGAATTTAAATGCATTTGACAGCAGGTTAGAAATTATTTTCTCGGTCTTGTCGATATCAGCAAATGCAATATGCTCTTTATCCGGTACTTCGACCAGATACCTGATATTCCGGGTTTCAGCCAGTGAGAGAAATTCATATACAAGGATCCTGAGATCTTTAATTATATCTGTCTCTGAGAGGATAATCTTCATCTTTCCGGAGTCGAGTCTTGAGATATCCAGAAGCTGGTTAATCAACTGTTGGAGCTTCTGTCCGTTTCTCTTCATCATTTCAAATATCCTTCCCTCCTTTTCATCTTCACCATATTCTTTAATTAGATTATCGATCGGACCGAGGATCAGTGAAAGAGGGGTACGTATTTCGTGTGATATATTCGTGAAGAACCTGGTCTTTGTCCTGTCGGCTTCCTCAAGCTGAAGGTTCTTAATACTTAGTTCCGAAGTTCGCTGGCTTACTTCAACTTCAAGCCTCATTTTTTCCCTGAGTAGTCTTGAGGTCCTTATCCTGATAAATATTACAGCCAGAGCAATGACAGAAAGGATGTATACAACATAAGCCAATGCTGTTCTGTAAAAAGGAGGATGTATCCTTATATCGAGGCTGCCACCTTCCGGATTCCAGATATTGTCATTATTTGAACCCGTAAACCAGAATCTGTACCGGCCGGGCTGCATGTTTATATATTCTGCCTCCGGCGATTGTGCTTCAACGGTATCCCTGTCCATTCCCTCCATGAAATACCGGAACCTGTTCATCTCAGGCTGCCTGAAATTGAGGGAAGCGAATCTTATGGAGAGGTCGTTTTGCCTGTGATCGAGTTCAATATTCCTGAGCTTGCTTACTGACTCACTTTGAGGATAAAGAACATTATATTTTATATTGTTGACGAGAAGCTCTGTCAGACAGACAGGTGATACACTTTTGTTAACAGGGATCTCCACCGGGAAGATCATGAGATTCTGTCCGTTCAGAACAGCCATTTCTCCGGATGAGAGTCTTAGAGCATTCAGATCGTTATATAACCTTGTGAACTTCACGTCCCTGAACTCTTTCTGACCGGGTCTGAATATCCTCATGGTGTTATTATGAAAGAGAAAGAACCTGCCATTTTTGTCGCAATTGAGATTGTGAAAGTAAAGCCCGTTTAAATCATCAAAGCGGCTGGCAGCAATAAAAATTCCCTGGTCAGGATCATACCTGTAGAGTCCTCTGAACGAGTTAAGGGCCCAGATGTTATGATCATTATCCTCCATGATCCTGAGAAACCATTCGGCATATTTTTTACCTGCCTCATCCGGACTTCTGATCTCGTGTATTTCCCCGGTCAGGCTGCTATACCGGTAAATTCCGTAATTTGTTGAAAACCACAGATCATCATTTTTATCGACCAGTAAATCCCAGAGATTAGCCCCGGGCAGATTTCCCGGCAGCAGGGTATAATCTATAACTTTTTCTATTTTATCATGTCCTGCCTCAAGCCTGTAAACAGCAGTATAGGGATTCACCAGCCACAGGTTTCCCCTGCTGTCGCGTGCAAGCATCTCAAAGCCTGAGAAATGAACTTCATTGAGGTCATTGCGGCTGAATTTCCCTGTTGCAGGATCATAGGTTACCAGGATATTATTGATACACCCGAAGTTAATTTCTCCCCCGGGATCACATAATACGCTCAGAGGTGTGACATCCTTCCATGGAAATATCAGACTATCAGGCTCCTCAAAGGGTACAGCCTCCGAAAAAGGTGATCTTATCCTGAAGATCATCCCCTTCCTGTTTACAAGCCAGAGATTGCCTTTTTCATCCCCGGCCATCCTGCTTCTGTTGTAACCTTCCGGCCCACTGGCGTGCTCCACATTACGGACCCAGTAACGAAGTGAGTCTGAGACCAGGCAGTGAAGTCCTGAATATATTGATCCGATCCACAGGTTCCCCTCCCGGTCCTGATCACAGCTGAAGTCGATCCAGTTGGGAACTCCGTTAAGAGTAAATATTTCCCGGCCGGGGAAAAAATTTATTATAATACCCTGAGATATCCATATAAACCACAGGCTGTTATCTTTCCCGGGGAAAATTCTGTTGACAAACAATTCTGCATTACTATTCCTTTGCTTGTCTCCCATGATGAAAAAAGACCAGCTTCTTTTCAGGTTTCCCGTATTGTCGTATTCAGCCACGACTTTGTTGCATGAAACCCATACACCTGCCGTGTCGGCACAATATATAGCTGAAACCCTTTTCGGGTACCTGTCTGTTCCGCTCTGAGTTCCTGCCGGAAGTCCTATCACCTCAACCTTGTCAGACCTGTCTATTCTCAACAATCCGTCTTCATGGGTTCCGAACCAGATATTTCCTGCCCTGTCCTCTTCAACACAGTAAACATGATAATTTCCTTTCCCGTTTTTCTTCCCGGCAGAAGGCCATGCTTTCCCCCACAACCCGTTTTCAAGCTTATAAAGCCCGTTGTTGGTTGCAACCCATATCCTTCCCTCCGAGTCATGACAAAATCTTTCTCTTTCAAGATATATATTCTGCTGGGCAGTGTTCCATGCAAGTGAATCGAGATTGTAAGCTGTAAATTTTTCCGTAATCCGGTTAAAAACATAGACATCTTTTTTGGTAAGGAGCCACAGGTTACCGTTTCTGTCGGAATGGATTCCGGTTATGCTGTTATTATCGCCCGGAAGGCAGGCTTTGTCGGGGAAAAAGTGTCTCACTTTACCTGTTCTGACATCTATGCGGTTCAGCGCCGAGTAGGTTCCGGCCCAGATGATCCCGTCCGGATCCTCAAATATGCTCAGAACAACAGTACCATACAATGATGAATCATTGTCGGCTGAGAGAAAGCTGAGATAATCTGATCCGTCAAACCTGAACAGTCCGTTTTCCTTCCCAAACCATATGAAGCCCCGGCTGTCGGCAAGTACCGAGGTTACACATGAACCTCCCTTCCCGTCGAAAACGGCAAAGCGCTGAAACCACTGATTAAGGGGCTGACTTTCAGGATACACAAGCTTCTGGCCACAGATATTGAATTCCGCAAGAAGGAACAACACTGCAGTGATGGAACCGTATACCCTACTTTTCATTGCCGGACTTTAAATATTCTACGGCAAGCCGGAATGTTAACAGGTTAACAATCAGACAAAAGTTAAGACTTTTTTATCGAATCGTATTCAGTCAGAGTTCATTTTTTATTGAGCATACAATAAAAAGAAACAAAATGACAAAATAATAGAACATTTCAGGTGGATTCATCCATACGAGGAAGTGTAAATTTAACTGTAACTCAAATCGGGTTACACCTAAATCAAAATAACTTCATTATGTTAAAAATTAAATTCATTCTGTTCATTGCTGCAGCAAGTAGAATCACATCCTGAGCATAAGACTAGGGATTCGGCGACGATTTTCTCTGGAAAGGAAGTGGAGAAAGAATGGTTTCTCCATGCCAGGTTAACAACAAGGGGCTCACTGAGGGCCCCTTTTTTAATTCATAACAGCAGGTTCATAAAAATTTTCTAACTTTAAATATTCACATTCATGTTCAGACACTCTGGATAATTGTTCTATGAGAATCGGGATCATTACCGACATACACGAAAATGAATCCGGTCTGCAGGAAGTCCTGAAAAAGGCTGACCTGCTGAAATGCGACGAAATTGCATGTCTGGGAGATATTGCAGGTTTCGATACAAGGTTCTACAGGTACTCTCACAGGAAAAGTGCTTCCTCATGTGTTAAGACCATAAAATCGACCTGCAGATGGATAGTTGCAGGCAACCACGACCTCAACGCAGCAGGCAGGATACCGTCCTGGTCAAACGGGTTTGAATTTCCCCCTGACTGGTTCCGCAGAAACGGCATGGAAAGGAAAATGGTTTCCGGCGCGAAGGTATGGTGTTATGAATACGATGCCCCAAATGATCTTGACGAAAGCGATCTGGAGTTTCTGAACGGACTTCCTGAATTTCTGACTACGGATGAACCCGGAGCTCCCTGCCTCTTTTCACACTATATCTTCCCTGACTTCAGCGGATCAACAACAATATATGCGGAAAAAAGAAACCAGATGAAAGGTCACTGGGATTTCATGGACTCCCATAAAACCCTTTACTCCTTTGTAGGTCATTCACACAATCATTTTGCAGGCTTTTCCTACAGGGAAAACGGATCATTCCTAAAAGCATTCCACTCCCTTCATCAGGAAAATTTCTTCCTGGGAAAAGATCCGGTAGTGATAATGCTTCCGCCTCTGTCAGGAGAAAAGGGCAGAGCAGGCTTTTCGATATTGGATACAGTTTCCATGATCCTCACAATTGTCCTTCTCTATAACTGACTCTGTTATGCAGGGATTTAAACGGGCAAATAAAAGAAATATCTTCTTCCCGGGAATCGACCTTCCGGCACTTCTTGCAATAATCCTTTTTGCAGTTCTGATCTTCTTCTACCTGATCCCGGGCTTCGAAAAAGCCATAATGGAACGAAAGAGGACACTTATCCACGAAATGACATCATCGGCCTGCAGCATACTCGAATATTTTCATGAAGCAGAATCCAAAGGACTTATGGATCCTGAAAATGCAAGGCAGCAGGCAAAGATGGCAATAGGTACTATACGTTATGGAGACAGCCTGAAAGATTATTTCTGGATCACCGACATGCATCCGAGAATGATAATGCATCCTTACCGGCCCGACCTTAACGGAAACGACCTTACCGATTTTCGTGATCAGGATGGTAAAACAATATTTGTTGATTTTGTAAAAGCAGCCAGGCCTACAGGCGAAAGTTATGTGGAATATATGTGGCAATGGAATGACGACTCTACCCGGGTAGTCCCAAAACTGTCATACGTAAGGATTTTCAAACCATGGGGATGGGTGGTAGGTACCGGGATATATATCGACGACGTACGGGCTGAAATCCGGAAGACCGAATTCAGGGCGATGATGATTTCAGGTATTATCGGACTGATAATAACTGTTATTTTATTAACAATATCGAGGCAAAGCCACCACATTGAACTTAAACGCAGCAGGGCAGAAGAAGAACTCCGGAAATCGAGAGAGCTGTACCGTACCCTTGCCGAAGCCGCATCAGAAGGCGTACTGATATGGTCATCCCAGGGTATCAGGGCAAATAAAACACTACTTTCCTGGACAGGTCATACAGAAGAAGATCTCCTCAGAATTGCACCTTTTCAGCTGTTTGATTGTACCATTACAAAGGAATATGACAACCCTTCCCTCCTTTACTCAGAACTCAGCTCGAGGAGATTCTGCGAGGGTATATTGATAACCTCTCAGGGAGGAATAGTTAAATCGCACGCCGATTTTTCGAGAATCATCCTTGGCGACCAGCAAGCCGTTCTAATAGTGATCAGACCTGCAAAGGATGTTATTCCGGTTACCGGATTCTCGCCCGAAAAACGACTTCTCAGTGACATCTCAACAGGATTTTTCAGGGTGACTTTCGGACGTAGGAATAAATTCATCACCGCGACTGACAGAACCATGAGAATGCTGGGGTTTAATGACATGGAAGCGCTGATCCAGTCAGATATTGAAAAAATCTTTGCAAGTCCTGATATTCTGAACGAAGTCAGAATATCTCTTGCATCAGGCAAAGATATCCGTGACAGGCAGGTTTCGTTAAGAAGAAAAAACGGAGAGGAATTCCGGGCTCTGATAAGCGTAATGGTCGTCGAATCGGATTCACAGGGTACTTACTGCGAGGGGTCTGTTGAAGAGCTTTCGGTTTCTTCAACGCCGGATATACCGGTATTCCCTGACATTGCCTCCTATAGCAGTGCGTACATCTCCCAGGCGCCGGTCTCAGTAATAATGAAACCTGCAACAATGTGCTCCTGGGATACTCCTGTCTCCTCCTGTCTTTCAATGATGAAAAACAACAATACCAGCGTGCTGATGGTCACTGACAAAAACAATGTTGCAGTGGGCATTCTCGATCTCTCAGACACAGCCATCAGCCTGGCAGAAGGACGCCCCGGAGAGGTAAGAGCAGCTGATCTGATGCATTCACCGCTGTTGCTGACAGACAAGGATTCAAAGGTGTCAGAAGCATTAAGCATGTTATCTGATACAAGTGTCAAAGCAATTGCAGTTACGGATCCCGGTAAACAAATTTGCGGAATTGTCACCTGTGGCGAACTTATTTCTGTATTTTCTAATACGCCGGAATTAATTCTTTCATCAATAAGCAAAGCATCCTCCGGAAAAGAACTCAGCGGGTGCTATAACAACTGCCGCCGCCTTGCGGTTGCAATGATCCTCGGACATGCCGGACCCGCCCCCGCAGGCCTTTACCTGGCATCCGTTGCAGATGCAATAACCATCCGTGCCATTGAACTTAGTCTCATGGAAACAGGAGAACCTCCATGCCGTTTTGCATTTATTCATACCGGCAGTGCAGGAAGAAAAGAGCAGACCCTTCTGACCGACCAGGATAATGCGATAATATTTGAAGATGCCGGCAATATTGCCTTTGAAAAAAACTCGGCTTATTTTACATCACTGGGGAAAAAAATAAATGAAATACTCGATATTTCCGGGTACAGGCTATGCCCGGGTAAAAATATGGCAGGTAATCCGGAATGGTGTCAGCCCCTGTCAGTATGGAAAAAATACTTCTCCCGCTGGATAAATGAACCGGGGCCTGATGAGATCCTTAAGACAAGCGTTTTTTTCGATTTCAGGTACTGCTATGGTGACAGGAACCTCGTTGAAGAACTGAGAAATCATGTTCGCAATCATCTTTCAACCAGTGATATATATTTCCATCATGTGTCTCTGGCATGGAAACAGTTCGCCCCTTCTGCATCATCTGTCACCCGGGAAAAAACAAATGTCAAGAAGCTGGTGATGCCGCTTACAGGTATTGTACGCCTGTATGCACTAAAATATGCTATTGCAGGTTTATCGACATACGACAGGATCATTGAACTTTATTCAGCCGGTCATCTCGATGTCGATCTGCTCAGGGATGTCCTTAAAGCATGGAAAGATCTCACTATGATCCGTTTCTACCAGCAGGCTTCCTCGATCAGCGAAGGAAAGGAACCTGACAATCTTATTGATTTAAATATGGCAGAACATGAGTTTCGTTCGTTCGTCATCAATGCCATTACCGCCATAAATGATCTTATGTTGAAGGCAGGTACCGACTTTTACACTGAAATAATCTAAAACCTGTAGATAGTGCTGAGCAGTATTCTCAGATTACTTACATTATGAGTGCCTGTTACCTTTCCGTCGGAACCTCTTGTTCCGTAAGCCGCTGCAGTGGCTTCAACCTCCCCGCAGAAACTGAGACGGCTTCCTGTGAAAGAAATACGGGGAGCTATTCTGAAAAGATGGTCAATATCTGTTCCCCGGCCATAAACAGAACCTGCAATTTCCTTTCGTGACCCAAGATTTTTACTGAATCCGCTAAAGATCCCGGCATTTATTTTACTCCCGTTTGTTGCAAAATCAATCCATAAGTTGCCTGTATTCAGGTTTGTATATATTTTCTGCTGGCTGATCACGCTGGTTATTTCAGAAACTGCATAACCTCCTATCATCATCAGGTCGGCCCCGTTCTGTGCATAAACACCCATTAAGGAAATATTTACAGGAGCTGTCCTGATCTTTACATTTCCAAAAACCGAGTAACTTTTTATCATTGCGTCAGTCTCCACGTTTACTGAAGTCTTCAATTCAGGACGGAGCTTCTTATAATCAATCCCTGCCCATGCTGTGAAGACGTCACCTGCCGGAATTTTGACCTGCAGGTCCAGCCCGGGGAATGTTGCGTTCCTCATATATTTGTTACTGTTTCCGTCAGGGCCGGGTGAGGTAAAATCTCTCTGGGCGTAAGCCGTGAAGGTAAAACTTACAGGCCCTGCTTCCTGTGTAAGCCTGACCTGGGGATTACGACTGAAAGGAGTAAAGGGGGCTCCCGTATTAAAGCTGATGGTGCCGGGAAAACTCTCGACAGGAAACATCGGGTGCCAGTACTGCCCTGTGAGAAGAGAAGTAGTGCTCCACGTAAGTTTCACCCATGCATGTCTCAGCCTGAAGCCATTCAGATCGCTTTCGCTGGTACCGAAAAACTCTGCTTCAATAAGTCCGGAAGTCTTCGCTCCAAAAGCATCAGGTCCTGTTATATCTCCCTTGATCCTGCTCTGGATACTCAGCATATGGAATGAGGGATTGGCGTTCAGGTCATTCCCCATAATGTCATTTGATATATCATCGGGGAAAAGATAGAAATGACCTTCACGCAAACCATTCGCAGCAGTAGATTGTCTGGTGTCATAAAAAATATCATTCTTGATAAACCCTGAGAACTTTATGCCCCATTGGGATTCATTTTCCTGTGTCTGTGCCTTTAAAATGACGCTGCTTAGCAGACAAATAGTGATAATGATTTTTTTCATCTGTAAAATATTTTCATCCTTCTTAATATTAATTTTATCCGGAACCCGAAACTTTCTTAACCCATCTTTATTTCCGGTTTTTATCCGGAGGGAAAAGGGACTCGATAACTGAAGGTTTCAGGGGTTCGCCTCCTGATAATACGCTCATATTACTTCTGGCTGTTCTGTTCTCTTTCCATAGTGACAATGCTTCACTGTACATGACCCGGGCTGAGTCGGGTTTCATCATGTGCCTGAAAATTGTACCCTTATTGGTCAGGCTTACCGAAAGCCGCCTCGGTGTTTCAGTCTGGGCCATCATAATGTTTCTGATCCTGCGGCTGAATATCCTTTCAAAATTATGAGACAGAAAAGGATCTTCACTCTTCATGTAGCTATGAAGCTTATCTGAGATCTCATCCCGGGTCAGACTGCCCCATTCTGTTATCCATCCTTTATAAATATAAATACCGCTGTCGCAATACTCAAGTGCAAGGTTCAACAGTGTCTCCTTTTCGTTCTTACCCGGGGTCGTGTCATACAAGGCCTTCATTAAAAGGCTGCTGCATTTGTTATTGTAAATAACTCCCGTCTCAAAGGATTGTTTATAATCAGGAAATGATCTGAAAATAACCATCGCCGAATCAAGCTTTCGAAATGCCACTGAAGGATTCTGAAATGATGTTATTTTATCATATTCATTTAACAATATCCTTGCTTCCAGAACGCGGGGATCCTCGGAGCGGTTGATGGTACTGTAATAGAAATAGGCAAACAGTGCAGCAGTGAAAGCTACTGATAAAGTTATTATCAGTATCACCTTCGTTCCCCTTGTAACTGTAAAAATATCCCTGAATCTCATCAGTTATGAACCTGTTCAGCCAGAAACTTCTTAATTTCCAGCGGAGTAGGTTTGGTAAGTAATGATACTATTATATTCACAATAACGGCGAGGGGTGCTCCTATCCAGGCAAAGTACCAAACATTAAGCCAGTAGGAAACAAAATCCTGGCCGGGAAGTGATTTTCCGCTTAGACCAACAATGAAGTATGTCAGGGAAACCAAAGTCACTAAACTGCCTGCCAGCAGACCGGCTTTGGCTCCTGCCCTGTTTGATCCGCTCCACCAGATACCAAGAAGAAACAGAGGGAAAATAGTGCATGCAGCCATCGAAAATGCCACGGAAACAAGCTGGGCAATCAGACCCAGTTTCATCAGTGCCACCACAGTAACCGCCACTGCCATTATAACAGTACCAATTCTTGCTACTTTAAGTTGAGATTTGGGGGTTGATGAAGGATTTATAACTCTTACATATAAATCGTGAGAGAATGCAGAGGCTCCTGCCACCAGAAGTCCTGAAACTGTTGAAAAGGCCGCAGAAACAGCTCCGGCAGCCAGTAAGCCTACAATAAGGGAATTAACACCTCCAAGCTGGGCTGTATAGACTACTATGGCATCTTTGGCCAGAAGTCCGACATCAGGGTTCGAAGACAGAAGTTTACCGAATGCAGAATAGGCAGGGGCGGTCCAGTAGACGAGACAGATAAAAAACAGACCCCATACAACTGACCACCTGGCATCTGTCACCCTCGGGACCACATAAAACCTCTGTATAACATGGGGCAACCCGGCAGTCCCCACCATAAGTGAAAAACATATGGCCATCCACTGAAAAAATGTTGTCCCCGTTGACGGGTCCCATGGCATGGCAAACTCCGGACTCGGAACAATAGCAAGATCATGGCCGTAGGCATTTACCATAGCCACGCCATCTGCGATGTTGGGTGCAGGTATTCCCTGGACAATATCAGTTACGGCAGCTCCGTAGCCTATCTGGGGCAATAACCAGAAATAGTCAAACTTAAAGGCCAGAATAAATACAGGAACCAGAAAAGAAATTACAATTATGATATACTGAACCTGCATATTCTTCGTGGCTCCTATCATGCCCGAAATCAGTGTGTAAAGAAGAACCACTGATGAACCTATTATGACTGCCCATGCATAGTTAAGTCCAAGTATCCATTTAAACATCAGTCCTATACCGCCAAACTGTCCGACACAATAGGCAAAGGATATCAGGATCGTGAAAACAGCACTCACTATCCTGAGTCCCCGTGAATAGTAACGGTCACCTATAAAATCAGGGGCTGTGTATTTTCCGTACTTTCTTATCTGAGCTGCCATGAGAATAAGCAGAAGAACATAACCTCCTGTCCATCCTACAACGTATGCCAGACCATTATATCCGAAACCATACATCATTCCTGCCATACCAAGAACCGAAGCAGCACTCATCCAGTTCGAGGCAATTGCCATTCCCGAGCCTACTCTTGATATTTTCCTTCCGGCTGCATAATAATCCGCAGGATCCTTGGCTCTGAAAAAGACACCCACGAGTACAAAAGTCAGAAGTATGGCTATCAGTATGATCGCCGGACCTGTTTTAAAACTGCCTTCAAGTTGAGTAAGACTCTCAGCATGAAGCGGATATACCGCTGATAATATTAGTAATAATGATATTGATATTTTCTTCATAACCGGATATTTTCTTTATTCGACAACTCCCTGTTTATTCAATCTCCACTCAACCAAAATATTATATACTATACAAAGCGACACGAACAAAATGAGCAGGAACACGGCCGTATAGAAATAATGAAAAGGGAAACCCAGGAAGTGCTTGTCGGTAAGTTTAGACTGATTATGAATAAGATAGAGACTCATTATGTCGGGTATCCTGCTAAGTTCTTCTTCTGAAAAAGATGACTGGTATGTTTCACTGAGGCAGTTTACCAGAATGGACGTTTCAAGGCTCTTATTCTCAAACCCGGGGTATTTTGAAGTTTCACCACTTAAAAGATTTGCAGACTCCACAATGGATGAACTGGTACTTAGGTACTCCTGATCTCTTACAGTAGCCAGCTTTGCCTTCATCTCCTTCATTTTCGCAACCTGGTTTATTATCACAGGTTCAACTGAGTCAGGAACAGCAGCATAAAAAAGAGTGTTGACAGCTCCCGATAAAATCTTCTGGTCTCCGGAAGAAACAATGTTCTTGCCTTTAACCAGCAGAAAAGACCGCATAAGCCTGCCTGCAGATTCTCCCGTCATACTTCCTGATAATACAACAGGCCATTCCGATTCAAATATCACGTAGGCCTTCTCAGGAACAGGTTTCTCAACAACCTTTAACAATATCTGGAAGCCGAAAACAGCAGTTGCCCATATCAGCAACATTGTGAAAATTATATTCCGGTTTTTCCTTCCATGAAGATTACGCGGTCTGAAAATACTGAAGTTGTATTCATCTGATGATTCCATAACATTCAGAGGTGTTAATTTTTTATTTGGTACGGATTAAAAATAGAGATTTTGATATTCATTACATCTCTTAATATCCTGCAATGTGTCATTGTTCTAAAACAACTTATTTAATCAACTTTTTTTTATATTTTTCGGGGGAATTTCGACAGTGATACACTATGATTATTCATTAGCCACGCTGACAGGTAATCCTGTTTAAAAATTGTCCGGTATGAAACTGACACGTAAAATTTCATGCGAATCATGCAGGTTAAAATGTGATATTCATGAAGCTGCACAGCTGTCGGGGAGATCCTTTTCCGGCGCAAAGATCATTCAGGCACAGTTCAGAAAACACGAAAGGATCTGCAGGCAGGGTGATCCCGTGAGTCATGCCATTTATCTCTTTGAAGGAAGCGCGAAACTTTTTATAGAAGGCATAAACGGTCACAACATAATTCTGTATCTCATGAAGCCGCCTGCCTATATAGGCCTCCTTTCGTTCTTCGAAAGCATCCATTATACATACTCGGTTACAGCAATTGAAGATTCCAGGGTATGTATGGTAGACCTCAATTTCCTGAAAGAATTATATCTTGAAAATCACCAGGTCCTCCTTAAGCTCAACAAGGCATTCGGAAAATCTGTTGCACTGATCATGAATAAGATAACGTGTCTGAACCAGAAAAACATCAGGGGAAGGATCGCAGAGAGCCTGCTGTACCTGGCTGAGTTTTACGGATCATCGAACTATATTCTGGCTATTACTCGTAAGGAACTGGGTGAAATGTCGGCAATTTCAGAAGAAAATACGGTTCGTCTCCTGACCGAGCTTAGAAAAGAAGGTATTGTGGCTGTTAATGGAAGAGAAGTTATAATAAAAGACAAAACCCTTCTGCGAAAGATATCTGAACTGGGATAGCTGAATAATAAAAAAAACCTAAAACAACGTCTTCCTGAATTTTTTAAACAAGTCTTCCTCCGGGGTTTTGGTTTTGATACCGTCCAGCACCAGATCTATAAGCGCATCTGTTTTTGTATCCTCAAACCCCACCTCAATGGCAAATCTTCTGAGCATCCTGCGCTCACTCTCATGAACCTCACAGTCGGAAAGCACGATCTGCGCAAGATTAAAAAAATGATCAAATTTATCTGCAAGCGAATAGGGAGCATGATAATGATGATCCTTTTCAGATTCGATGAGAGCATCAATTTCCGGATCCGTCAGTCCGAACTTTTTTCCCTCTCTGTGAAGCCGCTTCATCTCTCTGTTATTTATCTTACCGTCAACTCTTGAAACCTGAACCAGATGAATGAAAGCATCTTTGGTCACTCTCTTCCCATGATCTGATATAAAATCCGAAAATGTCATTTCTTTTATCATTTATTTATAAAAACAAAATAATGCGGTATCTCACATTATATAAACAAAAATAATCAAAAATGTTTCATCTGTCAGGCTGATCTTATATTTGTTTGTTGAATAATTGAAATATATTCCGGCTGTTTTTTGTCTGTAATAAAAGATGAAAGATCAAATTATAATGCCCTCTTTAAATTAACAGAAAAGAACCTTTAAATTAAAAACTATGAATAAACTGAAAGTATTATATTCCCTGACAATGCTGACGTTCTATTTCGTTATGATCAGTACTCCGGGCTTGTTTGCCCAGTCAGCGGGAAAAAATCCCGGTCTCGATGCAAGAGTGAAAAAATTCCTTGCCGACAATGCAGGAGAATGGTATGACATGAATGTACCTTCGGTTGACGGACAGCTTCTCTATGATATCATCGTAAAGAACAACTATAAGAGCGCCCTTGAAATCGGCACTTCAACAGGCCATTCAGGAATATGGATCGCATGGGCACTTAGCAAGACCGGTGGTAAACTCATCACTATCGACATAGATGAAGGACGACACAGGAGGGCCATGGAGAATTTCCGGCAGGCAGGGCTGTCAGAATATATTGATGCAAGGCTTGCCGACGCCCATAGTCTTGTTAAAGAGCTGAAAGGACCTTTCGATTTTGTCTTCAGCGATGCCGATAAAGACTGGTATAAAAATTATTTTATCGACACGGACCCGAAACTGAAAGTCGGCGGATGCTTTACAGCTCACAATGTTTATGACCGGGGAAGAGGTTACAGAGGCTATGGAGGCCAGGCAGAGTTTCTTGAATATGTAAAAAGTCTCCCAAACTACGAAACCACAGTGAACAACGCCGGTGGCGGCGTATCGATAAGTTATAAAAGAGCCGAAAAATAATAACTCCCCTATGGCTGAAGAAAATCTTCAAAGAAGACTGGGACTATTCCCTTCTACAAACATTGTTGTTGCCAATATGATTGGAGCCGGGATTTTTACCACTTCCGGGCTCCTGATGACAGGACTTAACAGTCCGCTCCTCATGGTCGTTCTCTGGGTAGCCGGAGGACTGATAGCCCTTTGCGGGGCCCTCTCCTACGGTGAACTCGGAGCAGCAATGCCCGGAGCAGGAGGAGAATATCTTTTCCTGTCAAGGATTTTTAATCCCATCTTCGGCTTTCTGAGCGGATGGGTTTCATTTATTGTCGGATTCTCGGCACCAATAGCAGCCTCCGCTATGGGTTTCAGCGAATACCTGTGCAGAGCATGGCCCGGATTGTCAGATTGGCTCAGCTCAGCCGGAATTATGAGCGAGATCTGGACAAAAAAAGTCATCTCCCTCAGCGTCATTATCATCTTCACAATTATACACTACAGGGGAATAAAGACCGGGGCCAGGGTGCAAAACGTTCTGACTGTACTCAAAGTGCTGCTTATTATGGTTTTGCTTATTGCAGGGTTCTCCTCCCCTGAAGGCAGTTTTACAAATTTCAGCCGCGACAGTATTTCTCAAACCGGCTTTGCAGGCTGGAAAACCATCGGACTTTCACTGATGTGGATAATGTTCGCATACAGTGGATGGAACGCCTCAACATACCTTGGAGCCGAGATCAGAAATCCCAAAAAGACCCTGCCACTTTCGCTTATTTATGGAACAGGAATAGTAATATTTCTGTATGTGGCCATGAACATACTTTATGTTTATGCCATCAGCCCCGGGCAGATGAAAAATGTCATATCCGTAGGAGGACTCGCCATGGGTAACCTCTTCGGCAAGCCCGCTGAAGTCCTTTTCTCACTGCTGATAGGCTTTGCCCTGTTCTCGTCACTGAGCGCTTTTATCATTATCGGACCACGGGTTTATTATTCAATGGCAAAAGACGGCCTGTTCTTCAAATCCGTGGCAAGGATACATCCCCGTTTCGGCGTTCCGTCAAATTCCATCCTGCTGCAGTGCCTGATAGCATGTATACTGGCACTATCAGGTTCATTTGAGCAGATCCTTACATACATGGGCTTTGCCCTCGGTATCTTTCCTGTTCTTACGGTAGCCGGATTGTTCATCATGAGATCTTCAGGCCTCAGCGTGGTAAAGATCCCCGGATACCCGGTTACCCAGTTAATATATATAGCTGCAGGACTTATGATCCTTATTCTTTCCTTCCTCGAAAGACCTGGAGAATCTGCAATAGCCCTGGCTACGGTAGCCATAGGCATACCTGCCTATTTTATCTTCAAAAGAAATTTACACAAGCGGAACTGAACAAAACTGCGTTTTAAATGTTTTGCTTTAAGGATATTTCTTTTTCATGTGAAAGAATTTTATTATACTGTTGAAAATTAAATGGTGCATCCCGATATATCGGGAGAACCGACATGAATGATATTATTTCATGTTACCTGTAACTTTTATCATGAAGGTTTCATACCTTTGAGAACCGTGAAAAAAGTAAATGTAATACCGGCATTGCTCTCTGTACTTCTAGGTCTGCTGTTTCTGGCCGGAAGTACGGGCATTACTGTTATTACACATTCCTGTGCCCACTGCGACGATCATTCAATCAAAGCCGGTATCCTCGTACCGCCGGTCGCCCCTGATGATGACTGTTGTGAATTTGCCACAGTGGAGGATAACACCGAAAAAACATGTTCTCTTGAAGGAGAATGCTGTCATTTCAGGATCGACAGGCTTAAGCTGGTCAATTATGCACACCCTGATAAAACCGATGTACCGGCACCTGAAAAAGCACCATATCAAACTATTACATTTCGTTACTTACCCATAACCGGGCCATTAAAAACAGATTTTGCAATCCACAATAAACATGGCGGGCGTTTTCTGGTAACTTCGCACTGCCAGCTGATATCTTGATTTTCATCCTTTTATAAATTGTTATGATAATTATGGGACAGGAACCTGTTCCTTTAAGTTTCATTTTTTCAATTTTCAGGGATGAAAACATTTAAAATCAAATTATTGTTATGCCTGCTGATGATACCGCTTATCTCCGCAGGCCAGCAAAAACTGGAGGGGAAAATATTCGATTCTTCTGACAGTGACGAGCTGGGTCTCCCGGGTGCCAACGTGGTGTGGGCCGGTACAACGGTGGGCACTACCACAAATGTGGCCGGATGGTTCAGCATCAGACGGGTGAAAGAATCCGACAAGCTGGTTGTAAGCTTTGTAGGTTATAAAACCGATACGATTACCATTGCACCATCCGATGAATATATTACCCATCCGCTTTCTCAGGGAACTGAGATAGCTGAAATAGTAATAACCGATAGGGCCCCCGGATCTTTTATTAACAGAGTCGATCCGGTACTTACCGTTAACATCACAGGAGCCGAACTGTGTAAGGCAGCCTGCTGCAACCTGTCAGAGAGTTTTGAAACCAATGCTTCCGTCGATGTTAACTATGCCGATGCTGCAACAGGGGCAAAACAGATACAACTCCTCGGTCTTGCCGGGACATACACACAGATACTTGCTGAAAATATCCCTTCGGTTTATGGCCTCAATACAGCATACGGACTCAACTATATCCCGGGCCCCTGGATGGAGTCAATCCAGATATCCAAAGGAACCTCATCGGTAAGGAACGGTTATGAATCAATGGCCGGACAGATAAATGTTGAGTTTAAAAAACCCCGTACGAGCGAAAAATTCTATCTGAACGGATTCGCCAGCGACGCAGGCAGGAAAGAGTTCAATGCAAACTCTTCGGTGATTCTTAACAAACATCTGAGCACAATGTTGTTGCTGCACGGAGAGCTTCAGAATACAACTTCCGACCATAATCATGATGGTTTCAGGGATGAACCCGACATAGTCCAGTACAACCTCTTCAACAGGTGGGATTATATGACCGAAAGGTTTACCTTCAGGGCAGGAATAAAATACCTCGGAGAGGAGAGGACAGGCGGCCAGTTCACATATCAGCCTGAGAATCCCGATACATGGACCGATGGATTTGGTATAAAAATAAACACACAGAGGGCGGAAGCCTTTACCAAAACAGGTGCTGTGTTCGGTCCGGGACAGTCAATTTCAGTTGGCTGGATTCAGAATGTCGCATGGCACAGTCAGGAATCATTTATCGGAAGAAGGTCGTATGACGGAACCCAGAGAACGTATTATACCAACCTTCTTTTCCAGTGGAACCCGGGCCTCAGCAAACACACTATCGATGCCGGGTTAAGCTATAAATATGATCTTTACGACGAGCATCTCGACAGCCTGTCTTTCAACCGGAGAGAATCGGTGCCGGGAATTTTTGCCCAGTACACCTATACCGACAGCGCCAGGATGACAATGATCGCAGGCATAAGAAGCGACTTTCACAATCTGTATGGAACACTTATCACACCCAGGGTTCATCTGCGCTATGTGATAAATCCTCTTCTTACACTCAGAGCCTCGGCCGGAAAAGGATTCCGCGCAGGTAACATCCTTGCGGAAAATGCTTTCCTCCTTGCCAGCAGCAGGAAAATGATAATAACCGGAAATCCCGGAATAGAAGAGGCATGGAACGCCGGAATAAGTCTTATCGCTTCTGTCCCTGCCGGAAGCAGAACAATAAAAATATCGGGCGAAATCTTCCGTACGAGCTTCATTAACCAGATAATCACCGATATGGATGCCGATATCAACGAGGTCAGATTTTATGACCTCGACGGAAAATCGTATTCGAACGTCTTTCAACTGGAAGCGTCAACCTCACTGACCGAAGGATTCGATATCCTGGCTGCCTGGCGTTGGAACGATGTAAAAATGACTATCAACGGCAACCTTACAGAAAAACCTCTTTCCAGCAGGTACAAAGGTCTTCTGACCGCATCATGGCTCACCCGCCTCCGGAAATGGCAGTATGACTATACCCTGCAGCTTAACGGACCCGGGAGAATTCCGTCAACGGAAGCCAACCCGGAAGAGTTCAGACGCGACGATGAATTCAAACCTTTTGTACTGATGAATGCTCAGATAACCAGGAACTTCAAAAAATGGAACATATACCTGGGTGCTGATAACCTTACAAATTTCAGACAGCATGATCCGATTATCGATGCTGCAAATCCCTTCGGCGATTATTTCGATGCAGGTCTTATCTGGGGACCCGTGCACGGAAGAAAGATCTACGCCGGATTCAGAATATTCTTTAACCGCGATGTTTAACATTTAAACCCATTAAAATCATGAAAACAATTCAGAAATTTTTTATCGTCTTCCTTCTTGCTTCAGTGCCTTTTATGCTCAACGCACAGGAAAAAGGCAAAAAAACAGAAACCGTGAAGTTCAGCACTTCCATCGACTGTCAGAACTGTGTGAACAAGATCATGACAAACCTGCCCCAGGATAAAGGGATTAAGGATGTACGCTGTGATCTCGGATCAAAAGAGGTGACAGTTACCTTTGACACTAAGAAAAATGATCCGGCCAACATCAGAAAATCGATAGAGAAACTTGGATTTACGGCAAAGGTTGTTGCGGAGGAACCTGCGCCCAAAAAAGACAAATAGTTCTTTCTCCCCGGCCCTTATCCCTGAGGGAAGGGGCCGGGGAAAAATTATCTTTAGATCCCTGCAAGGTCTCTGATAACAACTGATGCACACGCTATACCGAATGCTGCAGGCATGTATGAGATAGTTCCCACAACGGATGCCTTATTTGGTTCTCCTGTTGCGGGGACTATTTTATTTCTGTCGACCTTCTCAGGCGACCATACAGCTTTAAATCCTTCTTTCACACCAAGCCTGTGAAGCCTCTTTCTGAGTATCCTTGCAAGCTTGCAGTCGCTTGTATCCGATATATCCGATATTCTTACCTGCCCGGTATCAAATTTTCCCCCGGAACCCATTGAACTTACAACCGGAAACTTGCGCTGAAGTGAATGATAAATAAGGAAGATCTTCGGAGAAAGTGTGTCAATGGCATCAATCACGTAATCAAATCCTTCATCAAGAACTTCAACCATCCTGTCATCCCTGATATATTCATTTATCGCGGTAACATTTACACCGGGATTTATATCAAGAAGCCTGGCGTGCATCAGCCCGGCCTTGCTTTTGCCACTGGTGCTCTCAAGGGCAAGCAGCTGCCTGTTCCTGTTTGACGGATGGATCGTGTCGCCGTCGACAATGGTTATGGAACCAACTCCTGCGCGGCCTATCATTTCTGCAGCATAAGCTCCTACTCCCCCCAGCCCCACTACAAGAACCCTGGAAACCCTTAGTTTTGCCAGGGCGTCGCTTCCAATAAGCATCTCCGTCCTTAAAAGCCAGTCTTCCATAAGTAAAATTTTTTCTTAGTTGACTTTGTATCCCTTGGTGGTGAGAAACAGCAAACTCAAAAACCCAAAGGGCAACACTAAGCAGAGTAACGGTTTAATTTAAAGAATTCATGAAAATTGGAGTATATGATTGCCTTTAACTTATCCTCAGCAATTTCCATGTCCGTGGAAACCTTTTTATATATATCCCTGATATCAATATCCGCACCGTCGGTCTCAAGGAAGATCCTCCCGGAAGGAAGGCTTCTGATAAGATCGCGTGATTCAGGTTTCATGATGAATTCGAACCAGAAAGAAAGGTATATTCCCTTTTCAATAAGTTGCCCTGCCAGTGCCGGCTTACCTCTGAACCCGTGAACAAGCCATGGTAAGGATGGCCTTAACAGCTTTCTTTCCTGAAGAAGTTCGTCCCAGGCCCTGACACAATGGATAACCATCGGCTTTCCATGTTCACCTGCAATTGCTGCCTGCTCACGAAAAACCTTTCTCTGCAGGTCGGGAGACGCTCCCCGTAACCTGTCGAAACCTGCTTCACCGATAGCGGCAACAGTATCGTGACCGGCATATCTCTCTACATAGGATATCTGCCTTTCGTAATTATCCTCATTAAGATGCCATGGATGAATTCCTGCTATATATGTGATTCCGGGGAGTTCAACAGGTGTTTTTTCTTCATGGGCCATCAGTGTCTCAACCATGAAGACCCCCGGTTCAGGAGCCGACCCGTGAGTGTGTATGTCAATATAATCGTCCTGACCCGGATAATTCATTACTCCATTTGCCCTATTTCTTCAATGCCTTTGTCGATTCGTCTGAGCGTTTCCTCCCTGCCTATCCAGGAAACGATATCGAAAAGATGGGGTCCCCTCAATGCTCCCACAGTTACCAGCCTTAAGGAATTCATGACCAGTCCTGTGTTGTATCCCTTTTCCCCGATCCATGATTTGACAGCTTTTTCTGTTTCTTCAGGAGAAAAATCCGGCAGGCTTTCCAGGATATCCCGCAGTTCTTTCAGTATGACGGGTGATTCGGGTTTCCATCTTTTTCCAACTGCTTCCTTGTCCCATGATGAAGGACTTTGGAAAAAGAAGTCTGTTTCCGTCCATAAATCCCTGACAAAGCTGACTCTTTCCTTAACCACGGCAACAAGTTTCTCCAGGCGGATAATGTCATAATGGAACCCCCTGGCCCTCAGGAACTCCCTGAATTCTATGGCAAGCTGTTTATTATCCTTCTGCTGCAGATAATAATGATTGAACCACCTGGCCTTGTCGGGATCGAAACGCGAACCAGCCTTGTGAACTCTTTCTATCGAAAATGCTTCAGCCAGTTCTTCCATGGTAAAAATTTCCTGCTCGGTACCAGGGTTCCAGCCAAGCAGCGCCAGCATGTTTATGAAGGCATCGGGGTAATAACCTTCCTCCCGGTATCCTCTGGCTGTTTCACCAAAGGGCCAGTAAAGAGGAAAAACCGGGAAACCCATTCTGTCTCCGTCACGTTTGCTGAGCTTTCCTTTTCCGTCCGGCTTCAGTATTAGGGGAAGATGCGCAAAGGCTGGAGCCTCCCATCCAAACGACCTGTACATCAATACATGAAGAGGAAGCGAAGGCAGCCATTCCTCACCTCTGATTACATGACTGATCTCCATCAGATGGTCGTCGACAATATTTGCCAGATGATAGGTAGGCATACCGTCCGATTTGAAAAGTACCTTGTCATCCAGCGTATTGGTGTTCACCACTATATGTCCTCTTATGAGATCGTCAAAGTGGATTTCCTCCTCCGGAGGCATCTTATACCTGATCACATACGGTTCCCCTGAAGAAAGCAGTTTTTTACATTCCTCTGCCTTCAGGGACAGGGAGTTGTGAAGGGTCTTCCTGTTGGCTGCATTATAAAAGAACGTGTTGCCCTGTTTTGCTGCTTCCTCCCTTAACTCTTCAAGTTCCGGGGGAGTATCGAATGCGTAATATGCTTCGCCTTTTTCAACCAGCATTCCGGCATAGCGGTGGTAGATATCTTTCCTTTCACTCTGCCGGTAGGGTCCGAAATCTCCTCCTTCATTTATCCCTTCATCGATTGTAATGCCACACCATCTGAGCGATTCAATAATATAATCCTCGGCACCTTCAACAAATCTGGCCTGATCGGTGTCCTCTATACGAAGAATAAAAATCCCGTTGTGCTTTTTAGCGAACAGATAATTATAAAGTGCCGTCCGCAATCCGCCTATGTGCAACGGACCTGTCGGACTGGGAGCAAATCGTACTCTTACCTTGTACATAATATTTTGTTATTCGGATATCACAAAGATAGATAATCGGGGTTACAAATTATAGTATTGCATTTATCAGCATTCATGGAACATAATTATATTAAATTTGTGTTTTAGCGCTGATATCTTTAAAGCGGTATTCCAATGAAAACAATGAAAGCTCTTGTAAAAGCCAGGCCCGAAAAAGGTCTCTGGATGCAGGAGGTCCCGGTTCCGGAACCTGGCCTTAACGATGTAATTATTAAAGTGAAAAAATCCGCTATCTGCGGTACAGACCTCCACATTTACAAGTGGGATGAATGGTCACAGAAGACAATAAAAACCCCCATGGTCATAGGCCATGAGTATATGGGGCATATAGAGAAAATGGGGCCTGGAGTGACAAACCTTAAAATAGGCGAAAGGGTCACCGGGGAAGGTCATCTGGCCTGTGGTCATTGCCGCAATTGCAGACGTGGCAAGGAACATGTTTGCGAAAATACTGTCGGAATAGGTGTCCATGTGGATGGCTCCTTTGCAGAATATGTAAAAATACCTGCTACTAATGTAATCCCTCTCGACAGGAGAATTCCCGATGAATGGGCAGCCATCATGGATCCTTTCGGAAATGCTGCTCATACAGCCCTTTCCTTCCCTCTTCTGGGTGAGGATGTACTTATTACCGGATCAGGTCTGATAGGCAGTATGGCGGTTGCAATTGCCAGATATGCAGGAGCCAGGTTTATCGTGGCAAGCGATCTGAGTGATTACAGGCTTGAAATTGCAAAAAAAATGGGCGCCACTATTGTCGTCAATCCTTCAAAGGGAGAAAAGATTTCGGATGCAGTTAAACACCTGGGGATGAGAGGATTCGATATAGGCCTCGAGATGTCGGGCTCTCCGGCCGCCTTCGTTGAAATGATAAATAACATGTACAACGGATCAAGCATCTCACTCCTCGGCATCCTTCCCTCGGATTTCCAGGTGCCATGGAGCGACATCATATTTAAGGCCATTACCCTTAAAGGCATCTACGGCAGAGAAATGTGGGAGACGTGGTACAAAATGGAACAGATGATAATCGGAGGTATAAACCTCGATCCTGTCATAACCCACCGTTTTCATATCGACGATTTCCGGAAAGGTTTCGATGCCATGGAAGAAGGTAACTGCGGAAAAGTAATACTTAACTGGGATTAATTATGTATACAGATTATCAGAATCATCTGAAGACGGTCATTGGTGAAATAAGAGAAGCCGGCCTTTATAAGGAAGAGCGAATTATTGTTTCACCCCAGGGTGCTGAGATAACCCTCAATACAGGACAGAAGGTACTGAACTTCTGTGCCAACAACTACCTGGGCCTTTCGAATAATGCGAAACTTGTTGAAGCGGCAAAAAAAGCTCTCGACGACCATGGTTATGGCATATCGTCGGTAAGGTTTATCTGCGGGACCACTGATCTTCACAAAGAACTGGAAAGGAAAATAGCTTCTTTCTTTCACACGGAAGACACAATCCTCTATGCTGCATGTTTTGATGCTAACGGAGGTGTTTTTGAACCACTGCTTACCGAAGAGGATGCAATCATCTCCGACGCTCTCAATCATGCTTCGATCATCGACGGCGTACGTCTTTGTAAGGCTCAGAGATACAGATATGCCAATGCCGATACCGCTGATCTCGAGAAACAACTTAAGCTGGCACAGAAACAGCGCTTCAGGCTTATTGTAACCGACGGGGTATTTTCAATGGACGGGAATATCGCTCCTCTTGATAAGATCGTGGAGCTTGCCGACAGGTACAATGCCATGGTTCTTGTTGATGAATCTCATTCTGCGGGTGTAGTTGGCGATACAGGCCGCGGAGTTACCGAATTATACGGTATCATGGGAAAAGCAGAGCTCATTACAGGAACTCTCGGCAAAGCTTTCGGAGGTGCAATAGGAGGTTTTACCACGGGCAAAAAGGAGATAATAGAACTCCTTCGTCAACGTTCCAGACCTTACCTTTTTTCCAACTCCATACCACCGCTGGTAGCAGCTGCAGGAATAAAAATGATAAGCATGATGACTGAGACAAATGAGCTGCAGGACAAGCTTCATGGCAATGCTGAATATTTCATCAGCAGGATGACCAACCTGGGTTTCGACATCAAACCTACAAAATCGGCTATCTGTGCAGTAATGCTCTATGACGCCAAACTGTCACAGGATTTTGCGGCAAAACTTCTTGATGAGGGCATTTACGTAATTGGTTTCTATTACCCCGTTGTACCTAAAGGAGAAGCCAGGATCAGAGTACAGATCTCTGCGGCTCACGAAAAAGAACACCTCGACCAGGCTGTCGCTTCCTTCGCAAAAACAGGCCGTGAGCTTGGAGTTATAAAATAAAGAGGTCCCAGATAATTAATGATCAATGAATTCTTTTTCTATCACCATTTACAGGATTATCGTTCCCAAACCTTTAAGAACCCTGATCCTGAAAAAGAGGTTGCGAAAAAACATTATTGATCATTTTTCTTCACTTCCCGCAGAGCAGGTGAATGACGAGGAAAAAGAGATACTGGAATATCTGAAGAATAACCCTGTCTCCATTTTCCCTTATCCTTTCTCTTCGGCTTATTCACCCCGGAAAACTGTCCTGCATTACGACGGCATCAACCGGATGCATTACGTGATTCATGATGGAAACCGCCTCTATTTCAGGAGAGGCTGGAGCAGTAAAAGAATACTGAGATACTATACGGATATATGCAGGGAACAGGATCCCCGTAGTCCTCACCGTTATCTATCACCCGATTTTTCCCCCGGGGATAATGATACTGTAGTGGATATCGGAGCTGCCGAGGGGAATTTTTCCCTTTCGGTGGTTGGCACGGTAAAGAAGGTATATCTGGTAGAATCTGACAGGAGGTGGATCAGGGCCCTGGAGGCGACTTTTTCTCCCTGGAAGGAAAAGGTCGAAATAATAGACAGGTACGTATCCGACCGTGACGCGATAAATGAGATTACTCTTGACACCCTTATTGAACAGGATCCTTCAGTTTCCTTTGTGAAAATAGATGTTGACGGTTATGAAAGAAAAGTTCTGGGCGGCCTGAATAAAACTCTGGCAAAACCATACCATATTAAAATAGCACTTTGTACTTATCACGGGCATGATGATGAGAAGGATTTTACCGGTCTTCTTGAACGTCGGGGATTTTCTGTTGAGCCGTCGGCCGGCTATATGATACATTATTACGACAAGAAATTGCGGAAGCCCTGGCTAAGAAAAGGATTGCTCAGGGCTGTCCGCTGAAAACCAGTTAACTAATTCTTCAACCGCACTTCGAATTACCGCAATCTTTACAGATCAGGCATCCTTCCTCATATACCAGGTTCTCAGATCCGCATTCGCATTTACCTTTGGCTCTGGTACCGTTCGGTATATATTTTTTCAGTGCTCTTTCAACACCGTTTTTCCAGTTGTTGATCGATTCACTGTCAAGTTTCAGCGACTGAACAAGGTTCACCACATCGGAAATTGGCATTTCGTGCCTCAGTACACCCGATATCAGCTTGGCATAGTTCCAGAATTCGGGTTTGAACATGTGTGACAGGCCTCCGATAACTTTTTTGTATCCGTATTTGTCGGTGTACTGGAAATCGTACCGCGATTTGCCTTCTTCATTTTTGATCTTGATGATCTGCCCTTTCACTATGCTTTTTGGTATGGGATATATCTCCTCATCGGCAATCCCGGTAAATATCTCGTATGGCCTGTTATCCTTCAGTCCCACGAAGGCCACCCATTTTTCTTCGTTTATGTTGAACCTTATGACGTCGCATTCGAGAATTTTAGGTCGTTTTACCCTGTCGGCCCTTGTTTCGGGCTTGCCGGTTATCAGAACGCCGTTTCTTGAACCGTCGCGGTACACGGTGGCACCCTTGCAGCCCGATTTCCATGCCGTCATATAGAGCTCACTTACAAGCTCTTCCTTAACGTTCGCCGGCAGGTTTATGGTAACACTGATGGAATGGTCCACCCATTTCTGGATAGCTCCCTGCATTTTAACCTTGGCAATCCAGTCGACATCGTTGGCAGTGGCTTTGTAATACGGTGATTTTTCTACTATTCCGGCAATTTCCGCATCATCCATATGGGTTACTTCATCGGGATCGTATCCTTTAACCCTAAGCCATTCAACGAATTTATGATGGAATACGGTGAATTCTTCCCATGAATCACCTACTTCGTCCCTGAATGTCACTTTTACATCCTTATCATTCGGGTTTACCTTGCGGCGGCGCTTGTAGAAAACCGAGAATATAGGTTCGATGCCTGATGTTGTCTGTGTCATAAGACTTGTCGTTCCCGTCGGGGCTATGGTAAGAAGGGCAATATTACGCCGTCCGAATTTTTCCATATTGCTGTACATGACGGGATCGGCTTCCTTTAACCTCAGGATGAAGGGATTGTCTTTCTCTCTTTCGGCATCATAAATTGTGAAAGGGCCTCTTTCTTTTGCCAGGTATGTCGATGATTTGTACGCTTCGAGGGCAAGAGTCTTGTGTACATCGACTGAGAAACTTGTAGCCTCCTCACTTCCGTATCTTAATCCCAGTGCTGCCAGCATATCGCCTTCGGCTGTTATTCCGATACCCGTTCTCCTGCCTTCTTCAGCTTTTTTTCTGATGTTTTTCCACAGGTTTCGTTCAACTCTTTTCAGTTCGTCGTTTTCAGGATCCGAATCTATTTTCTCAAGGATTGCATCTATTTTCTCAAGCTCCAGATCAATGATATCATCCATTATCCGTTGTGCAAGCCCGACGTGTTCCTTAAAAAGATCATAATCGAAACTGGCATTTTCAGCAAATGGGTTTTTGACGTAGCTGTAGAGGTTTATTGCCAGCAGACGGCAGCTGTCATAAGGACAGAGAGGTATTTCCCCGCAGGGATTTGTTGACCGGGTTTCAAATCCCAGGTCGGCATAGCAGTCAGGAACGCTTTCCCTTATTATCGTATCCCAGAATAAAACTCCCGGTTCTGCCGATTTCCAGGCGTTATGAATAATTTTCTCCCACAGCTGGTTTGCATCCGTGTCGCTGACGAACTTTGGATGGTCGGATCCGATGGGATATTGCTGCCTGAACATCGTTTTTTCCTGAACGGCTTTCATGAAGTCGTCAGTGATCTTTACGGATACATTTGCCCCGGTTACTTTTCCCGATTCCATCTTTGCATCGATGAATTTACCCGAGTCGGGATGTTTTATGGAAATGGAGAGCATCAGTGCTCCTCTTCGTCCGTCCTGTGCAACTTCCCGTGTGGAATTGGAGTATCTTTCCATAAAAGGTACTACACCGGTTGATGTCAATGCGCTGTTCAGCACCGGGGTTCCCTTCGGACGGATGTGTGAAAGGTCGTGGCCAACACCGCCACGTCTTTTCATTAGTTGCACCTGTTCCTGGTCGATCTTCATTATACCGCCATAGGAATCTGAATTACCTTCGTTCCCGATTACAAAGCAGTTAGACAGAGAAGCTATCTGGTATTCGTTACCTATGCCTGTCATCGGGCCACCCTGTGGCACTATATACTTAAAATCCTTCAGAACGCTGTATATCAGTTCTTCGGGTATAGGATTCCTGTATTTCAGCTCGATGCGGTGTATTTCGCGGGCCAGGCGGCGATGCATATCGTCAGGGCTTTTTTCATAGAGATTGCCGAAGGAATCTTTAAGGGCATATTTGTTGGCCCATACACGTGCTGCCAGTTCATCACCTCTGAAATACCTGATACTTTCCTCTACAGCTTCATCATGAGAGTAAACTATAATGTCTTCTTTCTCCTGCTTTGGACTTTCCTTTACTGCAATCTTTTCCTTAACCTCAGACTGCTCCTCTTTCTCTTTTCCGAAATCAACAACCGGTACATGAACAAAAAGCTCTCCCATAACTACTATAAATCTGTTATTCCCTGATTATAATTAGATTAAACTACCCCAGAATTTTTTTGTGGGTAAGTGCTAAATTAGACAAGCAGATTTCTCAATGCAAGACAAAAATTTTAAGTTTATCAACATTTCAAGGCATAGTTATTAACTTTTTGCTAGAACCTGATTATCAGAATATTCCAACACCTACTTGCCTTAACTGTTTAAAAATAAAGCTGTCAAGACATGCTAATTAAGTAACATGATCAATCAAAAATTTATTAAATCCGGGTCAGGGGATTTATTGTGATATTTTTTAAAACAAAAAAGAGAGCGTTAATTTTTAGCGCTCTCTCAACATTGCTATAACAGCCGGAAATTATCAGAAAGGACCTTCAACAAATGTAAATTCCGGGGACAAGGAGTACTTTCCCAGGTTGCTGCATTAGATGTTGTTGAGATGTCCCTGAATGCAATATTGATTGTATCGTCTTTGCAGGCAGAAAAATCTGTCTTGCCTGACTCAACAAATACATAATCGGTTCCGGCAGGAAGATTATAACCACTAAGGGTTATTCATGTTGCTGTGGCTATTCCACCTGTGTGCCATACCAGTCAGTTGAAACCAATGCTTCCGGCTGATTCCATAGTCCAATAACATACCTGGCAGTTTCACGGAAATTCAAACTGGCACCAAGGGAAAACGGAGATCCGTTTCCCGGAAGGTTGGTCCCGGCTACAACAAGTTCACCCGGTTGTGCACTTACCTGCTCGATTGATGTATTCATATTAAATGCCTCTCCGGGGGAAATAGAGATCCCGGAAAGATTTATCTTTCCATAGCCGATGAAAGATACCTCTTATTATATATGGCCCTCCGCGGTGCATACCGTTAATAGAATAAAAACCATCAGCATTGGTCAGGGCTCCGTACCGGGTTCCTGAAGGAACATAAATTGCAACAGTTGTTGGTTTCCGGGACAGACGGATATATATAAAATATTGAGGGGTTCTCCCGAAAAACACCATCAATATTTGTACCGGATTCTTAAAAAAGTATAAAAGATTTCAGACTCTATACTTCAATATGGGTTTGATAAATCCCTGAAAACCTATTGAAAACGTGTTTAAAAGTTGTTAGTAATTATGGAATGCCATTTCTGACTTATTGTGCCCGTAACTGTAATTTAATCCCCTGACCAGGAAGAACTGTGGCCCAATCTGAACTAATTGAATTTCAATGCTTTTATAAATTTCAAATACAACTAAAACTTTCATAACTTACTCAACTATGCGAAAACTTAAATTTACTCTCATTCTGTTGTCCCTGCTTCTGGGGTCAGTGACTCTTATGGCACAGGTGACAACCTCATCAATGAGTGGAAAAGTGACTGACAACAATGGAGAACCTCTTGAGGGGGCAACTATTCTTGCAACTCATGTTCCCTCAGGTACCAGGTATGGAGCTATGGCAAATAATCAGGGCAGTTATTCCATTCAGGGTATGCGTCCTGGTGGTCCTTATTCAGTCAATGTAAGTTTCATTGGCTACAAAACCGAGAGTTACACTGAGATTACCCTGGCGCTCGGAGAAAACACAACCATTAATTCGACTCTTACATCTACCGCGATGGAAATGGCAACGGTTACTGTGGTTGGTTACGCGACATCTAAATTCAATACCACGCGAACCGGTGCAGTGACGAATATCACAAATGCCCAGATAGATAATTTGCCGACAGTGAATCGCAGCATTACAGACGTTACCCGCCTTTCGCCCTATGGAGGCAATGGGATGACCTTTGTCGGCTCAGATGGTCGTACGGCTAACTTTACAGTGGATGGAGCGAATTTCAACAACAACTTCGGTTTGAATTCTGCTCTTCCCGGTGGAGGCAACCCTATTTCTATTGAAGCTATCCAGGAATTACAGGTAGTAATCGCTCCATATGATGTTCGTCAGACCAACTTTATCGGCGGTGGTGTAAACGCTATTACAAAATCCGGTACAAATACCTTCAAAGGCAGTGCCTATACCTATCACAGAAATGAAAACATGCGCGGCGATGCTGTTAACGGTCAGCAAATAGCAGGTGCGCGTAACAAGGACCGTAATACATCTTATGGTTTTACTTTTGGCGGACCAATTATCAAAAACAAATTATTCCTCTTTGTAAACGGTGAAATTGCTAAAACACCAACCGTTGTCAATCGCTGGAGAGCTTCAACTGACGGTATCGCCGATGCCGACAATTATATTTCCCGTACCACGGCAAGCGATCTTCAGACAGTTTCAGATTTTGTGAGAACTAAATATGGATATGAAACGGGGTCTTATACAAATTTCCCTGCAGATGAAAACAATTACAAACTTCTTGCTCGTCTGGATTGGAATATCACAGACAAACATCGTCTGGCCCTGCGTTATAACTACACAAAAAACTTATACTGGAACCCGCCAAACGCTTCATCCATGGACGCAGGTACCCGTATGTCCGAGGCAAGAATGTCACAGGCCTCAATGTCGTATGCAAACTCGATGTATTCAGCTAACAATCTTGTTAACTCATTCTCCTTCGACTTGAACAGCCGTCTGTCCGATAACTTATCCAACCAGTTACTGGCAACATTCTCAAAACTTGACGATGTCCGCGGATCTACCTCCGATGAATTCCCATTTATTGATATTTTGAAAGACGGGCAAGCCTACCTCTCTCTGGGTTATGAGCTTTTCACCTGGAATAATGCCGTTCACAACAATGTCTGGAATATCAAAGACGAACTTTCTTATTATTCAGGCAATCATAAAATTGTAGGTGGCATAGCCTACGAATATAAAATGGCAGATAATGCTTATATGCGTAACGGTACCGGATATTATCGCTACACAAGTCTTGACGATTTCTTAAACGAAGGAACACCTGAAATTGTGAACTTAACTTATGGTTATGACGGAGAGTCCAATCCCGCAGCTCGCATAAGAACCAACAAAATAGGAGTTTACGGGCAAGATGACTGGAGTGTTACTTCTGATTTCAAACTTTCGTACGGACTTCGTATAGACGGGCTTTTCTTCAATAATAATGACCTGATAACTAATCAGGCTATCTATGACATTGATTATACCGGTCGTAATATCAACACAGGAGAATGGCCTTCAGCCAACATCATATTCTCTCCCCGAATAGGTTTTGCGTGGGATGCATTAGGCAATAATAGCCTGAAAGTTCGTGGAGGTACCGGTCTTTTCTCGGGTAATTTACCTCTTGTATTCTTCACCAATATGCCTACCAACGGTGGAATGGTGCAGTATCAGGCACAGATAAATGCTAATACTAAAGTCTTTGACGGGTACACAGGTGCTTATATTGATAAACCGGATGGGTATAGATATATTGATATGACTCAATTTGCTGGTGGTCTTGTAGCTGACGCTAACGGAAATGCCAACATTGCTGCACTTTATGATAAGTTAATATCATTGGGATATCCTTCAACAATTTCACCCGAAGATGGGACAGTCCCTTCTGCTATTGCGGCTGTAGATCCAAAATTCAAAATGCCGCAGGTATGGAAAACGTCACTTGCTGTTGACTACTCATTCAATACATCTTTCCCGTTCTCTGTAACCCTAGAAGGAATTTATAACAAAACAATCAACGGTGTTACTATTTCTGACTGGAGTATTCCGGATGTAGGTGGTTTTGCCCGTTTCAACGGTGTTGACAATCGTCCGATTTATCCTGCCGGTTATCGTACCGCCACAAAGGCCTTTGTGCTTGAAAACACAAGTCTGGGTTATGGCTGGTCAGGCAACATAACTTTAAATGCTCAACCTGCAGAATGGATCAGCGTGACAGCTGCCTATACACACATAGTTTCCAAAGATATTACAGGCATGCCGGGATCTAATGCAGAATCTGCATTTACATACGTACCCACGGTGGAAGGCCCCAACTTCATCAGATTGCACAATTCCCAATACACCACACCCGATCGTCTTGTTACATCGCTGACTGCCCACGATAAGAGCGGTAACCACTATAGCCTTATCTACGAAGGATGGTACGGTGGATGGAAATACTCATACATGACGGTTAACGATATCAATGGTGACGGTTACAACTACGATGCAATCTATGTTCCAACTGATGATGAAGTGTTAAACAACGAGTTCCGCTTTGTTTCAGCAGACGACAAAACCCGTTTTATGGATTATGTGCATGCCAGCGATTATTTGAAAAATCAACAGGGCAAGTATGCAGAACCCTATAGCCTTTACTCTAACTGGGTAAATCGCTTCGACTTCAGCTACAAGCATGATTTTGCATTTAAAACAGGTAAAAGCGAACACAAGCTGCAACTTAGCCTTGATATCAAAAATGTGGGGAATCTGTTCAACTCCGGCTGGGGTGTTAGTACACAACTGAACCCGGCAATCGGTTCGGATGCCCGTATCCTCAAATACGAAGGTGTTGATGCTGACGGTGTGGCTACATTCTCCACACCCTCTTCAATCAATGGTGATACCAAAACATTCGTACCAGCAATCGATTTGAGTCAGACCTGGTATACATTAATAGGCATCAAATATATTTTCAACTAATAAAAAGTACAGGCAATATGAAATTAAAATACTTTTTTCCACTATTCATCGCGGCAGTTACCCTGATGGTAAGCTGTGACGATGAATTCTCTGAGACGTTGCTTGATGAAATTCAGGTATCGTCGTCATACGTGTCTATCCCAATAGCGGGTGGTTCTACATCCATTACCGTGACAGCCAATGATAGCTGGACGGTAGAAAACAGTTTACAATGGCTGACTATTTCTTCAACCTCCGGCAGCGCAGGTGAATCAACGCTCTCGTTTTCAGCTGAATCTGCCCTGGATGGTCGCAAAGGAGAGGTAAAAATTCAGTGTGGAGGCGTAACTCAGAGAATAAACGTCATCCAGGGCCTGGCAACAGTTGCACCTGCCACCTGTGCAGATGTAATTGCAGGACCAGACAGCAAGACCTATCTGGTAACAGGCGTTTGTACGGCAATAACCAACACAACTTACGGTAACTGGTATCTGGAGGATGAAACAGGTTCTATTTATATCTATGGTACTCTTGATGCGAAGGGTGGTACGAAAAACTTTTTAAGCTGGGGACTTGAAGTGGGCGATGAAGTAACTGTTCAGGGACCAAAAACCACCTACGGAACAACGGTGGAACTGGTGGATGTAACGGTAATCAAAATCAACAAATCACTGATTAAAGTTGATTCTGTTGAAAATGCAGTACTTCCAATCGAAGGTGGTGAATTTATTGCATACCTCACCTGCAAAGGACAAGGCGTATCGGTAGATATTCCGGAAGATGCCGAATCATGGTTATCAATTTCCTCCATCCAGTCGGCAGGAACGTCAGCCGTTGTGAAATTCAAAGCCACTGCCAATGCAGGCGGGGACCGAGGAACCACAATCACATTCCATACCACTGACGGGACTAAAGATTACACATCACAAACATCGCTCAGCCAGACAGGCGCGATTATAGATGCTTCTATTGCGGAATTCCTTGCAGCTGAAGTCGGCAGTACACAATATCGTTTGTCAGGTGTTATTACCAGTATTTCCGATCCTGCAACCGGCAAATTGAACATAAGAGATTTCTCCGATGAAGTTTATGTTTATAAAATTGTTGATTTTGCCACATCAGGTTTGAAAGTAGGTGACATTATTACAATTGTCGGAACACGTGCTGCATTTAATGGAAATCCACAAGTAAGTGGTGCCGTTCTGGAAAGCTCTATTACTGTAACTGCGGCTACTATCGCCGAGGTGCTGACTAAACCGGACGATAATAATACATACTTTATGGTAACCGGAGAAATTACATCAATTACCAGTGATCACTATGGTAATCTTTATTTTAAAGACGGCGATAGCGAGATTTTAGTATATGGCTGTTATCCGGGTTATGGTGCAACTGGCAACGACAGATATGACTTCTTAAGTGCCGCAGGCATTAAAGTTGGTGATACACTGACAGTAATTGGAACAAAAGGTTCCTATAACGGAGAAAATGAAATTAAGAATGGTTTTTATTTCAGTCACGTAAGCTCGAAGTAAGTAATGTGACACGCAGCATAAGTTGTGTGACAGATAAGAAAAGGGGCTGCCTCAATGCGAGGCAGCTTTCTTTTTTATCAGAGTGCCGGGCGTGATAAAAAAAGGGAGGTCAGGTTGGCAGGCATGAAGAGCAGTTTGAGGGATTTTGAGCTAAAGCTGTTAATAAATGTCAGGTGAATTCGTTAATGATCCTGGCGGTCGCTCCGCTGTTTTTAACTACATAATTTCCTGCTGTTTTTGCAGCCTTCCGGTATAGATTATCGTCCGACAACCACCGGTCAATCACAGATCCAAACTCATCATTATTTCTGAAAACTGCAGCGCCTCCGGCTTCAATAAGCTCAACCGCCTCCCGGAATTTACCGTGAACAGGTCCAAAAAGAACAGGTATCCCCCAGCATGCAGGCTCAAGAACGTTATGTATCCCCTTGCCAAATCCTCCCCCGACTTCCGCAATGAATGCATACCTGTAGGCTGAGGATAGCATACCTATATTATCTATTATTAACACCCTGGCATCCTTGTCGCCTTCTCCGAACCGGGAAAACCTGGTGCATCTCACAGTAAATAGCCGTTCAAGCCTTCTGATGTTTTCATCATCAATTTCGTGTGGGGCAAACACCCATTTCATTTTCGCGGGATTGGAGTTTATATATCCGGCAATTATTTCCTCGTCAGGCTTCCAGGAACTCCCAGCCAGGAAGAGCTTTTCCCCTCCCCTGAACTGTTCCAGAACAGGAATATCCTTTGATTCTGACACTATCTTCAGGACCCTGTCAAAACGGGTGTCGCCTGCAACGGTGACGTTCACAATACCCTGTCGGCCGAGTAAATTCTTCGATTCCTCATCCTGGACAAAAATCCATCTGAACTTATAAAGCATAGCCCTGAAAAAACCTCCGTACCATCTGAAAAAAATCTGTCCCGGCCTGAAAACAGCTGAAATAAGGTAAAGGGGAATTCCCTGCGTGTTAAGCTCACTAATGTAATTGCTCCAGAATTCATATTTGACAAAAACAGCCCCCTCAGGTCTGACCATTCTTATAAAACGCCGGGCACCCGAAGGCGTGTCAGATGGAAGATAACAAACCACATCAGCCAGAGGCCATTTCTTCCTGATCTCATAACCCGACGGTGAAAAAAATGTCAGGAGGATCTTATATTCAGGCTTCTCCTTTCCAAGAGCCTCCATGACCGGCCGGCCCTGCTCAAATTCTCCCAGTGATGAACAATGAAACCAGAAATACTTTTCTCCCCTGACAATATTCTTTTGAAGTACTTTAAAAGTCTCTTTCTGTCCCTTGACCCACAAGGCCGCCTTCCTGTTGAACGGGGAAACAAGCGTTGCAATGAAACGGTACAGAAATATTCCCAGGTTATACAGGAAATGCATAATTTTTTTTTTGAGGCGTAAAGGTATAAAGAAATGTACGAACTGTTTTGATGTGTTTTGTTAAATAGCTCTACTTTTGTATCATAATCCATCCTTTTTACCATGGTCCGACTTGTTGCCCTCATCATTTCAATAGTATTGCAGATCATTGCTGCATCATTTGCTCTTGGATTAATAAAACTCACCCGCTACAGGCTTTCCTGGATACTGCTGTCGCTTTCATTCGTATTTATGGCAATCCGTAAGATAATACAGCTAGTGGAACTTTACCGGGGCACACCTTCTTATACATGGCAGATGATCGACGAATGGATGGGCGTCTTTATTTCATTCATGATAATTGTTGGCGTTATTCTGATAAGGGAAATCTTCTACTCTCTCAAAAGGGCTGAAATCGACAGGCTGAGGACAGAAAGAAAGTTGCTCAATGCGATTATCAATACCGAGGAGAATGAAAAAAGGCGATTCGCGAAAGACCTTCACGACGGACTGGGGCCCATTCTTTCTACAGTCAAAATGTCGCTTTCATCACTCAATGACAGGATCACCGATACCACGGGTTCATCAATACTAACTAATGCAAACCATCTTGTAAATGAGGCCATTACAACCATCAAGGATATTTCCAACAATATGAGCCCCCATATTCTTTCAAACTTTGGTCTGGCAAGCGCCATAAGCACCTTTGTTTCAAAGATCAATCAGACCAACATGGTCGAGATTATTTTTAAAACGAACATGGAAAAAACAAGGCTGGAGAACGACAAGGAGGTGGTTCTTTACCGCTCGGTATGTGAGCTCATAAATAACAGTATCCGTCATTCCGGGGCATCACGTATTGAGATTGAATTGAACAAACTTCAAAAAATAGTTACCTTGCACTTTTATGATAACGGAAGAGGTTTCGACATGTCGATGCTGAAAAGGGACGACTTCAAAGGCATGGGCTTCTCAAACATCGAAACCCGTGTCAAAACCGTCCAGGGAGTATTTATTCTCGAGAGCGCCCCTGGCAAAGGTGCCAGCGCCCTGATAAAGGTAACTGACTGAAATTTTAATTAATGAAACCTGTGAATAGGTTTTTATGGAAAAAATAAGGATAATAATTGCAGACGACCATCAGTTGTTCAGAAACGGGCTGAAGATACTGCTCAGCTCCTACCCCGAATTCGAAATTGTCGGTGAAGCCTCCAACGGATCAGACTTTGTCAGCCTCCTTGACAGCATCACCGCCGACATAGCCCTGATGGATATTAACATGCCCGTCATGGACGGAATTGAAGCCACAAGAAAGGGATTAAAGGCCTGTCCTGATGTCAGCATCATCGCACTCTCAATGTATGGTGAGGAAGAATACTATTACAGAATGGTCGATGCAGGTGCTAAAGGATTCCTCCTGAAAGATTCCGACATAACTGAGGTAAAGGAAGCAATTCTTACCGTCTTCAGGGGAGGCAGCTATTTCTCACAGGAACTCCTCCATCATGTAATTCAGAAAATAAAGACCCGCGAACAGGAAAGCCGTTCTGCAAACCTTTCAAAAAGGGAAAAAGAGATACTTATCAAGATATGTGAAGGCCTTTCAAACCAGGAAATAGCCGAATCTCTGTTCATAAGCAAAAGAACCGTCGATAAACACAGGGCTAACCTTCTTGGAAAAACCAACTCCAAAAATACTGCGAGCCTTATCCTTTTCGCTATAAAAAACAAACTAATAGAGATCTGAAATGGCCGATTTTCACGAGCTGGGGAAAAAAGGCGAACAGATGGCTGCCGACTATCTTGAAGTATCAGGATATAAAATCCTGAAAAGGAACTGGAAATTCGGACGCCATGAAGTCGATATTATTGCAGAAAACAAAGATTTCATAGTCTTCGCCGAGGTTAAGACCAGAACAGAAGAACTTCTGCTTCCTGTAGGAGAAATAGTGAACCGTGACAAACAGAGATCGATAATCCTGTGCGCAGAAAAATATATCGAATGGTATAATGTTTCAAAAGAGAGCCGTTTCGATATCATTACTGTAATAATTTCCGAAGCAGGCAATAAAACAGATCACATTGAAGATGCCTTCTACCCGACACTCAGGTAAGCTCCTGGAACAAACCTGCTTCAGGAAAACTGTAAAATCCTGCATAAGACATTATTGTAATTAATTATATTGCCAATAAAATCATTTTATTATGTTCGTAATTTTGCTAGATTAGCATCTCTTATTTATTACAACGGAATCACAAACATTTGAAATAAATCATTTACGACATGAAAAAGCTTTTTCTTCTTATCACTATTCCTGTATTTCTTGCATCATACTCAAATGCGCAGAACAGAAATACCAGGGCTCAGGAAACCGATGAAGGCTATAAATTCACTCCTGTCATCGATCTTAAGACCACATCTGTAAAGAACCAGGCTGCAACAGGCACCTGCTGGTGTTTTGCAACCACTTCTTTCATAGAGACAGAACTTCTTCGCATGGGCAAAGGTGAATATGACCTCTCAGAGATGTTCGTGGTTCGCATGAACTATATCGACAGGTTAAAGGATAATTATCTCCGCCGCGGCAAGGGGAACCTCGGCCCCGGAAGCCTCTCCCACGACTGGATGAGAGTATTCAGTAATTATGGCATTCTCCCCGATGAAGTGTACAACGGACTAAACTACGGATCTCCTACACACAACCACAGTGAGCTTCAGGCATTTATCAACGCTGTCGCGGCAGTACCGGTCGAACGCCGTAATGAAAGCAAACAATATGAAGCCATCGTGAACGCTGTTCTTGATACCTATCTTGGAAAAGTGCCCGAAACCTTTACCTATAAGGGTACATCCTACACCCCGAAAACATTCGCAGCCAGTCTTGGTATTAATCCCGACGACTATGTTCAGATAACTTCTTTTACTCATTTCCCCTTTTACACCCGTGGCATTCTTGAAGTACCGGACAACTGGTCGATGGAAAGGTTCTATAACGTGCCTCTTGATGAGCTCATCGAAATCATCGATTATGCATTCAGCAAGGGCTTTAGTGTTAACTGGGACGGCGATGTGAGTGAAAGCGGGTTTTCTCACCAGAATGGTTATGCGGTCCTTTCCGCAAATCCTGTTCAGGCAAGAGGAGCCATGACCGACAGACAGAGACTTGAAAGAGCACCGACCCAGCAGGCACGACCGGCAGCTCCTGCGGTACAGTCACCCGGACCTGAACTGAATGTCACTCAGGAATTACGCCAGACAGGCTACGAAAGCTTCTCAACCACCGACGACCACCTGATGCACCTTACCGGGGTTTTTAAAGATCAGAACGGAACGAAATACTATAAAACCAAGAACTCCTGGGGCACCGACAGAAATGCCTTTGGCGGTTTCCTGAACATGTCGGAGAGCTATGTAAGGGCCAAGACCCTCTTCATAATGGTCCACAAAGACGCTGTTCCGCCGGCTGTCAGGACTAAGCTGGGTATCTGATAGTCGTGCAGTCGTGCGGTCGTGCAGTCGTGCGGTCGTGCAGTCGTGCGGTCGTGCAGTCGTGCAGTCGTGCAGTCCCTGTCTTTCTCTTCAAAATGACCGCAAGACCGCAAGACTGCAAGACTGCAAGACTTATTCCATCATCAGATTGCAGCCTCTGATATCGCTGTTGTCGATCCTTCCCTGAACTTCGAAGGAACCGTCTTTATGAACCTTGCCCAGATCACCGGTGGCAAGGAAAGAGCATGAGTTTATGTTTGCCAGATCTATTATGTTAATGGCTCCGGTAACTCCCCGCTCCTTTATCAGCGACAACGGATCGAGTGGATCACGTATCACAATCTTCATCCAGGGGGGTGACCAGAAGATCCCTTCTCCCTTCGAATAAGCCTGGCTCAGCAGTTCCGTCATACCGTACTCCGAGTGGATTACTTCAACATTAAAAGCCCTCGTCAGAACAGAGTGAAGCTCGTGGCGGGTAATCTCCTTCCTCCTTCCCTTCATTCCTCCGGTTTCCATTATGATGATATCATGAAGATCGGGGGAAAATTTCTCTGCAATGTCGAGAAGAGCAAAGCTGACACCGATAAGGATAACCTTCTGACCTCTGTCGCGGGCTGAAATAATTATCTCAATGAGAGACTCCGGGTTGTCGCGATAAAATCCGCTTCCGGGAGCCATGCTCCTTCCGGTGAGATTTTTTACCATATACACAAGCGAGGAGTGTTCTCTTTCAGTGTATGAGGGCAGGAGTGCAGCAATAAGATATTCCGAAGGATCTCCGTAAAAAAGGGTGAATGCCTGCAGAAGACTTCTTTCATAAAGTGATACGTCGGTTACATAATGCCTGCTCACGGCAGAACCTGTTGTCCCGCTGCTTTCAAACACAATTTCAGGGTCTGAGGTTCCCGTAATTATCCTGTTGTTCCTGAACAACTCTGCCGGAAGGAAAGGGATCTGTTCATACTGCGTCACATCTTCAGGTCTTACACCCAGATTTCTGATGAATTCCCGGTAAACCGGGTTGCCGGCCGACTGGAGCCTGAACACATCAATCATACATGCCTGGAAACTATCTTCATCAATTATCCTGAATATCTTTTCGGTAATATGAGCTTTCATTTTCCCGGGAAGGTTAGGGACCCGTCAGGCTGGTATACCCATTCGAAAGTACATTCGGCATAATCCCTCGGATCGAGGTCTTCGGCTGAAAGTGAAATGATCCTGATCTTTGCATAGTGTTCATCGGCTGACTGGTATATCCACACCTGATTCACCTTCAATGGATTGGCCCACTCATCCCAGTCGTTTACAACAAATGATGTGAGGTTGTCGAATGCTTCCTCTGCAAGGGCAGGATCAGCATATTCTCCGGCAAGATGAAAGCCGTTTATCCCTGCATTTGTCTGTAAGTAGAATATCCCGCTGCCTTCATCATAGCCCAGCGTAATATCGGGTTTGGGGGTGGCCAGGGAAGACACTTTTAAAGCTCTTGCAAAATCAAACCCTATTGCATAGTAAGGACCGCTGCCATATAAGGTATTATCGATCGTCACGGTACCTGATGTGTCAGGGTCAATCCGGTAATCGGGATCCTTACATGAGGCAGGAACCAGTATCAGAAACATTATTATGCAGAAGATCCTGTTCATGCATCAAAGATAACTCTTTTCCGCTGTCTCCCTATTGATATTACGCGAAGCAAAATTACGCGAAGCAAATTACAATGAATTACCTCCCCGGATCGATTGACCCTCTGTATATTTATTTAGTATCAGATCTGAATTTGTTATTCTCCCCTGATGGCAACTATCCCCGGGAGCTTTTTACCTTCCATATATTCAAGCATGGCTCCTCCACCGGTTGATACATAACTGACCTTGTCTGCCAGGCTGTTTTTATTTATAGCGGCTACCGAGTCACCTCCTCCGATAAGTGAGAAAGCCCCTTTTTCAGTTGCTTCAGCAATCGCCAGGGCTATGGCCGTAGTCCCTTTTGAGAATTTTTGCATCTCAAAAACACCCATAGGTCCGTTCCAGAGGATGGTCTTTGAATTTTTGATGACCTCGGAGAACAGTTTTATGCTTCCCTCTGCTATATCCAGCCCCAGCCATCCGTCAGGTACCTCATCAACGGCAGAGACAATCGTTTCTGCTTCATTATCAAACTTATCTGAGTTAAGACTGTCGACAGGCAGGTAAAGGTTGACATTTTTTTCCTTTGCCTTCTCAAGTATCTTAAGAGCAAGATCGAGCTTATCTTCCTCGCAAAGCGATTTACCTATTTTTCCTCCCCGGGCCTTTATGAATGTATAAGTCATCCCTCCGCCTATAATCAGGTTGTCGACTCTGTTAAGGAGATTCTCGATCAGCAGTATTTTATCCGACACTTTGGCCCCACCCATAATTGCAGTAAAGGGCTTCTGGGCGTTGTTCAGCACCTTGTCCATGGCAGCCAGCTCGCTGTTGATAAGAAAGCCGAACATGATCTTGTCCTTTGTGAAGAAATCAGCCACGACAGCTGTCGATCCGTGAGCCCTGTGAGCAGTACCGAAAGCATCATTGACATAAACGTCGGCATATGAAGCGAGCTTCTTTGCCATTTCCTTCTGCCTGACCTTCAGTTCAGCCTTGGCGGCTTTTTTCTCTTCATCGGTGGCAGTTTCAGGCAGTACAGGCTTCCCTTCTTCCTCAGGGTAAAATCTTACGTTCTCCAGCAACAGTATCTCACCAGGCATCAGGGCGGCTGACATGCTGACGGCTGATTCTCCAAGACAGTCGTCGGCGAAAAGCACTTTTTTGCCCAGGTGTTTTTCCAGTACGGGAAGCACCGGTTTCAGTGAATACTTTTCCATTCTGCCCTGTGGCCTACCCAGGTGCGACATCAGGATACATGAGCCTCCATCACCCGTGATCTTCCTTATAGTCGGCAAAGCACCCCTGATACGCGTGTCGTCTGTAACTTCAAGTGAAACCTTGTCGAGAGGCACATTGAAATCAACTCTAACAATTGCCTTTATTCCTTTAAAATCGAAATCCTGAATCATTTTCATATTTCTTGTGTTTTTGGTTGTCTGATTATATTATTATGCAAACCTAATTATTTTTTTGGGAATCTGTAAATTCGGATTGTCATTCATTCGTACCAGAATTACAGCCCCGCTTTACGGGGTAAACTCCCCCAAATTACGCGAAGCGAATTACAGAATAATTTAATATGACTATCAGGAATGATTAATAATGTATCCTAAGACGCTTGAAAATCAATTGTTTTACCCCATCCCCAGGGGGAGTCAATTGATTTTCTTCGCTCCCCTTGGGGCCGGGGTAAACGAAGAACCAGAGCAAAGCGGAGATCGACGTAGTCAAAATCAATGGAGTTTTATGTACGATTCCTGACACTCATATAATTTAATTTTGAACCATACGACGGTTTTGTGTGTTTACATGACAAAATAATTAAACAAATATAAAAAGCATGGCACAGATTACATTAAAAGGAAACCCGGTAAACACTTCAGGCAACCTTCCTGAGAAAGGAAGTATGGCTCCCGGCTTCAGCCTGGTAAAATCGGACCTCGGAACTCTTTCCTTAAGTGAATTAAAAGGTAAAAAAATCATTCTGAACATCTTCCCCAGTCTCGACACCTCAGTGTGCGCTAGCTCAGTCAGGAAGTTCAACCAGATGGCAGCAGGAATGAACAACACCGTTGTTCTTGCCATTTCAAAAGACCTTCCTTTTGCACACGGACGTTTCTGCTCTGTTGAAGGTATCAGCAATGTGACAACACTTTCAGGATTCCGCGACAGCAGCTTCGGCAAGGTTTACGGTGTCGACATCACCGACGGGCCCATGGCCGGTTTGTATGCCAGGAGCGTTGTCGTGGTTGATGAGTCTGGAAAAGTGATATACACCCAGCTTGTCCCAGAAATAACACAGGAACCTGATTATGAAAGTGCACTGAAAGCATTATAAATATTTGTCTCTGCCTGTTGATTGTTCCCCGTTACTGCTTATTTTTGTCGTATTGCGGAAGTGAATAACAGGCAGAAATGAAATTTTCATCCATCCCGGGTCAGAAGGATACCATAGATAAACTTATCTGTTCCGTTCGTGAAGGACGTGTAAGTCATGCACAGCTCTTTACCGGACCTGAAGGATGCGGATCACTGGCACTTGCCATGGCCTATGCCACCTACATAAGCTGCGAGAACAGGAACGACAGCGATTCATGCGGCACATGCAGATCGTGTGTCAAGTATGAAAAATTGATACATCCCGACCTGCACTTTGTCTTTCCTGTTGTAAAGAAAAAGGAATACGAACCTGTCAGCGACTCATTTATAGGACAATGGAGACAGTTCGCAGGTCTTTCACCCTTTTTCAGACTTAACGACTGGCTTAATTACATCGAGGTCGAAAACGCCCAGGGACTGATCTATGCAGATGAGGCAGGAGAAATAATAAAGAAACTCAGTCTCAAGACTTTCGAATCGGATTTCAAGATAATGATCATCTGGCTTCCGGAGAAGATGCACCCGGCAGCTGCCAACAAGCTGCTGAAGCTGATCGAGGAACCTCCCGACAAAACACTCTTCCTGCTGGTTCCTGACGAACCCGATAAAGTACTCCCTACGATACTGTCAAGGTGTCAGATGTTGAAGATCCCACGTTTCGGCACTGAAGATATTTACCGTTATCTGACTGAAATAAAGGGAGCCGATGCAAAAAAAGCTGAAGAAACAGCAAGGATATCCAATGGCAATATTGTAAGAGCCATGCAATTAGCCGGGCAGGAGGATTCATCCTACGGAAATCTGGAAAATTTCAAAAAGCTGATGCGTTCGGCCTGGAAAAGAGATGTCCTGTCGCTTATAAGCTGGTCGGAAGAAATAGCTGTAACAGGCCGGGAAGCACAAAAGAGCTTTCTGCTCTATTCCCTGCGGATCATCCGTGAGAATCTTATGCTGACTATGGGGCATAATGCAGACGGTCTCATATCCCTTGCCGACGAGGAAGCTTCATTCTCAAAAAATTTTCATCCATACATCAACGAATCGAATATCTACAGACTTACTGAGGAATTCAGCCTTGCACATTCCCACGTTGAAGCAAACGGTTATTCAAAACTCATATTTCTCGATCTTGCACTGAAAGTGGCAGGGATTATCCGTTGATCTCCTTTTTCCTGAATTGATTTTAAAGCTTTTATTCACTATTTTTGCGCTTTGATATGAGAAGGGGTGATTTTTATGACAGATAGTGAAGATATACAGAATCAGGGCGGTGAAGATATTCAACTACCCGATATTACATACAGACCGGGTTGCAACAAACTGGACAGTTTCAACTGGCTGCGCGACCTTCCCGACTCGGTGATTGATAATGAAATCGTCGAGATCAGGTTCAAGAATACACGCAAGGGTTTTTACAGGAACATCAACGAACTGCGGCTCGAGACCGGCGACATTGTGGCCGTTGAAGCTTCACCGGGTCACGACATAGGACGGGTTGCCATGACCGGACCCCTTGTCAGAATGCAGATCAGGGAGATGAAGATATGCCCTCCCCTCGAGGAAATGAAAAAAGTGTACAGGAAAGCAAAGCCTGCTGATATAATAAAATGGGAGGAAGCAAAACAACTTGAGATCCCTACCATGCTTCGCTCCAGGAAGATATCGGAAGAGCTGAAGCTGAACATGAAAATAGGAGATGTTGAATACCAGGGCGACAAGACAAAAGCTATTTTCTATTATATTGCCGATGAGAGGGTCGATTTCCGTCAGCTTATCAAGGTGCTGGCCGAAGAGTTCAGGATCAGGATAGAGATGCGGCAGATAGGGGCACGACAGGAAGCCGGGAGGATAGGAGGAGTAGGATCCTGCGGCAGGGAACTATGCTGTTCAACCTTTATAACCAATTTTATCTCCGTTACCACAACTCACGCAAAATACCAGGAACTGTCACTGAATCCTCTGAAACTGGCCGGCCAGTGCGGAAAGCTTAAATGCTGCCTCAACTATGAAGTCGATTGCTATGTCGACGCACAGAAATCATTCCCATCGAGGGAGATCCCCCTCGAGACTCTGGAAAGAACCGTGTATTTCCAGAAAATGGAGGTCCACAAGGGTATATACTGGTATTCCGGCGAACCTCATTCAACAGCTAACCTAATTGCTGTACCGGTTCAAAGGGCAAAAGAAATACAGATCCTTAACAAAAAAGGAATAAAACCCGAGCGACTGATTGTTGCCGAACAGTCTGTCAGCTCTGAACCTGTCTCAAATGACCTCCTGGAAAGCAACAGCCTCACCCGTTTTGATACGGAATCAAAAAAACAAAACAGGAACAGGCGCTTCAACAAAAAGAAAAACAGGAAATTCAATGAAAACAGGAACAGGCAGAACTAAATTCCTCCTGACAGTTGCAATCATGTTGTCATGTCTTTCGTGCAACAGTAATCTCATTTATACTGACTCCAAAATGATAAACGAAGCTGCCTGGGATCTTTTTGACAAGGCAGAATTCGAATTCGATTCTGCAGACACGTTAAAAAATCTCAGTGTATCGTTCACTCTCCGTACAGGTTCTCAATACCCTTACCGTAACATTTTTCTTTTCGTCACAACCACAGCTCCCGACGGGAAAAACATAACCGACACCCTCGAATACCAGGTTGCCGACGACAGCGGACACTGGCTGGGAAAAGGATTAGGCGATATACACGAAATTACACTCCCCTATAAGACAAATGTCTTCTTCCCTCTGAAAGGATCTTATATCTTCACGATTCAGCATGGAATGAGAGATAATGTCCTCAGGGGAGTCTACGACGTGGGGATCAGAATCGGAAATTTCGAACCGTAAACCAGCATCCGTGGGGAAAAACAAACTGGCCAGATGGGCCGAACTGGGAACTTTCAGCAATGTTTTTCAGCCACAGGGGGATGAAGTAAAAAATAAAGACCACCCTCTCAGGGGAAAATGGAGACAAAACTTCTTCCGGAACAAAAATCCACTGGTTGTGGAACTGGGTTGCGGAAAAGGAGAGTATACAACAGGCCTTTCTCAGAAATTTCCCAGTAACAATTATATAGGCGTCGACATCAAAGGGGCCAGGATGTGGAGAGGGGCAAAAACGGCAGGTGAACAGGGTCTGCACAACACTGCTTTTATAAGGACAAGGATCGAATTCATCAGTTCATTTTTTGATTCCGGGGAAGTGGATGAGATATGGCTTACCTTTCCTGATCCTCATCCCGGAAAGAAGAACGCAAACAAACGACTTACCTGTCCATGGTTCCTGAACATATATCGTAACATCCTGAAAGACAAAGGTATTATCCATCTGAAAACCGATAACGACGAGCTCTTTCTTTATACACGATCCCTTGCAGAAGTAAACGGATTAAATATTTTAAAATCAAGCACCGACATCCATCAGGAGATGCCCGGCGATGAGATTATCAAAATACAAACCCATTATGAGAAACTATTCCTCAGGGAGGGATCAAAGATCAACTATCTTGAATTCCGCCTTGATAAAAACAAGGAGATATTGCCTCTGTTCTGAAGAACTTATCAGGCTTTTTTCTGTTATATCTCTAAAAGTGTTAACATTGCAATTTCTTTAAGAATAAATAATATCCATACAAATTGTTCACGAAACATCAAATACTGGAAGCGCTTAAAAAGGTTGTTCATCCCGAAAAAGGTATAGACATTGTAAGCCTGGGAATGGTGGGTGGTATTAATGTATCCGAATCAGGGATATCCCTCACTATCGTACCGGAACGCTCGAACGATCCTCTGATTGGATCTGTAAGAAGTATTATTGTAAAAACACTGAAAGAGACACTGGGCCCTGAGGCCGTTATTTCCGACATTGAGGTGAAACCGAGAGTCGTCGTCGGAAAAACGGCAATAAAAAGTATCGGGAACCTTCCGGGAATAAAAAATATTATTGCCGTGTCATCAGGGAAAGGTGGCGTGGGAAAGACCACGGTGGCAGTAAACCTGGCAATTGCGCTGGCAAGAAAAAATTTACGCACGGGGCTTCTCGATGCCGATGTTTTCGGACCCTCCGTACCTAAAATGTTCGATGCCGGAAATTACCGCCCCGTGGTCAGACGGGAAAATGACACCGATCTTATTGTACCTCTTGAAAAATGGGGGGTCAGGGTTCTTTCAACCGGTTTTTTCGTTGATCCTTCCGAAGCTGTAATCTGGAGGGGACCTATGGCATCCAACTTCCTTAAACAGCTGATGACTCAGGGAGACTGGGGAACACTCGATTATCTTATAGTCGACCTGCCTCCCGGAACAAGCGATATTCATCTTACCCTCGTACAGGAAGTAGCGGTAACAGGTGCAATTGTTGTAACCACACCTCAGCAGGTGGCTGTCGCCGATGCCATAAAAGGTATCGCCATGTTCAGAAGCGAAAAGATTGACGTGCCGGTCATAGGACTTGTTGAAAACATGTCGTGGTTCTCTCCGGCCGAATTGCCCGGTAATAAATACTATATTTTCGGCAGGGACGGAGGTAAAAACCTGGCCCTTGAAACAGGAGTGGCGCTTCTTGGCCAGATCCCTCTTGTCCAGGGAATTTGCGAAACCAGCGACAGCGGCAGACCGGTTGCCCTGGAAGATTCCGTTACGGGACAGGCCTTTATGTCGCTTGCCGGGGAGGTCATAAAACAAACCGAAATCAGGAACAGAGAACGGAAGCCCACGGAAAAAGTCAGAATGAACAAACCCGAATAGCCTTTTTCATATTTTAAAAACAGAAGGTAAACAATTATAATCCAATAATATGACAGAAACAAACAATATCAGGGAGCGGGTGGCAAAAGTGATCGAAAAAGTAAGACCATACCTGCAGTCGGATGGCGGCGACCTGGAGTTGATTGATGTAACTGACGATATGATCGTAAAAGTCAGACTGAAAGGAGCCTGCCACGGATGCCCCTTCAGCATGCAGACACTTAAAGCCGGTGTTGAACAGGCTGTTATCAAAGAGATCCCTGAGATAAAAAGTGTTATCTCAGTCTGAAAGACAGCTTCTGCTTAAATTTATTTAATTTTGAAATACTATAGCAGGGTTAAGTCAGTTTATAGTATTAAAAGTAATCTATTGCCTTCACTGAAAGCCTCATATAAATATCTGGCAATATCCGGATTGATCTTTATAATGGCTGCATGTTCCGTTGAAAAGAACACTCCGGCAACCAGGTTCTACCATGGGATGACGGCAAAATATAATATTTATTTTAATGGTTATGAGAGCTTTCTGGCAGGAGTACAAAAGGTGAACAATGCCTATGCCGACGACTATGCCGAAATACTCAGGGTGTTTGAATTCAGCGACCCTGCAACCCCGGGCATCTGTAAAAGCGACATGGACCGCGCTGTCCAGAAAGCTTCAAAACTTATTTCCCTGAAGTCGATAACCGCCCTGCCGGAGGAAAATGAAAAGAGATCTTCCTCATTGCCCGAGACTGATATCCTGGAAAGAAGGGAATATAACGAATGGGTCGACGACAGTTATCTTCTTATAGGAATATCAAGATTTTACAAACACGAATTCAATGAAGCCACATCAGTATTCAATTACTCAATAAAAACAGCCAACGATCCTGATATAAGAAAGGAAGCAGCAATATGGCTTGCAAGAATATTAAACGAAAAAAATGATTTCAGTTCAGCATACAGGATCCTTGCCGAACTTGAAATTGAAGCAAAAGATCCCGGTCACCTGCGTTCAAAGTATTACACAACTTTTGCCGATCATTACATCAAACAGAAAAAATACAGTGAAGCTGTTGAATACCTCACTCCGGCAGTTGACCTCGTAGCCGGAAAACGCACCAGATACAGACTCACATACCTGCTGGCCCAGCTTCACCAGGTCTCAGGTAACGCTTCCCAGGCTATGGCACTCTACCGGAAGGTCATCAAAATGAACCCTCCCTATGATGTCGAATTCAATGCAAGAATAAATATCGCCGGTGTTTTTGACGTGAACTCAGGCAATCCGGAAGATATACGGAAAGAACTCCGTAAAATGCTTAAGGATTCCAAAAACAAGGATTATAACGACCAGATTTATTACGCCCTGGGTAACCTTGCGATGAAAGAGGGCAGGGAAAATGAGGCTATCGGATTTTACAGACAATCGGCTTCTTCTTCAACAACAAACCGGAACCAGAAAGGAAGATCTTTCCTTGCCCTTGCCGATTACTATTACAGCAAACCCGATTTCATGAATGCAGGCCTTTATTACGACAGCACAGTCACCTTTCTTAATCAGAAACACCCCGACTATCAGGCCATTAGAACAAAATCGTCAAATATCAACTCGGTAGTTACACAGCTTATTATAATTGAAGAACAGGACAGCCTCCAGATGGTGGCTGCAATGCCGGAGAATGAGAGAAATAAGCTGATCTCGGAAATCATTAACGAAATTGTAACTGCCGAAAGCGAAGGCAAAAGATCGGAATATGCTTCCCGCTACAGCCTGGGTCAGTATTATGAGAACGAAAGACGCTTCCAGGGTAATATCGAGCAGGAAGGCAAATGGTATTTTTACAACCAGGCGGCATTAACATTCGGACGAACCGAATTCAGACGGCGCTGGGGTGACCGTCCCCTTGAAGACAACTGGAGAAGAAGCAACAAGGCAATGTCTGCAGCCGGCCAGACGGCAGAAAATGCCGAGACTGCAGCTGCAGGGACAGATTCCTCGGGTGTGGCAGACTACAGAAAGCCTGACTTCTACCTGAAGAACCTGCCAATGAGCGACTCACTTCTGAAAATATCAAATGAAAAAATTGCAGGTGCCTATCTGAATGCAGGCAAAGCTTATCATGAGAAACTGTCAGATGATGATAGGGCAACGGAAATACTCGAGAAGCTTCTTACACGTTACCCTTCAAATCCGCTGATACCGGAAGCCTTATATACTCTGTATAATATAAACAGGGAAAACAACAACTTAAGGGCAGAAACGTACAGACAGAGGCTTGTTGAAAGATATCCCGACACCGAATTCGCATTGATCCTTTCAGACCCTGAATATTTCGCACGCAGAATGGCCGCTGCCAGAATGGCTGAAGAGATCTATATGCAGGCCTACAATGAATATGAAAATGAAAATTTTTCTGCCTCAGTTTCACTGTGCGACACAGCGCTTGCAAGATACCCGGGCAGCCAGCTGGTTCCGAAATTCAGGCTCCTGAGGGCTTATAACATTGCAAGGACAGCCGATGAAAGAGCATTCAGGGCAGAACTTGCCGAAATAACAAAATCATGGCCGGGAACAGAAGAAAGTAAACAGGCAGCATCCATAATTGATTTCCTGAACAAGGAGATCCCTGAACTTAAAGTGGAAGAGGAAAAGCAAATTGCACAGGAACTTTATCTTGTAGATACGGTTTCAGCACATGCATTCATCATCATCATCGAAAATCCGAAATTCAATATCAACCAGGCTGTTTTTGATGTAATAAGCTATAATATAGATAACTATACCAACATAAACTACCGGACACAGGGAGAACTGGTCGAAAATAAATATATCATGATCAGCGTAACGGGATTTGCCAGATTTGAGCAGTCGATGGATTATTATAATGCCTTTGCCGTCGACAGGATTGTGAGAAATCCCTCCTTATCAAAAATTTATTCCTTCATTATCAGCACGCCAAATTTGCGATCGCTTAACAGCGACAGGAATCCGGAACGATATTTGCTTTTCTTCAGGGAGAATTATCTTAATGAGAAAAATCAGGATACTTTGGACCGATGACGAGGTGGAGGTTCTTAAACCTCATATCTTTTTCCTGGAAGAAAAAGGTTATGATATCGATACCTGTTCAAACGGAGTGGATACCGTCGACCTGGTACGGAAGAATTCTTACGACCTGATCTTCCTTGACGAAAACATGCCGGGACTGAACGGTATCGAAACACTCAGGCTCATCAGGGAGATCAGAACAGACATCCCCGTGGTTATGATCACCAAGAGTGATGAGGAAGACATTATGGAGGCTGCAATTGGTTCCGAAATTGCCGATTATCTTATCAAGCCTGTCAAGCCCAAACAAATACTGCTGGCAATAAAAAAGATACTCGACCAGAAAAGACTGAAGACGGAAAAAACATCAACTGATTACAGGCAGGAATTCGGACGTATCGGGAACATGATTTCCTCAGCAGGCAACAGCAGAGACTGGAAGGAGTTGTTCAAAAAGCTTACCTTCTGGGAGTCAGAACTGGAAAAATCGGACGACAGAAGCATGGCAGAGGTTTTCAGGATGCAGGAGGAAGAAGCCAACGCTTCTTTTGTGAAATTCGTAACAAAAAATTACCTAAACTGGCTCAGCAGGAATTCTCCCGACGACCCCATCCTTTCTCCGGCACTTTTCCCGAAGAAGATCTTTCCGCTGTTAAGTGACAGCCGTCCCCTTTTTATGATTCTGATCGACAATATGAGATACGACCAGTGGAAGGTGATATCAGCAGAATTGCCGGGGCTTTTCAGGATCATTGAAGAAGATATCTGGTTCAGCATACTGCCTACCGTGACACAATACAGCCGTAATGCAATTTTTGCAGGCATGATGCCCCTGCAGATAGGTGAGACAATGCCCCATTTCTGGATTAACGACGATGAGGAAGAAGGAAAGAACAACTACGAAGAAGAACTTTTCAGAAGCCATCTGGCCAGAAAAAACCTTAAAATAAAATGGTCATACAGTAAAGTCCTGAACAACACCGAAGGGAAAAAACTCAACGAAAAGTTCAAACAGCTGCTGACCAATGATCTTAATGTGGTCGTTTATAACTTCGTTGACATTTTGTCGCATGCAAGGACAGAAATGGATATAATAAGGGATCTTGCCGGCGATGAGGCAGCATACCGGAGCCTCGTCAGGTCATGGTTCATACATTCACCCCTGCTCGAGATGCTGAAGATCCTGTCGGAGCAGAGAGTAAGGATTGTGATAACAACCGACCACGGAAATATCAGGGTTAAAAATCCTGTTAAAGTCATCGGAGATAAGAAGACATCAACGAACCTCAGATACAAGATGGGGAGGAATCTCGACTATAATCCGTCGGAAGTGTTTGAGCTTAAAGAGCCTGCCCGGGCATTCCTCCCGAAAAGCAACATCAGCTCAAGATATATCTTCGCCACCGGCAAAGATTACCTGGTGTATCAGAACAACTTTAACTATTATGCGGGTTATTACAGGAACACATTCCAGCACGGGGGTATTTCAATGCAGGAGATGATGCTTCCCTTCGCACTCCTTGAACCCTTAACATAGAATGATGAATATAGTGATAAGAAATAAGAGAGAGATACCTTCAGCTGCAAGGAAGCTTCTTCACTATTCTGCCGGCAAGAAGATATTTGCCTTCAACGGTCCGATGGGTGCTGGAAAAACAACAATCATCAAGGCCGTCTGCAGTGAACTGGGAGCAGAAGATATCCCCGTAAGCCCCACCTTCACCATCATAAATGAATACCGTACACACGAAGGCGCTCCTCTTTTTCATATCGATCTCTACAGGTTCAAATCAACAGATGAAGCTTACGACATAGGTATTGAAGAGTATCTGACAGGAAACACGTATTGTTTTATCGAATGGCCTTCACTAATAAGCGCCATGCTGCCCGGCGAAAGACTCTGGATCGACATCACCGTGGGCGACAATGATGAGCGTATCCTTAATATCTCATAATGATCTTCCGTGTTGTTGCTGTACTGCAAATTTTTTAACTTTGGCGAAATAACTCCCCCTTTAAAATGAATTATAAAGGCAAGAATGGCAAGGTAGATCTGGGAAACACTGCCTATATGCCTAAAGAGGAACAACTTGAAACCGCTGTAAGGTTCAGGAAGATCTCTATTGGCATTCCCTGCGGCACCAAAGACGATGAGAAAAGAGTTGCCCTGACACCCGAATCTGTAAACCTGCTTGTTGAAGACGGTAATGAGGTGATACTTCAGAAAGGGGCCGGAAACGGAGCCAACTATAGCGACAGGGATTACAGTGAAAACGGCGCAATAGTAACCGATTCGCCGGCCAGGGTCTTCAGCTCCGATGTGATCATCAAGGTCGCACCCTTCACCGGGAAAGAGGCTGATTATCTGAAAGGGAACCAGGTTATCCTATCATACCTCAATGTCCTGAAGCTCGACGAGGAGACACTTGCAAAACTTGTCAGGAAAAAAGTCACTGCCATTGCTTTCGAGAAGATCCGTGATGCAAGCGGTGTTCTGCCGGTTATAGAGTCGATGAGCGAGATTTCGGGAATCACCTCTGTTCTTGTTGCTTCAGATTATCTCAGCAACCATCACGGAGGCAAGGGTGTTATGCTGGGAGGCATAACAGGAGTAACACCCACCGAGGTTATCATACTGGGCGCAAACACTGCAGGCGAATTCGCTGCCAGGGCAGCTCTGGGACTGGGATCCCAGGTGCTGATCTTCGATAACTCGTTACAGCAGTTAAGGAAGCTGGAGGCTTCTGTAGGGCACCGGCTTCAGACTTCGGTATTTCATCCCCAGGTTCTCAGGAAAGCACTGAAATCGGCCGACGTGGTTATCGGGGCAATAGACCTTGAAGATCTTAAACCCTGGTATTATGTGACCGAAGAAATGGTAAAAACCATGAAAAAGGGATCGGTGATAGTTGATCTGAGCATTGACCGCGGCGGATGTATCGAGACAACAGAATGCAGGGCACTGAGAGATCCTGTATATGTAAAACACGGCGTCACTCATTTTTCGGCATGGAATCTGCCTTCACGTGTGGCACGGACAGCATCGATAGCTCTCAGTAATGTATTTTCTCCGTTGCTGAAAAACCTCGCAATGGCAGGAAGCATTACACAACTCCTTAAAAGCGACACCGGAGTCAGAAACGGCGCTTACCTTTATAACGGAATCCTGACAAACGAAACACTGGGACAAAAATTCGGAATACTTTCAAAGGACCTCGACCTTCTTCTTTCAGCCTTCTGAAAATCAGAAAGTCAGCTTCGACTTTTTCCCGGAGCATTGTATCTCTGCCATTGCACCGATATAGAAAGCCCTGTTGTCAGGAACATGCCCTGCAGGAAAATCAAAGAAAACGGGATAATCGTATTCGCGGAAAATATCTGAGATCGTTTCACGTGCATCTCTCCCCCACGGCACCCTGCTGTCGGCCATATCATTCATGCCTCCCACAACCAGGGCTTTCAGGCCTCTGAACTTCCCTGCCAGCTTCAAAGAACTCAGCATCCTGTCGAGATGATAATAATATTCTCCCACCTCTTCAATAAACAATATCTTTCCGTCCGTCTGAGGCTCTCCCGGCGTACCCGCAAGACTGTACAGCAGAGAGAGGTTCCCTCCCGTGATCTCTCCCGCCACACTGCGCTTCCTCATGGCGGGACCTTCCCATTCAACAGCCCCGCAACCTTCAAAAAGAGCTTTACGTAACGTTTCAAGCGATTCCGGTTTCTTCGAGGGATTTGAATAGTTGAGAGGCATCTCACCGTGCAGTGAGATTATCCCGTATCTCTCACTGAGCCAGGCATGCAGTACGGTAACATCACTGTATCCCACATACCACCTTGGATGACGCCTGAGCGCTGAAAAATCAACTTTATCGATTATCCTTATAAGCCCGTAACCTCCCCTGGAACAAAAAACAGCCTTGATCCTGGTGTCGGAGGTCGCTTTCTGCAGGTCCGACAACCTTTGTCTGTCAGTTCCCGCAAAAGGACCATCTCTTTTAAGAATGTGCCTGCCCTGGCGCACCTTAAGACCCCATGATTCGAGAATCGACACGGAACTTTCGACAGCCGGTTCGTCAATGGCAAATGCCGGTGACACTATTGCCACCTCGTCGCCCGGTTTCAGCAGCGGAGGCTTGATCTTTGAGACAGGCATATTAATAATTTTACGTAAAAATAGCTGTAAATGTTTCATTTTCCAACCTGTTCCGACCAGCCGCAATGCTTTATGATTTGCCTTTTTTATTAACTTTGACCGTTTTTAATTTTTCCCATGAAGAAATTCAAACGTCACCTTATCACTTCAGCTCTGCCTTATGCCAACGGCCCACTCCATATAGGCCACCTGGCTGGTGTATACGTCCCGTCGGATATCTATACCCGTTATCTGAGAATGAAGGGAGAAGATGTTATTTCGATATGCGGATCGGATGAACACGGAGTTCCGATAACGCTTAAGGCACGCAACGAAGGTGTGACACCACAGGAAATTGTTGACAGGTACCACGCCCTCAACAAGAAGGCATTTGAAGATTTCGGGATAGCCTTCGATATTTATTCCCGAACTTCCAACAGTATCCATTATGAAACAGCTTCAGAGTTCTTTCTTAATCTTTATGAAAAAGGAGAGTTCATAGAAAAGACCTCGGAACAATACTATGACGAGGAAGCCGGTTGTTTCCTGGCCGACCGATATATAACTGGAACCTGCCCTCATTGTGGCAACGAAAATGCCTATGGCGACCAGTGCGAAAAATGCGGAACATCGCTGAGTCCGACCGACCTCAAAAACCCGAGGTCGACAGTGAGCGGAAGCAAACCGGTACTGAGAGAGACCCTTCACTGGTACCTTCCCCTCGATAAATATGAACCCTGGTTAAGGAAATGGATACTTCAAGATCACACCGAGTGGAAATCAAATGTATACGGGCAGTGCAAGTCGTGGCTCGATCAGGGTCTTCAGCCCAGGGCGGTGAGCCGCGATCTCGACTGGGGTGTCCCCGTCCCGGTTAAAGGTGCGGAAGGAAAGGTACTGTATGTGTGGTTCGATGCGCCGATAGGCTACATCTCAGCCACCAGGGAGCTTACCCCCGACTGGGAAAAATACTGGAAGGACCCTGAGACACGTATGATACATTTCATCGGAAAAGACAATATAGTGTTTCACTGTATCATCTTCCCGGCCATGCTGAATGCTGAGGGAAGCTTCATCCTTCCCGAAAACGTACCTGCCAATGAATTCCTCAACCTCGAAAACGACAAGATCTCCACCTCAAGGAACTGGGCTGTATGGCTTCATGAATACCTTGCCGACTTCCCCGGCAAACAGGACGTCCTCAGATATTCGCTTTGCGCCAGTGCCCCCGAAACCAAAGACAACGACTTCACCTGGAAAGAGTTTCAGGCCCGTAACAACAATGAACTGGTTGCGATCCTCGGCAACTTTGTGAACCGGACACTGGTCCTGACCGGCAACTATTACGGAGGGAGGGTACCGGAAAGAGGGCCTGCCGATGAAAATGACGAAATGGTTTTAAGGGAGATCGGACACCTTAAAGAGAATGTCGAAAACGGACTTGATAATTTCCGCTTCCGTGAAGCCCTGAAAGAAGCCATGAACCTTGCACGGCTTGGAAATAAGTACCTCGCCGACACCGAACCATGGAAGGTAGTGAAGACAGATCCAGAAAGAGTTAAGACCATAATGAACATCTCCCTTCAGATCACAGCCAACCTCACAATACTGCTTGAGCCATTCCTCCCATTTTCCATGGAAAAACTGAGAGGATGGATCAACCTGGATGACGTAAAATGGAGCAGCGCCGGCAGAACAGATCTTCTTGCCCCCGGACATCATATAACCAAGCCGGAGCTTCTTTTTGAGAAAATAGAGGATGAAGCTATTCAGAAACAGATAGATAAACTTATGCAAACGAAAAAATCAAACGAAGCACCTGCTCAGTGTCTGCCGCCGAAGGAAGCCGTGACGTTTGAAGAATTTTCGAAGATGGATATCAGGACCGCCACAATACTTGAGGCTGAAAAGGTTCCGAAAACGACCAAGCTTCTCAAACTCAAGATAGACACAGGTATTGACATCAGAACAATAGTATCGGGTATAGCTGAATTTTTTGAACCTGAAAATATAATCGGAAAACAAATATCGATTGTAGCTAACCTCGAACCACGAAAAATAAGAGGTATAGAATCAAAGGGGATGATACTTATGGCTGAAGACAGAGATGGCCGCCTGGTGATGGTAAGCCCCGATGAAAAGGTAAATAACGGAAGTACGATAAAATAGCTTCAGATCTTTTTAACCCATGCGCCCGGGAAATGTGGTGACAGGGAATCTCTTTTTTCGGTTGCCACTTCTGCATTAACGCATTTCATGGCGCTCACACGGAAGAATCCGTTGGGAGCATCAATTATCTCAGGCGAAAAACCTTCCTTCTCTAGAAGAGAGGCCTGGAATTCAGCATTCTCCCTCTGCCTGAAACTTCCGGTTATTATGTAATATGAAAATGATGCTTCAGGTTCTGTGGTCAAAGTCTCAGGAATATCTCCGGCTGTGATGACAGGACTATCAGCTACCTCCGTATTTATTATTATCTCCGGTGTTTCATTCTCAATAGCCTGCCTGTTGCTGTCGAATTCGGCATTGGCCAGAGGATTAAGCGTGGTGGTTTCGAGATTCGACCTGAAAAGATTAGTCTTGAGAGGCACGGCCACCAACAATCCGAGGATAGGAACAACCACGGCTGCCCTCCATAATATCTTCCTCATCGCCTGACGCTTAACCGGATCCTTTCCTGAATGACCTGTTATACGCCTTCGCACATCATATTTTTCCAGGGGAGGAAAAACGAAGGACTCAAGACCGTATGAGTTGAGATGATAATTAACACCGGAATCAGGTTCAAACTGAATATTGCCTTCCTGGTTGTTGGCAAAGCTGCCTATTTTATCGAAGAGAACCTTCTCTCCCTTTTCAAGTCTTTTCCGGATGCCTGCCACAAAGTCGTCGACAATATTTCTTGCATCACCGTATGGAAGTCCGAGGGATGAAGATATCTTTCCGACAAGGAGCCCGTCGTTGTGATTAAGGTTCCTGTTGAAGGAGATCTGTTTTACAGGAGGATAAAACGTTGATGTAGACCTTTCAATATGTGCCGGAGTGTAATTCCCGATAAGGCCTCCGAAGCCCGGAATGATCACACAGTCATGACCAAAAAGCAGTTCACGTATGAAAGGTGTTATGTCCATCAAAATCCTCTTTCCATTCACAAAAATAAGAAAAAACATGAATCTTAAAATAATTATCTTCGTAGTTCCTAAAATTCGGATCAGGATGAGAGAAATTCAGATGGTGGATCTTGTTGAACAGTACCGTAAGTATGGTACTGAAATTGATTCTGCCATAAAGTCGGTTCTGCAGTCGGCAGCCTTTATAAAAGGGCCTGAGGTTGGAAGGTTTGAAGAAGAGCTTCAGCGCTACATGGGATGCAGACACGTAATAAGCTGTGCCAACGGCACCGATGCCCTTCAGATTGCCATGATGGCACTTGGGCTGAAGCCGGGCGATGAGGTGATAACCACCAACTTTACATTCATAGCCACCGTGGAAGTTGTTGCGCTCCTCGGACTCAGGCTTGTTCTCGTCGATCCCGACCCCGATACCTTCAACATATCCGTCGATGCAATCAAGAATGCCATCACGCCGCGAACAAGAGCTATAGTGCCTGTCCATCTATTCGGTCAGTGTGCAGATATGGAGCAGATCATGAAGCTTGCAAAAGACAATAACCTTAATGTGGTGGAGGATACAGCCCAGGCGACAGGATCGGAATATATCTTCTCCGACGGAAGCAGGAAAAAAGCCGGAACCATAGGTACAATAGGTACAACGTCTTTTTTCCCATCGAAGAACCTTGGATGCAGCGGTGACGGAGGAGCTCTCTTCACCGACGATGCAGAGCTGGCTGCAATGCTTAAGAGCATCTCAAACCACGGGATGAAGGAACGTTACCATTATGATCATATAGGCGTTAATTCGCGGCTCGACACGATACAGGCTGCCATTCTTCTGTTAAAACTTAAGTACCTCGACAGGTTCAATGAAGCCCGCCGTAAAGCTGCTGATATCTATGATGAAGCTTACAGAACATGCCCCCACATAAAAATTCCGGAAAGAAGCTCCTCCTCAGTCCATATATTTCATCAGTATACCATCAGGGTGAAAAACGGGAAAAGGGATGAGTTGAGAAAATATCTTTCATCAGAGGGAATACCCTCAATGATATACTATCCGGGGCCGCTTCACCTCCAGAAAGCCTACCGTAACCTGGGGTATACTGAGGATGACTTCCCGGTAACGTCAATGTTATGCCGCGAAGTGCTTTCTCTTCCCATGCACCCCGAACTGGAAACTGAACAACTTGAACATATTACCAGAACCGTTCTGAATTTTTTCGAAAACATATGACCATGAAAAAGGAATATTTTGCCCACGAGACAGCTGTGATAGATGAAGGTTGCAGTATCGGCAAGGGTACAAAGATATGGCATTTCACTCATGTCATGAAGGGAGCGGAGATCGGCGAGAACTGCAATATTGGTCAGAACGTGGTAGTTTCGCCGGGGGTAAAGCTCGGACGTAACGTGAAAGTACAGAACAATGTTTCGATCTATACAGGAGTTATCTGCGACGATGATGTGTTCCTTGGCCCCTCCATGGTCTTCACAAACATAATAAATCCCCGGAGCCGGGTCGTCAGGAGAGACAACTACGAAACTACCATTGTGGAAAAAGGAGCTTCGATAGGAGCAAATTCAACCATTATCTGCGGAAACATAATTGGACGGTATTCATTCGTGGGAGCAGGGGCCGTGGTGACAAAAGACGTGAAGCCCTATGCCCTTGTTGTTGGCAATCCGGCACGACAGACAGCCTGGATGAGCGAATACGGACACAAACTTGCTTTCGACAACAAGGGTTTCGCCGTATGCCCTGAAAGCGGCGAGAGGTACATTCTCCAGAACGGCACCGTTTCAAAAATTGAAAAATAATTTTAACTGTTTATTAAAGACATTATGAATGCAGAGACAAAAAATTTCGGCCTTATCGGTGTGGCAGGTTATATTGCAGTCCGTCATCTGAAAGCTATCAGGGATACGGGCAATAACCTGCTCGCAAGTCTCGACAGATTCGATTCTGTAGGAATAATCGACAGTTATTTCCCCAATAGTGATTTTTTCGTTGAATTCGAACGTTTCGACAGACACTTCGATAAGCTGAAAAGAGCAGGCACCAAAATAGACTATGTAAGCATCTGCTCTCCAAATTACCTGCACGATTCCCATATAAGGTTTGCACTGAGGCATAAGGCCGACGCTATTTGCGAAAAGCCTCTTGTACTTAACCCCTGGAATGTAGATGCTCTGCAGGAGATCGAAAATGAAACCGGCCAGAAGATATTTACGGTGCTTCAGCTTCGCCTTCACCCTAAAATAATAGAGCTCAGGGAGAGGATCAGAAACGGTCCCGCCGACAAGGTATATGATGTTGATCTTACATATATTACCAGCCGCGGCAACTGGTACCAGATATCATGGAAAGGAGATATACAAAAATCGGGAGGCATTGCCACAAATATAGGCATCCATTTCTTCGACATGCTGGGCTGGATATTCGGAGAAGTTAAAAACAATGTCGTCAATATGTCCGAACCCTACAAGGCCGGAGGTTATCTCGAGCTAAAAAACGCCAGGGTAAGGTGGTTCCTGAGCCTTGACTCAAAAGACCTTCCTCCCTCTTATATTGAAAACGGACAAAGAACCTTCCGTTCAGTTAAAGTAGAGGGAGAAGAGGTGGAATTCAGCGAAGGTTTTACCGATCTTCATACAAGAACTTACGAGGAGATAATTGCCGGACGAGGATTCGGACTCGATGAAGTCAGACAGTCAGTAATAACTGCCTACACCATCAGAAACGCCAACCCGATTGGCTTGCAGGGCAACTATCATCCCATACTCAAAAATATCTGATATGTTCAATAAACTGCTTAAAAAAGAGACCAGGCTCTCGGTTATCGGCCTTGGATATGTAGGCCTTCCAATAGCTCTGGAATTTGCAAAGAAAATAAAGGTAACAGGCTTCGACATAAAGCCCGAAAGGATCGAACTCATGAAAAAGGGGATCGATCCCAGCAATGAACTGACTCCTTCAGCCTTCAAAAACACCGATATTCATTTTACCAGCAACCCTGCCGACCTGAAGGAGGCTTCCTTCCATATAATAGCCGTACCCACACCCACCAACAGGTATAACCTGCCTGATCTGGAGCCGGTGCTGAAGGCCTCGCAGACAGTGGGCAACATTCTGAAAAAAGGGGATTATGTAGTCTATGAATCAACGGTATACCCGGGTTGTACAGAAGAAGACTGCATCCCGGTGCTGGAAAGATATTCGAAACTGAAAGCCGGTAAGGATTTCAAAGTCGGCTTTTCACCCGAAAGGATCAACCCCGGCGACAGGAACCATACGCTTACCAAAATTGTTAAGGTTACCAGCGGCTGTGATAAAGAATCATCAGATAACATTGCCCGGGTATACCGGATGATAATCAAAGCAGGCGTTTACAGTGCCAGTTCCATCAAAGTCGCCGAGGCGGCCAAGATTATTGAAAACACCCAGCGCGACATCAACATAGCTTTCATGAATGAGCTTTCACTGATTTTCAACCGGCTGGGCGTCAATACCTTTGAGGTGCTGGAAGCAGCCGGCACAAAGTGGAACTTCCTTAAATTCTTTCCCGGGCTGGTGGGCGGACACTGTATAGGCGTCGATCCCTACTATCTTTCGTACAAGGCAAAGGCACTTGGTTATCACCCCCAGATGATCGATTCGGGAAGATCGATCAACGACAGCATGGGAGGTTATATCGGAAAGGAAACAGTAAAAAAAATCATATCCTCAGGTAAGAACCCTACTCACGCGCGGGTTCTTATAATGGGTATAACCTTCAAGGAAGACGTGACCGACATACGTAATTCAAAAGTTGTTGACATCATTGCCGAACTTGACGACTTTGGAGTTGAAGTTGACGTAATTGATCCGGGAGCTGATGCCGGTGAAGTTAAAGCAGAATATAATCTCAGCCTCAGGAAAAAACCCTCGGGAACCTATGATGCCGTTATTCTTGCAGTAAGTCACCGGCAGTATCTGGATCTCGATGAGAAATGGTTCAGCCCCCTGCTTAACAAGGGAGGCATCGTTGTGGATGTAAAGGGAATACTCAGAGGCAGAATTAAAAAACACACATACTGGAGCCTTTGATGAAAAAGAAAATTGTTGTTACCGGTGGCACCGGATATATCGGGTCACATACTGCAGTCGAACTTATAAACGAAGGATTTGAGGTTATCCTTATCGATAACCTTCATAACTCAGAAGCGATAGTGGCTGAACGGATAGGAGAGATAACCGGTATCAACCCGCGCCTGGAAGTCTTTGACCTTTGCAAAAGAAAGAAAGTAAAATCATTCTTCAGGGATAATCCCGGTATTTCGGCAATAATTCATTTTGCAGCTTACAAAGCTGTTGGCGAATCTGTTAACAAACCTCTTGAATACTACAGGAACAACCTCGTATCGCTCATCAATCTTCTTGATGCCATGAAGGAATCGGGCATACCCTCAATGGTCTTTTCCTCTTCGTGCACGGTTTACGGGCAACCCGAAAAACTACCGGTAACGGAAGATGCACCGGTCCAGCCTGCAATCTCTCCCTATGGAAACACAAAACAGATAGGCGAGGAAATTATCAGGGATACCATTTCAGCAACAGACAGCATGAAGGCCATATCGCTCAGGTATTTCAATCCAATCGGTGCTCATCCCTCCGGTCTTATAGGTGAACTGCCCAGAGGGGTTCCTGAAAACCTGGTACCATTCATTACCCAGACTGCAATCGGGCTCAGGGAAGAACTTAAGGTTTTCGGAAATGACTATAATACTCCCGACGGCTCATGCATCCGCGATTACCTCCACGTTGTAGACCTTGCAAAAGCACATGTGATAGCTGTAAAAAGACTCCTTGGTGAAAGCCACATCAATAAATATGAGGTGTTTAACCTCGGAACAGGAACAGGTGTCTCTGTACTGGAGGCAATCAAATCATTTGAGAAGGTCTCGGGTGTGAAACTTAAATATACCATTACCGGGCGGCGTGCCGGTGACATAGAAAAGATCTGGGCTGATCCTTCACTGGCAAACAGGGAACTGGGATGGAAAACGGAAAGCTCACTCGATGATGCGATGAAGACTGCCTGGGCATGGGAAAAAAATATCAGGAACAAATTCAAGTGATCATGAACTTCGAAAAGACAATACTTATAACAGGAGGGGCAGGTTTTATAGGGTCCCACGTGGTGAGACGTTTTGTAACCAGCTACCCCGGCTGTCTTATTGTAAATGCCGACAAGCTGACCTATGCCGGCAACCTGGAAAACCTGACAGACGTCGAAAGAAATGAAAACTATTCATTTGAGAAGATTGACATCGTTGACAGGCAGGCTGTTGTAAGACTTTTTGAAAAATACCGTTTCGACGGGGTAATCCATCTGGCCGCAGAGTCGCATGTCGACAGGTCGATTACGGCACCCGATGAATTCGTCATGACCAACATTATCGGGACGGTGAATCTTCTGAGTGCTGCTCTTAACAGCTGGAAGGAAAATTTCTGCGACAGGTTATTCTATCACATTTCCACCGACGAGGTGTATGGATCCCTGGGCAGCAGTGGCTATTTCACCGAAGAGACGGCTTATGATCCCAAAAGTCCCTATTCTGCCTCCAAGGCAAGCTCCGACCATCTGGTCAGAGCATACAGTCATACTTTCGGAATACCTGTGGTCGTTTCGAACTGTTCAAACAATTACGGACCAAACCAGTTCCCGGAAAAACTCATACCCCTCGCAATAAATAACATCAGGAATAAAAAACCTGTTCCCGTTTACGGCAGAGGTGAGAATGTACGCGACTGGCTTTATGTAGAAGACCATGCTGCCGCCATCGACCTTATATATCACAAGGGAAAGAGGGGTGAGACCTATAATATTGGAGGCAATAACGAGTGGAAGAACATTGATCTGATAAAGCTGCTTTGCAGGATAATGGATCGTAAGCTGAACAGGGAAGAAGGTGAGTCGGAAAAGCTGATCAATTTCGTAAAAGACCGCCCCGGACATGATCTGAGATATGCCATCGACTCCTCAAAACTTCAGAATGAGCTCTCATGGAATCCTGTTCCGGATTTCGAGAAAGGCCTTGAAAAGACCGTTGACTGGTATCTGACAAACAGTAAATGGCTTGAGAATGTCATTTCAGGTGACTACGAAAAATATTATGATTCAATGTATTCGGGGAGATAATATACTCTTACCCGATCCTTTTCATCCTTTCGATCAGTTCATCGCCCAGCACGGTTTTCTTCCTGATATGATCCTGGATTGCTGCAACAACAGTATTTGATTCGAAATCACCCCTTACCTGTTCAAAATCGCGTTTCTTTATTTCTTCTCCCCCGTCGATGCCGAAACCTGTCATCGATGAAAGAGTGAATTCCTTGCGGGCATCCTCGTAAAGCATCTTATCGAGATCTATGACGCTCTTCTTCCATTTTTCAACCATCCCGATAACATCAGATGCAGTGAATTTATTAACAGGTTTACCTGCTTCCTCTTCAATACGTTCACACGACCATGTCCATTCCCAGTCATAATAAGAGCTGTGCATATTTATGAATTCCTCTTCTATGGTCTGAAGGGAGCTGATCTTTCCCGATTCGATTTCGTCGAGAAGTCGGTCGATGACTCTTTGCGGTGCTATCAGCCCGGCCAGATCGACCCACTCGCCGTTGCCATGTGACATGTCGGGGGCAAGCCGCTTTTGAAGTTCCCGGTTTGATCTGAATTCAATTTTTTCAAGTCTTTTAATAAGTGAATTTCCCAGGAACTTATTGATACCTGTCTGATAAAGCTGTATCCCTCTCTCCAGCGAAGGACCCTTGATTATCATGTTATTATAGGCGTATGAAGCGGAAACCGATCCTGCAACCGATTTGATCCTCATGAGAAGATTCCTTCCTTCAAACATTTTCCTGATGGTGTAAGGACTGAGCAGGTTGAAGTTTACCTGGTCGATCTTGAGCGGATCTTTCCTGCGGTCACGCTTTGGCCATTTCTGGGCATCCCTGATGGTTCCCACACTCCTCAGGTTGACACCCGGTGCCAGGATGCTCTCATCGTTGCTTTCTATAAGGTATGAGAATGGCAGCGAAGAAGTATCCATGTTCTTGTAATGACGTCCCATAACAAGAGTAAACGGACCTATTCGTGCAGGCCATAGAAGATAGGAGTCACTTGTTGTTTTTGATCCCCTTTCCATGATCCCCTGGTGTATAGGTCCCAGCTTATACATATGGTTGCTCTGATTCGATCCGCTTCCCGCATTCATGAAAGAAAAGATACCTGCAATAAGGAGTGTCGATTTATGGTGGGTTACGGTATAGGGCCCGGCGAATATCGAACAGGCCTCCCCGTGGAATCCTGCACAATTCGCAAAGAAGAGGGAATTCTCGGCTGAATAGTGCTTGCCCAGGACACAGCCCTGCCCTATAAAACATTTGTCAATCAGGGTCGATTCGGTAATTATCGATCCTGAACAAACGATGAAATGTTCCATTATGACACCCGGACCAATGAATACGGGATCTTCGGGACAACTGTTAACTGATCCCTCGTTAAGGCTCATGCAGCCTTCTGCATAGGTATGGGGGCCGAACCTTACATTGCGGATATTCCTGCAATTCATGACTCTGGAATTACGGCTTATCAGTCCCTTGTCGGAAGTAAGGGTTGCTGAATAATCATCGACCATCCGCTCTATAACCTCGATAGCCTGTTTCCTATGCCGGTACAGAGCAATTATGTAGGCCTGCTGTGCCGAAAGACGGTCCCACATCTTCACTGCCCTGGCACCAGTTTCGTTCAGAACTGCAACTTCGGTACCATTGCCAAAAGATGATTTTCCTTCGGTGTGGATCTTCCCGCAGTTTTTTATAACAACCTCATCTTCAATAATATAGTTTGCAATATAATCGCCGACGTTGGTTATCAGCACATTGGAACCAACCGAACAATTGTGGAGATGTGCATTGGATATGCCGCATTTAATGCTCACTCCTGATTTATCGGTATAGGAGGAGGAGAAAACGCCCAGGCGTATATCGCCTGAAAAAGTCACATTGATGCAGGCTGAAGGATCAAATCCCTCCAATACTTTCACCTTCTTCCAGTCGTCGCACCGGCAGTTTCGGGCGACAAGGGTTTTTATTTCAGATGTACTGAGATTCCGGAGCTTTCTGGCAGGACACATAAGCTTTTTGTTAAAATGAAATTATTCGACTGTGACTGATTTGGCGAGGTTGCGCGGCTGGTCTACATTACATCCTCGTAATACTGCAATATGGTAAGACAATAACTGCAGGGGTATCACTGCAAGCAGTGATGAAAGTGCCGGTATTGTCTCAGGAACCGGAAGAACATAGTCGGCCATTTTACTGATAATATCATCACCCTCTGTCACAATTGCAATAACCTTCCCTTTTCTGGCTTTTATTTCCTGGATATTATTGATGATCTTTTCATAAGTGTCGTCTCTGGTAGCAACGACAACTACAGGCATGTTCTCGTCGATAAGTGCTATCGGTCCATGTTTCATCTCGGCTGCAGGGTATCCTTCAGCGTGGATATAGGAAATTTCTTTCAGCTTAAGAGCACCCTCGAGGGCTACCGGGAAAAGATATCCCCGTCCAAGGTAAAGTGCATTCTGCCTTTCCTGGAATACCTTTGATAGCTCAAGGGCCTGATCATTCACACCAAGTGCCTTTTCAATCTTTGAAGGAATTGAAACCAGTTCCGTTATCATCGACTTGTACATCTGGTCGGAGACTATGCCCCTGAGGTGCCCTATCTCAAATGCCATCATGGCGAGCACTGTTACCTGGGTGGTAAAAGCCTTTGTCGACGCCACTCCTATTTCAGGGCCGGCATGGGTGTACACACCAGCGTCGGTTTCCCGGGGTATGCTGCTTCCCACCACATTGCAAATACCAATCACCTTGGCCCCTTTTTCCCTGGCCAGTTTTACTGCTGCAAGAGTATCGGCAGTTTCTCCGCTCTGACTTATTGCAAGTACTATATCTCCCTTTCTTATGATCGGGTTCCTGTACCTGAATTCGGAAGCATATTCAACCTCAACAGGTATCCTGGTATATTCCTCAAAGAGATATTCGCCTATCAGTCCTGCATGCCAGGAGGTTCCGCATGCAATCAGAATTATACGTTCCGACTGTGACATTACCTCAAGCACATCATGAAGCCCTCCCAGCATTATCCCTGAGTGGTCGGGAAGAACCCTGCCACGGAAGGTGTCGTGAATGGCTCTTGGCTGCTCGAATATCTCCTTTAACATGAAATGCTGGAAACCTTCCTTGTCGATTTCCCCGATCTTAAGGTCGATCTCTCTGACTTCGGGCGTTTTCTGCTCTGTCCTCAGAGTTTTGAGAATCAGTTCGTCTTTTTTTATGATGGCCAGATCGTCGTCGTTGAGATAGATCACTCTCTGGGTATATTCAACGATTGGGGTGGCATCTGATGCTATAAAGTTTTCTCCTTCTCCCACTCCTATAACGAGGGGGCTTCCCTTTTTTGCTGCATACAATTTATCAGGTTCTTCCGCACAGATTATCACCAGCCCGTAAGCACCTTCCACCCTGTTGAGGGCAAGCGATATTGCCTGCTCTGCATTAAGATCACCTTCAATGTAAAGATGTTCCATCAGGTTTGCAAGTACCTCAGTATCTGTCTGGCTCGAAAAAATGATGCCCCTGCCTTCGAGATGTTTTTTCAGAGTGGCATAGTTTTCAATTATGCCGTTGTGAACCACAATGAATTTACCCTTTACTGATGCCTGGGGATGAGCGTTAAGCTCGTTGGGCTCTCCGTGGGTGGCCCAGCGTGTGTGACCCATACCCATTGTGCCGTTGAATGATGTCTTACTGACCATTTCCTCAAGGTCCTGTACCCTGCCTTTGCATCTGAAGATCTTTGTCTCCCCGTTAGTTAATGCAAGACCGGCGGAATCGTATCCCCGGTATTCAAGTCTTTTCAGTCCGTTGATGATTATTTCACGTGCAGGTTTGGAACCTATATAACCGACAATACCACACATAGCCGCTAAATTTTTAGTAACAGCTACGAATATAAAAATTTAGTTCGAAAAAACTAGAACTTAGTGTAGGTAAATTCAAACCTTACGGGGCGGGATGCTTCGTTTGCCTTCAGGATTACATTATTTCTGATAGTAGGAAGAATGAACATTTCCAGCTCGGGCAGAATTTCTCCGGACGTGTCATCGAGATAACCCTGGACAAAGGTTGCAATATTAAGGTTGTAAACGTCGTCAACAGCAAGAGTGGCAGTTGTATCCACCCTGCCATCGTAGAATGAACTCCCTACCTCCGGAAGCAGATATACCTTTCCCGATGATGTAAGGTAACGGAGGTAAAGGGTTGAAGGAATGGTCCTTCTGCTAAATGTATAACCGTCATAATACACCGGTATCTTGAGTCTTGCCCTGTTCACAGATATGTTACCCAGCTGAGCGATATTCTTCATTGAATCAAGGCCTGTCAGCACCAGTTTTGTGAAGACCCCGTTAAAGGTCTGGGCATACGACAGTGTATCAAGGTAAGTAGTGTCATTAATATGTTTAAGTTCCTTGTCGGGTTCCGCTGTGGTATGGTCGTGACGATAGATATTAAAAACAGCATTGGGGGTTACAGCATCTATCCTGAATACATACTCCATGTTAGCTCCCAGACCGTTATTCATGTAGATCACAAAATAGTTTGAATAGTTGTATGAGCTTGCGGCAGTAACACTTAAAGAAACAAAGATCGGATTTTCAGGAGATATTATCTGGAAGTGCAATCCTTTAAAGAATTCCCTGAAATCCAGGCTGTCGTACTGAAGGTATTTTGTATCGCGTAAAAGATATTCTCCGAATGCATCGTCGACATTCAGGACAATTTCATTAATGGTGTCGGCCTTCAGTGTCGGCAGGGGAATATCGGTAACCGTATATCCTGTCAGACCTATAGTCTGCCCTGAAAAATACTTTTCGTCGGTATAAATAGTTTCCGATATCTCCGACATTCTGAGCATGTGGGGATCGGCCGTATCACCTTCAACGCTCAGGAACCTGAGATAAAGTCTCACGGAATCGATTTCATAGAATAGATATTCCCATGGTTCATCAAGCCTGAGCTGTGATACGAACTCAGCACGTGTGGTTCCGAACCAGGGATCATATTTTTCGCCCAGGTAAGACACAGTCTGCATCATCGATTCGATCGAATCGCTGTACATTGTGTATGATTTGACCTTCAGCAGGGCCGATTCAATATTTACATTATCCGATGCCGGTATCAGCGCCTTGCCTGTCTGGCTTGAAGGTTCCTCGCATGAATATGAGACAAGAAGGTATCCTGAGATGATCAGAAGGATACTATATTTAAGGAAATTTGCAGTACGGGTTCTGCGGCCGGGTTTATTTCTGTGAGAGCAATTCGTCATAAAAATCGTTATAGGCGTCAATATATTCAGACTCATCCTTATATGGAAGCACCGGCTTGCTTATCGTGTTCAGGTGGCCGGCAATTTCTTCATTTATCTGTTCGCTGCCGATGATTATCGCATCCGAATATTTGATGGCGAGTTTTGTGACATTTACGAAATCAGGTTTTTTTACAAGCCTGAGGTTTTCCCCGTCGATTCCGTCGAAACGCAACTTATCGGCAAACGTTGATCTTAACGGAGTTTTAAAATCATTATTGTAAACAGAGTAGACAATCTTGTAATCGTGGAACAGAGGATCATCGCTGTAAATACTTTTAAGGTAGATAGGGACAAGGGCTGCCATCCATCCGTGACAGTGAACTATATCCGGTGACCAGCGAAGCTTCTTTACTGTTTCTATCACCCCCCTGGCAAAAAAGAGAGCTCTTTCATCATTGTCCTCAAATTCCTTCCCGTTGCCGTCGCTTACAATATACTTCCTCTGAAAGTAATCATCATTGTCGATGAAATAAACCTGCATCCTGGCACTTTGTATTGAAGCAACCTTTATTATGAGAGGATGATCGGTGTCGTCTATTATGAGGTTCATACCGGAAAGTCTTATCACCTCATGCAGCTGGTTTCTTCTTTCATTAATACAGCCGTAGCGGGGCATAAAAGTACGTATCTCCTTCCCTCTTTCCTGAATTCCCTGAGGCAGATACCTTCCTATTTTGGATAATTTGGTTTCCCCCAGATAGGGAGTTATCTCCTGCGAAATAAATAATACCTTCTTACTTTCCATGAACCTGAATGGATACTCTTTAGTATCAAGGTGCAAAGATAATAATAAAATCTGACAAAATTTGCAACAGAAGTCTTAACAGGAATAGCATATCGGCAGCCGGAGACGCTTATACTGCGGTTTTTTTAGTTAGCTTTGTATGTTAAATTTTCTTAAATGAAAGTTATCAGTACCGTAACCGGCCTTAAAAAAGAGCTGAACCGGGAATCGTTACACCCACGGGGCATGGTCCCTACGATGGGAGCTCTTCATGAAGGCCATATGTCGCTGGTGGAACAAGCACTTTTGCATTGCCCGGTCAATATTGTAAGCATTTATGTCAACCCTGCCCAGTTCAACGATAAGGAAGATCTGAAAAACTACCCAAGGACGCCAGATGAAGATATTGAACTTCTGAATAAACACCTCCGGACCAATGATATAGTTTTCATTCCCCATGATGAAGAGATATACCCGCCCGGGGGGCAAAAGCGGATTTTTAATTTCGGATCCCTGGAATCGGTTATGGAAGGTCAACACAGACCCGGCCATTTTAATGGTGTTGCCCAGGTGGTAAGCAGACTGTTCGAAATTGCAGAACCTGATATTGCATATTTCGGACTGAAAGATTTTCAACAGGTAGCTATAATCAGGTCAATGGTGAGTCAGATGAACCTGAAGGTCAGAATACATGCATGCCCCATTGTCCGTGAACCTGACGGGCTGGCCATGAGCAGCAGGAACAGGCTTCTTGAACCTGCTGTAAGGGAAAAGGCTTCTGTCATATATCGTACTCTTTCAGAGGCAGCCGGCCTCATTAAAAGGAAAAGCCTTCCCGAAATAAAAGATTTCATCAAAACCGTTATCGGAATGGAGAAGGAATTTTCTGTTGAATATTTCGAAATTGCTGAAGAGACAACTCTCACTCCAGTTGTCAATAAGGAGGAAATGAAGAAGGGTAAGAACTATTTTGGTTGTATTGCTGTAAGGGCCGGAAAAATAAGGCTTATAGATAATATCCTTTTCCCGTCTGTCAAATAAGCCAAAAGGTTAGTACCTTTGCAGAAAATATTCAGATATACCTTACTTTAAGCAAATGCTGATAGAAGTACTTAAATCGAAGATTCACAGGGTAACTGTTACCGAGGCCAACCTGAACTATATAGGAAGCATCACAATAGATGAAGATCTTATGGATGCGGCTGACATTATTGAGAATGAAAAGGTGCAGGTTGTAAATATCAACAACGGTGAGAGGTTCGAAACTTACGTTATAAAAGGAGAAAGAAGCTCCGGAACCATAGGCCTCAACGGTGCAGCAGCACGACTTGTACAGATCGGCGACATATTACTGATAATGTCTTATGCAACCATGGAACAGGAGGAGGCAAGAAAATTCAAACCTTCCATACTCTTCCCCGATACACGTACAAATAAACTGATCTGAACTTGAGGAAAAGTCTTATACAGGCAGCAAAGTTCACCGCTTTTCTTGCCATCGGAATTCTTCTGCTGTGGCTTGCCTTCCGCACTGTCGATTTCAGGGGGCTGGCTGAAGGACTTAAAGGTGCTGACTATTCGTGGCTGATACTTTCATCCTTTTTCGGTATCGTCGCCTACCTGAGCAGGGCACGGCGATGGATCATCCTGATCAACCCTCTGGGTTACAACCCTTCTTTCGCCAACACCTTTTATGCGCTTATGTCGGGTTACCTGGCCAACCTGGCCCTCCCACGGGTAGGGGAGATTACCAGGTGCATGGCTCTTGGGAAAAAAGAAAAGATACCGGCCGATCAGCTTGTGGGTACAGTGGTCGTCGAACGGACAATTGATTTCATTTCACTGCTCGTAATAATGATGGTCCTTTTTTTTACAAGCGGTTCAAGCATCCGCGAATACCTGAATGAAAGTGTCATATTCCCGCTTCGGGATAAGATATTTTCAGTTTTCGGCTCCGCCCTGATCCCATGGATAATCTTTTTTGTGCTGACAGGAACATCGCTTTTCCTTATTATCCGGTACCGGAAACAGTTAAGGAAGATAAAGTTGGTTTCTAAGTTATTTGATCTGGCAAAAGGTGTCATAAACGGACTCAAAACCATTACCAACCTCAAAAGGAACTGGGAATTCATCTTTCACACAATTTTCATCTGGCTCAACTATGCCATGATGACCTGGGTTGTTGTATTCTGTCTCGAAAGCACCTCGCATCTTTCTTTTGGCAATTCAATATTCATCCTGGTAATCGGAGGACTGGCAATGTCGGCACCTGTGCAGGGAGGTGTGGGCGCCTTTCATTATTTTGTATCAAGGGGCATAGCTTTTGTCGAGGGAGTGAACATTGAAGATGCTATGGCTTATGCAATCCTGACCCACGAATCGCAGCTCGTGGTGGTTCTCATTCTTGGTGCAATTTCATTTTATATGCTTTACAGGAAGAACAAAACTAAAAATAACGATCCTTCCGGCCGAATGAATACCGGAACCTGAATCTAATTATTATGGCCAGGTCAAAGAGTGTCTTCGTATGCCAGAACTGCGGTGCAGAATCACCCAAATGGATAGGACGTTGTCCCTCCTGCGGAGAATGGAACACATACCATGAGGAAATCATAACTCCTGTTTCATCACGGAATTCATCACTGGTATCAGGAGGAGAGAGAAAGAAGCCGGAACTTCTCAGTAACATCAGTTCCGACGAAAAGAAACGCCTTAAAACAGGAATTTCCGAACTCGACAGGATACTCGGAGGAGGTATGGTCGCCGGTTCGCTGATTCTCATAGGTGGTGAACCAGGAGTAGGAAAATCAACGCTGGCCCTGCAACTGGCTCTTTCGCTTAAAGATACCCCCATTCTATACGTATCAGGTGAAGAAAGCGAAGAACAGATCAGTCTCAGGGCTAAAAGACTTCAGCTAAACAACCCCGGCTGTTACATCCTCTGCGAGACCAATCTGGACAACATACTCACGCAGTCAGAAAATCTGAAACCGGGTCTGATTATTATTGATTCTGTTCAGACAGTCAGCACCGACATGCTTGAATCATCAGCCGGTTCTGTTTCCCAACTGAGGGAATGTTCAGCCCTTCTTCTGAAGTATTCGAAAACAAGGGGTATCCCGGTTTTCCTGATCGGGCATATCACCAAGGACGGGACCCTCGCCGGTCCCAAGGTCCTTGAACATATCGTCGACGTGGTTTTGTATTTTGAGGGAGACAGCAACTATGTATACCGCATTCTGAGATCAGCCAAGAACAGGTTCGGCTCAACCTCCGAAATCGGCATTTTCGAAATGCTGGGAACAGGACTTAAGGAAGTAATAAATCCTTCAGGGCTGTTTATCAACCAGCACGATGAACCGCTTAGCGGTATTACAATCGCAGCTACTGTCGACGGTTTAAGACCTTTCCTGATCGAAACCCAGGCACTTGTCAGCAGTGCTGTTTACGGAACACCCCAGCGGAGTGCAACAGGATTCGATACCCGCAGACTGAACATGCTTCTGGCTATACTTGAAAAGAGAGCAGGATTCCGGCTTGCAGTAAAAGATGTATTCCTCAATATTGCTGGAGGAATAAAGGTAAACGATCCTGCTATCGACCTGGCTATCGTAAGCTCGGTCCTGTCTTCCAGTCTCGACATCCCTGTCTCCGGGGAAGTCTGTTTTGCGGGCGAAACAGGTTTGTCGGGTGAAATCCGCCCTGTCTCCAGGATAGAACAGAGGATCAGGGAAGCATCGAAAATGGGATTCAAAAAAATTTATCTGTCTAAATACCATAGGAATCCCTCTGTAAAAGGAATTGATATTGAGATCATTACCCTCGCCAAGATCGAGCACCTTGTAAAGGCTCTGTTCGCATGATAACTGTTTTCTCATTACTACAGAAACAGGGGTATTGTAATTCGATGGTCATTCAATTGTCATTCATTTGTTTAGCAATGAATGACGCCCGACTTTAGGAGGACCAATGACAATGAATGACGGCCGACGTCAGGAGGCCCAATGACGTCCCGAGTACTCGGGACCAATGACGGCGAAGCCCAATTATCAGTAACGGTTTATCAGTGGATTATCCCTTCTGCTGCCTGCACGTTTAACCTTTTCGCAGTCGAGTTCAATGTTAAAACCGGCAGGACGTTCAAATTCATCTGCCTCCATGATTCCAAGTTCGGGATCGGAATACACTTTTTGAAGGAAGAGGGCAAAAATTGGCAGAGCCACATTGGCTCCCTGTCCCTCAGTCAGTGTTTCGAAATGAATGGCCCTGTCCTCCCAACCGCACCACACTCCTCCTACCAGATTCGGGGTTACGCCCATAAACCATCCGTCCGACTGTTCCTGGGTGGTTCCGGTCTTGCCTCCTATCTGGTTCATAAGCGAATAGGTAAGCCGGAGCCTGAGGCCCGAACCCGTCTGGACGACACCCTGAAGAAGGTTTATCATAAGGTAGGCTGTTTCTTCGTTCAGTACTTCTTCAATCGATGGGGTGAACCTTGAAATCACGTTACCATTCTTATCTTCGATCCTGGTTACATACATCGGCCTGGTATAGACACCCTTGTTGGCAAAAGTGCCATAAGCACCAACCATCTCTTCAAGTTTCACGTCGGAGGTACCAAGAAATATCGCGATAACAGGATCGATAAAACTTCTGATACCCATCTTATGCATAATATCCACAACCACTGTCGGACTGAATTTTTCCATGATCCATGCCGAAATATAATTCTCCGACTGGGCAAGACCCCATTTCAATGTAACCATTTTCCCGTGATAGGCCTTGTTACCGGAACTCCTTGGAGTGTAGGTGGTGTCTTTCCCGTTCATAATGACCTGGAAGGTACGGGGTATGTTTTCAACCTCATAGCATGGTGAATACCCGTTCTGCATGGCAACTGTATAAAGGAACGGCTTAATGGTGCTTCCAATCTGACGTTTCTGCTGTGTACATGCATCGTACTTGAAATACCTGAAATCGGGACCTCCCACATAAGCCTTTACATGTCCTGAATGTGGATCCGTTGCCATGAATCCCGACCTGATAAAATATTTGTAGTACCAAATTGAGTCGAGAGGTGTCATTATTGTATCTCTTTCTCCTTTCCAGGAGAAGACTTTCATGCTTACGGGAGTATTGAAGGCGAGCATGATGGAATCCTCGGGATAGCCCCTGTATCTCATCATTATGTATCTGTCGCTTTGTTTAAGCGACCGCATTATCTGCTCGTCGATTACTTTTCTGGTGAGGTCGTTTGAGTACGGCGGATTCCGGAAGCTTTTGGATCTCCTGAAAAAACTTGGCTGAATATCATTCGACAGATGCTCTCTTACCGCTTCTTCAGCATACTGCTGCATTTTCGAATTGATGGTTGTATAGATCTTCAGACCGTCTTTGTAGATATCGTAATTTGATCCGTCGGGTTTTTTGTTTTTGCTGCACCAGCCGTACAATGGGTTGTTCTCCCATTCCCATAATGCATCTTCATAGGAAGCCTGCTGAACATATTTTTTTCTGTCCGGCTCAGGTCTTGTCATCAGGTTTCTGAGATACTCCCTGAGGTAGGTGGCAATTCCTGTATTATGATCTTCGAGAGTGAAATCCAGTTCTATCGGAAGCATTTTCACCGAATCGGCAACATGCCTGTCAATATAACCATACTTAGCCATCTGCGATAGGACAATGTTCCGCCGCTGTAAAACCCGGTCATAGTATCTTCTCGGATTGTACAGGCTGGAATTCTTCAGCATGCCTATAAGAACTGCTGCCTCCTGCAGATTCAGGGAATCGGGTGTGGTATTGAAATACACCCTGGAAGCAGATCGGATACCTTTTGTATTATAATTAAAATCATACTTGTTCAGGTACATTGCAATAATTTCTTCCTTGGTGTAGCTTTTTTCAAGCTTCACAGCTGTCTGCCATTCCTTGAATTTAGATACTCCCAGCCTTATTTTTCTTGTCAGGGCGGATACAGTGTCAGTGTCTCTGGGATAAAGCTGTTTGGCAAGCTGCTGGGATATGGTACTGCCTCCTCCCGTATTCTGGCCCAGAATGATTGTTTTTACAACAGCCCTGACAAGTCCCCTGATATCAATCCCCGAATGTCTGTAATACCTTATATCCTCGGTTGCTATCAGGGCATCTGTAAGATAGGGTGAGAGTTCATCATAATTTGTCCAGGTTCTGTTTTCAATGCTTATTTTCCCTAGAAGCACCTCATCTTCTGAAAAAACCTCTGCGGCGAGATTTATCTCCGGATTCTCAAGCTCAGTGAATGAAGGCATTGGACCCAGCTTTTCCTTCGAAATGAGGATAAAAATGGTTATGGCGAAGATGAAAGGCAGACTGAATATGGACCAGAACCAGATAATATACTTCCTGCTGCTTGTGTCACCTTTCATGGAGTCATAAAATTTGTTCCAAAAATAGTAATTTATAAAGAATCTTCAGGTTTATTTTGAAGTTTGCTGGCTAATTGATTTACTTTGCCATGTTTTAAAAAGACAAAATCTTTAACTTATATGATCGAAAATCTTGTAATTGTAGAGTCGCCTGCAAAGGCCAATACTATTGAAAAGTTTCTGGGAAAGGATTTTCGTGTAATATCAAGTTTCGGTCATATACGGGATCTGGCCAAAAAAAATCTCGGCATCGATCTCTCCAAAGATTTCAAACCCGACTATGAGATTCCCATGGAGAAATCAAAAATTGTTGCTGAACTTCGTAAAGCTGCATCTCAGGCAAGGAACATATGGATAGCTTCGGACGAGGACCGGGAAGGAGAAGCTATTGCATGGCATCTTGCAGAGGTGTTAAAACTCGATACCGAAACTACAAAAAGGATAGTCTTCCATGAGATAACAAAGGATGCAATTTCAAATGCCATTGACAATCCCAGGAAAATTGACATGAACCTTGTAAACTCACAGCAGGCAAGGAGAGTGCTCGACAGGCTGGTGGGTTTTGAGATATCCCCGGTACTGTGGAGGAAGGTTCAGCCGGCCTTATCGGCCGGGAGGGTTCAGTCGGTTGCAGTCCGGCTTATTGTTGACCGGGAGAGGGAGATCATTTCATTCAAACCTGAATCGTCGCACAGGATAACCGCTCTCTTTGCTGCCGGACCTGATCCCGACAGTGCATTGATAAAGGCTGAAGCTTCAAAACGTTTCAACGAAGAAAACGAAGCCCTGAAATTCCTTGAGCTATGTGTTAATGCCGGGTTTACAGTGGATAACGTCACGGTGAAACCCGGGACAAGGTCTCCGGCACCGCCCTTCACAACTTCAACTCTCCAGCAGGAAGCATACAGAAAACTTGGTTTTTCGGTCAGCCAGACTATGACAATTGCGCAGAAACTGTACGAAGCCGGAAAGATCACATACATGAGAACTGATTCGACCAACCTTTCCAAACTTGCTCTTTCAAAATCGCACGAAGTAATAGTAAAGGAATTCGGCGACAGGTATTCAAAAACACGTCAGTTCCGGACAAAGACCAGGGGTGCCCAGGAAGCTCACGAAGCGATCCGGCCAGCGTATCTCGACAATCAAACCGTTCCCGGTTCGTTAAACGAGAAAAAATTGTACGAGCTGATCTGGAAAAGAACAATTGCTTCCCAGATGGCCGATGCACAGGTCGAAAAAACGACCATCACGATCGAAACCGACAACTCTCCTGTAAAATTCCTGGCAAACGGTGAGGTGGTTAAGTTTGACGGATTCATGAAAGTGTATGCCGAATCGACAGACCAGGAAAATCAGGATGAAGAAAAGACACTTATCCCACCTGTCAGCAAAGGAATGAAACTCTTTTACAGGAACATCACTTCAACTCAAAGATATACAACCCCGCCACCCCGTTACACTGAAGCCAGCCTGGTGAAAAAACTGGAAGAATTAGGCATCGGCAGACCTTCAACCTATGCTCCTACAATATCAACAATACAGAACAGGGGTTATGTTTCAAGGGAAGACAGGCCCGGGGAAAAGCGATCCATCAGGATACTCTCGCTCGAAAAGGGGAAGATCACCCCGTCGTCGAAAACAGAAATTGCAGGAAAGGAAAAATCCAAGCTCTTCCCCCAGGACATAGGGATGATAGTAAATGATTTCCTGATCGAGAATTTCTCTGATATCGTAGATTACCACTTCACTGCAGAAGTGGAAGAACAGTTCGACGAAATTGCTGCAGGAAAGCTGAAATGGACGGGCATGCTGAAGGGATTTTATGGGCCTTTCCATGATACTATTCAAAAAACTCTGGAAAAGACCGATCGTCAGACAGGCATCAGGGTCCTTGGCAATCATCCCGAGACAGGCGAACCCGTGACTGTCAGGATGGGAAGGTTCGGACCTGTGGCTCAGATAGGAAGTTCTGAAAACGGGAACAAACCACGGTATGCAAGCCTGACCAAAAATCAGCTTCTGGAAACGATAACTCTCGAAGAAGCCCTGAAACTTTTCCGCCTTCCAAGGCCGGTAGGGATACACGATGGCGAAGAAATTGTGGCAGGAATGGGCAAATTCGGACCTTATATAAGATATAAAGGCAAATTTTTCTCATTAAAAAAGGGAGTTGATGATCCATATTCAATTAACTCCGAAAGAGCAATTGAAATAATAAATGAGAAAAATGAAGAGGAGAAGAAAAAGATGATAAGGGATTTCGGCGATATTAAGATCCTTAACGGACGATATGGCCCTTATCTTACAAGGGATAAACAGAACTACAGGATCCCTAAAGGGGCTGATGCCGAAAAACTCACAAAAGAAGAGTGTATCAATATCATCGAAAAGAGCGAAAAGAAGAAAAAGAGTTCCTGATATATCTTTATGATTGACCTGAATGACTATTTCGATCCCGTCAGTATTGAAAGCCCTGAACCGGATCTTCTGAACGGGAATGCAGGATTTCCTCATTCCATTACCGTTAACACCCCCGACAATGGTATAAGGGATATCTCAAAATACCGGATAGCGCTATTTGGTGTGCCTGAAGGCCGGAATTCCCCGGGACCCGGAACCGCCTGCGGACCCGACGCCATTAGAAAAGAACTGTATAAATTATCGAGAATTCCTGGAAGGTCAAAAATAGCCGACCTCGGGAACATGAAAAAGGGCGTAAGCTTCAATGACTCAATTGCCGGACTTTCCGACATCCTGGTTTTTCTTCTTGACAGAGATATTTTTCCCGTTATCATTGGAGGGAGCAGCGCACTTGCACTTGCTGTAGATAAAGCATTTTCATCATTGAAAATCAGGTATACACTTACAGCAATTGACCCGAGAATTGATTATATTATTGAAAAAAAGGACTCGGGTTCATTTAATTATCTGAATGCGATAATCCATAATCATAAAAGTACTTTCAACCACTACGTAAATATCGGATATCAGACATATCTTAATGATCAACAAGTTGTTAACCGTTTTCTAAAAAGGAAATCGGAACTTATGAGAACAGGTGATGTAAGAAAAGCAATATATCTGACCGAACCTCTCCTGAGAGATTCAGATGCAGTTATGCTTGATATCTCATCAGTAAGACAGGCTGATGCTCCCGGAACCACATGTCCTTCACCAAACGGATTTTACGGGGAAGAGATCTGTCTCCTCTCAAGGTATTCAGGAATATCCGATAATCTGAAACTGTTTGCATTATTTGAAGTGAACCCCGAATTCGATAACAGAAACCAGACTGCAGGTCTTGCAGCCCAGATAATCTGGTTCTTTTTTGAGGGATTTTCACAAAAACAGTATGAAACTCCCTCTCTCGCTGCTACGACAGAAGGAAGATTCATCAGATATCATGTCAGAGTGTCTGATCTTGAAGAGGATCTCATCTTTATTAAGAGTAATCTGACCGACAGATGGTGGATGGAGTTTCCTGACGGAGAAGGAAGTTACAAGTATATAGCCTGTTCACATGAGGATTATCTCAAGGCAAACCGGGATGAGGTACCTGAAAGATGGATCCAGGGCACAAAAAGGGTCAGAACCCGGGACTGACACTTCCGGATTTCTTTGTCAACTGACAGGGTTCGTTTATCTGTTTCAGGAAACCGGTTCATCAAAACAAATATTTTTCGGCCTCAAATAAATAAAACTATATTTGTTCACGTTTTAGTTTTTTACTTAATTTTACTGTCCTCTAATCGGGCAGCATGAGTATTACATGTACTGAAGTGAAATGAAAAGGATCGTTATCGCATTTCTCTTATTTATTGCAGTGTGGGCTCCTGTATTATCACAGCAGGATCCGCTCTCCAGTCAGTACATGTTTAACACTCTCACATTTAATCCCGGCGTGGCAGGAACCTCGGGCATGATATGCGCCACAGCCCTCAACCGCCAGCAATGGTTAGGCTTCAAGGGTGCTCCTTCAACAACGGTATTCAATGTGGGAGCTCCTTTTTCTCTTTTCAAGAGGAAACACGGGGCAGGACTGGTTATTCAAAGTGACAACGTAGGCTTCGATAACGACCTGTATCTTTCCGGAATCTATTCATACCTCCTCGATCTTAGCATAGGCAGGCTTGGAATAGGACTTAACCTGGGGATGATCAGCAAATCGCTCGATCCCACCTGGTTTATTCCTGATGGTGACCTGTTCACTCCGCCCGACCAGGATCCGCTTATCCCCGTGACCAAGGAAAATTTCATAGCATTTGATGCAGGTGCCGGATTGTATCTGATTGCAGACAGGTATTACGCGGCAGCTTCGGTAACCCATCTGAACCAGCCAAAGATAAGATACACAAAAGAAGGAAGTGAAGATGTGACAACATTCGTCAGCCGCCATTACTACCTGACGGCAGGATATAACATTCAACTTTCCAACCCTTCCTTTGAACTCCTTCCTTCAATTTTTGCCTTCAGCGACGGCAGGGTCATTCAGTTCAGTATATCTTCACTTGTGAGATACAATAAAAAAGTATGGGGAGGCGTTTCATACAGAGCCGGAGATGCACTGATCGGAATGGCAGGACTTGAACTTTACAACGGGCTCAGGATAGGTTATGCATACGACTTTACCCTGTCGGACATCAGAAGGACGACAAGCGGGTCGCATGAGCTTATGGTGAACTATTGCTTTGACATCAGCCTGGGCCGAAGCCCTATGCGATATAAAAGTATCAGATTTTTATGATTATTGAAAAAAAATAACTTACTTGCATTATAAATTTTAAAGCCATATGAAAAAGGTACTCCTATCTGCCCTGATTGTGGTAATTTTTCTTACCGGATGCGGAAACTCTAATACAGGAGAGCTGACGGGTGTTCCAGGGAGGAAGAAATTTTTTGAACCGGAACCAGTTGAAATGGCATTCATACCCGCCGGTAACTTCATGATGGGCCCGAGCGATCAGGATGCTCTTTTTGCAATGAACAGCCTTTCCAAATCGGTTACTGTTGATGCTTTCTGGATGGACCAGACAGAGATTACCAATAACAAATACCGCCAGTTCGTATACTGGGTCCGTGATTCCATCCTCAGAACAAAACTGGGCGAGGCAGGTGTCCCTGACCGTGAATACTTTATGACTGATGAGGATGGAAATGTCCTCGAACCAAATATCATTAACTGGGACGAGAAAATCGATTTCGAGGAGGAGACAACAAAAAGCATCGTTGAAGAAATGCTCTACCCGCCAGAAGAAAGATTTAACGGCAAAAGACAATACGATGTCAGGAAGTATAATTATTCATACTGGTGGGTCGACTACCAGCAGGCAGCAAAATCGAGGTATGTCCATGATTATGAAAATAATACAGGAAAATATGAAGGTAATGTGGTAAATAATGATGGTTCTCTGACACCAGTTCAGGACCGGTCTTCATTCATCCGTCACGTTGTCATTAATATTTATCCCGATACTCTCTGCTGGATCAGAGACTTTACCTATTCCTTCAATGATCCCCAATCTGACCTGTATTTCTGGCACCCCTCTTTCGACGACTACCCCGTTGTGGGTGTAACATGGCATCAGGCAAATGCCTTCAGCCACTGGAGAACAGATTTCATGAACACTGCACTCAGGAAAAACGGAATATCTGACGTTCAGGCTTACAGACTCCCTCTCGAAACAGAATGGGAATATGCTGCAAGAGGCGGACTTGATCTTTCAATGTACCCATGGGGCGGACCATACACACGTAACTATGAAGGGTGCTTCCTCGCAAATTTCAAACCTCTCCGTGGAAATTATATCGACGACGGAAACGTGTATGCCGGCAAGGTCGGATCATATGAACCAAACGAATACGGCCTGTATGATATGGCAGGCAACGTTGCCGAATGGACATGCTGTGCTTATCATCCATCAGCATATATATTCCAGCACGATCTGCAGCCAAATTATGAATATAATGCCACACCTCAGGATCCTCCCATTATGAAGCGAAAAGTCATTCGCGGCGGTTCCTGGAAGGATATTGCTTATTTCCTGCAGACAAGCGCCAGGGATTATGAATATCAGGATTCCACAAAACCCTACATAGGATTCCGTAATGTAAGAACCTATATCGGAGCCGAATTATAACCTTTATTTTGAAATAACCCTAAAATTATCAGGTATATGAGTCTAGCAGAATTAGTACAAAGCAGCGGATGGAAGAATTTCATCGCTAAACTTTACGGTATCGGCGCATCTGTCGTTATCCTGGGTGCATTGTTCAAAATTCAGCACTGGCCACTTGCAACTTTCATGCTTACCCTCGGGCTGTGTACGGAAGCGGTAATTTTCTTCTTCTCAGCATTCGAACCACTGCATGAAGAGGTCGACTGGTCGCTGGTATACCCCGAACTTGCGGGGATCCCTGATGAAGGGGAAGAACTTCCGTCTTCAGGCAGATATCGCGGAGCCGTTGGCGGTGGTGGCGGTGGAGGAGGTGTCGGCTCTGTTGCCCTTGCAAAATTCGACGAAATGCTGGAAAAAGCCGAAATCACTCCGGATCTGTTCCAGAAGCTTGGCGCAGGCATGACTAAGCTCAGTGAATCAACAGCCAACATTAATGTTATGGGCGATATTTCTGCAGCCTCAGCCAAATATATGAACTCAATCAACAATGCTACCGATTCACTCGGTAAACTAGCTGAATCATACCAGAAAACAACCAGTATCATAAATGAAACCGGCTCCTCATATAAGAATATGGCCGAATCACTGTCGGTAATCGAGGCCGGCGGAAAATCATACCAGCAACAACTGGAAGTCCTGAACAAAAATCTCTCGGCACTGAATGCTGTATATGAACTTCAGAAGAAGGGAGCCGACGACCATCTCAGGGAAACAGAAACAATCTATAAGGAACTGCAGGGTATGGTTAAAGGACTTGCCGATTCTGCCGGCGACACAACAAAATACCGTGAACAAATAGCAAAACTCAACGACAACCTGTCGGCTCTTAACAATGTCTATGGAAATATGCTTGCTGCAATGAATGTCAGGTAAGGCGGCATTTGTTTTTTTACTTAAACTAAACTAACAAAAAAATGGCTCACGAAAAGCTATCTCCGCGGCAAAAGATGATCGGTATGATGTACCTTGTGCTTACAGCCATGCTCGCACTCAACGTCTCGAAGGAAACAGTCAAAGCCTTTATGAAAGTTGATAAAGGTCTCAGCCTTACCGTCGAAAACTATGACAAGAAAAATTCCCTCATATATAACGAATTCGAAGCATCATTTGCCACATACCCCGAGAAGACCGGGCCCTACAGAACCAAGGCTCTCGAAGTGAAGCAGCGTGCCGAGGAGCTTTTTAATTTCATCCAGGATATCAAAATATTGATAATCAGGGAAGCCGACGGTGAAGATGCAGAAGCCATAAACGGAAGAGAAATCGACATTGAAAAGGTTAAAAAGTTTGATAATAACGATGTACCTTCTCAGATCCTTATCGGACCAAAAGAAGATGGTAAAGCTTACGACCTGAGGGCAGCTATAAACTCATACCGCGAATTCCTGATAAGTACTCTCGACGGAGGGGCCCCGGGCATTGAAGAATCTCTTAGCCAGAGCCTTAATACCGATGACGGACCCAATGAGGAAGGCCAAATTGAAAAATGGCCTAACCTTACATTCCAGCTTCTTCCTCTCGTCGGAGCAAACGCGCTTCTTACAAAAATGCAGGTCGACGTGAGAAACGCTGAAACTGAAGTCCTGAATTACCTGTTCTCTCAAATCGACAAAACAAACTTCAAATTCAATAAACTCGACGCTGTTGTTATACCCAAGTCTACCTTTGTGACTCTGGGAAGTAACTATGAAGCCTCCGTTTTCCTTTCTGCAACCGACTCAACACAACAACCTACCATTACAGTAAACGGAAGCCAGGTACTCGACCTTGATGAAAACGGCAGAGGAATATACACTGCAAGAGCATCATCGCTGGGAACAAAAACATGGGGCGGAGTCATTGCCATAAAATCACCCGACGGTAATACAGTTGAATATGAATTCAATTCGGAATATTCCGTTGGTGAACCCAATGCGGTCGTTTCAGCCACAGCAATGAATGTAATGTACGCAGGAATAGCTAATCCCATCGACATCTCAATCCCCGGCTATGGTTCCGACAAGGTAAGAATTACAAAAGTCGTAAACGGAACATCAAAAAGGGAGAAAGTCAAAAACCCCAAAGGAGAAAATTTCCCCGGCGACTGGTCAATTACCCCTACAACAGCAGGCCAGGTTGTTCAGATCCATATAGCCGCACAGGAACCAAACGGATCACTCAAGAGCTATCCCGCCCGTGAGTTCAGAGTTAAAAACCTTCCAGCACCTATCGCACGACTTGGTGGTAAAGTATCCGGAAGAATTGACAGGGCTGCCCTGCTGGCTGAAAAAGGAATCGTTGCAATTTTGCCCGATGCCGACTTCTATATTGTGTATAATGTCGTTGGTTTTTCAGTTCTGTACACCGATAACACCGGCGACCATTTTGCAGAAAGCACGAACTGGCAGTTCACACAGCAACAAAGAGACCTTCTTAACCGTTTAACAAGAGGGAAAACACTTGTAGTAACAAATATTAAAGCTGTCGGCCCTGATAAGAAAATCCATGAACTCCCTGCAATAACATTGCAGATTAATTAATTAATAATACCACAATGAATAAGAGAATTATCGCTGGAATTATTTCCGTTCTGATCACAGGCTCTGCTTTTGCACAAACCTATGGCGATATATATGAAAAATCGATTCCTGAGGCTAAGAAAATTGATTATCCCTTCCTCAGGGAAGCCGATGTTGTGTGGTCGAAAAGGTATTACCGTGTAATTGATCTCAGGGAAAAAATGAACCATCCTCTCTATTTCCCCACAGATACATCCGTTAAGGACGGAAGAAAAAGTTTTGTTAATATCCTCTTTGATGAAATTAACGCAGGTAACATAACCGGTTACGATATGTTCGATCCTGAAGTTCCGACAACCTACGACGATATTGAAAAGAAACTGGGAGCTATAATGAGAGTCCAGTCAGTAACCATAAACGAGTTCGGCGATACCCGTGATACCACATACAGATCCGATCCAAAAAGGGAAGAAGTAAAACAGATAAGGCTTTACGAGGAATGGTACTTCGATAAGAAACTTGGGAAGCTGGATGTCCGTATCATTGCACTGATCCCCGTTTATATGGCATACAATGATGATCTGGGAAGAGAAGAAAACACTCCTGTATGCTGGGTGTGGTTCCAGGATATCAGAGACATAATGGCAAGACATGAGGTTTTCAATCCCAATAACGACGCTCAGCGCATCTCATTCGACGACCTCTTCATGCAAAGAAGGTTCGGAAGCTATATCCAGGCCGAATCAAACGTCTATAACGACCGTAACATCTCTGAGTATCTGGTTGGCAGGCCTGCTCTGTTTGAAGCCGAAAGGATCAAATCCGAACTCTTTGACTTCGAGCACGATCTCTGGGAATACTAATTGATTTGTAATATAAAAAATAAGAAGGCTGTCTTTATGAATTTTTAAGACAGCTTTACTTTTTACTGGTATTTGTCATTTGTTTCCTTCCTGACATCTTCAAGAAAGTTCTTAATGTTCTGTTCTTCTTCCTTCCTGACAATAAGAAGCACATCGTCAGAATCGACAACAATATAATCATCAAGACCCTGAACAACAGCAACCTTTCCCGGGGCAATATTGAAAATGCTTCCCCGGTTATCATATGAAAATACATTTCCGGATATAACTGCATTCCGGTTCGAATCGAGGTTTGAATGTTCATACAGGGAACTCCAGGTTCCAAGATCGGACCATCCGACATCGGTATATTTAACATACACATTGTCGGCCTTCTCCATGATCCCGTAATCGATCGAGATACTGCGGCATTGACTGTAGGTACGGCCAATGAATGATTCCTCTTCTCCAGTGCTGTAATATTTCAATCCGTCATCGAAAGCGGTGTGCATATCGGGAAGATGCTTTTCGAATGCAGTTATTATTGATTTTATATTCCAGATAAAAATCCCTGAGTTCCAGTAGAAATCACCACTCTGGATGAACTTCTTTGCCAGTTCCAGATCTGGTTTTTCAGTAAAAGTTTTCACCCTTAGAATATGATCATATCCTTCCACAGGTCTTTTCATATCGGCCTGAATATATCCGTAACCTGTTTCAGGTCTGTCGGGCTGAATACCCAGTGTAAGAAGTGCATCATGGTCCTTGACAAAATCCATACTCTCCCTGATGACATTGCAGAATTTCTCTTCCTTTACAATCAGGTGATCGGCAGGAGTCACTGTAATCACAGCGTTGGGATTCTCTTTATAGATCCTGAAAGTGGCATAGGCTATACAAGGTGCAGTATTCCTGCGGAATGGTTCGGCAAGTATATTGGAAGGATCTGTTTGAAGTTGCTTCTGAACCTCTTCCTTATGGTCGGCGCTGGTTACAATGTAAATGTTCTTTTCGGGACATGTTGCTTTAAACCGTCGGAAGGTTTGCTGCAACAGGGTTTCTCCGTTGCCCATGATGTCAAGAAACTGTTTGGGTTTTTCACGACGGCTTAACGGCCAGAAACGGCTCCCCACTCCCCCCGCCATAATAATAACATATCTGTTCTCCATAAGCGGTTTGAAAATTTTTTACAAGTTTACAAATTTAAACCAATATAATCTCCCCCTTTTATCCTTCACAGCCGATAAATCCGTCAATTATTTGTAATTTTGCTTTCCTGAAATCAATAAGTGATGATCAGGTTCCTGAATCAGTTCGGCAAATATTTCCTGCTTCTCGGCAAGGTCTTTTCAAAACCTGAAAAAACCATCATTTATTACAAACAGACCATGAGTGAAATGGTCTATCTCGGGTTCAACTCGGTGGGCATCATAACCATTATTTCATTTTTTATGGGAGCTGTAATAACACTCCAGACAGCATACAACACAGAGAATCCGATATATCCGACCTATCTTATCGGATTGGGATGCCGCGACTCCATCATCCTTGAATTCTCATCAACAATAACTGCTCTCATTCTTGCCGGCAAAGTAGGATCAAATATCGCATCTGAGATCGGAACCATGCGTATCACAGAACAGATCGACGCCCTGGAGATGATGGGAATAAACTCGGCTACCTATCTTATCCTCCCGAAAATAATTGCAACTCTCATTTTCAATCCACTCCTTACACTTATCAGCATAATTGTGGGTATCGTTGGCGGAGGTATAGCAGGTACGCTTTCAGGAGTGATTACCCTTGAAGATTTCATTTACGGTATCCAGTATGCATTCATACCTTATTATATAACCTATTCAATGATAAAGACTCTCTTCTTTGCATTTATCATTACAACCGTATCGGCATTTCAGGGATATTTTGTAACAGGAGGGTCGCTTGAGGTGGGAAGGGCAAGCACCAGGGCTGTTGTATACAGCAGTGTGCTGATACTCCTTTTCAATGTTATCCTTACACAGCTCCTGCTTTCATGATTAAAGCCAAAAATATAAACCTTTCATTCAGCGGGAAAAAAGTCCTTGATGATGTATCGGTTACTTTTGAACCCGGTAAAACAAATCTCATTATCGGAAGAAGCGGCTCGGGAAAGACAGTCCTCCTTAAATCGATAGTAGGGCTGCACAATGTCGAGAGCGGTGAGATATGGTTTGAGGATATTCTCTTCAATAACCTCGATTTTTCAGGCAAAACGGAGATACGGAAAAAGATGGGCATGCTGTTCCAGGGAAGTGCCCTTTTCGATTCCATGACCACTGAACAGAATGTAAGATTCCCTCTCGACATGTTCACCAGCATGAGCCTGGATGAGAAGACCGAAAGAGTGAATTTCTGCCTTAACAGAGTGAATATTACCAACTCCAATAAACTTTTCCCCGCTGAATTATCGGGAGGGATGAAGAAAAGAGTTGCCATAGCAAGAGCAATAGCCCTCAATCCTAAATATCTTTTCTGTGATGAGCCTAACTCAGGACTCGATCCTCTAACCGCAATACTTATCGACGAACTCATCAAGGAGATTACCGAAGAGTACCAGATGACGACAGTAGTTAATACTCATGACATGAATTCGGTAATGGAAATAGGAGAAAAGATCGTTTTTATTAATGAAGGAGTTATCTGCTGGGAAGGAAGTAAAAACGAGATCCTAAATTCAGATTGTAAGATCCTCAACGATTTTGTCTTCGCCAACTCGCTCGCAAAGCAGCTGAAAAAATCACATGAATGATGTTTACCAGGGTGTAATTACTCCTGCAACATAATCATTGGCTTATCAACTTTCTTTTCGACCCTGTTCCCGAACACGAGGTTCATTCCTAGCCTTATGTGAACAGTATTCCAGCTTGTGGGCAGGGGTATGGTTGTGCCTTCGCTGATTATTTTATTCCATGTTACAGGGATCCTGTCAGCCAGAAGATAAAACTGGAAACATCCTGGCTTAAATGCCAGTCCGAATCCAAGATTGTCATAGCGGTGATTCATGGCAGTATATGCCAGGGTTGTGGAGAACACATTCCTTATATTCACATTAGCCGACAGAGTGAGGGCCTCCCTTATCTGTGAGCCTACAAACCTGGTATACGAAAGTAAGCCAAGGGAAAAACTGCGGCTAAGTGCATAATTGCCGCCCAGGGTCACCCCAAAAGGAAGTGTGGTTTTGAATGGTTCATCAGTATCAGTAAGGTAAAAGGAGTTTTTGAGAGAATCAAGTAGCACCGTACCGAGTGAATCAAATGTCATTGTACCATTATATACTTCAAGGAGGTCGATGCCACTGAACACGAATTCGCTTTCTGCCCTCAGGTTGGTGATGTCCTTATTCCATTTTATGTAGCCGAGGTCGGTTACAGCAGCCGATACTTTCAGTTTGCTGCTTATTTTATATTCAGCACCTATGTCAAAACCCAGGCCCATATTACCCGTTTCAAGAAGATAGTCGATGATATTCCGGGTCTCTTCAAAACGGGCTTCATCAATCCCGACACTGTCGATGGTATTCTGTCCTGAAAGATAAAATTGTAAAGGAGCACTGAAATGTGCATCGAGGTCGGCATTGAAGGTGTGGTTGTAATCGTCATTAACCGTAATACCGAGATCCCTGTTATCTATCGAAGCCGAAGCGATTCCGAAAAGGACTTTGGCTCTGGCCCCTATCCTCAGGTCTGTTGTAAAATTCTTTGAAAATCCGAGAGCGATCTCCCTGTAATAGCGGGCTTCAGCACGTAATGAAGAAAGGTCTATCCTGCTTCCTGCAAACTGCTCATTCCCCTCAAATCCAAGACGCAGCAGGTCGCCGGGAAGAGCAACATTTGCGTTTACACGTTCATTGATATCAAGGGTTATGTAAAGGTCTTTCTTTACTGCAAAGCCCAGTCCGAAAAGCTGTACTAGGGCATCTGGTTCAAACGAATTGACATCCTTGATCTTTGACATGAATTTTGCCGGATCATAGTCGGGATGAAAAATTGTGACGACCGAATCAGGAACAACGCCTTTAATAAAAACATCAGAGAAATTAAAGAAATTGTTGTTCAGGTTAACATTAATGCCTGAAATAACAGGTAAACCAATGTAAACAGAGTTGGATGGCCTTAAAGCCGGATTAAGCATGTGGTTCTGCGGCAGATTCATATAATAAAGAACCTGACTGTTCTGTGCTGCTGCTTCAAACACCACCATGCCCAGCATGATTACCGTTAAATATTTGATTTTTCTTATCATATCTTCACTATTAACGGTTACCATTAAAAGTCAAATCTTATATCGGGTTTGAGCACCAGCGACGCCCTGAAGTCGATCCTGTAGTCGGAATATATTTTCACATCCCTGGTTCCCTGGTCAGTGGTGTTCAGCGTAAAGCTGAAAATGATATTTGTCGCTTCTCCCGCTGAATCCCAGAATTGCCTGTCAATTTCTATGCTGGTAAGACTCTTTTCCGGCTGCATTGAGCGTCCTCCTGCATCCGTGGGAGCGGGCTTCAGGATATCTTTAGCACTGACGGTATCGATATTCCGGGATGTAAGTGAATCGTAAAGTATCATATTGATGGAGACGCCGAGGGGGAAGCTGTTTTCGGCTTCAAAATCAATGCGGAGAAATTCAAAATCTTCAGGATTGGCAGGAGTATCGGAGGGATCTTCGATCTTGATAAAATTTTCCGTTGTATCCGTGAACTGAAGGTTTCCCATTCTGAATTCCAGGGGAACTTCAATTTCAAGGTGGCCTATGAAACGGCTGTCACCAAAGATATAGTTATCTCTTGAACCTGTGTTGCCTCCGGGATTCATAAGGGCAGAACCAAGAAAAACAACCTTCTCGGGAGGCATAGAAACCAGTTCAGGCAGGTCTGAATTATCCCTGTCAACAGTAAACGAAGAGCTTACGTCGCTTTCAGCCGGAACGTCGGGATAGCTCAGGCTGAAGGGATTAAGATTCAGGGGAACCGTTTCATCGTCTCTGTAACCGATGGCCTTGAGGTCGACTTCTATCGGGATTGCAAATGAATTGGAATAATCAAGCCTTATCGAAGGATCCGATAGCAGGAAGGTCCCCGAGATGTGATCAAGGATATCTTCTATTTCCAGGTCGAGGGTATCTTCTTCAAAGTCTTCCGAGGGCTGACCAAAATAACCCTTCACATAATCATAATCCGGTGCAGGTATTTCGACATGAACTATCATCACATCGGTAATGGAATAATTACCTGACACTGCCTCAAAAGAATATAAAACCGGGAGTCTGTTGTATGGCTGCTTTATATCAGCTGAAAAATCGACTTCAGCATCATCAAGTGATAAAGATCCTGTCACTGTTGAATTTGGGGGAAGTGAAATATTGTGAGTTAACGCGATATTCCCTTCCCTTAATACTGTAGGAAAAGTTATTGTGAACGATGATAAAACATCTGTTACGGAGCTTACTGAATAGTTAATGGTTCCTGCATTTATATAGATATCCTCAATTTCAATACCGCTGCCGGGTTCAAAATCGAGAGTATCCTCTACATTTAAGACAGATGCACCTGCAAGGAGATATGTTTCATCGATTACCAGTGCTGCAATGTCGTCAAATTCATCAAAATCATCTACATCAAGATTTATAGCTGAATCTTTTTTAAAGACCAGCCTGATGAAGTTGTCCTCATCAAATACCACTGTGTCATTGGGGATCTTTTTAATATCACTGATGGAAATATTGCCTCTTACGGCGGATATTGCCATCACAGGTGACAGGTGGCCTCTTCCCGACAGGGTATCCATGTCGTAGGTCTCCTTTACGCAACCTGCAAAGGATAAAAGTGCTGCCGGAATTAAAATCAATATTTTCTTTAACATACAAATAGCCTTTAGTCAGTATTTAATTTGTAATTATAAAGGAACCTGTCAGTGCCTCCGACAATAAGATGCCATCCGCTTCTGTCTGACAGTTTCCCTATGGAGAACATTGAGGCTCCTCTCAGCGGGAAACCTCTCATTATTTTTCCTTCACTGTCAATAAGATAAATAAGATTATTTTCACTGTCAAAGACTCCTATTTTTCTGTCTGAAGCTGAAAAAATAAAATTAATAGGCCCTCCCAGGTCTCCTGAACCGAATTCGCGAGTAAACATTTCCGATCCGTTACTACCATAAAGATACAATATCCCGTTATCAATGAAAATATATTCACCAAAGCCATCACCGGTTACGTCAAAAATATCGAAAGAATGGTCAACAGAGAATGTTTTCAGCCTCTTTTTACTGACACTTCCGTCGAAATGGATTTGCTGTATGGTTCCGTCGGGCGACGTGCATACCACCGAGGGTCTTGAGCCTGGCACTAGCCTTATTGAAGAATTAGCCGCCCTGCTTACAGGTTCTTTAAGTGTAAGTCTTTTACTGCCTGTACGATCGGTGAAATAAAGGGAGGCTTCGTCGGAAGTAATCAGGTAATCCTTCCCTGATACCCGTACCCAGGCTATCTCCTGCCTCACCCTGCTGCTGGTTCTGAATGGTTTCCATCCTCTGAGTACATTTCCCGTGATATCGTAAGCATAAATCATTTTGTCCTCACCGGCAATCAGGATCCTGTAATTCCTGTTATTATCATAGTCGAAAAGTGCAAGGGGATTTGTGGCCGGAGACCTTAGCTTAACCGGATATCTTTCCACGTAGTTCCCGTTCCTGTCGAGCATGTGAAGATAATTTCTTCCAGAAAAAAGAAGCTGGTATTTGCCATTCCTGAAGGCGTCGACCATATATATAGAACTGGTTATCCTTTCACGCAGAGGTGCTTTCCATAAAACCCTGCCGGCTGCATTTATAAGGTAGGCGTTGTTCTTCAGATCCTGAATAAATATTTCGCGTGCACCTGTCAGATGGTTGGTGAAAAAGAATGGTTTAATAGCGGCAATAGTATCCAGCAGTGTTTCCCAGTCGGTTTCAGATTCTTCCCTTGCTTCCTCTCTGAACCTTAATGACAAACTGTTATAAAGCATATCATTGCTGGTAACGAATTGAAAACCGATTGCCTGTATCTTTTCAAGAGAACTCCTGTTGGAAACAAGTGCATTTATTATCTCTTCATCAAGCCATCCGGAAAGATACCCGGTAATACGGGAAGGAACCGCATAAAATTTATATCCTGCCACTGAAGGAAGTGTGCTTTCGAAATCTCTGAATGTTAAATCATTTGCAAGCGTTTTGTTGAGGAGATTATCATAAAGAAGTCTTGCGATTGTTGCATATGATGAACCGGTAATAAGATACCGGTCATAAAAAGCAAACCAGGAATCGTCAAAATCACCCTCCCACCCTGAGAAAACAGCAGAATGAAATCCTTTGTAAGGAGTCTTGTAAACAGGCACTTTAATCTGCTCATCAGGCCGGAAATATGTAATGTCCCCTGCATCAGTCAGTTTGCTGAACTCATCACTGAACACGTTTTCGGCAAAAACCCTGTCATTAAGCTCATAGATTATCACGGAATTGTCAGTCACCGGCCTCCCTTTAATATCGATGTATGCTCTGGTGATCTCTTCACCGAAATAAGGTTTCATAGCCAGGGCCAGTTTGGCGGCCTTTTCATTCGCCGATCCATTTCCTTCAGATTCAGGATTTATGAACGACTCGAACATCGCGGTTGCCGATGGCAGTATCCTGTAAGTCTGTAGCAGTGAGGGTTCTGTTAACTTGTATTTACTGAGGTATTGTTCATGGCTGGTACTTTCAATATAACCGCTAAGCATAAGATCGTTTTCGCTGATGTAGATATCCATTCCGGAGGACGCAGCAAGTTTGCCGGCCTTCCGGACAAAGGACTGATGCTTATCAAGCAGAACCGGCTTCAATATTTGTGGCAGGTTGCTGAAGATGATAAAAAATTTGTCTTCATGTTTGCCCGATGCCTGCAATACCCTGGCGAATCCTGGTTGTTCCCTTATATCTTTATCGAGCGTTGTTTGTTTTAGTGCCTTTTGCAGGATGCTTTCCGAAGTACCACAAAGAAGTAATCCCGACAATATTGAAATATAGGCTGTGTCTCTTCTTCCCTTAACCATAAAGGGAACTTCAAGGGCTTCATAGCCGGCTATGCTGATCTTATTTATTTTTTTTGCTCCTGATGCCTGCACCATTTCGCTTACATGCTTAAGCCTCACATCGGAGGTTATTGCAACTGTAAGAAGAGAACTGATTTCCCCCGGGGCAGAAAACTGAAAAGAAATAAGCGCTGAATTACCGGTAAGAATCTTTTTATAGACAGGCCCGTTCATCTGATCCGCGATAAACCTGATTTTCGTGGTTAATGGCTCAAAATCACTAATCCTGGCAAATTCCCCGAACAAACCGTTTTCAGTGGTGATAGAGTTGAAGAAACTTTGCAAATCAATTGTTTCTATCAGGAAGACGGTTTCGGGTGATATCGCCTCATAGGGATCAGAAAGAAGCCTGTTTTTATCTTTCTGCAGATAATATCCAGTTATTGCCAGCCCGAAGGTCAGAAGTATGACTGAAATGACAATTATTTTTCTTTTCACCAGATACATCAGGGATTAGGACTTCTCAAATTTATGAAAATAACAGGAACAATTTTATTTTAAGTATTAACATACCGTCAGTCTTCAGACCAAATAAAGAGCCTGTCAGACCAAGTCACCGTCACTTTTTGCTATTTTTACAGCCTGTAATTAGTTACTTAATGAAATATCACCTGTTAATTATTTTACATTTTTTATTTTTTCTGCCTGATGTAATATCTCAGACAGTCACAATTGTCGATGCCGAGGATTTACGCCCTGTACCTGATGTTATTATTCTGAATGACTACAGAACAAAATATTTCTATTCAGGCAGAAACGGAAAGGCGGATATTTCTGAGTTCAGGAATGAAAAGACTATTTGTTTTCAGCATTTTTCATACGAGAGGATCTGTGTCAAATACGAAGAGCTTGCTGAAAGTGGTTTCGAGGTCAGGCTCAAAAAAAAGGTATTTGCCATTGAAGAATTTGTGGTATCAGCCAACAGGTGGGAGCAGAGCAGGTTTGAAGTCCCCAACCGTGTGAGATCTGTTCACCTGGCTGAGATCAGAATGTCAAATCCCCAGACTGCTGCCGATCTTATTGGTATGTCGGGCGAGGTATTCATTCAGAAAAGTCAGCTTGGCGGGGGAAGTCCGATGATAAGAGGTTTCGCTACAAACAGGGTCCTGATAGTTGTCGACGGTGTCAGACTGAACAACGCCATCTACAGGGAAGGTAACATTCAGAATGTCATTTCACTCGATCCGTCTTCAATAAATTCCACAGAGATAATTATGGGACCCGGTGCTGTGGTTTATGGTAGCGATGCCATTGGCGGAGTAATGGATTGTCATACCATGGAACCGGTGTTTTCCGGAGGAAAAAAACTTTTTCTGAAAGGAAATGGTATGTTGCGGTATTCTTCAGCTAACAACGAAAAAAGTGTCCATCTCGATATTAACGCCGGGAAAAAAAATATTGCTTTCCTGTCAGGCATAAGCTGGTCAGATTTCGGTGATCTGAAAATGGGATCATATAAGAATGCAGATTATCAGCGGACTGAATATGCAAAACTTATCAATGGTTCTGATTCTGTGATCGCCAATGCTGATCCCCGTGTTCAGGTTCATTCCGGATATTCACAGCTATACTCAATGAACAAGCTGAAGATCAGGATCACACCTTTCATCAACCTTGTTGCAGCAAATCATTTCTCACGTATATCCGAAGTTCCTCGCTACGATCGCCTGATACAGTACAGAGCGGGAAATCTCAGATATGGAGAATGGTATTATGGCCCTCAGGTATGGATGATGAATTATCTCCGGATTAAATTCAACAGGCAAAATATACTCTTCAGCGAAGCCTCTCTTACTGCATCCCTTCAAAGCTACCGTGAAAGCCGTCACAACAGGACCTTTGGCAACTACAATATGGAGGAACAGACCGAGAAAGTAAAGATATACTCCGTTAATCTCGATCTGGAAAAAAAATTCAGGAGCACGAAAGAATTACTGTATTACGGTTTTGAGATGGTATTCAACGACATAGTATCTGTTGCCGGTACGAAAGACATTTTTACCGGTGTAATAACACCTGCGGGAACAAGGTACCCGGACGGAGATAACAGATATATAAGCACATCCGTGTACGGAGGTTATAAGAACAATATTACAGATAAGCTGACACTCAACACAGGATTGAGATACAATCATGTGAAGCTTAACTCGGAGATTGAGGATAATTCTTTCTACAATTTCCCTTTCACCAGCATCAGGATTTCCAACGGAGCTGTAACAGGATCTGCAGGAATGGTCCTCAGGATGAACAAGAAAGCTCATATCAGATTAAATGCTTCGACCGGCTTCAGGGCTCCGAATCTTGACGATGCAGGCAAAGTTTTTGATTCCGCTCCGGGAATAGTGGTAGTGCCAAATCCTGATCTCAAACCTGAATATGCATGGAATATCGATCTGGGTATTACAAAAGAATTCGGAACGGTATTACACACGGAAGTTACCTTTTTTCATACCTGGCTGAATGATGTTATGGTAAGAAATGATTTTTTGTTCAACGGAAATGATTCTATCTACTATAACGGAGAGCTGAGCAAGGTTGAAGCCTTAACCAACAGCGGATCGGCAATAGTTTATGGAATGAACCTTACCCTGCAGTTGAATATCTTAAAGAACCTGAACCTGAGATCAAACATCAATTTAACTGAAGGATATGAGGAAAACGGAGATCCACTTCGTCATGTAGCTCCTGTTTTTGGTTCCACCCATCTTGTCTTCAAAACCTCCAGGTTCGAAACAGATCTTTATTCTGTATATAACGGTCCAAGAAAGTTCAAAAAGATGGCTCCCACCGAATTAGAGAAACCATACCTGTATGCAACTGACGAAAATAATAATCCCTGGTCGCCGGGCTGGTACACACTTAATCTGAAATTGTCATATAGTTTTATAAACAGAATTACGGTCATGGCAGGAGTGGAAAACATTCTCGATCACAGGTACAGGCCTTACTCTTCCGGGATTGTGTCAGCCGGACGCAATTTTATAATTTCTCTCAATGCTGATTTTTAATGCCGAGAAACTACTTTTGGCACATAATTTGAGATGATTATTATACAGGCAATCTCAATCATAAACTTGATCCTTCAAGTTCAGCCCCGGGCACCCGGGGCTTTCTTCTTTTCAGAAGGGCCTGTAACCTATTATCTCCCTTACTTCCCTGATGGTTCGTGATGCGCTCTCACGTGCTTTATCAGCTCCTCGCGAAACAACCGCAGCAAGGTACTTTTTGTCTGCAAGTATTTCAACAATTCTCTCCCTTATGGGTTCTGTAACCTTTATAATATCTTCTGCAAGCTGCTTTTTCATGTCACCGTAACGAATCTCACACGCAGCATGTTTGTCTCTGAAATAACTAACAGTGGAAGGATCGGAGACAACCTTCATAATTGTAAACAGGTTCTCCACCGGCTCCGAAGGTTTTTCTCCTGGTTTCTGAGGTCCCGTATCAGTGACCGCTTTCATTACTTTTTTCCTGATTTCCTGCGGATTGTCGGCCAGAAATATGCCGTTACCTTCACTCTTCCCCATCTTGCCTGTACCGTCAAGACCAGGGATCTTAAGCAGTTTTTGGCCGAAATTATATGCATCCGGCTCAGGGAAATACTCAACACCGTAAAGCGTATTGAAACGACGGGCAAACCTCCTGGTCATCTCCAGATGCTGCTCCTGGTCTTTCCCTACCGGAACCTTATGTGCCCTGTGAATGATTATGTCGGCCGCCATCAGAACCGGATAGGTAAGCAGTCCGGCGTTTATATTGTCAGGCTGTTTTCTGATTTTTTCCTTGAAAGATGTTGTTCTCTCCAGCTCTCCCACGTAGGCATTCATATTGAGCAGCAGATAAAGCTCGGTCACCTCTGGAACATCACTCTGGATGAAAACAGTTGCTGTCTCCGGATCAATTCCGCATGCAAGATATTCAGCAAGTACCTGTTTAATGTTGTTGTGCAGATCGTCGGGTTTGGGATGTGTTGTAAGAGAGTGATAATCAGCAATAAAGAAAAAACAATTATTTTCCTTCTGCATCTTCAGAAAATTTGTCACTGCACCAAAATAATTGCCAAGATGCAGGTTTCCGGTCGACCTAATGCCGCTCACAACAGTATCCATACCTCAATTTTAAAAAGTAATGCAAAGCTAATATTTTTTTGTCAGGTGGCTCTTCTGTCGTCTTCAAACGGCCTTAAAAATATTCGTATCTTTGTGCGACTAAATCATGACGTTGTGGAATCGACAGAATCGACAAGACAGAAAAAAGTTGCAAAGCTCATCCAGAAGGAAGTTGCTGACATTTTTCTACATAAAGGAAGGGAATATTCACACGGGAAAATGATCTCGATAACAAAGGTCAGGGTGAGTCCGGATCTCTCGCTGGCAAAAATTTACATAAGCATTTTCCCTTCCACCGGTAATGATGAGCTTCTGAGCTCAATCCACGATCACACTCCAAGGATAAGGTTTGAACTCGGAAATAAGATAAGGTCTCAACTCCGTATTGTACCCGAGATTTCATTCTTTATCGACGACAGCCTCGACTATATAGATAAGATCGACAGGTTGCTGAAAAGTTGAATCTCATGCAGTACGAACCGATAAAAAGATCTGTTGGCAGGTTCTTCTCAGGCTCTGTCTTTGGAAGAAAGCTAATGTATTTTTTCCTCGACCTGCTTCTTCTGCGTACATGGCATGTGAAAAGGGCTGTCAGAAATATCACAAACAAACTTCCACCTGATGCCTGTATTCTGGATGCCGGATCAGGAATGGGCCAGTACTCGTGGTGGCTCTCGAAATTGAAACCAGCCTGGAGGATCAAGGGAGTAGATATCAACCAAAACGAAACTGACGACTGTAATCGTTTCTTTAACACCGCCGGCCTTTCCGGAAGAGTTGGTTTTTCCTGTGAAGATCTGACCCTTTTCAGTGAATCCGACGCCTTCAACCTTGTCCTTTCCGTTGACGTTATGGAACATATCGCTGACGACGACAAGGTCTTCAGAAACTTTTATTCGTCAATGAGGGATGATGGAATTCTGATAATTTCCACACCTTCCGACCAGGGAGGGTCCGATGTCCATGATGATGATGATGAGCCTTTTATTGGTGAGCATGTTCGCAACGGCTACGGAAGAGAAGAGATTGCTGAAAAACTGAAAAAAGCCGGTTTCTCCAGGGCTGAAGCTTCATATACCTATGGAAAGCCAGGATCTCTGTCATGGCGGCTGTCAATGAAATACCCCATAAAATTGCTGAATATATCAAAAGCATTTTTTCTGGTACTTCCGTTTTATTACATCCTGGTCTTACCTGTATCAATGATACTTAATTATCTGGATGTGTGTTTAACTCACAAAAAGGGAACCGGCCTTCTGGTATTCGCCTTTAAGGATAAAAGATGAAACTGTCACTCTATATAGCAAAGAGATATCTTTTCGCGAAAAAATCACGAAATGCAATAAATGTCATATCAGCGGTATCAGTAGCAGGAGTGACAGTCGGAACCATGGCGCTTATCATAATCCTCTCTGTTTTTAACGGCCTGGAGACGCTGGTAACATCAATCTTCAATACTTTCGATCCCGACCTCAGGATAACAGCATCAGAAGGAAAGACTTTCATTCCCGACACATCAAAGCTGAGGCTTCTCTCTGAAGTTAACGGAGTGTCGTGCTATTCGCTTACCATTGAAGAGAATGCCCTTCTGAAATACGATGACAGACAATATATTGCAACCCTCAAGGGTGTCGATGCAAATTACACGCAGGTTACCGGTATCGACAGTTCAATGTGGGAGGGCGATTTCATTCTGATGACAGAGACAGGGCGGTCATATGCCGTTATCGGAGTAGGGATAGCTCAATATCTGGGTCTGCGTGTCAACTTTGTAGAACCCCTCTGGATATATGTTCCTTCAAAAAAAGGCGGAAGTACCATAAATCCCGAAGAGGCATTTAACAGGGAATATATCTTCCCGTCTGGTGTCTTCCAGATTGAACAGGAATATGATTCAAAGTACCTTTACCTGCCACTCGAGTTTACACGGAACCTGATCGATAACCACGAGGGGGTAAGCTCGGTGGAAATAAAATTCTCGGGGACCGCCGACGAAAGATCTGTTCAGAAAGATGTTCAGGAGATATTCGGAAATGAATTCGTCGTTCAAAACAAATATGAGCAGCAGGAGCTGTTCTACAAGGTAATGCGTTCTGAAAGACTGGCCATTTTCTTTATTCTCACACTTATTCTCATAATTGCTTCTTTCAACATAATCGGATCACTTACCATGCTGATTATTGAAAAGGAAAGGGATATTGAAATCCTAAAGAGTCTTGGTGCCGATAATAACCTGATAAGGAAGATCTTCATCTTTGAAGGATGGCTGATTTCAATTATAGGCGCAGGACTGGGCCTTCTGCTCGGATTTATAATCTGCTGGCTGCAGCAAACTTACGGCTTTGTAAAACTGCAGGGAGAAACACTCATTATGGACTCATATCCGGTGGTCATGAATTTTTTTGATTTCCTGATCGTAACAGCAACAGTCCTCATCATAGGATTCTGGGCAGCATGGTACCCGGTAAGATATCTTACCAAAAAATATCTCACACAATGATGAACAGGAAACTGAAAATACTATCAGCTGAGCTCTGTCTCAGAATGACAGCTTCACTGCTTGTCATCATCACCTTTACATCGTGCGTGAACCAGAGAAACAAGGTCGAAAACGAAAAACTGATACCGGAAAATACTTTTATTTCAATGATCACCGACATTTATCTGGCGACAGGACTCCTTACAGTATCTGAAATAAGATATGAATTCGGAGGAAGGGATTCGGTGATGAACTACATCGACATAATTGAAAGTTACGGTTATTCATATGAAGAAATGAATAACACTATGAATTATTATTTTGTAAGCAAACCTAAAAAATTGATCAGGATTTACGATAATATCATAAAGGAGATGAGTGAGAAGGAATCTCACTACCAGAATGAAATTATGAAAGAAAGTGAGGAATTGTCAAAAGCCAGGAGAAATTATGCTGAGTTTTTTCTTCCTTCTTCTTCCGACACTGCCCGGCCTGTCCTGACACAGAAAGCTTACCCGCCGGGAAATTACACCGTTACTTTCACTGCAACAGTTTACCCTGGTGATCTTTCCTTTGAGCCTCACTTTGAAAGCCGCATTGTCGATGCCGATAGTGTCGGAACAGGAAGATGGAGGTACTTCGACAGGATTAATTACGTAAAGGATGGATATCCTCACAGGATAACCGTTACGAACAGGATAGAGGGATCACGTCCTGTACACCTGGAACTGAATTTTTTCAGTCAGTCCGGAAATATCGGAGAAACCGGCAGACATGCCAATATAGTGGTATCCTCTTTCAGCTACATTCCCGATCCGCTATGAGACGCTTATCGGCACAATACATCATAACCGCTTCGGGCAAAACTCTCAGAAAAGCTGTAATTACAACCGGTGACGACGGAACAATCCTGGAAATATCAGGTGAAAACGGATCTGGCACCGAGATCCATTCGGTTGAGTTTTATAACGGGATAATCGTCCCTGGTTTCATAAACTGCCATTGTCACCTTGAGCTCTCACATCTTAAAGGTATGATCGAGGAGAGAACAGGATTGCCTGAATTCATCATGAAGATACGTTCCGAAAGGTCCCTGAATGAATCCCGGGCCATTACTGCAATGTCCCGGTCGGACTCGGAAATGTACAGTGAGGGAGTGGTGATGTGTGCCGATATCTGTAACTCTTCAGCATCTTTCGGAATGAAGGGGAAAAGCAGGATTCGCTATCTGAATCTGCTGGAGGTGTTCGGGATTGATCCTGGGAGAGCTGAAAAAAGAATTCAGGAAATCACTGCTCTTGCATCGGAAGCCGAAAGACAGGCATTAAAATATTCAATTGTTCCTCATTCCCCTTATTCCGTCTCTGTCCCTCTTTTCAGAAAGTTGCGTGAACTTACGACTGAAAACAGGGTGACAAGCATCCATTTTATGGAATCGGGTTATGAAACAGGATTTTTATCCAATAATGACGGGCCTCTGAGAGATTCGTACGAGCTTTCGGGTATCCTTCCGGAGATCCTTGCAACACCACAGTCACACGAGGAAACCATAATGGAACTTGTCAGCCCCGCAGGTAACCTGATACTTGTTCATAACACATTTGCAGAATCATCTGTTGTAAGGACGATAATTAAAAGAGAAAACACTTTCTGGTGTCTCTGCCCCGGCTCAAATATGTATATAACAGGTATTATGCCTCCTGTCGGGATGCTTAGGGATGAAGGATGTGAAATAGTTCTCGGAACTGATTCTCCGGCTTCAAACAGAATGCTGAGTATCCTGTATGAAATGAAACTGATACAGGAACATTTTCCTGATACAGGTCTTGAGGAATTGATCAGCTGGGGTACTCTTAACGGAGCCCGGGCTCTTTGGGCCGAAGATGAACTTGGCAGCATAGAACCAGGTAAAAACCCAGGATTGCTTCTTCTGGAAGGTGCAGATCTTAAAAGTTTTAAACTTTTACCCGGGACCACTGTTAAAAGATTAGTGTAACTTGAAGTATGCCTACATTTCTGTTTGATAAGATCGTCTTCGGTCCGGTGAAAAGCCGGAGGCTGGGTGTTTCGCTGGGGATCAATCTGTTACCGGTGAATCGGAAGGTATGTAACTTCAATTGCATCTATTGCGAATGCGGACTTACACAGGGTAAGGGAATGGAAGGGGAAAAATTGCCGCCAAGACAACAGGTGTATGAAGCTCTTGAATCGACACTGTCCGAAATGAAGAAAAACGGACAGGCCCCCGATGTAATAACCTATGCCGGAAACGGAGAACCGACACTGCATCCTGAATTTCCGGGAATTATTGACGACAGCATAATCCTCAGGGACAGGTATTTCCCCCAGGCAAAGATCGCGGTGCTGTCAAATTCAACTTTAATCACCAGACCGGCAGTCCGGGAAGCCCTCCTGAAAGTAGACTCCAACATCCTGAAGCTGGATTCTGCATTCCACCAGACAATTTTAAGTCATAACCAGCCAAACGTAAAAATTGACACTGAAAAGCTCATTAACGATCTTGCGTCATTTAACGGCCGACTTATTATTCAGACACTCTTCGTCAGGGGAATCTTTCACGACAGGACCATCGATAACACAACGCCTTCCGAACTGGAAGCATGGCTGGCTGCACTCAGAAGGATCAGACCTTCAGAGGTGATGATATATACGATTTCGAGGGACACTCCTGAAAACGGAAAGCTCATAAAAGTTCCGCTGGAGGAACTGAACCACATTGCCGCAATGGTGAGCGAACTGGGAATTAAAACGCAGGTCTCGGGCTGATCTTGAAGAAGAACCTGAAAATACTTATCTGTCCCCTCGAATGGGGTCGTGGCCATTCGGCGAGAATGATCCCGATGGCACTGAATCTCATTGAAATGGGGCATTCGGTAATAATCGGCACCGGAAAAGAAAACCGTGTCTTTTTTCAAACAGAAACACCGCAAATCCAGTGTATTGATTTCCCCGGGTTCAAACCACGTTATTCGGCTGTTCTGCCTCAATATCTAATGATAGCTGCCGGAATACCGCGCCTCTTGTTTCACATAATCGCTGAACATTACCTTCTCAGAAAAATTATCGCCGTCAACAATATCGATATGGTTATAAGTGATAACCGGTTCGGACTATGGAACAGGAAGGTAAAGACTGTTTATGTGACTCACCAGATCAGGATACCTTTCCCTCAGGTTATCCGCTTCCTCGAATTCACAGGTATCTTCCTTCACAGGCTGGTTATACGAAAATTTGACTACTGTCTGATCCCCGATCTTCCGGGGAAGTTAAATCTTACCGGACGGCTCACACACGGGATGAGGCTGCCGGATAATGTGATTTTTGCGGGCATCCTTTCGAGATTCCCGGTAAAAAAATTGTCTCAGGACGGCTCTGATGTTACTCATCAATACACCACTGTAATATTATCAGGCCCCGAACCACAAAGGACACTTCTTCGTCATAAAACTGAAAAACTTCTTGATTGCAAAGGAATTAAAGGTGTAATACTTGGCTGCACAAATGAAAATGAATCCGGCGCAATTAAACAAGGAAATATCACTATTTACAGCCATCTTCCCGGAGTAAGAATGCAGGAAGTGATCACAGGCAGCAGGAACATTATTGCCCGTGCCGGATATACGACAATCATGGAGCTTGTAAGCCTCAACCGCAGTGCAGTACTAATACCGACTCCCGGACAGACAGAACAGGAATATCTTGCAAAGAGAATGACGGGAAAAGGCTGGTTCTCCTCAATAAGTCAGAAAGATCTTAAGAATTATAATTTCCCTGAAGCCCTTATCACACATCTTCCGGCCAGAGAAATGATATCTGAGAGCAATCACCTGCTCCCTGAAGCATTGAAGAAGATATCAGAAGAGGATCAGAATCAGGGCCATCGAGGCAAATCCAAGCAGAAATCCCGTCCACACTTCGGCAGGAGTATGCTGCTGAAGCCATAGTCTGGAAGAAAGAATTAATCCTGAAACCAGTATTGCTGCGATAACAAGGGGCAGCAGCGGAGTGTGCATGGTAAGTGAAAGGAAAATTATCATGGCGGTCAGTGCTCCTGCACCGGCTGAATGAATTGAGATTTTAACCCAGAAATTGATGACAGTCACCGCCAGTGAAATAAATGCACTGGCAATGAAAAGTGCTTTGATAAAACCGGGTATCGTAAATTTCATTACAACATACACCGAGACAAGATAAAAGAATGTCGTCAGAGCAAGGGGAGTTACACGCTCCGTTCTGCTATCTATTGTCCATGAAGATATTACTCTCCGCCACTTCAGATAGGGAAGCATTGAGAATGGCAGCAGAATATTGTTTGTTGCAAGTATGAAGACAATAAATTTTTTCTGGACAAAAGGGAGATACCCATAAAGTGTAGGAGTTGAAAAAACGACAAGAAGGCCATACAAAGGCATTAAGAGAGGATGAAAAATCACCGAAATGATTGCTGCCAGCCTGTCCGGAAGTCCTTTTGCTGAAGATGACGGCATCATATTTCTTTTCTTAATCTGGCTACCGGGATGTTTAGCTGTTCCCTGTACTTTGCAACGGTTCTTCTGGCAATCTGGTACCCTTTTTCCTGAAGAATCTCGGTAAGACGTTCATCGGTAAGCGGATTCCGTTTGGGCTCATTATCGACACAATCCTGGAGTATCCTCTTGATCTCCCTTGTGGATACTTCTTCGCCACTGTCGGTCTGAAGCCCTTCCGAAAAAAAGAATTTAAGCGGGAAAATGCCGAAGTGTGTCTGAATGTATTTGCTGTTTGCCACACGTGAGACGGTAGAGATATCCAGACCTGTCATCTCAGCAACATCTTTAAGGATCATTGGTTTGAGCCTGGTCTCATCGCCTTCCACAAAATATTCTTTCTGGTATTCCAGAATAGCATTCATGGTAAGAAGCAGTGTGTTTTGGCGCTGTTTAATAGCATCAATAAACCATTTGGCGGAGTCGATCTTCTGCTTCACGAACAGAATGGCATCCTTCATTTCTTTTTTACTGCTCTTATCTCTAGTGTAATCCTGAAGCATTTCACGGTAAGAGGAGCTTAACCTTAGTTCAGGAAGATTCCTTGAATTAAGATGAAGATCAAAACCATCTTCCGAGTGCTCAAGGATGAAATCAGGGATTACAGGCTGTGCCAGTTTGCTGAACGGATCGCTGAACACTCCTCCCGGTTTGGGATTCAGCCTGAGTATTTCATCAATGGCATCCTTTAATTCTTCCTCTCCTGCCTGTGTCCTCGACATTATTTTGTCGTAATGGCGTTTGGAGAACTCTTCAAAATGCTGATCTATAATGGTATGTGCCAGGTTCACCGAAGCCTGAGCATGATCTTTCCTGGAAAGCTGGAGCAACAGGCACTCACGCAGGTTTCTGGCTCCTGTGCCGGCAGGTTCAAGATCCTGAATAACCCGGAGTACCTCTTCCAGTTCTTCTTCTGTAGTGTTAATATTTTGCAGGAAAGCAAGGTCATCGACGATATTCGCCAGTTCTCTTCTCAGATAACCGTCTTCGTCTATGTTACCGATAATATATTCTCCGAGGATCTTCTGCTTTTCATCCAGTTCTCTCAGGCTGAGCTGAGATTCAAGATTTTCATGGAAGGTGGAGCCTGCCGAAAAGGGTATCTCTGCTTTCTTCTCATCATCCCTGCTGTAATTATTCGATTGCAATCTGTAATCAGGGATATCATCATCGTCTATATAATCGTCGAGAGTGAACTCATCATCGTTATTCAGATCATCATCTTCGAATTCATCTTCTCCGTTATCCTCGGCGGCGATGATCTCTTCCTCCTGACCCTCTTCCAGTGCTGGGTTCTCTTCAAGTTCCTTTTTTATCCTCTGCTCGATCTGCATCGTAGGTACCTCCAGAAGCTTGATCATCTGGATCTGCTGAGGAGAGAGTTTCTGAAGTAATTTCTGTTGTAACTTCTGCTTTAACATTTCAGTCCGGCCCGTGAAGGTCTTGATAAAAATTGTTTAAAACTCAGCATTTTTAGGTGTCCGGGGAAAAGCAATCACATCACGTATATTCGACATGCCTGTCATGAAAATAAGCAACCTTGACAAACCCAGCCCAAAGCCGCTGTGAGGAGCAGTGCCGAATTTACGGGTTTCGAGATACCACCACAGATCTTTCTCAGGCAATCCCAGTTCCCTGATCCGGGTAATAAGCTTTTCATAGTCTTCCTCCCTTTGTGAGCCGCCAATTATTTCTCCAATTCCCGGGAATAGTACATCCATTGCTCTTACTGTTTTCCCGTCATCGTTCTGTTTCATATAGAATGCCTTGATATCCCTGGGGTAATCGGTTAGGATTACAGGTTTCCTGAAATATTCTTCTACAAGGTATCTTTCATGTTCAGCCTGGAGATCTCTGCCCCAACCTACAGGATACTCCCATTTCTTTCCTGAGCTTTCGAGGATCTTTACCGCTTCGGTGTAGGTCATCCTGACAAATTCATTATCCACCACAAAGCGGAGTCTTTCATACAGCCCCCTGTCGATCATGTTATTCAGGAATTCAATATCATCGCTGCAGTTATCGAGTGCATAACGTATCAGATACTTTATAAATTCTTCCGCCAGATCCATGTTGTCAATCAGATCATAAAACGCCATTTCGGGTTCTATCATCCAGAATTCTGCAAGGTGACGGGGAGTATTTGAGTTTTCTGCCCTGAAAGTTGGTCCGAAAGTATATATCTCGCCCAGGGCAAGAGCACCGAGTTCTCCTTCCAGCTGCCCTGAAACAGTGAGATTGGCCGGCTTACCGAAAAAATCGAGACTGAAGTCCGGATTTCCGTTGTTGTCGAGGGGTACTTTTTCCAGGTCGAAAGTTGTAACATGGAACATTTCTCCTGCACCTTCAGCATCGCTTCCTGTAATAATGGGTGTATGAAGATAATAAAATCCCTTGTCGTTGAAATACTTGTGAATGGCGAACGACATTGCATGCCTCATTCTGAGAACGGCACTGAAAGTATTGGTGCGGGGCCTCAGATGGGCTATCTCTCTGAGGAATTCCATCGAATGTCCCTTCTTCTGTAAAGGATAGGTTTCAGGATCACATTTACCGTAAATCAGTATTGAAACAGCTGATATCTCAAAATCCTGTCCCTGTCCCTGCGATTCAACCAGTTTTCCCGTAACAGCAATGCACGATCCCGTGGTAATATCCCTGATAAGGTCTTCTTCAAACCGTGAAGCTTCAGCTACAACCTGGATGTTCCTGATCGTCGAACCGTCATTCAGAGCAATGAAGACTACGTTCTTGTTTCCTCTTCTGGTCCTGACCCAACCTTTTACGAGAACATCCGATCCTACCGGTGCCGATGTAAGCAGTTCTTTTATTTTTATTCGTTTCATCTTTAAAAAAATACACCGCAAAAATAATAAATTGTCTGTCGCAATACCGCAATATTCATGAATTATTAGATATCATGTTCCGATCATTAAGACTGTTGCAGGTGACATCATTTCACAATGGCACTATTTTTGAGTGATATATGATTCTTTTGGTAGTGGCATTTACCTGTAATAATTTTCCTAAAAAAGAGTTATATGAAAGTAATCCGCACTTACCTCAGGCGGAGATTTGAAAATTGCCAAAAACTGAATAACTTTGAGTTTTAATCGTAATTGATTATAGCTATGGCCGAGAAACAAAAATTAATTGTAGTACCATGGGATTTCACCCATGTAGCTGAACATGCGCTTGCACACGCTGTAAAAATAAGCCGCATGGTTAAAACTGATATATGTCTTCTTCATATTGTCGATGCAGGGATAAAACCTCAGTCGCTGGGAGAAAAAAAGGCTCTTTTAAAGAGCGTTGCCGACGAGAATTCAAAAAAATACAACATGACTGTCATCCCTGAAATACAAAAGGGAACCATTTTCACGGCTATTGCCGATTATGTCAACCAGAAGGATGTAAAGGAAGAGTTAAAAAAGGAAGTCAATCTTGTTGTTATGGGAACCCATGGCATGAAGGGTATGCAGAAGCTAACCGGAAGCTGGGCCCTGAAAGTCATTGTCAAATCACAGGTACCCTTCATCGTGGTTCAGGATCCTCCCGTAGACCAGGAAAGATATCATAATATCGTCATGCCCGTTGATTTCAGGAAAGAAAACAAGGAGAAGACCAAAATGGCAATCTTCATGGGCAAATATTTCGACTCCAAGATGCATATCCTGGTTACCACCTCAACCGACCCCAGCCTTATTAAAAAGACCAAGATCAATTTGAATTTTGCAATTAAATACCTGATCCAGAACAATATAGAATATCAGATACACGAAATTCCCAAAGGTAACTTTGCTCAGCAGACCATCGATTTTGCCCAGAAGATAAATGCCGATCTGATACTTATCGTAACAACAAAGAATATCACGTTTGCCGATTATATGGTTGGAGCTTCAGAACAATACATCATTGCGAACAGTTCCAGGATACCTGTTTGTTGTGTGAACCCAAAAGCCTCTTTTGCAAACACTGCCCAGTTTATGGGCGGCTGGGGTTCCTAGGGGGGATAAGAAAGGTTGATACAAGGGCGGCCAGCAGAGCAAACAGAAATGTTGTAAGTCTTGCCGGGACGCCTTTTTTCATGTACGACGTTGTAATTACAGGAAGATCTTTTTCATCAGTCTCATCAAGGTTCTCCCTCAGGGCGTTTTCAAATCGTGCCTGATTTACAAATTTTTTACCCTCCAGCGAATAAAGGAGTGCGGCCTGATCTGATCTGATGATGTTCTGACTTATCAGGAACTGTGTTTTCTCTTCCGTCACCCTGTAATGCTGTTCAAAACCGCCGCTTATCCAGAAGATAGTGAACACTATGCCTGAAATAATAGTAATAACTGCTGCCAGACCATGAAATCTTCTGCAAAACAGCGAGAAGAGGATTACAACAGAAAATGTACAGCCAATACCGGCCCATACATAACTGACAATAGTAAAGATCAGTTTTGAAGGAGAGATGTAAGAAAGAAACAGCGCTATAACTGCTATGGCTGCCGTTGTGATCCTGTGTCTCTTAAGAGACCCCTCACCCTGCTCATTCACACCGGTTTTCTGTTTCCTGAAAATGTTTTCCGACAGTTCGGTAGCTGACAATATAAGTAATGAATCAGCTGTTGATATCATTGCCGCAATCGCACCTGTGATAAGCAGGGCTGCCAGGACAGGATGAAATAGTGTCATTACCACAGAGGGCATTACATACTCCGGGTCACTAAGACCGGCAGGTCCGAATAAGGCAATACCTATCCATCCTATCATCAGGGCTCCGACATATGCAATAATCGTCCATGCAATACCTATGTTCCTTGCCTTTTTTGCCTGTTTTGCATCTTTGATCGCCATGAATCTTAAGCTTAGCTGTGGCTGACCTCCAAGATATCCGAAGAACCAGCTGAATCCTCCCGTGATCAGCATACCTGCTCCGAATCCTTTAGCGGCTCCCGTCAGCGAGACGTAAGAATCACCAGATTTAACGAGTGCCTCTCCTATACCGGCAGCAAAAAGATCAGGATGGCTGACCAGATAGAAAACTCCTGCAATCGGAGCCACAACAAGGGTTATTATCATTATCACTGCCTGGATCACATCCGTATATACAACACTTCTGAAGCCTCCATAGATAGTATAGGGAATAATTATCCCTGCCGTGATCAGGACTCCTGTAAGAGGATCTATCCCGAACATCGTATGCAGCGTTTTACCACCGCCAAGGAACTGCGCTCCTACATAAAAGAAAAAGAAGAAGACGATAGCAAGACTCGATACTATCCTGATTATCTTCCCGTAATCACCATGTTTGGCTGAAATATATTCAGTGAATGTGGATACATTGTATTTTTCGGCTTCATCCCTTAAGCGCCATGCAAGAAGAACCCAGGCAGTTATTATCCCGGCAACACATCCAATTGCCGTCCATATTTCTGTAAGACCCATCGCATAAGCCGCTCCCGGCAATCCGAGCAATGCCCACGACGACTCTCCCGTTGCCCGTTCGGAAAGTGCTGCCGCCCATCCTGGAAGCTTTCGGCCTGCTATGGCAAAGTCTTTTCCGGTTTTTACCTTACGCCCCTGGTATATCCCCCACAAAATAAGCAGGGAAAGATAAATTATCATTACTGATGCTATCAGCCCGATGTTCTCCATACTTACCTTTTTTGTTCTTTTTCAAATTTAATAAATGAACGTTTAATTCCCTTTATATTATCTTAGCAACCATTATGAACATTGATTATCACGATCATGTCGATTAAGGTTCAGGAAGTTACTAAATATTACGGCGAGCAGAAAGCTCTTGACAATATCTCCTTTGAAGTAAGAACCGGGGAGATTGTCGGTTTCCTGGGTCCTAATGGTGCCGGAAAATCGACTATGATGAAAATAATAACAGGATTCATCCCCCCAACAACAGGTTCAGTTTATGTTAACGGAACAGAGATATCAGATGATAACCCGGAAACAAGAAAGATCATAGGATATCTTCCCGAAAATAATCCTCTCTATCCGGAGATGTATGTTAGGGAATACCTGAAATTTGTATATTCCCTGTATGGCAGAACTGACGATCCCGGGAAGCATATCGGAAAAATAATAGATATGACCGGACTTGGACCCGAACAGAAAAAAAAGATCGGGGCATTGTCGAAAGGATTCCGGCAAAGAGTCGGCATTGCTCAGGCACTGATCCATGACCCGCAGGTCCTTATTCTCGATGAGGCAACATCAGGACTTGATCCAAACCAGATAATTGAAATCAGGAACCTTATCAGGGAAGCCGGTCGTGAAAAAACAATAATGTTCTCAACCCATATAATGCAGGAAGCCGAAGCTGTATGCGACAGGATCATCATCATCAACAGGGGAACCATAATGGCTGATGAACTCAAAAGCAACCTCCATTCCGTTCTTGGTGCGGAGAAACAGATAATCAAAGCCGGTTTCGACAGAGATCCCGGATCAGATTCGCTGCTTGCCATACCGGGAATAATAAGTGCAGAGAATACAGGAAGAGGACAATGGCTTATCGAAGCTGAGGGCACGGAAGACATACGTCCTGCACTTTTCGCCTTTGCTGTCAGAAACAATCTTACAGTACTCTCACTTCAGAAAGAGGAAAGCAGACTGGAGGAGATCTTCAGGCATCTTACCGGTAATTGATTTTTTTTATTTGCATTTTTTTATTTCTTTTGCTCCGTATTTATCCGGTGGAGAGATTTGGGCTGATTGCAACCACGAGAAAAAATGCTAAAATGCTTATTCTCGCCTTCCCTGATCAACCATTCCTCTAATCCGGTTGTTTAATTAGTTAGCCGGTGGCTTCGGAAACCATCAGTTCCATAATTTTATTCCGTAAACTGCGGCTTTTTGTGACATTAATAAATTATTAAAATGGGATATTTCTTTACTTCAGAATCGGTATCAGAAGGACACCCCGACAAGGTAGCTGACCAGATATCTGATGCACTTCTTGATGAGTTTCTCAGATGGGATCCGGAATCAAAGGTGGCATGTGAAACCTTTGTCACCACCGGACTTGTTGTCTGCGGTGGCGAGGTACAGACAACGGGGTGGGTCGATGTTCAGGAAACGGCACGCAGCGTCATCCGTAATATTGGTTACACGAAAGCCGAATACAGGTTCGACTGTGATTCCTGCGGTGTAATCTCAACCATACATGAGCAGTCACCCGATATCCGGCAGGGAGTGCTTCGCGATAAACCCGAGGAACAGGGGGCCGGCGACCAGGGAATGATGTTCGGCTATGCATGCACCGAAATGGATAACTATATGCCTCTGAGTATCGAACTGGCTCATACCCTTTTACAGGAGCTCGCTAAAATCCGCCGCGAAGGGAAGGTGATGAAATACCTTCGTCCTGATGCAAAGTCGCAGGTTACAATCGAATACGACGATAACAACAATCCTGTAAGGATCGACACAATTGTCATCAGTACACAACATGATGAATTCATCCTGCCCAAAAACAAATCACATGCTTCCGAAAAGGCAGCTGAAAAGGCAATGCAGGACCAGATAAAAGCAGATCTGGACAAATATCTGATCCCCAGGGTAAAAAAATTCCTTCCGCAACGTATAAGGAAACTGTTCAGCACCAATACCAGACTTCTTGTAAATCCGACGGGTAAATTTGTCATCGGAGGACCTCACGGAGATACAGGACTCACCGGCCGCAAAATCATTGTCGACACATACGGAGGACACGGTGCTCACGGTGGAGGAGCCTTCTCAGGGAAAGATTCCTCAAAAGTAGACCGTTCGGCCGCCTATGCCTCACGTCATATAGCAAAAAACCTTGTGGCTGCAGGTGTCTGCGACAGGGCTCTTATACAGGTGGCTTACGCTATCGGAGTTGCAGAACCGGTAGGATTATATGTAAACACCTTCGGAACGGCAAAAGTAAGTGACAACAAGGGGAAAACCTTTACTGACGGCGAGATAGCTGCCAAAGTATCCGAATTGTTCGACATGAGACCTTTCTCTATAGTACAGAGACTCGGACTCAAGAATCCGATGTTTCTGAGAACAGCTTCTTACGGTCACTTTGGTCGTGATCCTTACACCGAAAATGTAGAAGTGTATTATGAAGTAGCCGGGAGCAAACCAAAGGCAATAAACGGTAACGGACGACAGGCCTGGAAAAAGAAAGTCGAATTCTTTACCTGGGAGAAGCTTGATTACGTTGACAGGATCAAAAAAGCCTTCAAAATAAAGTAGTTTGCATCAGTAGAGCCTGAAGCTAAGCTAAAAGGCCGATTTTACAATCCTTGCGATATTGTCGGAGCGCCCGAGAGTATAGTAGTGTATACCCGGAACTCCCTCCCTGATGAGCTCTCTTGACTGTTCAACAGCCCACTCTATTCCTGCCTCACGTGCTTCCTGGTCGGCTTTGCACTTCCGGACTTCATTTACGAGGTCGTTGGGCATGTCGATATGGAAGGTCTGAGGCAGAAGTTTTATATCGTTAAGTGCCGAAACAGGCTTAAGCCCTGCAACGATAGGAACATTTATCCCGGCCTTCCTGCATTCATCCCTGAACCTGAAGAATTTATTGTTATCGAAAAACATCTGCGTCACAATATAGTCGGCTCCGGCATCGACTTTCTGCTTAAGAAATTCCATGTCGGTTTCCCTGTTAGGCGCTTCAAAGTGCTTTTCAGGATAACCGGCCACACCTATACAGAAGTTCGTTGATGTGGTGTCAACCAGTGTCGACTCCAGATATTTGCCGCTGTTCATATCAACGATCTGCCTTACCAGACCGGAAGTGTGTTCATGACCGTCTTTCTCGGGGATGAATGACCGGCTTCCCCGTTGCGGATCACCGCGCAGGGCAAGCACATCGTCTATACCCAGGAAATTCATCTCAATAAGCACATTTTCCGTCTCCTCCCTGGTAAAACCTCCGCAGAGAATATGCGGAACAACGGTTATGTTGTACTTATATTTCACAGCTGCAGCCAGAGCTATTGTGCCAGGCCTTAAACGCGTAACTCTCCTTTCAAGAAGTCCGTCAGGACGTTCCCTGTATGTTATTTCATTACGGTGTGTTGTAAAATTAATATAGGCAGGCTCGAAGTCTATAAGCCTGTCAATTGCAGCATATACTCTTTCAATGCTGTGTCCCTTCAGAGGAGGCAGCAGTTCAAATGTAAAAAGTGGTTTTTTTGCTGTTCTTAGTTTTTCTATAACGCTCATGTATTGTTACTTATAAATTATGGGCAAGCCAGCGTGCAATTTCTTCAGTACTTTTTCCCTTTCTTGATGCATATTCTTCAACCTGGTCCTGTCCCAGCTTACCTATATTAAAATATGCCGAACGCGGATGTGAAAATATATACCCGCAGACAGCTGCCGGAGGTGTCATGGCATAATTCTCTGTAAGACCTGCCCCGATTAGTTCTGTAGCTCCCAGTATGTCGAAAATGCTTCCTTTTTCAGTATGGTCGGGGCATGCAGGATAGCCCGGCGCAGGCCTTATACCGGAATATTTGCCTCCCAGTAAAGCAGTTATATCGAGATCCTCATCTTCAGCATATCCCCAGTATTCTTTCCTCACCTTTTCATGCAACCATTCTGCAGCAGCTTCAGCAAAACGGTCGGAAAGCATCCTTATCATTATAATGGCATAATCATCATTGCTGTATTCCCTGACAGCCTCCTCGTCAATTTCTGCCGTGACTACAAATAAACCAATGTAATCGGTTCGTCCTGTATGGTCAGGTGCTATATAATCGGCAAGACAAAGATTCGGAATTCCCTTCTCTTTTTTCTCCTGATTCCTGAGAAAATGCAGTAGAATGGCATCTTCATGATTTCCGGCAGTCGTAAATTTCTTTGTATCGGAGATAATAACATCATCGCCACGTGACTGTGCCGGGTATAATCCTAATATCCCTCTTGCCGTTATCAGTTTCTTATCATATATCTCCTTCAGGTAGAACTGTGCATCATCGAAAAGTTTCTTTGCTTCTCCGCCCTTCACAGGATCACTGAAAATAGCAGGATATTTTCCTGAAAGCTTCCAGCCATGGAAAAAGAATGTCCAGTCGATATAAGCTCTCAGTGTATTAAGGTCGATATCTTCAAATATGTGATGACCCGGCCTGAGAGGTTTATTAATTATGAGTGTATTCCAGTCTGTTTCGGCTTTATTGGACCGTGCCTCATTAAGCGAGATCAGCTCTCTTTGCTCCCGCCGTGATTCATGATCAGTGCGAAGACCTGAATATTTTTTTGATATTGAATCAGCATAGGACTTATCATTGTCATTAAGCAGAGCCGAAAGAACCCCGGTTGCGCGTGAAGCATCTTTTACATGCACCACCATGCCTGAATAGACAGGATCGATTTTCACTGCAGCATGTATTTCAGAAGTCGTTGCACCTCCTATAAGAAGTGGTATCCTGAGTTTTCTCCTCTCCATTTCGGATGCAACATGAACCATTTCTTCGAGAGAGGGTGTAATCAGACCGCTCAATCCTATAAAATCAGCTTTTTCACTGATTGCTGTGTCTATTATTTTGTCGGCCGGAACCATCACACCAAGGTCGGTTATCAGGTAGTTATTGCACGAAAGAACAACTCCAACAATGTTTTTGCCTATATCGTGAACATCACCCTTGACTGTTGCCAGCAGTATTTTGCCGGCGCTTCTGCTTCCTGTTTCGCTGCTTTCCTTCTCAATATAAGGTTCCAGCTTCGAGACGGCTCTTTTCATCACCCTGGCACTCTTGACTACCTGGGGCAGGAACATCCTGCCCGAGCCGAAGAGATCGCCGACTTCATTCATGCCTTCCATCAGGGGTCCTTCAATAAGTTCTATCGACCTCGAAAAAAGCCCACGGGCTTCCTCAACATCTTCTTCAATACGCTCATCAAGCCCCCTTATCAGGGCATGTTTTATACGTTCAATCACGGGAAGGTTTCGCCAGTCTTCAGTTTTGCCTTCTTTCTTATCTTCCTCCTTAAGTTCCTCTGCAAATCGCACAAGCCTCTCGGTTGCATCTTTTCTTCTGTTAAGAACAACATCTTCTGTTAGTTGCAACATATCTGAAGGTATTCCTGAATAAACCTGCAACATTCCCGGATTTACGATACCCATGTCGAGGCCTGCCTTAATTGCGTGGAAAAGAAAAACTGAATGCATTGACTCCCGAACCCTGTCGGTACCTCTGAAAGAAAAGGAGAGATTACTTATCCCGCCGCTGACCTTCGAATGGGGAAGATTTTTTTTAATCCATTCAGTAGCACGAATAAAGTTGACAGCATAATTATTATGTTCCTCAATTCCTGTTGCCACGGCCAACACATTGGGATCAAAAACAAGATCTTCGGGAGGAAAACCAAGCTTGTCAACCAGGAGACTATAAGATCGTCCTGCAACTTCAATTTTTCTTTCAAAAGTGTCTGCCTGTCCCTTCTCATCAAAGAGCATCACCACCGCTGACGCACCGTATTTTCTTATGAGTTCTGCACGCTGAAGAAAAAGCTCCTCTCCTTCCTTAAGGCTTATGGAGTTTACCACCGACTTTCCCTGAATACATTTCAGGGCCGCTTCAATTACATCCCAGTCTGAAGAATCGATCATAAGGGGCAGTTTTGCAATATCCGGCTCCGACATGATCAGATTGACGAACTTTACCATTGCCTTTTTGGAATCGAGCATTGCCTCATCCATGCATATATCTATTACCTGAGCTCCGCCCTCAACCTGATCGCGTGCCACAGCCAGGGCTTCTCCGTACTTCTCTTCCCTTATCAGCCTCGCAAACTTCTTCGACCCTGAAACATTGGTCCGTTCACCGATGTTCACAAAATTGGTTTCCGGGGTTATAATAAGAGCTTCCAGTCCGCTTAACCTGGTATATCTGTTCAGGACCGGTATTTGCCGCGGACTGTAATTAAGCGAAGCCTCAGCAATTTTCTTAATATGCAAAGGTGTGGTCCCGCAGCAACCTCCTATTATGTTAACCCATCCCGCATTCATGAATTCTTTGGTGATGAAGGCCATTTCATCAGCCGACTGATCATATTCTCCGAACTGATTGGGAAGGCCTGCATTGGGATGTGTCGAAACATAAAAAGGTGACTTTGACGACAATTCTTCCACAAAAGGCCTTAGTTGTTCAGCCCCGAGAGCACAATTAAGTCCAATGCTGAACAGAGGAAAATGAGATACAGAAACCAGAAATGCTTCCAGCGTTTGCCCGGTGAGGGTTCTTCCGCTGGCATCGGTGATTGTTACAGACACCATTACCGGAAGAGTTTTTTTCTTTTCCCTGAATACCCCATCAATTGCAAAGAGAGCTGCCTTGCAGTTCAGAACATCAAATACCGTTTCGACCATAAGAATGCCGGCGCCCCCGTCAATAAGGCCGCGGGCCTGTTCTGCATATGCTTCCTTAAGCTGATCGAAAGTAACAGATCTGGCACCAGGATCATTTACATCGGCCGACATTGAAGCGGTGCGATTCGTCGGACCCAAAGTTCCGGCAATATAGTGGTCTTCCGTGCCCGTCTCTTTTTCATAGAGTTCAACAGCTTCAAGGGCTGTCTGTGCAGCCCGGAAGTTGATTTCATAGACATGGCCTTCAAGTCCGTAATCGGCCATGGAGATCCTGTTGGCATTGAAAGTGTTTGTTGTAATTATATCGGCACCTGCCTTCAGATACTCCAGGTGAATGTTCCTGATGAGATCAGGTTTGGTTACCGACAGCAAATCGTTGTTGCCCCTCAGGGGGAAAGGATGGTCCTTAAATTCTTCTCCACGGAATTCCTCTTCCCCGAGTTTATGTTTCTGGATCATCGTACCCATAGCACCGTCGAGCACAACGATCTTACGACGGACTAACTCTTCAAGTGAAGATTTCATGATCAGATAATTTTTCTTCCTGTATTAACAATGAAAACATTCATTGAGCGAAGTTGTTCCTGTAATTCATAAAGTTTTCCGAGACTTACCACACCGATTACATATTTGTCGGTCTTTCCGCTGAAGTACTCCGAAACCTCTTCAAAATTAAATAATTCCCTGTCCTTTTCATCTGAGTAGCGGAGATAGATCTCAATTTTATGATTTCTGGTATAATGCTGAACAGTGCCCTGCTGATATTTCTTATATTCATATTTATAGCCATATGAGTTGGCTGATATGTCAGAAAGAACCGCACTTCCTGTTGCGTGTCCTCCGGCTCCCTTTCCTGAAAAGAACTGCTTGTCGGCAAATGCGGCTTCAGTTATTACCCCGTTATATTCATAATCGACATTATATAAATATTTATCAGGCGATATAAACCGCGGAAGGACGAAACTTGTAATTGTATTTTCACTGGTCTTGCCTACATAAGGGACAAGTTTGATTTTAAAACCTTTTTCCTTGGCGTAACGGATATCAAATTTTGAGATATTCCTGATGCCGTAATGAAAAACCTCTTCGGGTTTCAGAAATAATCCGTAAGCGTGTCCGGTAATAATGCAAAGCTTGAATTTTGCATCCCAGCCATCCACATCAAGGGTAGGATCGGACTCGGCAAAACCTTTTTCCCTTGCCTGGCTGAGGGCGATATCATAATCGATGCCATGGTTATGCATCAGGGTAAGAACATAATTTGTTGTTCCGTTCAGAATGCCACGGAGAGAGTAAAGAAGCTCATTGTCATAATATTCTTCAAGGTTCCTGATGATGGGAATACTTGCTCCTGCTGAAGCTTCATACAAAAGTGATACATGATACTTGTCCTGAAGACCGACCAGTTCCTCGAAGTGATTGGCTATCATTACCTTATTGGCAGAGACAACATTTTTCCCGTTTTTCATTGCCCTGGTCACTATTTCGAAAGCTGCATCAGCATCATCGATAAGCTCCACCACAAGGTTGATTGAGGGATCATTCAGAATGTCATCCTTATCGAAGGTGAAGTAAGTCATAGGAAGTCTTCTCTGCTTGGTCCTGTCTTTTACACATATTCTTACTATATCGGCTTTAAAGCCTTTGCTGCTGTTCAGAACGTCGTGGAGGCCCTGTCCCACACAACCATAACCAAACATACCTATTTTAAGCAATTCTCTTGTCATTTGTTTCTAGTTTGAAGTTTTACTCCAGAAATCTTTTATCACTTCCGTCACAAGACCTGTTTCGATAAGAAATCCGTCGTGACCGTATGAAGAATCGATTTCAACATATTCAGCTCCATTGGTGTGGGCGGTAATAAATTTCTGGTCATCGGTGGGAAATAGCAGATCGGATCTGATACCGACGCACAATACTTTTGCCTTAATCTTTTTGAGTGCATTTTCAACTCCCCCGCGTCCTCTTCCAATATTATGAGTATCTGAAAGGCTCGTAAGGCACCAGTAAGAATAAGGATTGAACCTGTTTACCAGCTTATCTCCCTGGTATGCCTGGTAAGATGCTGCCCTGAAGCCTGACAGCTTCTCATCATCTTCTTCCTTCTGAGTCTGGTTATAGGCATTCATGGTACGGTAGCTTAACAGTGCGATCGACCGGGCGGCCTTCAGTCCCTTTTTACCTCCTTCAGGATGACCGTCTGTAAAAGTCTGATCTGCCTGCATAGCCAGTCGCATCGACTCACTGAAGGCCAGAGCCCAGGGCGTCTGTTTCGCACCTGAAGCCAGCACAACAAGTCTTTTGATCAGACCGGGGTACATGATACTGTACTCGAGCGCCTGGTATCCTCCTATCGAAGCTCCGATGATCGTATGAATACTTTTTATCCCAAGATGCTCACGCAGGATTTCATGCACTCTAACCAGATCCCGGACAGTAATAAGAGGAAAGTCGTGGAGCCATTGTTTTCCTGTTGCGGGATTGACAGATGCAGGACCTGTTGTACCATAACATGATCCAAGTACATTGGCACATACAATGAAGTTTTTCCCCGGATCAAACAGGAGATCTTCCCCGAGCATACCGGGCCACCATGATTCAACATCTGAATTGGCTGTCAGCGCATGGCATATCCATATTACATTGGAAGCGTTCTCATCAAGTTTGCCCCAGGTGTTATATGCGATTTCGAGACCGTTTATCGATGCTCCTGTCTCTGTAATGAAAGTATTTTTATAATATAGTTTTCTCATACGATCTGTCTGAAAGCCTGTTCAAAATCATAAATAATATCATCGATATGTTCAAGTCCTACCGATACACGGAATAATCCGGGCTCCACTCCTGCTGCTATCTGGTCTTCTTCTGAAAGCTGTGCGTGAGTCGTTGTAGAAGGCTGAATGATAAGAGTCTTGGCATCACCCACATTTGCCAGGTGACTTACCAGTTCGAGGTGTTCAACCAGCCTTGCCGCCTTTGATTTTTTTGTTTTCAGGACAAAGCTGAGCACACCCCCGGAACCTTTTGGCAGGTATTTCTGTGCCATAAGGTTATTCGGATTTCCCGGCAGCCCGGGGTAATTCACTTTCTCAACGCACTTCTGTTCCGAGAGCCACCCGGCCAGAGCCTGTGCATTTTCAACATGTCTGTCCATCCTGAGCGACAGTGTCTCAAGACCCTGCAACAGCAGGAAAGAGTTAAAGGGACTTATAGCCGGGCCTATGTCTCTCAATCCCTCAACACGCGCTTTCATAATGAAGGCAAGATTGGCGTGGTGTGAGTTGCCTGAAAAACTCTCTCCGAATACCAGGCCATGATAACCTTCCGATGGTTCTGAGAACACAGGAAATTTTCCGTTCAGCCAGTTGAAATTCCCTGCATCGACGATCACCCCTCCTATGCTGGTACCATGACCACCTATCCATTTTGTTGCCGACTCTACAACGATGCTGGCACCATAATCGACAGGCCTGCACAGATAACCGCAGGCTCCGAAAGTATTATCAACAACCAGGGGAATACCATATTTTTCAGCCAGCTTTGTAAAAGCCTCGAAATCGGGGATATTGAAACCGGGGTTACCGATAGTTTCAACATAGATAGCCTTCGTTTTCGTATCAATTAGCTTTTCAAAAGACTCAGGTTCAAGGTCTTTTGAAAACCTTGCCTCAATGCCGAATCCCCTGAATGTGACTTTGAACTGGTTATGCGTACCTCCGTAAAGAAAGGGTGAGGTGATAAAATTTTCTCCCTGTCTCATAATCGTGGTGAATGTGATGAACTGTGCCGCATGCCCTGAAGCGACAGCAAGTCCTGCCACACCACCTTCGAGGGCTGCAACCCTTTTCTCAAAAACCTCTGTGGTCGGGTTGTTGATCCTGGTATAGATGTTACCCGCCTCTGACAGGTCGAAGAGGCCTGCAGCATGCTTAGAACTCCTGAATACATATGATGATGTCTGATACAGCGGCACCGCCCTCGACAGGGTCTCACTGTCGGGATGATGGCCGGCATGTATCTGTAATGTCTCAAATCTGATCTTTTTCTTATTCATGTTTAAATGTGTAAAATGAATACTGTAATTACACAGCCACTACTGTTTGTGGGGCGATGATCTGTAAACGGCTGCAAGAATATTTTGCGGAACAGGATCGCTATCCGCGCATGCACATAGGCATAAGCGGCATGATGAAATTGTTGTGGGTCAGATGAAATGAATTCATTTTTCGTGTTTTATTTTTATCATCTCCCGGCTTTCCCGGGATTAGGTATTGGCACCTTTGCCCCGTTTGACCGGGATTGGTTGCCAGGGTTTCTCAGAGCCTAATCTCTCCGCCCTTCTTAATAAAAATCAAACACCCTTTAATGGAAGGAATATTTGATTTACGGGCACAAATATATAAAGGAAAATTGGAAATGCAAGATTTACACTATTTTTGTCTGTATATACCCTCCGCGATGGATAACAACTTATATGTCTATAACAGCCTTACACGTAAAAAAGAGCTTTTCAAACCCCTTCATCCTCCTTTTGTCGGATTATATGTATGCGGACCAACTGTTTACAGCGATCCGCATCTCGGTCATGCCAGACCGGCAGTCACTTTCGACCTTCTTTTCCGTTATCTGACCCATCTTGAATATAAAGTACGTTATGTACGTAACATAACCGATGTTGGTCATCTTGAAAATGATGCTGATGAGGGAGAGGATAAAATTGAAAAGAGGGCAAGAATCGAGAACCTCGAACCTATGGAAGTGGTTCAGAAGTACATTAACAGCTTCCACCGCAATATGGATCAGCTTAACACACTGCACCCTTCAATAGAGCCGCGCGCTTCAGGCCATATAATAGAACAGCAGATGCTGGTTGAAGAGATAATAAAACAAGGTTATGCCTATGAGGTTAACGGTTCTGTATATTTTGACGTACTGAGATATAACAAAAATTTCCGATACGGAAAGCTGTCCGGAAGAGTTCTTGAAGATCTTCTGGCAAATACCCGTGACCTGGAAGGTGCTCAGGAGAAAAGAAATCCCTACGACTTTGCTCTCTGGAAAAAAGCTTCTCCATCTCATCTTATGCGATGGCCTTCCAAATGGAGCGACGGATATCCCGGATGGCATCTCGAATGTTCTGCCATGAGCATGAAATATCTCGGCGATGTTTTCGATATCCACGGAGGAGGGATGGACCTCATCTTCCCTCATCATGAGTGTGAGATCGCCCAGTCAGCAGCTTCCCTGGGAAAAGAGTCCGTGAGATACTGGATGCATAATAACATGATCACCATCAACGGTCAGAAAATGGCCCGTTCGCTGGGTAACTTCATAACCCTCGATCAGATCTTCAGCGGAAGCCATCCTCTTCTGTCGGGAGCTTACAGTCCCATGACAATCAGGTTCTTCATGCTCCAGGCACACTATCGCAGTACTATAGATTTTTCCAATGAGGCCCTTCAGGCTGCCGAAAAGGGATATCAGAAACTGATAAAAGCATCCGACACTCTTAATAAACTGAAGCCCTCTTCCGAATCCACCGCCGACATAGATTCATTGCGGGCAAAATGTTATGAGGCAATGGATGACGACCTCAACACTCCCGTTCTGCTGTCGCATCTGTTTGAGGGAGTCAGGCTTATAAATTCGGTGTATGACGGAACTGAAAAAATGACTTCAACAGATATTGAGTCAATGCATAAGCTTTTCACCGCCTTCATCTGCGATATTCTTGGACTGAAGAATGAAGGTGCTTCAGGAGCAGATGAAAAACTGACAGACGAACTGATCAGGATCATTATCAACCTGCGGCAGGATGCAAGAGAAAGAAAAGACTGGTCTGCATCAGACAGGATCAGGGATGATCTGAAAAACGCCGGTATTATTCTGAAGGATACCAAGGATGGAGCTGACTGGGATAAAAGCTAAGTTGAGGTCATGAGCACGAGAAGGGGTGAATGCGGTAAAAATGTCCAATAGTAATTATATATCGTCCGAGATCTTTATAGGCAATGTAACGTTGGGAGGCAATAACCCTGTCCGGCTCCAGTCGATGACCAACACCGACACCCTTAATACCGGTGATTCTGTTCGACAGTGTATAAGGATCATAGAAGCAGGAGCTGATTTTGTAAGACTAACTGCTCAGGGGGTCAGGGAAGCTGAAAACCTGGCAGCCATAAAAAAAGAACTTCGGAAGGCAGGATTCGAAACTCCGCTAATTGCCGATATCCACTTCAATCCTGCTGCTGCCGAAACAGCTGCACGCATCGTCGAGAAAGTAAGGATCAATCCGGGTAATTATGCCGACAAAAGGGCCTCATTTGAGTTAGTTGAATTCTCTGATAATGAATATGATGAAGAACTGGAGAGGATACACGAAAGGCTTCTGCCACTGATTAATATCTGCAGGGAGAATGGCACCGCCATTCGTATCGGAATAAACCATGGCTCTCTTTCCGATCGTATTATGACTCGTTACGGCAATACTCCACTGGGAATGGTATCTTCGGCAGTGGAATTCATTAAGATCTTCCGTTCAGAGAATTACAATAACCTGGTTCTCTCAATGAAATCATCCGATACGGTTGTGCTTCTCGAATCCAACCGTCTTCTTGTGCGCCTGATGCATGAGAAGGGTGTTGCCTATCCCGTCCACCTGGGGGTTACAGAGGCCGGTGAGGGAGAAGACGGAAGAATAAGATCTGCTTCAGGTATCGGAGCCCTTCTGGCGGAAGGAATAGGCGATACGATTAGAGTATCGCTTTCGGAAGATCCCGAACTGGAAATACCCGTTGCACGGGAGATAATTAATTCACTGCCCGGCAAAAACGGGCGGGTTAATGATCCCATGCAGGAGGTCCCTTTCCGGCATTATGAAAATTTTTACAGGCCTGAAGTCATTTCTTTTGATTCGGGAAGATTTATTTCTGAGAATGGAGAGGCTTATAAGGGTGAAGTTCTTACCTTCTATCCCGAAAGCCCCCCGGTACTGTCAGAAACACAAGAGAAGAAAATAATTCTTAATCCGATATTTGACGAAGATGATCCTCTGGTTCTGGGCATCAGGGCAGCGACACTTCTTGGCCGCTATTTCATCCTTAAGCAGCCCGACGGATTATGCCTGACAAACAGGGGAAAGATAAAAGGAGAAAAACTGCAGGAGATATCCTTCGCCATTCTTCAGGCTACAGAAGCAAGAATAACCCGAAACCGTTATATTTCATGTCCTACATGTGGAAGGACAAAATTCAGCCTTCAGGAAGCTGTCATTAAAGTAAAAGCTGCGACCCGGCATTATTCAGGACTTAAAATAGCCATAATGGGGTGTATTGTCAACGGACCCGGCGAAATGGCAGGAGCAGATTATGGTTATGTGGGTGCCGGAGCAGGAAAAGTGCATATATACCGCGGTACCGTCGCGGTGAAAAAAAACGTTCCCGAAACAGTTGCCGTTGAAGAGTTGCTGAAAGTTATTGAGTCAGACAGGCAACAGACAAATATGTGATTTCCGTTTTCCTCCGCATACTTTCACAGCCTCATGCCTGCATTTTCACGAGCGTGAAATAAAAAGCTTCAGACAAATCTGTAGTCAAGTTGTTTTTTCTGGAGGTCAGCTCTTACAACCTCAACTGTCACTCTGTCACCAAGGGTATATACCCTTCCGGTCGTACGGCCTCTGATACAATAGTTTTCCTCGTCGTACTCGTAAAAATCATCCCCGAGTTCCCGTATGCTTATCATCCCTTCGCACTGGTTCTCAATGATCTCCACGTAAATACCCCATTCCGTAACACCTGATATCACACCTTCAAACGGCTTACCCAGCTTATCGCTCATATATTCAACCTGCTTGTACTTAACAGAAGCTCTCTCAGCCTCCGCGGCAAGGCGTTCCATCTTTGAAGAATGCTCGCAAAGCTTTTCAGTCAGTTCTTTGTTTGCCGGTTCTTCACCTGCGAGATATGATGTCAGAAGCCTGTGAACCATCATGTCAGGATACCTTCGGATAGGCGACGTGAAATGTGTGTAGTGTTTGAAGGCGAGTCCGTAATGACCAATGTTATCAGTTGAATACACCGCTCTGGCCATTGACCTCAGTGCAAGTGTTTCAATGATATTCTGTTCCTTCTTCCCGACCACCGAGTTAAGAAGCTTGTTCATGGCCTTTGGAAGAGCAATCTTGTCGTCGGCCTGAAGCTTGTAACCAAACCTGGTTATGAAATGACTGAAGTTATTGATCTTCTCTGAATCAGGTTCGTCATGAACACGGTAAACGAAGGTCTTCCCTTTTAGTTTTTTCCCTACGAATTCAGCAACCCTCCTGTTGGCCAGAAGCATGAACTCCTCAATAAGCTGGTTTGCGGTACCCATATCGCGGAACTTAATACCCAGAGGTTTGCCGCTTTCATCAAGATCGAACTGAACTTCAATTTTTTCAAAGTAGAAAGCTCCCGCAGAAAACCGTCTGGTCCTTAACTTCTGTGCCATGGCATGAAGGACCAGTATCTGTTCCTTCATTTCTCCCTCGCCTGAATCGATGATTTCCTGAGCTTCATTATATGAAAAACGCCTGTCGGAGTTGATGATGGTCCTTCCAAACCATTCATTCAGCACTTCGGCCTTTTCATTCATCTCAAAAACAGCTGCATAGGTGAGCTTGTCCTCACCGGGAATCAGGGAGCAGATGTGATTTGACAGTCTCTCCGGAAGCATTGGCACGACCCTGTCGACAAGATATATTGAAGTAGCTCTTTGCCTTGCTTCTTCCTCGGTGAGCAGGCCCGGCTTTACATAATGGGTTACATCTGCAATGTGGACGCCAACTTCAAGGTTCCCGTTTTCAAGCTTTCTCAGCGACAGTGCGTCATCAAAGTCCCGTGCATCCGACGGATCGATGGTAAAGGTTGGAGTATTACGGAAATCGCGTCTCGACTTTATGTCTGCTTCAGTTATCTCTGCTGATATCCCGGCGGCATCTTTTTCCACTTCTTCGGTGAAGTGCGCAGGCAGTTCGAACTCTGCAAGAATAGCATGCATCTCCGTTTCATGGAGACCGGGATCACCGAGAATATTAATTATTTCAGCAACCGGATTCTTCGATTTAGAGTTCCAGTCAATTACCTTTGCCACAGCTTTCTGTCCCTGCAGGGCCCCATTCAGTTTCGATGTGGGAATGAAGAGGTCAAAAGGCATATTTCTGTTGTCGGGCACAAGAAAAGCAAAGTTTGGCATTACCTCCACAGTTCCCACAAATGTGGTTCTCCATCTTTCGAGTATCTCAACGACTTCTCCTTCCGGTCTTGCTCCTTTCCTCTTAGCATAAAGTCGTACTTTAACCTTATCGCCATGAAGAGCTGTCCGCAGATTATTTGCTGAAATAAAGATGTCATCTTCAAGCTCCGGTGCGGTAATGAACCCATAGCCCATCCTGGTCATGTCGACAGTACCCGTTACATATCCTGGTACGGTATCCCCCCGGCTGAATTTTCCGCTATATATCTCCTTTACCCTGCCCCTGGCTGCAAGATTATTTAATACATCGAGAACCATCTGTCTTTCAGACATATCGGTGATGTTCAGACGCTTCGATATTTGTTTGTAGTTGAAACCCTGACCGGCATTCTTTGCAAGGATGATCTCAATCTGCTGCTCAATTGATTCTTTCGACAAACCCGATCTCTTCCCTCTCTTTCCTTTCTTCCTGCTCATTTTTCAGATTTTTGCGAAGGTACGAAAATGATGGTGAAATGTAGTATATTTGGGCAAATGACAGGACCTGATGATATATTAAGCCGGTCGGAATCGGTGGTTACTAAAAAGACCGGGAATGAGTATGTGCTCGTTCCTGTTGTCGATAACATAGCCGATATGGACAGTGTTTACACCCTCAATGAAACAGGAACTTTCATATGGGAAAAGATCGACGGAGAAAAAACCGTCAGGGAGCTTATAAAGGCTGTGGTAGAAGAGTACAATACCGATACTGAAACAGCAACAGCAGACCTGATGGAATTTATTGACGAAATGAAACTCTTCCTCATAATAAAATAGAAATTACCAGTTACTGTTGAAAGAATTCAGCGTAAGTATCGCTAATTATTCAGTCAGGTTCGTGTGCGAATCTGAAAAACCCGTCCTGAATCCGGGGAAGAGATTCAGCAGATTTCTATCCTCTTCCGCCGCGCCTGACATTATCATAAAGGTTTCTTCAGAAAAATACCAGTTGCCCGAAAACAGCATCAAAGTCTTTGATGCCCCATTTGTTGAAGAGAGAAAAGGACTGAGGATTAAAAAAAGTGACGACTTCTGGAGTATTCATAAAAACGGGCAGGATCTGTATGTAAAAACCAGTTTCCCCTATTCAACACATAATGCGGGGGCACTGCTGAAATTCAGTCTGACAGACAGAAACTGGCACTTATGGATCGACAGCCCGCAGGAGGAAACCGATCCGCTGGAATATCCTCTCGACGGCCTCATCCTGTATTATATCAGTGCAATCAGGGGTGATATCCTGATACATGCTTCAGGAGTCAGTTTAGCTGGAAAAGGATTTCTGTTCAGCGGGATGTCGGGAACAGGAAAGACAACAATGGCCGGATTGTGGAAAAAGGCCGGAGCAAAAATAATTCATGACGATCGCCTTATCCTCAGAAAAACAGTTACAGGATTCCGGATGTTCAACACTCCTGTCTACGATTATGAAGAACCAGTGGAAGCGCAGGTTGATAAAATTTTCCTTATCAGCCACGGACCATCAAACATAATCCACCGGTTATACGGAGCTCAGGCTGTCAGCAGGTTGATTTCAAACTGTATTCAGCATTCCTGGAACAGGGATCTGATAGAACGACTGATGGACAGCGTATCAGAGATCTGCAGAACGGTCCCGGTTTACACCCTGGCATTTTGTCCTGATATTTCAGTTATTGAAGAAATCCTGAAAAATGACTGATAGCAGACCATACGTCAATGCCATAAGGGAAACCGGATTTTCCCTTTTATCGGAGGGTAAAACTCTGAAGATCAGAGCCGAAGGCTATAGCATGTACCCGGCTGTTAAACCCGGCGCAGTAATTTATATAGAAGCTCTGCCGAAAAACTATTTACCATTAACAGGCGAGATAATTGCATGGAAAAGAAAGTCGGGATTTGTGGTTCACAGGGTTGTCCGGATAATTAAAAACGATGATGAAACGGAGATTGTAACCAGGGGTGACAGTTGCAGGTATGAAGACCTGCCCGTTGCCATGGAAAAGCTCGCAGGAAAAGTGGTGAAGATTGAAACACGGTCAGGAACCATTGTAGCTGAAGGCAGTGAACTGATAAGCAAACCTTTGTATCTTTATAACAGATTAATGGTTTGGTTTATAGTTCGTTTTAAGAAATTATTTAACCTTTGAGCCGTATAGGTGTGATCCCCTGTAAAACTGTGTGTTATAGCCGGAAGCAAAATAATAACGGATAAGGAAAGGAATGACAGGCAGAATACCGTCAGGAAGACCAGGCAGGAATCCATTATCACAGGAATGAAAATAAAGCTGAAATATCTCAGGGAATCTGTTAAGCTGGCATGGCGTTCATCACCATCCCTGACACTGGCTAACATAATATCGGTTTTCCTTCGCAGTTTCCTTCCCTTGCTTCTGATCTGGCTGATAAAGGAAGTGATCGATGTCATAACTGAAACAGCAAGGTCTTCCTCAGGAAATATCCACGACATTTTGTGGCTTCTGATAATCCTTGTGATAATATGGTTCTTCGATGAGGCCTCAGCTGATCTGGGCAACTATATAAGGAAAAAACAATCTGTGAAACTGGAAGCCTACATGTACAGGCTTCTTCATGATAAGGCCGTAAAGCTTGACCTGGAATATTTTGAACAACCCGAATACTTCGATTTGCTTTCAAGGGCTTCCCGTGATGCACCCTGGAGACCCAACAGTATACTGAACAACCTGACCGGTATGCTTCGCAGTCTGATGTCACTGGCAATAATGGGAGGTCTCCTTGTATTCCTTCACTGGACGATCGCGCTGCTTTTACTGGCTGTCAATATACCTGCAGTCTGGATGCGGATTCATTACGCAGACATACTTTACAATGTCCGCAGGGAGCAGACATCGGAGGAAAGAAAAGCAGCATACTTTAACTGGCTTCTTACCGGAGGGAGGCCCTCAAGGGAGCTCAGACTCTTCGGACTGGGAAATTATTTCATTTCTCTTTTCAGAAAATCCTTCCTGAAAACAAAATATGAAGAACTTCAGATAATAAGAAGAAGAACCAGGATTGAAATGATTTCAGGCTTTGTGAAGGCGGCAGCGGTTTTCGTCACTTTGATTGTAGTGTCGGGAGAGACGATAAAAGGAACGCTTACACTGGGACAGATGGCCATGTTCCTTCTTGCCTTCAGACAGGGTATGGTCGCCATCAGGGAACTTCTGGGATCAGTATCAGGTCTGTATGAAGATACGCTCTTCATATCCGATACTTTTGAATTCCTTGCTCTCAGGGAAAAAATTATACCTGTCTCTCCCGAAGCAGACCTGGAAGTATTCAATGAAAGTATCAGCGCTGAAAATATTTCTTACAGTTACCCCGGGAATAATGTAAAAGCTGTCGATGGTATAACATTTAAAATTAATAAAGGTGAGATAATTGCTGTGGTAGGACCTAACGGAGCAGGAAAAAGCACTCTTGCAAAGCTCCTTACCCGTCTTTATGATCCCGACTCAGGAACTTTCTTTATGGATGGGCAGGATATAAAGCATTTTTCTCCTGATGAGTACAGGAAACTGTTCTCAGTCGTCTTCCAGGATTTTATGCTTTACAACCTTTCTGCAGGCGAGAATATTCGTCTGGGAAGCATAGAATCGCCGGATTCTGAAGAAAAGATCATAGCGTCAGCTTCCACAGCCGGCATTGACGACCTCATAAAGGACCTTCCCAAAGGTTATGCGACGGTAATAGGAAATCTTTTCGACGACAGCCGGGATCTGAGCTGGGGTGAGTGGCAGAAGATAGCTCTGGCAAGGGCATTGTTCAGGGATGCCCCTGTTCTCATCCTTGATGAACCTTCCAGCGCCCTTGACGCCGACACGGAATATGAGATATTCAGCAGATTCAGGGAAATAGTACGCGGCAGAACCTCCATACTAATCAGTCACAGGTTCTCAAATGTCAGCCTTGCCGACAGGATCATTGTCCTCGACAGGGGCAAAATTGTTGAGACCGGGAGTCATGATGAACTGATCAACAAAAAAGGTCTGTACTATAAGATGTATTCAAAACAGACTGCCAGATTTCTGAATGAAAAACAAATTTGATATAAAGGATGAAGAGATCTTTCTTCTGGGTTTATGCAGGCTTTCATTCGGTGCAGAACTCAGGGTAATGCTTCTTGCCCTGGCAGAGACAATAAACGACTGGTCATATTTTACTGAGCTTGCTAATAAGCACGGTGTCGAAGCACTTGTATATCATAACCTCCAAACGCTTGACTTCCTGAAATATGTTCCTCCTGAACAGGCCTCCCGCCTGCATAATGCACTGATGGTGAATGTCAGCCGGAATACATCTAAAATCAGATCACTGGCCGGAGTTATGAAGCTTCTCGACAAGTGGAATATCAGGACTGTCATGCTTAAGGGAATGGCGCTCGAACTAATGGTGTACGGTAATTGCGGTCTTCGTCAGATGACCGATGTGGATGTACTCACGACACGTGAGGAATCGGCCAGAGCCAGAGAGATACTGATGAAAAACGGATTTAAATCCTACCCGGTAAAATCCTTTCTTCATATTCCTATTCTTGCCGATATCGGCAAACACCTGCCCACCCTGGAAAAAGATGGTTTTGCAATTGAATTTCATCATGAGCTTTTTGGCATAAAGAAACATCTGTTAACCGGACTTTTGTTTGATACAGGCACATTGTTTGACACAGATCTTGTAAGGGTCTTCCTTCCTCAGCCGCAGATATTTTTTCTGTATCTTGTCCGCCACCTGCATTTACATGAAAGGAACAATGAATCCCAGCTAAGGCTTTATGCCGACCTTGTAGTCATGATAGAAAAATACAGGGATGAAATAATAAATATCGATCTCTTGTCGCATGCACTGAAAGCCCGTATGGGTGATATCCTGGCATGGAAGCTGGAACCTCTCAGAGATCTGTGGGGTATTTCATTCCCTGACTGGCTTAACAGCTACATCGACAAATGGTACGACCCTGCGTCGGTAAATAAGTTTATCTTCTTCCTGAAAAGCCCCAAGGGCAATCCTCTGCCAGACAGGGCAAAGACATACCGCAGGACTGTAAAAGAGATCCCGGGAATCCACAGAAAGATCCTGTTCATTCTTGGTGATCTTTTTCCCACAATAACTTTCATGAAAAGAAGGTATAATTGCAGGAATTACCTGCAGGCCTTTTTTCATTATCCGCTAAGGCTGGGTAAACTCTGGTACCTGATTAAGTTCTGAAATTGCCTGATAATAGCATTCAGAAGTGAGTTGATTATTAGTAATCCGGGCTGGGAATTTGCTTTTTCCGGTTTTTTTTGCTATCTTAATACTTATATACCCTCACAAAAGAATTAGCCCGAAATATAAAGGAGCATCGCAATGATCATGATCATCATCAGTAATGCCTCAATAAGAAATTGGGTGAATGCTGCAGGATTGAGTTTCTTTTTTACTACCGTGACCATTGCAGCCTGAATCAGCACCCATGCTATTGCAATCAGGAGAAAGGTATTTGACATAGGCCAGGCGGCCGATGTTAATGTAAAAGATATGAAAACACTTGCATAAAGGTATCCCATCAGGAAAAGGAGAAGAGGATGGCCATCAGGATAATAACCTCTGAAGATAAACCATCCCAGAACAAGGTAAATTATCGTTACAAAAAGTAACAGATAGGTAAAAAGCTTGTTGCCCTGGTTCAGAAAGCCAAAGAAACCAGCTACAATTCCGGTAAGGAACAACAGTGTGCAGATTATCGAAAGAGCTTTTTTATTTTTCATTTCTATTGATGAAGGTATGTTTACTTTATTTTTTTGAGAAAACCCTGTCGTATTTTTCGAGCCATATTCTGTAGTATCCTCCCGTTATGACAAGTGAGTCGGTGGGATCAGAAATATTTTTGACCCTGCAATGAAAATCTCCGAGAACATCTCCCATTTCCTGTCCCAGTATTCTGAATTCTCCTGCACTGGCCTGATAGGTTTTTGATATTCCGCCTGCCAGTTCCACAATGAACCTTGCATCAAATTCGGGATAGGGGAAGATAGTTTTACCGAAAGATGTGTCGTACGCCTGAATATAGAGAGAAGATTGTCCAAGGTTATAGATGTGCCAGTCCAGGCCCTGCCGTTCGGCTCCGATATAATCGGTATAACGGTAAGCATAACCTTTAAAGGTATATAGCTTACCGCCTATGTTGTATTCCAGAAGTTCGGCACGGGGTGTTTCTTCGGTGCAGGCGGATAAAAAAGCCACAATGCATATTAGTGTCAGTGCAATTCTTTTCATGTGGAATGAATTTGAAGATAAAGTTACAAAAAACCATTGATGTATGGAATCATCCGGGTCCTTACCATGAAGGAGCCCGGGGAGAAATGAATCTGCCCCGGGCCTGGATCCGCTGGTAAAGAAGGGATAATTAACCTCAATCAGCACGAGGTGCAGCGGATAGTGTTTATTTTTTCATTTCATCCTGAGGAAGATACCTGTTTCCTTTTTTCCACAAATTTCTGCCCAGAGTATATGCAAGCAGAAATCCCCCCAGGATGAAAAAGAGTATCTGGAGCAGGGTGATTCCTCTGGTAAAATAGGCGAGCACTTCCTTATTGCGGACAATGGCAAATAAAACCCCTGTAACAAATCCCCAGGGAATACCTATATTCCAGATTGCTCTTTTCCAGTAGAATTCTTTAAATGATTTGTAATGCATT
>DAIOVL010000008.1:0-47478 GCA_036759025.1 Bacteroidales bacterium
GCAGCCTTGTAGATGGCATTATCTCCGAGTTCAGGCATTGAGGAATGAGCGGTAATGCCTGATGTGACAGCATTCAGATAGATTGCTCCCTTATGGCCTGTCGCGGGAAGGTTTGCAGTCGGTTCCCCGACGATAACAGCCCGTGCCCTTCCCGGATCATTCCACACCCCGGCAAGGTGTTGCACACCCATACATCCCGATTCTTCTCCTGCTGTTATGATAAGTCTTATCCCTCCCTCAGGTTCAGATTCGCGGAAAGCTTCAAGTGATGCACAGATCATGGCAGCCAGTCCTCCTTTCATGTCGGATGAGCCTCTGCCCCATATCCTGCCGTCTTCTGCTTTTCCTGCAAAAGGATCAATGCTCCAACTCTTTTCTCCCAGCGGAACAGTGTCAAAATGGCCTGAAAATACCAACGGAGGCTTATGTGAGGATAATCCTTTCTCTGCAACAAGATGTAACCTGTTATCTCCATAAGGAATATAAATGGTCCGGAAGCCGTTTGTTTCAAGCAGGGCCCCCGTGTACCGTGCTATTCCCTCCTCATTTCCGGGAGGATTAATGCTGTTATACGATATAAGTTCCTGTGTTAACGAAATAACATCCATGAACTGTTTCGTTGATTACAAGTATGATGCTTACAACTATCTTTTACTGTATTGTCTGTACTTCAGATAGGCAGCCACACACAATACGGCAAGAAATATTACAGACAAATATACAAATAGCGGCACAGGTACCGGCTCTCCCCCTGCATAGGAATGCAGTCCCGACAAATAATAGTTTACCCCGAAATAGGTCATAAGCACCGAGGCAAAAGCAACCAGAGACAAAAAGTTAAATGTATAAATGTCCTTCATTCCGGGGATCAGCCGTGAATGTGTTACAAATGCATAAACTGTTATTGTTATCAGCGACCATGTTTCCTTCGGATCCCATCCCCAGTACCTTCCCCACGATTCATTAGCCCATATGGCACCCAGAAATGTGCCAATGGTTAGGAGATAGAGCCCCAGTGTGAGAGTCCTGAAGTTGATCACAACCAGATTATCGAGAGTTTCAGAAATACGGCTTCGATTCCTGTCTGCCGTAAACAAAAGAAGTATCATGGTTATCAATCCCAGAATAGCGCCCAGACCAAGAAAAGCATAGCTGCTGGTTATCACCGAAACATGAAGGGTAAGCCAGTACGACTGGAGCACCGGTACAAGGTTTGTAATCTCAGGGTCCATGAAGCTCATGTGAGCCACAAGGAGAGTCATCCCCGCCAGCACCGCCGTCCCGGCCAGGGCAAAGTCAGACCTGCGCCTGAAGATGAACCCGGCAAAAAGGGTTACCCACGAAATGAATATCATCGACTCATAACCGTTGCTCATAGGCGAGTGACCCGAAATGTACCACCTGAGTGCAAGTCCTGCGGTGTGAAGTACAAAACCTGCCAGAAGGATCCATCCGAACATCCGGGCCGGCACTTTTTTCCTTTCTGCACCATTGATTACCATAATCACCAGCACCGACAGCATCAATATACCAGTCAGAACATAGAAGGGAAATAGCTTCTCAAAAAGCCCGAGCCTGTAATAAATTCTTTCCGCCCTGATTTTTGAATCAGAGGGAAGATCGTATTCTGAAAACCTCTGCTGATATTCGTTAAGTGATTCACATAACTGCGTGGCCTGCTGTTTATTATTATTTTCAAGGATCTCATATAACAGCCTGTCAACACTCACGATGTACAATGAATCCTCACTGCTCACCGCTTTTTCGAGTGCATCTGTCGCAGGACCCCAGCTGGTGGTTCCGTCTTTCAGTGGAAAAATATTCATGAAATCACCACGGTAGACCATATACAATATATTCAGCCTCTCATCCACCTTGATGACTTCCTTGTCGAATCTGCTCCTGCTCCCGGGTGGTTTTTCATAAGCCTGGTTAACTTCTGATGAAAGCCTGTATGAGCCATCTCCTCCAATTTCCACAAGATCGGAAAATGCCGCCTTGTTGTCTGAAATGCCCAGGCGACGCCTCAGGTCGCGATCCGATACACGGATCATAGCTACATCTTTCCATTCCTCAAAATCGTAATGGACTGCGAAAAAAACCTGCAGAGGTGTTAAGCCGTTGAATCCTGTCTCCCTGGTTACCTTCCGCATAATATCGCCGGCAAGGGTGTGAAGTGGTTTTGTCCTTCCTTTCTGATCCTGAACAAGGATGCTGCCCAATTCGTCAGCCGCCTCCTTCCCGGGCACGAATGGCTGGGCATAAAGCGAAAATGAGCCTCCGGCAAGAAGAAAGAACAACACAACTGTCATCTTTCTCAACGAGTTGGTCCATGTCTCCGGTTTTACATTCCTGAAAAATGAATTACGTGACAGAAGAGATACTATGATGAATAAAATCAGTGTGGCATATCCTGTATAAGTCACTGCCAGACCTGCAGGATCATGATTTACAGAAAGTATGGTTCCCAGTTCATCGCTGTCGTACGACGACTGGTAAAGACGATAACCCCTGTACTTGAGTATGTTGTTCATGTAAATACTGGCCGACAGTTTTTCGCCCGTCTTTGAATCGGTTAAGTTAACTTCACTCCTGTAACCCGAGGGAGAGTTTGAACCCGGATATCTTTCAAGGATAAAGTCCTCGAGATGAAGTGAAAAAGGAAGATTGACAGCTATGGATCCGAAAAAAATCTCGAAGGTATATCCGTTGACGGTGGTACGGCTTATGGCAAGATCTTCCTGGTCATTCTTCCAGAGCGTGACAGTCTGAGACTCATTTCCTGAGCCGAGGCTGAATATAAAGGCGCTTTCGCCCGTCAGCTGGTGCCCCGGATCAGCATGGACAGCCTGTATCCTGCCCGATCCGGCCATCTCCCTGGCAACCAGCCGGATATCCCCTGCCATAATTACCTGCATGGGTTTTATTTCAAAGGGAATCCCGGCTTTATTGGTTACCGATTCACGCGTCATCATGCTGGTAATCTGCGTTTCAATATCTGAAACAACAGAAAACACCCCCGACCCGTAAATAATCCTGATATCTGCAGAATCGTCAGAATTCAGTGCCACTGACAAACCATATACCTCCTTTGTTTCCCCATCCCGTAAAAGTATCTGCTCACCTGACTGCATGTCCTTTGTTGCCATCAGGGAAATCATCGGCACTCCTCCGGTATCATCGGTTATGTTCTGAAGTGCGTTCGGGATTACCCTTGTCAGAACCAGGTCAAATGTTTTGCTGCCTGCTTCAATCTTCTTTTTGAACTTATTGGCCGTTCCGGCTGCAGGGATGAAGTGAACAGAATATTCCGTCAGGGTATCTCCCTGCGCATCATATACACGATAACCGAGATGATCTGCTTCGGGAAATGCTTTTGCGGTTGTCTCTCCCTCTCGGATATGAACCGAACCCTCCCATCCGAAATACCTCGTGATACCGGCTCCGGCAATCATGATGATGAAGGCAATATGAAATAAGGCAATCGCAAGCTTCTGCTTTCTGAACATCCGGTACATTACCAGCTGGCCTGAGAGGTTAATCACAATAAAAAGCAATAAAATTTCAAACCATCTTGCTCCGTAAACCGTACTGTATGCTGCGTCGGCCCCGAAATCATTCCCGATAAAGGTGGCGGCTGCCATCGTTATAACTGCAATGACAAACAGAGAAGCTGTTAACAGAGGAGAGAAAAGGAGTTTTAAAACTCTCATCAAGTGGTTTGTATTTTGTTTAAACCATAGCAGCCATTACTACTCTTCAGTTTCAGCATATCCGCTGATAATGCTCCTTAGTCCCGACGAAGGTGTGGAACCCAGGGTGGCAGCCATATAAATATGAACGAAGAGGAAAAGAGTTATAAGAATACCTGAAATAATATGTACCAGATCAAACTGTAGAGCCAGTGCATCATCAACCTTTCCGACTTCAGGCAATCCTTTCAGCATCATATAAATACCTGATACGACCAGAAGAGGAAAGACGCCATACATTATTGCCAGGTAAGCAAGCTTCTGCAGAGGATTGAATTTTCTTTCTGCTGTTACTGGGAAAGGTTTTTTTTCACGTCTGAAAAAACCTGTTGTCATATAGCGAAGCTGAACCGAAAGATCATGCAGGAAATTTTTTTCGCTTATTCTGTAATGTTTTCCATTATCAGTGACAAGGTTTCCCGCAATAAAACCTATATAGCTGATCACAAGCAATATGGAAGACACATTATGCCATACACGGGCTCCGTCGTATTCCATTATGAAGAAGAAAGCTGATTTTTCCCGGTAGAAGATGCTGATCCCGGTAAATATCAGGATCAATATCAGTATGGCATTGACAATATGCCATAGTCTGACCCAGACAGGATACAAATACATATCAGAATTTATAACAATTATCTTCAATAAGCTTATCGGCGATCCGGCGTCGAGCATCCTTTACATTGAAGCTTCTGACTGCTGAAAGTGTCGCAGAGGCTTTTATCAGGTCCGGAGTTTCATCACCGGCGAAGGAGCAGATGGCATCGGCAGCCGACTTACGGATAATATCGGCAGCATCATAAATATAAACATCGACCATATCTTTATAAACCGATATATCTGATTTGAATTTTTCGAGTTTGGCCACCCTGAGAAGGAGTGATTCAGCAACATAGGTCTCCATCATCATATCGGCAATGTTGTTAAGCACTTCCTGCTCGTGAATGAGTCCCCTGCCGAATTTCTGCGTAACACCGTGTATACATACCAGAATAAGCTTTTTGAAGTTCTCCACGTAGTTTTTCTTCTCACCGAAATAGTCTTCACCTGCAACAACCCGGTCAGCCAGGGAAGCAACATCGTTGTAAAGAGCTTCTGCTTTTCCGAAGAGATCAAATTCGCCCTTCATGGCACGTTTCATGGCTGTATCGACTACCAGAAGACGGTTTATTTCATTTGTACCCTCGAATATCCTGTTTATCCTGGAATCGCGGTATCCTCTTTCTATATCAAGTTCTGCAGAATAGCCCATTCCGCCGTGTATCTGAACAGCTTCGTCGGCAACAAAATCGAGCATCTCCGATCCGTAAACCTTAAGTATCGCAGCTTCCACTGCATAATGGCTTATCGATTCTATGGCCGTGCGCCCGTAGTCGCCGCATTCCCCCTGTATCATCGCCATCATCCTGTCGACATCATGGCTTACCCTGTATACTGCCGATTCTGCAGCAAAGAGTCTGATAACCTGGCTGGCAAGCTTATGCTTTATGGCTCCGAAAGAAGAAATGAGTACCCCGAACTGTTTTCTTTCACCGGCATATTTTACAGAATCGCTTATTGCTTTTTTGGCAGCTCCGAGGACGTTTGCACCAAGCTTCAGTCTGCCCATGTGAAGGATGCTGAGAGCTATCCTGAATCCTTCGCCTCTCTTTCCAAGGAGGTTTTCAACAGGAACCTTAACATCGTTATAATAGATCTGTGCTGTCGAAGAGCCTTTAATGCCCATCTTGTGTTCATCCGGACCGACAACAACCCCGGGATAATTTTTTTCGACTATGAAAGCGCTCAGCACCCTGTCGTTGTCGATCTTGGCAAAAACGATCTGAGTGTCAGCAAAGCCTGCATTTGTTATCCACATCTTCTGGCCGTTAAGGATATAATGCAGACCGTCGGCGGAAAGTGTTGCATTTGTTTTTCCGGCATTGGCGTCGCTACCGGCACCCGGTTCGGTAAGACAGTAGGCTCCGATTATTTCGCCTGTAGCCAGCCGGGTAACATAACGTTCCCTCTGATCCTTGTTGCCGTAATACAGAATGGGCATGGTCCCGATGCCGCAATGCGCCATGTAAGCTACCGAAAAGGAATAGCCTGCACCGGTAGTCTCGGCAGCAAGCATCTGTGTGACAAACGATTGTCCGAAACCCCCGAACTCTTCAGGTACGGCAATACCCATAAGTCCAAGTTCCCCTGATTTTTTGAGTATGCTCTGCATGAGTTCCCTGTCGCCTTTTTCCAGATCGTTCATTTTCGGATAAACCTCCGCTTCCAGAAAATCACGGCAGGTCTGGGCAATCATTAACTGTTCCTCATTGTATTCTTCGGGAATGAAGATATCTTCCGGGCTGGTTTCAGCCACCAGGAATTCGCCGCTTCTAAGGATCTTTTTATTCTCCATCATTATGTAATGAAATTAGATTATCGTTATTCTCAAAGTCACTTTTTGCCAACTGCCAACTGCCAACTGCCAACTGCCAACTGAGTTAAAGTCCCAAAGCCTGGACCATCAGTTCTGCAATATCGTAATTTTTTATTTCTTCTTCCCTGTTCTTATATTTCAGACCGTCGGTAAGCATGGTCATACAGAAGGGGCATGCTGTTGCTATTATTTCCGAACCGGTTTCAAGGGCGTCTTCTGTCCTTTCAATGAAGATCTCCTTTTCTCCCTCTTCAGCTTCCTTGAACATCTGCGCTCCTCCGGCGCCGCAACAGAGTGCAAAGCTCCTGTTCCTTTCCATTTCTTTGAGATCAGCACCAAGGTGATTAATTACAGTCCTGGGGTCATTATATATGTCATTGGCTCTTCCCAGATAACAGGGATCATGATAGGTGATTTTCCTCCCCTCCAGGACTGAAGCAGATATTTTCAGTCTTCCTGAACTCACGAATTCCTTAAGGAGGCTGACGTAGTTTACAACCTCAAAGTTGCCTCCCAGATCGGGATATTCATTTTTCAGGGTATTAAAACAATGAGGACATGTTGTTATGATTTTAGTAACTCCATAGCCCTGCAGGGTTGTAATAAGCTGGATAGCCTGCATCTGGAAAAGCATTTCATTTCCGGCACGTCTGGCCGGATCGCCTGTGCAGCTTTCTTCTTTACCAAGAACCGCATAGCTGACGTTCAGATGGTTAAGGATTTTTGCAAAAGCTCCTGTAACTTTCCTGTATCTGTCATCAAAAGCTCCTGCACATCCCACCCAGAAAAGGTACTCAGGCTTTTCGCCCCGGGCATGAAGGTCGGCCATTACGGGAACTTCGATATCCTTTGCCCAGTTCAGTCTGTCCTCGGCTGAATACTGCCACGGAGCACCGTTATTTTCTATGTTGTTAAAGACAGCCTTAAGTTCACCGGGTGCAGAAGCTTCTTCGAGTACGAGGTATCTGCGCATGTCAAGGATCAGCGAAGGATGATTAATGTTTACCGGGCACTCCTGGACACAGGCATTACACGTTGTACAGGCCCATAGCTCCTCCTCGCTTATGAAGTCCCTCAGTAGTGAACGCCCGTCGCTGAAATCCTTTCCGTTTTTGACCATCAGAGGCCCTTTTTCCTTCATCCTGGCTCTCAGATCCATCATGATCTTTCTCGGGGAGAGTTTTTTGCCCGTGAGATTGGCAGGACATACTGATGTACACCTTCCGCATTCGGTGCATGAAAGAGAATCAAAATAATTTTTCCAGGTTGAATCTTCTGCATCCTTAACTCCAAACCTTTCAGGAACAGTTTCAGCAGGGGCAGCTGAAAATGCCGTCTCAGGATCCATCATTATCTTCACTTCCCTGGTAATACTTTCCATATTATCGAGCTTACCCGGAGGATCGAGTCTTGAAAGAAAGACATTGGGAACCGACATGAATACATGGAAATGCTTTGAATAGGGCAGGTAGTTGGCGAAGAAGAAGATGGTAAGGATATGTATCCACCACGATGCTTCATAAATAACATGGAAACCTGTGGCTGACGTCTCTCCGGAAAGCTTAAGAAGCAGGCCCGAGAATGGGTACAGACCATCAACAGTCCCTCCGGTCGAATGAACATATCCCAGGTAACCCACGTTCATGGATATAAGCGAAACCATCAGCAAAAAGATCAGCGTCAGCGAAATGTTTGCGTCAACATGAGACCTCTTCTTCATTTCAGAACCTTCGAACCTGCTGATCCTGAAGAACAGGCGGCGGGCAAGAAAGACCAGTACCGCCACGGCAATTATGATTGCGAAAACATCTCCCGAGGCCATTATGAAATCATGAACAGGTCCGAGGAAATTTAGTGATTTCTCAATCCCTGCAAGACCGTCGATTACCATCTCTATGCTTCCCAGAAATATCACGCAGAAGCCCCAGAAAACCAATGCATGGATAAATCCCAGCACCGGTTTGCGGAATATCTTGGTCTGGCCGAAAGCCACTTTCAGCATCACGGCTGTTCTTTTCCCAAAATTTTTTACTGGGAATCCGGCACGTGTGAACCTGAAGTATTTAATAAGCCTGTTAACAGTATAGAAAAATACTCCGAAGGTTAGCAGCAGGGCTGCGGCAAAAATGATCTGTCTGGCCATATTATTTCCTGATCTCCTTTACGGCAGTTACCAGCTGCGGAAGGACCTTCATTGCATCGCCCACGATCCCGTATTGTGCAGCTTCAAAAATAGGAGCATCCTTGTCGCTGTTTATTGCCACAATATATTTAGAGGCACTTATCCCTGCCAGATGCTGTGTGGCTCCTGATATTCCTACCGCAATATAAAGATTTGGTGCAATGATTTTGCCTGTCTGTCCTGTATGCTCTTCGTGAGGACGCCATCCTTCGTCAGAAACCGGACGTGAACAGGCAGTTGCACCTCCGAGGGCTTCTGCCAGTTCTGTCAGAGGTCCCCAGTTATCGGGTGATTTCATACCTCTTCCTCCCGACACAACTATATCTGCGTCTGTAAGAAGCACCTTCCCTGTTTGTTTTTTAACCTCCTTAACGGTGGTTTTAACTGATGAGGGGTCAACAGCAACATTCAGCCTTTCAATAAGGGCTGTCTCATTTGTTTCCTTCAGCTCAAATGAATTCTGCGCCAGGGTTATAATTTTAATTTCAGATCTTATCACAACATGGGCATAAGCATTCCCTGAATAGGCTCTCCTGTAAACAGTGAAAGGATTCAGATTCAGAGGAAGGCGGCTTACGCCTGATCCAACTCCTGCCTTCAGCCTTACAGCCAGCCTAGGAGCCAATGCTTTTCCGGCATTGTTATTCGACATGATTATCACTTCAGCCTTCTCGCTTTGCGCAATGCCGGCAATGACACCTGTATGTGCCTGATTGTCAAGCGTAGTAAGAAGTTCATTTTCTGCACTGATGATCTTTTTTGCCCCATAGCGGCCTAGTTGCTTAAGCTCTTCCTCGTCAACTTTTCCGATTGACAGCGCCGTAACCGATGTGTTCATCATCCCGGCAACAGCATATGCGTATGATATAAGCTCGTATGTGAGCTTCTTGAATTTTCCGTCCCAGTTTTCGGTATATACTAATACTGACATATTTTCGAATGTTATTATTAATTATCAGATAACTTTAGCTTCATCCTTTAAAAGTTCTATGAGTTTTCCAGGTTCTGAGGCATCAACCAATTTACAGGCTGACCTCGCGGCCGGTTTCTCCAGGGCGATGATCTCCGTCAGTGGCTCTGCCTGAACAGGTTCATACACTTTTACCGGCTTCGTTCGTGCCATCATAATCCCTCTCATAGCAGCTATCCTCGGCTCTTTTGCAATACCCTTCTGCACCACAGCCAGAAAAGGAGCCGGTACAGTCAGTATTTCCTTCCCCCCGTCAATTTCGCGCGTTATCAACATATTTCCTCCTTCGATACTGAGCGATGATACAGCTGAAACAGAAGGAATGCCAGCAAATTCGGCCACCATGCCACCTACAACGGAACCATTGTAGTCGCTCGATTCTATCCCGCACATTATTATATCAAACTGTTCCTTTTTCACCACTTCGGCAAGCTGTGTGGCAACATACCAGGCATCCGACGACTCTGCATTAACACGTATCGCATCATCGGCACCTATAGCCAGGGCTTTTCTAATTGTGGGCTCCGATGAAGCGGGTCCCACATGAGCAACAGTCACGGTTTTAACACCGGAGGCAGGATCATCCTTCAACTCCAGCGCCCTTGTAAGCGAGAGCTCATCCCATGGATTTATAACCCACTGGATTCCCGTAGTGTCGATCGAAGCATTTCCTTCTGCTATCCTGATCTTCGTCGTGGTGTCGGGAACATTACTGATACATACCAGTATTTTCATTCAATAGATTTTTGAGTTAAACTACTAATAAATAAGATTTTATAAAAAAAAGATCTCACAGGTTTTCATCTGAGGCGGCAAATATAATAATTTATGATTCATCATCAAATGCAGACCATATCATTTTTACATCATGTTCGAAATAATCCATTCATTTATATAATTGATTATATGCATTTTAAACGATGTATGTATTATTTCCGAATCTGATGGTCGAAAGGACGGACATATAATCAGCCTCTGCCGGAATAAGAGGGAAGCCCGTTCTGACACAGGTAAAAATTTAATTCCTGTGATTTATTATCGCCGGCTGACTGTCATTTTAATTTTTATCATATAATTTCGCGGCTTATTTGACAATCATGATCAGGAGCCCCTTTAAAACATATGCTGCCATCGTTACCGCGATGATATTCTGGGCTTTCTCTTTCATCTGGTTCAAGATTGCAAATGAAGCCTTCAGGCCGGTTACAATAGTTTTTTTCAGGCTTCTCATATCTGTTATAATACTTTCATTATATCTCTTTCTTACAAAAGGCTTCATCGAAATTAAGAAGAAAGACAGGAAGTTGTTTGCTATCCTTGCATTGTTTGAACCTTTCTTTTATTTCCTGGGTGAAAGCTTTGGTCTTACATATGTTTCCGCAACAACAGGATCGGTTCTTATATCTACCATCCCTGTCATAGCCACCCTGGGAGCATGGCTCATCTTCGGCGAAAGGCTGAAAATCATCAACTACGCAGGTATTATAATCTCTTTTATAGGAGTACTGGTATTTATCCTTGAAAAAGACGGTTCATTGTCATTCAACATTAAAGGTCTGATGCTCATGATCCTGGCTGTCTTCTCAGCTGTAGGATACAACCTTACCCTCAGCCGCCTTGTAGGATCATACAATCCGGTGTTCATCGTTAATGTTCAGAATATCATTGGGGTGTTGCTCTTCATGCCCCTGTTCCTTATCACCGACCTGAAACATCTGACAGGCGGACCTTTCAGCCTCCGGCATTTTTTACCGGTAGTCGAACTGGCATTCTTTGCATCATGCGGAGCTTTTATCCTGTTCGCATATTCCGTCAGGAACATGGGAATAACCAGGGCAAACATATTTTCGAACTGCATCCCTGTATTCACTGCAATTTTTTCATTCATCCTCCTCGGCGAAAAGCTTCATTTAAACAACATAGTGGGGATGATAATTGTCATTGCCGGTCTTTTTATGTCGCAAATTAACGGGCGAAAGAAGAAAACCGATGAGGCGCTGATACTTACGGGCAAAACTGCCTGATCATTCAACCTGTTGTTCAATACTGTCACAGCCTGTCGGACCGTTTAATATTTCGTATTATCTTTGATACTTATGCTGAGAAAGATCTTCCATAGTGCCATATTTTCAGTGCTGACAATCGTTTCCGCTGCCCAGACGGGTGGTGACAATATTTACGAATTCCTCAATCTTACACATTCAGGACTGGTATCATCTCTTGGCGGAACTAACGTATCCCTGAAGACAGAAAATCCGAACCTGGCTTACCACAACCCTGCACTGCTTGAAGAGAGCATGAATAACATCATGGCCCTTAACTATGTAAATTATTTTGCCGGTGTTAATTACGGGCTGGCCCTGTATTCAAAATCGTATGAGGGGAAGGGTAATTTTGCAGGAGGGATCACCTATCTGAATTACGGTTCATTCACCGAAGCCGATCCGTCAGGAAATATAACAGGGAGCTTCACTGCCTCTGAATACGCTCTCTCCCTGATGTGGTCACGACCTATAGATTCTGTCTTCAGTGTTGGTGTGAACTTCAAACCGGTACTCTCCCATCTTGAAAAATATACATCTTTCGGGTTTGCCCTTGACATCGGAGGAGCCTACTTCAGTCGTTCAGGTCTCTTCTCGGCAGGTATGGTTTTCAGAAATATAGGTCTCGAAGTTACAACATATGCCGGTGAGGCGCGGCAAAAGCTTCCTTTCGAAATAGAGGCTGGAGTTACCCAGAAACTGGCTCATGCCCCCTTTCGTTTCTCCCTGACAATAAAGCATCTGGAGAAATTTGACCTTTCGTATCATTATAACGATACTCTTTCGGGAACAGATGGAAGCTCATCATCTGATTTTTTTGAAAACATACTCCGTCATGTTGTCACAGGTGTGGAACTTATACCTCATAAAAATTTCTACCTCAGTGCAGGATACAACTACCAGCGAAGAAGCGAACTTAAGCTCGACAGCCGTGTTTCCACAGTTGGTTTTTCATGGGGTTTCGGTATAAATACTTCATTCCTGAATATAGAATTCGGTCGTGCAAGATACCATCTTGCAGGTTCTTCAAACCATGTTTCACTGGTCATACGGCCCGACATGCTATACAGCAGGTTCAGAAAATGAAGTTTTGAAAATTCAGGGCTAATTATCACCTTTGTGATTAACCATGATGAAAAAGAAGCTTATCATTGCAATTGATGGTTACTCATCCTGCGGCAAGAGCACCTTCGCAAAAGCCATAGCCAGGGAGCTAAACTATATCTTCATCGACAGCGGTGCAATGTACAGGGCTGTCACTCTTTACTGCATGAGAAACGGACTCATCGGAGATAACTATCTCGATCATGATTCAATAGCAGCCGGCCTTCCTGCAATTCATATTGAATTCGTTTACAATCCCGACAGGGGAGAATTTGACACATACCTGAACTCAGAAAATGTTGAAGAAGAGATCAGAGGTATTGAAGTGTCAAAATATGTGAGCCGTATAAGCACTATTGCAGAAGTACGGACCAGGATGGTTGAACTGCAGAGACAGATAGGAATGTTTAAAGGTATCGTCATGGACGGAAGGGATATCGGGACGGTTGTATTTCCCGATGCCGACCTTAAGATATTCATGACGGCCTCAGTGGATGTAAGGGCCGGAAGGAGGTATGATGAGCTCAGCAGGAAAGGTCTCAAGGTTGATTTTGAAGAGATAAAAAAGAATATTATCACCCGCGATATCACCGATGAGAACCGTGACATCAGCCCTCTCAGGAAGGCCGACGATGCAATTGTCCTCGATAATACCAGAATGAGTGTTGCCGAACAGATGTCATGGGTCATGCAAATAATTGATGGGAAGCTGAATGAAAATTGAGATCGATGGGAATTCCGGCTTTTGCTTTGGCGTCAGAAATGCCGTAGAAATTGCCGAAAAATCATTACTTAAAGGTGAAAAAGTCTATTCGCTGGGATCTATCGTTCACAACGACATGGAAGTAAAAAGACTTCTTTCAATCGGCCTTATCTCAATAACACACGACGAGTTCAGGAAACTGAGAAACTGCAAGGTACTTATCAGGGCTCACGGAGAACCCCCTGAAACCTACCAGACAGCAAAAGAAAATAACATCACCATTATCGAAGCCACATGTCCCATAGTAAGGAAACTGCAGTCAAGGATAAGGGATGCAGTTAAAAAATCACACAAGTGTGAAGGACAGATAGTTATCTTTGGCAAACCTGGTCATGCAGAGGTAATTGGTCTTATGGGCCAGACCGGCGGGGAAGGGATTATCGTCTCCGGTCCTGGCGACCTCAGTAAAATAGACATTTCGCGCCCTGTATGCCTCTTCTCACAGACCACCATGAGCGTTAAGGCTTATGATGAAATCGCAGGGTTAATACGTGAGAAAATGCGCAGTTCGGGTATCAGAGAGCCTGAAAAATCACTTATAGTCCATAAAACGATCTGCGGACAGGTATCCAACAGGGAGCCGGATCTTCAAAAATTTGCCAGGGAACACGAGGTAATAGTATTCGTCAGTGGCAGGGAGAGCTCCAACGGTAAAATGCTCTACAATGTCTGTAAAAACGTAAACCCGCAGACCTATTTTGTATCAGCTCCCGGAGAAGTGGATAAGAACTGGTTCACAGGAATAAATACTGTCGGGGTATGCGGAGCCACATCAACACCTAAATGGCTGATAGAGAATATCCGCGACAAAATCAGCGAGCTCCCGGGGCCAGGATGAATAACGTGAAATACAGTAAAATTAAAATAAACCTATGCCGGAATCAGAAGTATACTTCACAGACCTCAGAGTGAAACCTCCTCACAATCTTTTAACCAAACTGGAAAGACTGATTAAGAGGGCAGGCATCGAAAAAATAGATTTCGACAGGAAGCTGGTGGCAATAAAGATTCATTTCGGAGAACCGGGCAACCTGGCCTACATCAGACCCAACTATGCCTCTGTAATTGTTAAGTTCCTTAAAGCCAGAGGAGCTGTGCCCTTTCTGACCGATTGTAACACTTTGTATTACGGACGACGTTCCAATGCACCGGCCCATATTGACGCTGCATTTGAAAACGGGTTCAATCCGCTGGCTACCTGTTGCCCGGTGATAATAGCCGACGGGATAAGGGGAACAGAATTCAGGGAGATACCCATAAATTCAGAACTATGTGAAAGCGCCAAAATAGGGTCAGCCATCGCCGACGCCGATGTTATAATTTCCATGACTCATTTCAAGGGGCATGAACTTACAGGTTTCGGCGGAGTGTTGAAAAATCTGGGCATGGGTTGTGCATCTGTGGGCGGCAAGCTTTTTCTGCATTCCGGATCTTCACCCAGGATATTTGAAAAAAACTGCACTGGTTGCAGGGTGTGCGAGAAATATTGTGCTTATGATGCAATCAGAGTCGGCCCCGACAGGATAGCTCATATCGACTATGAAAAATGTGTGGGCTGCGGCCAGTGTGTCGCCGTATGTCAGTACGATGCATCGAGGGTTGTGTGGGCAAGCACCTCGGAGATTGCCTGTAAAAGGATCTCGGAATATTCGATGGCCGTGGTGAAGGATAAACCTGCCTTCCATATCAGTTTCATTATGAACGTATCTCCCGACTGTGACTGCTGGGATTCGAACGACTATCCGCTTGTACCGGATATAGGCATAGCTGCTTCTTTCGACCCCGTGGCACTCGACCATGCATGCGCGGAAATGGTGATGGCTGCTCCAGCCCTTCCGGGAAGCAAAATAAGAGACAGCCACAATCATGAAGATATGAAGGGAAAAGACAAATTCAGGGCTGCCCATCCCGACACTTTCTGGAAAGCAGGTCTTGAGCACGGCGAAAAGTCAGGACTGGGGAACATGTCATACAAACTTGTTATTGTTTAAGAACATTTTCCTTACTGTTGGTTTTCTGATTACCTTTATGTCCCCTAAATATTACCTATGAAGATCAAGGTAAAAACAGCCCGCCTGTCTGTTTTATCCAATACATTTCTGATATTGATAAAACTGATAACAGGCATTTTAAGCGGCTCAGTAAGCATAATATCTGAAGCTATTCACTCGTCAATGGACCTCATTGCTGCTCTGATAGCTTTTTTTGCCGTGAAGGTTTCTGATACCCCGCCCGACTCAAAACACCCTTACGGACACGGGAAGGTTGAAAATATTTCAGGTGTCACAGAAGCTCTTCTTATAGTTGGGGCAGCTGTCTGGATAATCGTTGAAGCAGTGAAACGGCTGCTTGGCGGGGAAGCTGTCCTCGAATCCCTCTGGCTAGGGTCTGCAGTCATGGCAATTTCAGCACTGGTTAACTGGATAGTCTCGAAAAGACTATACAAAGTGGCCCGTGAAACCCGGTCTCTTGCCCTCGAAGCTGATGCTCTTCACCTTAGAACAGATGTCTACACCTCAGCAGGTGTGGCAGCAGGACTGGGCCTTATAATACTTACAGATATTGAATGGCTCGATCCCGTGATAGCAATTATCGTTGCTCTCTATATCATCAAAGAATCGGGCGAACTGCTGAAACGTGCATTCTGGCCTCTGATGGACTCCTCATGGGCTAAAGAAGAACTAAAAGCCCTGGAGGATAAACTGGATGAAATGGGTGTCATATATCATGATCTCCGAACCAGGAAAGCAGGTAACTACAGGTTTATTGACATCCATGTTGAAGTTGCCGGAAAGGAGTCAGTAAGCGATGCCCATAAATACTGTGATGAAATCGAGGAAAAACTTATGGGATTATTTGAAAACCTTAATATGACTATTCATGTGGAACCGAAGTGAGTCGTGCTGCATCGGGGCAATATTTCTGAACAAATCAATTCAGCATACACTAAATAATATTTTACAATGTCATTAACCGAAAAAATTTCAAACGACCTGGTCATTGCAATGAAAAGCGGTGATAAAGTCGCTCTGGAAGCGATCAGGGCAGCAAAGACAGCCTTCCTCCTTGCAAAATCTGAAAAAGGACAGCAGGAACTGACGTCTGATGAGGAACTGAAAGTAATTCAAAAGCTTGTTAAGCAGAGAAGAGAATCGGCACAGATATATTCTGAAAATAACAGGCAGGAACTCGCCGCAAAGGAAAACGCCGAAGCAGATGTTCTCGATAACTACCTGCCTGCAAAGATGAGCCCTGATGAACTCGAAAAAGCCCTCAAGGAGATCGTACTGAAGACAGGCGCAAAAACACCTGCCGATATGGGAAAAGTCATGGGTGTAGCAACGAAAGAACTGGCAGGGAAAGCCGACGGCAGGGAAATCTCAACTATCGTGAAGCAGCTTCTCGCAGAATTATAAGCTACTGCCTGATGAGAAATGTACTCCTTCTGTTAAGTCTTATAACCTTGTTCTCATGCCTGGGAGAAAATACAACCGTCCGGGTTGAAGACCTGAAATGTGAATACCTTGTCAACCCGGTCGGAATCGACACTGACAAGCCCCGTTTTACCTGGAAGCTTCAGACCAACGGTGATGGAGTGATGCAGACGGCTTACTCAATAATAACAGGAACAGATTCAGCATCAGTGGCTTCAGGGTCTGGAGATATATGGGATTCAGGCGTCATAAATTCCACTACCATGCCAGTGGTTTACGAAGGTCCGCCACTGAAACCGCTCACCAGATATTACTGGAAGGTAAAGATAAAATATAACAAAGGCGGATGGACAAATCCTTCTTCCCTGGCTTCCTTCGTGACAGGCTACATGAAAAAGGACCTCTGGAAAGGACACTGGATAACCGACACTTATGATTATAATCTTAAGCCGGCACCTTATTTCAGAAAGGAATTCACCGTAGCAAAAGATATACAATCGGCAAGGGTTTATATTGCAGTGGCAGGCCTTTATGAATTATCTGTCAACGGTAAAAAGGCCGGAGATCACCGTCTCGATCCCATGTACACGCGTTTCGACCGAAGAACCCTTTACGTAACTCATGACGTGACGGATCTGCTTAATACCGGGGATAATGCGGTCGGAGTAATCCTTGGTAACGGGTGGTATAACCACCAGTCAACAGCTGTCTGGTACTTCGACAAAGCCCCCTGGCGGGCCCGTCCGAAATTCTGCCTCGACCTCAGGATAAAATACGACGACGGAAGTGAACAGATAATAGCCACTGACAAAGACTGGCTTACATCACATTCACCGGTGATATTCAACAGCATCTATACAGCCGAACACTACGATGCCAGGCTGGAACAACCGGGATGGAACATGCCCGGCTTCGATGATTCAAAATGGAAGAATCCGCTCAACACGGGAGCCCCTTCGCCGAATATTACAGCTCAGGCACTCCATCCGGTACGAAATGTTACAGAGATCCCCGCTGTGAAAATGACCAGGTTCAGCAACAGTAATTACCTTTTCGACTTCGGAAGAAATATCGCTGGTGTTACACAAATAAAGGTTGCCGGGGAAAAAGGAACAGAGATCAGGCTGATTCACTCAGAACGCCTTGATTTGCGCGGACATGCCGATCTTTCAAATATCGATGTCCACTACCGCCCTGTTGACGACTCGGATCCTTTCCAGACTGATATTTTCATTCTCAGCGGAAAGAAGGAAGATGTCTTCATGCCTCTTTTTAACTACAAGGGTTTTCAGTATGTGGAAGTCATTTCAGATAAGCCTGTTGAACTTACCAGCGACAACATCACAGCTTTCTTCATGCACAGTGACGTACCTCCGGCGGGAAGCATAAGCTCCTCAAACAAAACTCTCAACCTCACATGGCAGGCTTCAAACGCATCGTACTTGTCGAATCTTTTCGGTTACCCCACCGACTGTCCCCAGCGGGAAAAAAACGGATGGACAGGCGATGCCCACATAAACATTGAAACAGGGCTTTATAATTATGATGCTATTACAATCTATGAAAAATGGCTCGCCGACCATCAGGATGAACAACTCCCAAACGGTGTTCTTCCGGCAATAATCCCCACTTCGGGATGGGGTTACCACTGGGCCAACGGACCCGACTGGACCAGCACAATAGCACTGATACCCTGGAATATATACCTTTTTTACGGTGACAGTCGCCTGCTCGAAAGTTGCTACGACAACATCAGGAGTTATGTCGATTATATAGAATCAATAAGCCCCATGGGACTTACCGACTGGGGACTTGGCGACTGGGTTCCTGTTAAATCAGTAACCCCTAAGGAATTTACTTCCACGGCTTATTATTTTACCGACGTGACAATTCTTGCAAAAGCTGCCAGCCTGCTGGGAAAAGAGTCAGATGCAGATAAATACAGTCAGCTTGCAGAAAAGATAAGGGATGCCTTCAACGAAAAGTATCTCGACACCACCAGTGCAATTTACGGTAAAGGATTACAGACAGAGATGAGCACAGCTCTTCACTGGGGCCTTGTACCCGACGCATATACAGACCGCGTTGCAGCGAACCTTGCCACAAGGGTTGTTGCAGACAATGAACATATCGACGTGGGGCTTCTGGGTACAAAAACGATCCTTAATGCGCTAAGCGACAACGGTTACAGCGATCTTGCATATAGAATGGCCTCACAGGAGACATTCCCTTCATGGGGCTGGTGGATAGTTAACGGGGCCACCACTTTCTTCGAAAACTGGCCTCTTGATGCCGCCAGAGACATATCGATGAACCATATTATGTTCGGAGAGATAAATGCCTGGTATTACAAAGGTCCGGGCGGCATATTCCCTGACGAAAAAGCCCCCGGATTCAAAAATGTGATACTCCGGCCAATCTTCCCTGAAGGACTGGAAAACTTCAGGGCAACACACGAAGGGCCTTACGGAACTATAATTTCTGAATGGAAACAGGCAGGGGATGCAATCGAATACCACACTTCAATACCTCCTAACAGCACAGCAACATTATTACTGGAGGCGGAAAGGGTCGAAAAAGGAGATGAGGAAATTGAGGGTAAAGACACTGAAGGGGACCTTAAACAATTTCAGATCAACCTTCCTCCGGGCGATCATTCATTCATTATCCTCACCGGGAAAAGCAGAAAAGAATGATTTTTTTTCAAATCAGATGAACAATTGCCTGCGGAATAAGTCTCAACAAATATACGGAAAAACAGATGCAGGAAAAACAGGTTAAGGTGTCAGCCAGCGGTCTGAAGGAACTGCTTAAATTATACAGCTACCTCAGGCCGTTCAGATGGAAATTTGCCCTGGGGCTTCTGTGTCTTCTCATAGCCACAGGTTTAAACCTTATGTTCCCGAAGCTGCTCGGCGATATGGTCGATCTTGGGACCAGGGGAAACCTGACGCGGGAAATTACCATAACAGGCTTCACTCTTCTTGCAATCCTGGTGTTACATGCCGTTTTTGCCTACATACGTACACGGCTCTTTGTACATGTCACCGAACGTACGCTGGCTTCGATCCGCCAGAGTCTTTATAATCATCTCATTAAACTTCCGATGACTTTCTTCTCGGAACGAAGGGTCGGGGAACTCAACAGCAGAATTTCGGCTGACATAGCTCTTCTGCATGATACAATAACAAATACCCTTGCCGATTTCCTTTCCCAGGTGCTGGTGATAGTGGGAGGTATAACTTTTATGATGATCACCTCCCTGAAGCTGACACTCTTCACTCTGGCAATCGTTCCGGGAATGGCGCTTCTGGCCTTTTTCACGGGAAGAGCAGTCCGCCGCTTTTCAAAAAAAGCACAATCGTATGTAGCCGAATCAAATACCATCGTCGAAGAGACGCTTCAGGGGATACAGAATGTAAAGGCTTTCACGAATGAAAGATTTGAAAGTGAACGTTACCGGGGAAAAACTGATGAGGTAGCCAGGACAGGTATAAAAAGCGGAAAATACCAGGCTTTGATGTCGTTCATAGGAATGGGTATCTTCATGTCGATGGCGCTTGTAATATGGCGCGGTTCCGTGATGATCTCAAAAGGTCTTATGGACGCCGGGCAGCTTTTCTCCTTTGTGGTTTATTCAGGCTTCATAGCCGGTAATGTTGCCGGAATGGCAAGCGTTTACACCAGGCTGCAGAGAACCATAGGCGCCGCAGAAAACCTGCTTCTTCTTTTTGACGAAGAAGCTGAACATGCCGGAGAGATATATGTCCACGATCCTTCACATAATCTTACAGGCAGGATAGAATTTGACCATGTTGATTTCAACTACCCTTCCCGGAAAGATTTTCCCGTACTCAGAGATGTCAGCTTTGTCATTGAACCGGGCCAGGAGATAGCACTGGTAGGTCCGAGTGGCGCAGGGAAAACCACCATTGCAGCCCTTCTGCTGAAATTTTACGACATCAGCAGCGGAAGGATCCTGTTCGACGGCCGCGACAGCAGTATATTTCCGGTGACAGCATTAAGGTCGCAGATGGCCATAGTGATGCAGGATGTCTTCCTCTTCGGCGGGACCATCAGGGAAAACATAGCTTACGGTAAGCAGAATGCGACTGAAGATGAGATCGTTGATGCTGCCATAAGAGCAAACGCCTGGAACTTCATCAGCGCCTTCCCCGATAAACTCGACACAGTTGTCGGCGAACGGGGCGTACAACTCTCAGGAGGCCAGCGCCAGAGGATAGCAATTGCGCGGGCTGTCCTCAGAGACCCGAAGATACTTATTCTCGATGAAGCTACCTCATCGCTCGACTCCGAGTCGGAAAGACTGGTACAGGAGGCTCTCGATAAACTTATGAAAGGCCGGACCTCGGTAGTCATAGCCCACAGACTTTCAACTGTCAGAAATGCTGATAAAATTATCGTTCTCAACGAAGGACGGGTGATCGAGGAAGGCACCCATGTCGAACTTATATCAAACGGAAGCGGACTCTATAAAACGCTTACCGAACTGCAGTTTACTACCTGAAGCCGGCGAATGACAAATAATATTTCCGTCAGGGAACCAGCGACAGCAGCACTTCTGATTTTAACTCTATCCTATCCTCCTTATCTCAGCAAGAGAATCATGTTTCCTTACAATAATATCCTTATCGTGAAGCTCTATTATCCCTTCCTTCTCAAATACTTTTAGCAGTTTCACTGCGCTTTCTGTCGATATACCGGCAAAATCGGCAAGCTCCCTCCTGGTAAGCAGAGTGAAAATTTCAGGGAATTCTGTCCTGAATCCGTCGATATAAATAAGAGTATCTGCCATCCGGCCGTTCATCTGCCTGGTGGTGAGATTGGTTATGGTAGCATACAAGGCGGTACTCTGGATGCAATAGCGTTTCATAAGGCTGAATCCGAAATTGCCATTCTTTTTTACAAGCTTCACAATAGCTTCTCTTTCAATCAGATAAACCTGACAACCAGTGATGGCCACCGTGGAATAAGTGAATATATTCTCATTAAAGACAGCCGACAGACCAATAAATTCACCTGCTTTAATGATCCTGAGGTTGAAATTTTTTGGCCCTGTGCCTTCAATGTACTGCAGTGCAAGACCGTTTATTACAAACAATACATAAGATGAAAAGGCTCCCTGCTTGGTCAGGTTCTCACCCTTTCTGAAAAGTACCTGGGTTCGGCTTTTTCTTATAAGTTCGGTCTCCTCCTTTGTGAGATCACGGAAACATGGAGCGTCGATATCACAGAAAAAATCACTGTCGGTGTTGAGTATGGTCTTCATTCTTATAAATAGATACGGCAAAATTAATTTAAATCAATAAAAAAGCTGTTGCAGATCAATTTTTAGTTTGTCCACTGTGATGCCTCTTTTCACATAACCGAACTTTTTTGAAGATATATTTGCACCCGGATTAAAAAACAGAAATATGCTATACACAAATTTAAAACACCTTGAAAATGCTGAAGACTTTAAAAAAGCAGTCAGCGAAAATGAAAATGTAATGATCATCTGTGGCAGAATGGGACCTATGTGCATCCCCGTTTACGAAATCGCAGAGGAACTTGAGAAAGAGTACTCCCATGTCAGGTTTTTTGATATGGAATTTGATAATCCGGCATCTTCAGTTCTCAGATCACTTCCCGAGACGAATGGTTTTATGGGACTTCCTTTCACCTTCTATTTCAAGAACGGAAAAGTGGTCAAAGCAACCTCCAGCATTCAGAGCATGGAGCAGGTAAAAGCCATTCTTAACAGTGAATTCTCTGTTCCCGTCAAAGCCTGAAAATGGATACCGGCAACCATTACGATACGATAGTGATCGGTGGAGGGCCTGCAGGACTTACCGCCGGCATATACCTGTCAAGGGCAAGAGTCAGGACACTCATTCTGAATGAAGGCGTTGCCGGCGGGCAAATGGTCCTGACCCACGAAATAGCCAATTACCCGGGAGTAGAAACAATAAGCGGTTATCAGCTCTCAGCCATAATGAAAAAACAGGCCATTTCATTTGGATGTACCATAAAGTCAAATATCTCTGTCAGATCTGTCGATCTTGCAGGCGAGATTAAAAAGATAGAGCTGCAGGACGGTTCCGCCTACACATCCCATACTGTGGTTCTTGCTCCCGGGGGTCGTCCCCGTACTCTCGGCGTTCCGGGTGAAGAGGATCTGAGGGGAAAGGGAATTTCATACTGCGCCACATGCGACGGTGATTTCTTTACAGGAAAAGATATTATTGTTGTAGGCGGCGGTAATTCAGCACTCGAAGAAGCTGTATCACTTACTAAGTACGCAAAAAAAGTCACGGTCGTCCATCAGTTCGACCATTTCCAGGCATTTGAATATGCTGTCAGAGAGGCTGAAGAAAATCCGGCAATAAGCTTCCTGATGGAAACAACAATAGATTCATTTGAAGGAAAGGAAAAAATGGAGTCGGTCCTTCTCCGGAACCTCAGAAACGGTGAGATAACCCGTTTTAAAACCGACGGAGCATTTATCTTCATCGGCTATGTGCCTAATACTGAATTCCTCAGGGGAATTGTTCAAATGAACTCTTCGGGTGAGATAATAGTTGATGAACAGATGGAAACAAATCTAAAAGGCGTTTATGCTGCCGGTGACAGTATTGTAAAAAAATACAGGCAGGTGACCACAGCTGTAGGCGACGGTACCATAGCTGCACTTGCAGCATCAGCATGCATAAACGAGATGAAAAGCAAAAAAAAGCAAACAGCGTTTGGCTATAATTAAGCAAGACAGAAGTGACTGAAGCTGTAAAATCCTCAGCATAATAGCAAAAAACACATAAGCAATGGAAAATGTAAACTCATTTAACGAATTCATCTCAAAGACTAAAGATTCACCCAGGCACTATCTCCTGCTTTACAGGAAAGGAAGTGAACAGTCGGTATGCGCCATGGGCCAGATTGGCCTTGCTGAGGCTGCTGTAAAGGAAGTTTCTGTCTTTTCTGCTGATGTGACCGGTGTAAGGGATATTCATACGGTATATGGAGTCGACAGCGTACCTTCCCTGCTTGTTTTCGATAACGAAAAGCTGGCCGGGATTATTAAAGGTTGTCATGAGAGCTCATATTACAGGGCTCTTATGGAAAATAAATTCTATGTCCCCACCGCATCAGAAGAAGGAAGACCTGTAAAAAGGGTCACTGTATATTCAACACCAACATGTTCATGGTGCAATACGCTTAAATCATGGCTGAAAAAGAATAACATCAATTTCAACGATGTCGACATTTCACGCGATGAAAAGGCCGCTGAAGCACTTGTCAGAAGGTCGGGACAGCAGGGAGTGCCTCAGACCGACATTAACGGCGAGATTGTTGTCGGATTCAACCAGGCCCGTCTTAAAGAATTACTGAATCTATAATCTGTATTAACATTAATATCATAATTATGAAAGAATTACAACCGATAAATCAGCTGGTGGTACTTGATATCACCGAATCGAAGGATGAACAGAAAACACGCAGCGGGATCATCATTCCCGACACTGCAAAAGAAAAACCGAAAACAGCTCCCGTAGTCTGGATGGGCGTTATTGAAAATGCAGAGATAAAACCGGGTGATGTGGTACTTTACAAACCATTTTCCGGAACTGAGACCGAATTTGAAGACAAAAAATATCTTATACTCCCATACGCCGACATATTTGCAAAAGTGGTGGAGACCGAAAAGATCTGAAAAAGATTAGCCGGGATAAGAAAATTTTTTACTGTCATTCTTTAATTCCATAATAACAGGCACAGTTGCTGCCTGTTATCTTTTTTTTATCAGTATCGGGAAGGTCCGAAATATAGTCTTCAACAATAGCCATCACATCAGCATAATCAGCCGACACCCGGCATACCGGCCAGTCGCTGCCGATCATCAGTCTGCCAGGTCCAAAGGCCTCAAATACCACATCAAGATAGGGACGAAAAATCTCAGGATCATTGTTATCCCGGTCTGCCTCCGTCACCATTCCGGAAAGCTTACACCCGACGTTCCTGTTTCCGGCAAGCAGGGAGATATTTTCATTCCATGGACTTATGAGCTTATTCTTTATTAAAGGCTTGGAAATATGGTCGAGTACAAACCTCTGCTCCGGGAACATTGAAACAAGCTTCTGTGCCACAGCAAGATGCCCTGGAAAAAGAAGCAGGTCATAGGTCAGTCCATAATCTTTTAACAGATTTATTCCTCTCAGAAAATCGTCGCGGAGCATGAATTCATCATCCGGTTCATCATGCACAACGTGCCTGACACCAACTAATTTATTGTGAGTGCAGAATTCATCCAGTTCTCTTTTAAGCCTGTTTTCATCGCAGAGGTTTACCCATCCTACAACTCCCCTTATATAATCATAGCGTGATGCCAGTTCCAGAAGCCAGCGCGTTTCTTCAACTGACTGCCGGGCCTGCACAGCTATGGTCCCCTCATATCCTGCCCCGATGAGTTCTTTATATAATGTTTCCGGGAGATAATCTCGTTTAAGCACCTGCATCCGGTCGTCAATCCATCCGTATTCAGATGGGTTATAAATCCAGAAATGCTGATGGGAATCAATTTTCATTCACTGAATTTTAGCATGATCTTAAGATGCTTTTCAGGCTCATCCTCCAGCATCTCAAATCCCTGTTGTGTCATCGAGGGATGCAGGATATCGGTTACAATGGCATCTGGTTTAAGTGTACCCCTGTTCATATTGTCAATGGTCTCTGCAAACTCACCGTGAGAAACACGTGATGTCATTATTATACCCTCCTTCCATATCAGCTCTTTCATTACTATGGGTGAAGGTTCCGACGACAGTCCCAGTACGCACACTGTTCCTCCTCCCCTGATAGCCTGAATGCAACCTCTCACAGGATTCACGACTCCGGACACATCTTTATAATGGCCGACGGCCTCGAAGGCAATGTCGACACCCTCGCCACCTGTGAGTTCTTTTATCCTTGCCACGGCATCAGTCTTTGAGGCGTTCACAATTTCCACATCCGGATAAGCATTTTTGGCTATACTGAGCCTTTCGTCGAGAAGGTCGATCATTATCACCGTATTTCCGGTTTTGGTCCTTACTGCCTGAAGGATACTCTGACCCACTTTGCCTGCACCCCAGATCACTATCCTGTCGTTGCTGCAAACCTTTGCCCTGTTGCAGGCATGGAACCCAATGGATAACACTTCCACAAGAGCTGCATGTTTGTCGGAGATATTATCTGTAACTCTGTAAAGCATTGTCTCCGGCACTTTCATGTATTCACTGAACCCTCCGTCGAGATCTATACCTACAAGTTTGAGCGTCGAACATGCAGGATAGTGATGCCGCAGGCATGCCGGACATTTACCACACCAGATGATGGGATCGACAGCTACCCTGTCGCCGGCTTTGAAATTTTTAACGTCGGGGCCGGTTTCAACTATCGTCCCGGCAAACTCGTGACCCTGGATCAGAGGCATCGGATTGCGGGGATGGAACTCCCCCAGCCATACATGCTGGTCGCTTCCGCAGATACATGCATATCCTACTTTTACCAGTGCTTCATTACCCGATATCTCAGGAATGTCTACAGTTTTCCATTCCACTTTTTTGTATTCCGTAAGAACCGCAGCGTTCATCTTCTTCATGACAGTTATATTTAAGGTCCGGACTGAATTTTCATCAAAGATGGGGATAATTTTTATCTATAAGTCCTTTTACTTTCATCTCATTCCAGAAATCTCCGGGTATTGTGCATTCTACCGAATCAACATTTTCCCTGACGCGCGAAGGGTTTGATGTATTCAGCGAGATGCTTATCACCCCCGGAGCTGAGAGTGCAAACCGGACACAGGCATCTGCAGGAATTACATCATACTTTCTGCACAGATCATAGAATTTCTGCCTCCATCTGAACTTTTGCCTGTTCTCCTGGTTATCGGGTTTTATTTTTTTATAATCGAAGAAATCGCCGCCGGTAAGGAAACCTGCATGGAAGACTGCAGAGTTTATGATCGCTATTCCCTTGTTTCGAAGCCATTCCATGAAAATAAGAAGGTCCTCCGGGTGACGATAGATAGTCATGCTGTTCGCGAACATCACCCAGTCGAGACTTACATCCATCGACAGCATTTTGATTGTCTGCCAGTTCTTTGCTCCCACCCCGATGGCTTTTACCCGGCCTTCTGATTTTAGTTGGGACAGGGCCCTGTAAGCTTCAATAATATTTGCATAGCGTTTTTTGTAATCCCTTACGTCGTATGATGAGGCAAGATATTCATCAGGGTCGTGAACCGAAACGAGGTCAGGAATGTATTTCCCTCCCAGGATAGAGTTTCCCTGTTCCCAGCATTCCATAATTCCCTCATAGCCAATATTCTGAATGGCATCGTTTTTCAGTCCTGCCCAGACATCTTTTTCAAATGTTGGCTCTGATCCATTCAGCGGTGTACGCAACCACCCCAGCTTGTTACTGATTATAATGTCTCCGGGTGGTACGTCAAGATGATGCAGTATTTCGCCCAGTTTCTCCAGGGCCAGCCCGGCACCATATTTTCCTGCCGAGTCGAAAACAACAGGCGCCGGTACGTGTCTGATACATTCCGATACGATATCGGTTTTTGTATTATCGCTCAGTTCCGAATAAAGATTTCCCAGGGCACTGGTTCCGAATATGACCGGGGGCACCTTTGCTCCGGTTTTGCCTATCTGCCGGTGCTTCATTTCATGTTTTATATGAGGGATGAAATTAAGTATTTTACCTGAAATATTTGTTAAAATGACTATCGACAAAGAAGAATAAATTATTACAATTCTCCTGAAAATCAATCAATTTACCCCCGTCCCAGGGAGTAAATTGATTTTGGCTTCACCGGTTTCGTCCCGCTCTTCGGGAACCCGGTTCTTCGCTCCCCATGGGGTCGGGGTATACGAAGAACCGGGGCAAAGCGGAGTCCGACGAAGTCAAAATCAATAAATCATTATGCTTTATTGCCGATATTCATATTTGTTAAAAAATTTTCTGTTTTGCATACCATTGTAATGCAGGAAGTTACAAAATATGAATTTCGCTGGTTTTTTTAGTATCTTTGCCATCAGATCCGGTTTTTCGGTTTTGAGCAATTTCTTCTGATCATTCATCCGGTTGGTATATGCTTGCAAACAATCGATTCACGTAACCGTGATTCACTATTCATTAATGTCATAAAAAACATATGGGAAGATCGCAGGAAACATTCGGGAAGAAAGAAGTCAGGAACAAAAAAGAGAAGAAAAGAAAAGAGAAGGAACAGAAGCGTGCTATGAAAAAAAATGAAGGCAGGAAGCGCAGTTTCGATGATATGATTGCCTATGTCGATGAATTCGGACAGATATCTTCAACCCCTCCCGACCCTGATAAAAAAACTGATGTCGATCCCGACAGCATAGAACTCAATGTAAACAGAAACAACCAGGATGCTCCACCGGAATATGAAAGGAAGGGAGTCGTGACTTTCTTTAATGAATCAAAAGGCTTTGGTTTCATCCGCGACATGGAATCCGGACAGAGCTACTTCGTTCATGTAAACAGTCTGCTTGAACCCGTAAAGGAAAATAATATAGTGGTTTTTGAAGCAGGGAAAGGCCCGAAAGGACCTGCAGCAATGAAAGTAAAACTATTTAAGGAGTAACTTCAGACAAAAAATACTTTTATCCTCTGGTTCCCCTTACTGAGTTCCTGTACAAATAACGGTTTTTAGCTTCTTCAATATCGGTCCCCGGTGTTACATATATCTTAGTGCGGTGGTCAATAACGATCTCGGTCAGCTTTGACAGGTCGGGTGAGGGAAAATTTGCCGGCTTTTTTTCAGACATTTTTAATTGCTTTTTATAACTCTTTACTAATGGGGCTCTTGTATGATATTCACTGCTTATTCCCCGGCAGGAGTTTTTATTCTTCAGCAATATATGATTAATTATCGGGATATGATTTTTATTTTCAATTATTTATTACTTTTGTGCCGCTTTAACAAAGTGGTTCCCAGAAAGCGTTCTTACGCATTTAGCCCAGTCTGCATTTGAGTTCATTTCAGCCGGGATAAAAAATCAATCGCTCCCGGAGTCACGCTATATAATATTAATGACAAAATTTGAAGAATTGGGATTTACTCCCGGCATCCTGAAATCGATTCAGGAACTTGGATTTGTGGAACCTATGGCCGTTCAGGAGAAGGTAATTCCCCTTATGCTGGGCGATGATTGTGATATAATTGCACTTGCACAGACAGGAACAGGAAAGACAGCTGCTTTCGGCCTGCCCCTGGTTCAGACAACAGATACGGAAACAAACATTACCCAGGCTCTTATACTTTGTCCCACACGTGAACTGTGTATGCAGATAACGGGGGACCTGACCGATTTTGCACGCCACACGGGAGAGCTGAAAAAACTTGCGGTTTATGGTGGTGCCAGTATTCAGAACCAGGTACAGGTTTTGAAAAAAGGAGTACATATAATCGTTGCTACACCCGGAAGGCTTATCGACCTGATAGAAAGAAAAGCCGTAAAATTATCTGGTGTAAATACAGTCGTACTCGATGAAGCCGACGAAATGCTTAACATGGGTTTCCTCGACAGTATAAATGAAATCCTTGAAGAGGTTCCGGTCGGAAGAAGGACCCTGCTTTTCTCAGCCACGATGTCACAGGAAATTGCTGCTATAGCCCGTAATTACATGAATGATCCCACAGAGATAACAATCGGGATAAAAAACTCATCTGCAGAAAATATCAGCCATGGTTATTATTTAGTCCATGCAAAAGATAAATATAAAGTGCTCAAACGTATAGCAGATTTTGAGCCTGATATATATGCAATCATATTTTGCCGTACCCGCAGGGAAACACAGGAAATAGCATCGAAACTGATAAATGACGGCTATAATGCCGATGCATTGCATGGTGATCTGTCTCAGGCCCAGCGTGATAATGTGATGCAAAAATTCAGGTCACGTAATATCCAGCTCCTGGTAGCCACTGATGTGGCTGCACGTGGTCTGGATGTTGATAACCTTACCCATGTCATTAATTTCAGCCTGCCCGACGATCCGGAAGTTTACACCCACAGATGCGGGCGGACAGGAAGAGCAGGGAAAACTGGTATTTCAGTATCACTTGTCCATCTTAGAGAAAAGAATGATCTCCACAAGATTGAAAAACTGCTTAAAAGATCCTTCAGGGGATTGTCTGTTCCGACAGGCAGCGAAATTTGCAGTAAACAACTTTTCAACTGGGTAAATAAACTTGAAACTGCTGTCCCCGACCATAAGGAAATTGAAAAGTTCCTCCCTGATATCAGATCCAAGCTGGCAGATCTTGACAGGGAAGAGCTGCTTAAACGTGTAGTCTCACTCGAATTCGACAAGTTCCTGGATGATTACCGTCATGGGGAGGATCCTATCGAACCAGTAAGGGAAAAAGAAAGAGTTTTACGAAAATCTCCGACAGAATTCTCTCCGGGTCAATCTAACGGTAACTATGTAAGGCTTTTTATAAACCTTGGAAAATCTGATGGTTTTTATCCGGAACAGCTTATCGGGCTGGTAAATTCAAATACACAAGGAAGGAAAATCCCGATTGGGAAAATTGATCTTTTGAAAAATTTCTCCTTCTTCGAGGTTGAAAATAATCATACAACCAGCCTCATAAAAGCATTAAACAAAGCAAAGTTCATGAACAGGAAAGTCGCTGTGGAAGTAGCTCAGGAAAAAACTGTTCAGTCAGGTAAGGGTAATTATCCGGGTAAAAAACCGGCTGACTGGTCCGGGAGAAGAAATACGGGGAAAAAACTTAAAATGAAACACAGATCCTTCTCCTGAAGAACATATCCTCAATATAATACTCTTTATTTCAGTTCTTTATTGACACTCTGCTGCCACGCATCAGAAAAAGATTGCACCATGTGATCATTTCCCCTGTCAATGAGTGCCAAAGCTCATTTTAAAGGAAATACCTGCATACCTTACTTTCATGTCAAGGCTTGTAAGATCAGCAAGAGGGAGGCGGACAAAAGGCTCTATAATTATCAGTCCCGTTTTATTGTAGGGCAGGAAATATCCGGCTGAAAGGCTTACAAGATTGAAAAGGTCGACACGGCTGAACGCAGCATAACTGTTCTGAACCTCCACGGTGGTGTATCTTGTCTCAAACGTAGAAGAAGCTGACATGGTGCTGTAAGTTTCCTTTGTATATTCATTCACGAAATCAGCACTGAATTCCTGGTTTAAATAGATCTGTGCCGAAGCTCCGGCAGAAATATAGATCCCGGAATTTCTTCTCTCAATTATATTGAAGACAAGATTTACAGGCACCTCAATAGCCAGCATGTCGAGTTGTCCTGAATATGAATCGACCGTACCGCTTGTTCCGTCACTCAGCGGAACAGAATAGTTGAATTCAGTAATGCCGTTACTGTTTTCAAGTCCCAGCGACTGCCTCGATAAAGCCAGACCGGGTCGCAGGGAGATCCTCCGGCTTAGCTTCCTGTCGAGGTATAACCCGACAGATACACCGGGAGCAGCTGAAGCAGCTTCGTCCGACTGAGCCAGCAATCCTGAGAAACCCGCCAGCAGGGATATTTTATCCTTTTTTGTGGCTGCCCCTGCTTCATCGTTAAAAGCATTACCGTCCGGAGAGACCTCTTTCAACTCGTCAGTTCCGTGAAGTGAAAGTGATTCTGAGTCTGCCGGCGGGAAATTATAAGCAAGGTCCGGCAGGTTTATATATATTTTACCAGTAACAGGCTCTCTTACAATAACATCCGGGACTGCTTCCGTTTTGTCTGCTATTTCTTCAGGTTGTGCTGAACTGATCCGGGCTGCAGGCCTGACAGATACGGGGAGTGTGTGGCTTACCGCTGCGCCAGGTTCAGAAGTGAGTGCAGGAGGAAGATCTTCTGTCTTGCTTTCCACCAGAGAAGAACTCTGAATCAGGGTTTCGGTTTGTGGCTGCCCGCTGAACATTTTATATGCAAAATATCCGCCGGCGCCTATCAATATTGCTACCGAAGCTGCTTTTGCCCATAGCGGTATTATCAGCGTGCGTCTTCCGGCAGCCTTTTGTCTGGCAACAAAAGAGTTCCAGCCTTCGTCGGCAAGATGGCCGGCGTCGTAACTGCCGAAAGCTTTTTCGACATTCTCCCTGAATATGTCGTCAAATCCTTTCATCACTTTTTCCCGGCGGATTGAAATTCTTTTTATACAGTTCCCGAAGCTTGTGCCTGGCCCTGGTGAGGTTCGACCTCGAGGTCGATGTAGTAACACCCAGCATCTTCCCTATCTCCTCATGCGAATAACCTTCTATCTCATAAAGATTGAATGTAACTTTATAATTATCAGGAAGCTGACTAAAAAGAGAAAGAATCTCCTGTACCGACAGCCCCGAGGTGACCAGGGGTTCCGCTTCCTCTGCAATTTCCAGGTCGTCGGTTGGCAGATGCATGCTGTGCTTTACCTTCCTTCTGTAACTGTCAATGGCTGAATTAACGAGTATCCTTCCATACCAAGATCTGAATGATCTTGTTCCGTCGAACTGATCAATGCTCCCGAGCACTTTCATATAGCTGTCGTTGACGATCTCCATTGCCTCGTGTTCATCCTTTGTGTACCTGATACAGACCGACATGGCGAATGAGAAATAGCGGCGGTAAAGAAGTTCCCTGGCCCGGGCGTCTCCTTCCGAACAAAGCCTGACAAGCTCCAGGTCTGACAATTTTTGTTCATCTTCTTCTCTCCTTCTCATCAGGGGCATCCGGATTAAGTATTACCAAGATAACTTAATTCGGATGTTTTTATGATCGGATCTTCCATATTTCTGCATCACTTTATCAAATCCGTGGATGCATCTTTTTCATCTTTAAACACCTGTTTGACAAACCCCTCATTTTCTGCCACCGGTAATGGGAATATGGCTTATCTGAACAATATTCGCGGGATCAGAATAATTATACTGGTATATACCATCCTCTCCCACAAGCATCAGTATGCCGTTTAAGGGTATTACATCGAAGGTGAAAAAATCAGGATAGTGAGTCACTTTGTTATTGATTATGTCGAGAGGATCCGACTTGTCGTATATTTTCAATCCGGCTGTTCCGTCGCAAACGAAAAGCAAATCACCATCTACACCCAGTCCGTGCGGATTATACATTGGATACGACTTTACAAGATAAGGGCTGGTAACGGATGATATATCGATCACCTCCAGTAGGTTTTGCCCGTTAGCGCACCTGGTGCCTGTACGCAGCGTCACATAAGCATAGTCACCGTCGGCGACAACCGGATCACAGGCAGTAATATGGTCGTAAGATGATATCTGCCGGGGTTTTGATGCATCTGAGATATCGTAAATGAGCATACCGGTGGTTGTCCCGATAAACATCCTGTCTTCCAGACGAAATAATGTTTCCATGGTACGTGGTACTTCCACGCTGTCGGCAACGCTCAACTTCCCGGCATCAAGGGTATTGACCGTTTTCAGCATCCAGGGATGGGCGATAAGATAGAGATATTCATTGTTAAGCATGAATCTAGCCATTGAACCTGCAGTTCCGGCTCCTGACGACCATGAAGCACCTGCTGATTCCATGGCAGTAAAAACCATATCACTTCTGAAAATCTGGTCTATCCATAACCCCCCTCCTTCATGTTCCTCAGTTATGGTCTTCAACTCCCAGTCTATAATAACGCCCTTCGACCTGTCGACCATGGCATAGGGATACCATACATCACCCTCCGGGAATACTTCAGGAAATATATTTTCAAGCCTTCCCGCTTCAACCGGATTCTCTATGTCGGTAATGTCAAGTGCCAGAAGATCAATATAGCTGTCGGCAAAAAGGATGTTGCCCCTGATGGCGATATCGACGTTACCAAGTATCTCATAGAAGGCAATCTTTTCAGGATTGGCCGGATCGGTGTTGTCGATGACATGGATTCCTTTGCTTACTTCATTAACAAACAGATAATTATCCTTGAAATATATCTTCCCCGGACTTGAAATTTCGATCGGGTCACTGACAGTGAAACTGCTGCGGAACTCATCGAACGACATATAAACAGGGACATTGGCCGTGTATGTGATCTTCTCAACAGACTTATCCACACAAGCCGTAAAGGATGCTGACAATAAGACAAGCAACAGTGTTTTTTTTATAAAAGTTCTCATAATCATTATCGTTTAGTGGTAAGAGTGGGTTTAAGGTTTAAGGTTTAAAGTTTATGGTTCTGTGCTCTGTGCTCTGTGCTCTGTGCTCTGTGCTCTGTGCCCTGTGCCCTGTGCCCTGAGCCCTGAGCTCTGAGCCCCTGTTCCTATTCCGGGTTCACAACCTTTCCTATGAACAGCAGCGTATTTGTCGTACGTTCGCGGATGGCGAAAATGAACGACTTGTCGATCACGAACTGCTTAGGCTGGGGAGGCATACTTGTAAGTTCTATCCCTATCGTCGTTACGGCTGCGGCTTCGGTGCCTTCCTCATCCACTTCAACGAAAGTGTTCTGTTTCACGAAGCTTACGAAAATAGACTCATCAGAAATCCCTGAGAGGTTTGCCTGGAAGGGGATGAATGCATCTACCATTCCCATGCTTTTCAGCTGTTCATTAAGGTATTTCTCGTAAGAAAATCTGAACTTCGGCATAAAGACCACGGTTTCGCCAAATTCATCCAGTCCGTCGAGATCAGAAGTAAGCTGGTCCCACAGATCGCTTGTGAATGTATTCAGGAAATCGCTCACGGTTTCAGAGGGAACGATCATGACCATAGTAAAGTTTGTCCGGCCGTAAGGCATTTCGATAGCTTTGAAGTCATTGCCGTACACTACCCTGGAACCCACTTCACCATTCATTGTACTTACATTAACGGCGCTGCTGCCGTCGGGATAAAATGGCCTGTCCTCTGTGAGTGACTTATCGAACTGGTAACTCCAGTCGCCGTTGAAGTAGAGTGCGTTCATGATAAACATGACGGCGTCGGGGGAAATTTCGTTCAGCACTTTGGGGATCTTCCCATTAGTGTTATCACTGGCCCAACCGTTTATAGTGGTCAGAGCCGAAGGCGCTGCAAAATCGAGTCCTTCGACAGTCGCGTCGTACTCATCACTCATGGTGTTAAGGAAAGGAGTTTTTACGCTGAAGCCATTTCGGTAGAAGATGGCATTGGCGAGAGCAAGCTTCACCTTCGGATCAGCTGTAAGGAGCTGCCCTACAAGGCTCTGATAGGCATCGTTGATATCACCGATAGTTATCGAAGAGGGGTATTTAAGCGCCCCCTGAAGCTGGGTATAGGTGTCGCCGCTGCATCCGTTAAGAAGCATTGTAAGTGCCGTGCTTGCACTCAGCGGAGACAGCATCAGATTCTCATTTTCTTCTTCAGCAACCTTTGTAAAGAGTTCGATTCCAAATTCATTGCTGCTCTGAATAGCAACCGGAGCTGCAGCTGTAAGAGTAATTTCTTTCGGCGTCAGAGTGAATTCTTCATCGTCATCCTTTGAACAGGAGGCAGCCACAGTGATTGCTGCCACTACGGTGCTTATCAGTATTACATTCTTTTTCATATCATTACAGATTTTTACGGTTATCAGTTACTTTGGTTCACTTTTATGATACGCATAAAGAGTTCAAAACGCTGCAGGACCATCTCATAAATATTATTATGTAACCGGAGAATGAAGTACGGCACACCGTTGTAAGGACTTCAGCGGACTAGGAAGACTATATCATCAACAGGCAATTAAGCTCACAGGTAGTTGAATATCTCTGTAATGATCTCAAGACCAACTTTTTTCCCTGTATCCTGAAAAACCGTATTACCCTTAAGGTCCAGCAGCTGAAGCTCTATCTCCGAGTCTATGCTCTCTTTTATTCTTCTTGACATTTCTCCTGACACGGGTGCCTGCAGGTCGCAGAATGAATTTTTAATTATCCGGAGCCTCAGATTGTATGTTTTGCTTTTCAGGGTGATATGAAGTGCTTCTTCTTTGTTCTGGATATCTGTAAATGTTGATTTATTGTAGGTGTTGAACAGGTAAAACTGCTTATCCAGGTACAGATAAGACAGAAATCCGATAAAATACCTTCCTATCCATGGGATCTTGGCAATGGATAGCATAAATGAAGCGTCGTTCCTGCTGAAATTATTGCTTTGCACCCATATCCATGCTTCCGGAAAAGAGACTCCCCAGTCTTTCTCAATGTATCCCTTCCCTCCGTCAAATTCAATTACATTATCATTCAGTGATATTCTGCCCGTAAGATCATGATTTACAGAAACAACACCATGATTGCATTCCATGAAAGGGACAAATGAATACCATCCCTCAAAATAGTTCTTCCTTCTCAGGCTGCCCTGAAAAACCTCGGGTTTATATAAACGCATGTTAGTGAAATTTATAATCCCTCAAAATAAACAAATTTCTTTTCAGAGATACACATAAAAATGACTTTATGAAAATACTTCTTACCCTTGCTCCAGGTTCTATACCACAAAGATTGATGCCTGTTTTGAAAAAAAGACAGACTTCGATTGCATTGTAGAGACCTGGAACATCTGCGAATGTTGGTAAAATAAAGAAAGCACTGATCCTCACGGAAATCCCTGGCACCAGCCAAAACCAGTTTTTCCCCCGCATCCCCTCTTCAGCCAGTGGCTGCTTGTTTACTGCTTCAAATTCTGAAACTGTCATTAGCATATGCTATTGAAACATTTTGTAACTTGGATCGATTAAAGATCGTCAGGAACTATATGTCTGCAGTGAGATTCATACATACAGCCGACCTTCATCTGGACACCCCGTTCAGGGGACTGTCAGTAATGAACCCGGAACTGGCCAGAAGACTTAAAGATGCCACTTTTATTAGCTTCAGGAGGATAACAGATCTTTGTATTGCCCGGAATGTCGATTTCCTGATAATCACGGGCGACGTCTTCGACAGTGAAAACAAAAGCCTGGCTGCCCAGCTGAAATTCTCGTCGGAGATGAAACGGTTATCGGAGAACGGCATCCCGACCTATATCGCCTGTGGAAATCACGATCCTTATGATACATGGCTGGGGGCACTGAACCTTCCCGAAAATGTGCATCGCTTCAGTACTGGCAAATGTGAGCATCTGGTATTTGAAAAGAAAGGGAAAGTCCTCGCCGATATTCACGGTATTAGTTACCGGGAAGCTTCCGTAAAGGAAAACCTGGCCCGGAAATTCAGCCTCCCGGCAACTCCGGCCCCTGTATCAGTTGCAGTCCTTCATGGAACAGTGGGTCTTTCAGTACCGCATGCAGAATATGCGCCTTTCACCCTCGACGATATCACGGGAAAGGGATTTGACTACTGGGCCCTTGGACATATTCATAAAAGCAGGGTTTTGAGACAATCGGATCCGGCAGTGGTTTACCCCGGAAATCCACAGGGCAGAGATTTCGGAGAAACAGGGCTTAAAGGCTGCTATGTGGTTGATATTCAAAAAGATCATGAACCGAAAATTGAATTTATCCCCACTCAGGCAATCCGGCTGGAAAATATTTCGATCGACCTTACGGGAGTCACCCGGATAGAAGAACTTGAAAACAAGATCACCGATGCCATTGAAAGTTTCAATGACACGGGGAACGAAAGCAGCCTGATCATCAGAATATTACTGACAGGCCGTACAGCCCTTCACAAACAGCTGATCAGGAAGGAAGAGATACAACAGTTGCTGGAACATTTTAACGAAGGACAGCCGGTTCAGGACAGGTTTACCTGGACAGACAGTATAATTGCCGGTACCAGACCGGATATTGACATTGAGACCATACGGGAGGGAGCAGGATTCCCCTCTGAGATACTTAAAACTTTCGAAGCCTGCAGCAAGGATACTGAGAAACTGAAGGATCTGATCATGGCATTGGAGGATGAGTTTGCAAATCCTAAGGCGAAAAAGATAATTGGCGAATCCGGACTACAGGATCATACCGGTATACTGGAAAATGCAAAGGATATTCTTCTCGACAAAATATTCACCGGAAAGTGATAATTAAAGATATTCATATTGACGGTTTTGGAATTTTCAAGGGCAAAACAATAAACAACCTTCGAAAAGGCATCAACATTATTGAAGGTGAAAATGAAGCCGGAAAATCGACCTTGCTGAAATTCATCAGGTATACTCTGTTCGGATACCCAAGATTAAAGGAACAGAGAATGATGCCTCTGAACGGGGGAAATCACGGAGGCAGGATAAGGATATTTCATTCGTCAGGAAGGGATATCACCTTCGAAAGAAACGGCTCCGACCAGCTGACTCTCTATGAGCACGATCAGGCTTCACAGGATAAAACCATGTGGTTTCAGCTTCTGGGAAATGCAAATGACAAAATATATGAAAACATTTATGCATTCTCCCTTGATGAACTCGTCGGAACTCAGTCGCTGTCCGATTCAGGGATGGAAGACAGGATCTTCAGCATCGGGTCAGGGATGGGCAATATATCAGTCGGGAGTGTAGGGAGCAGCATACAGGAAAATATTGACCGCATCTATAATCCCAGAGGTAAACAGCAGGTTATTCCCATCATCATGAATAAGATCGCTGACCTTAAAAAGAGGACAGACGAGATACAGAAAAATCTTCCTGCTTATAATGAACTAAACGAGGCAATAATTAATCTGGAAAGGGATCATACAAACCTCGAGACTGAGATCAGCGAAGCAAGAAGGGAAAAAGACAGGCTTGCAAATTACCTGAAATGCTACGACAATTTTATCGCAATCAGGAATACAGAGTCTGAATTGTCAGGAATGCCGGAACTGAAAGATTATCCTCCCGGAGGCCCTGATAAGCTTGAAAGACTTGAAGTGCAGATAACTGCCTTAAAGCAGAGGATCAGGGAAATTGAGGATGGCGACGATGATTCTCCGGGGATCCCGGATATCGAATCAGAATTAAATGCATTATCATTCAACGAAAAAATCCTCGCCGAAGAGGCCGATGTGGATTATCTCGACAGGAACCTTCAGTTGCTGATACAGGCAGTTAAAGACAGGGATGAGACACAAAAACTTCTCAATATCTGCAACATACAGATTGAAGACGACCTGAAAAGCATAAATTCAAAATGGAACGGGCAGAATATTACGGCTTTTGATGAAGTCCTGATCCATCAGGACAGGATAAGAGCCTTCAGAAAGGAATTTGACGATATCAGCAACCGCAGAATTGAAATAAGTGCCTCCAGGAGGGCTGTTGAAGACGGCAGGAGTCGCATAAACCCAGGCAACCTGCTTATACTCTTCGCGGTGCTCGCGCTTCTGGTATCTCTTGCTCTTTTCTGGCAGAAGCTTTTCCTGCCTGGAGCCTTGTCGGCGCTGGCAGCCATACTGATCTTCTTCAGCAGGAAATGGATACTTGCCCCAAATCCTCTTCCGGAGTATGACAACAAGCTGAAAGAACTGGACAATCAGGAACAGGCCCTCAGGGCTGAATACAGGAAATATATCAATGCCACCTTTGATCTTGATGATGACCTTTCCACCGAGACAGCACTCGAATTACTCACCAGGATCAATTCATTGAAGAAGGAAATAAGCGACAGCAGGGGGCTGAACAGCAAGCTGGAAGAGAAGAAATCTTTTATTGCGGAATATACTTCAAGGGCCATTGCATTCAGGGAGATATTGATTGATGCACCGGAGGAAACTGAGGCTTTGGTAAGGCATATCTCTGTCGAATATAAAAATGCAAAGACTGCATCTGAAAGAAAGGAAGCACTCGAAAAGCTCATTTATGAGAAAAGGAAGATACTTGCCAGAACAAAATCAGCACTGGATGAAGCTTCGACACAGATTGAGGCTCTTCTTGCCTCAATAGGAGAAAAGGACCCTGATGAATTCAGGGCAAAGTACAGGACCAACGACAGGGTAATTTCTCTGCGTGATGAGAGAAAAGAGAAATTGGCAACCATCGAGGTGATAGCCGGAAAGGGAGAATCACAAAAAGTCATCGATTATCTTGAAAATAATTCCAAGGAAGATATTACGAACAGGCTTTCTGCGATGGAATCGGAGATAGCCGGAAAGAGCGAAAGCCTTAAAGTCTTACACACTCAGCTGGGCGGGAAGAGGAATGAGCTGAAGCATATCGAGTCGGAGTCGGAGCTTACGGAGATCTTGACGGAACTGGAGACGGAAAAGCAAAAGCTTGGGCTCGCCTACAGAGAATGGATTGAGAATAAAGTTGCTTTGAAAATACTGACCGACGTCAGAGAACGCTTCGAAAGGGAGAAGCAGCCGGAGGTAATAAGGAATTCCGGCAGGATCTTCAGTAAAATAACCGATGGCCGGTTCAGCAGGATATCAGCCACGATGGATAAGAAGGAGATATTAGTCTTTGACGAGCATAATACTGCGAAAAAGGTTGAACAGCTCAGCAGAGGAACGAGGGAACAGCTTCTGATAAGCCTGAGGCTGGGATTCATCGAAGAGTATGAAGCTCATTCGGAGGCCCTTCCGGTGGTTGTGGATGAGATCTTTGTGAATTTTGATCATGAGAGGACTATCAGGGCTGCTGAAATATTCAGCGAATTTGCCAGTGACAGGCAGGTGATAATTTTCACCTGTCATCCTTCGACTGCAGACTATTTTGACAGGAAGAATATTAATCTGGTCAGGCTATGAGGAATGGTTCCCCCTGGAGCGGGATCTTCGCTGCGCTGCGACTTTCGATTGTTTGACAATGAATGACGGCTGACGTCAGGAGGCCGAATGACAATTGAATGACCAGCTTCCGCAACCTGCTTCGCTATCTCCTACCCCTAAGCTCCGCAGGTCAAAGAATGCTACGGCTGGCAAATCGTGAAGCGAATGACGGCCGAAGGCCCTTATGACGTCTGTTAAAACACGAATGCAGTAAATAAGCTATCGGATAAATTTATCGAAATCCCTAATTATCTGACTCATCTTATCGGGAAGAATCCTTAGAGCATTGCCGATCCACTCTTCAGGCATTTTCCTGTAATATGCCTCGGCAATACCTCCGGTTATGCATGCAAGGGTATCGCTGTCGCCTCCCAGCCAGATGGCTTTTCTGATTGCATCCTCATAATTTTCAGATTCCAGGAAGCATGTAATAGCTTCAGGGACCGTTCGCTGGCATGTCTCATCAAACCTGTAATAAAGTTTGATCTCTGCAAGAGCCCTGTGAAGATTATAATGGAACCGACTTTCAAGGAAATTCTTTATTTCTATTTTTGAGCTGCCTGTCCGGGCAAGGTATATGGCGGCTGCTATTGATTCAGCTCCCTTTATCCCTTCAGGATGGTTATGAGTACACTCAGCAGTCTTGCGGGCCTCCTCGGTTGTCTTCTCCAGGGTATCGAATGCCCAACCTGCAGGGCTCACCCTCATTGCAGAACCGTTTCCGAAGCTGTTGTAAGGCCTGGGGACTTCCATATGTATCCAGTTTCTGAATCTTCCCCCGTAGCCGCGGTTCGGGTATCCGGATGCGTATTCATGAATCACCTCTCCAAATGGCCTCTCGTGAAGTATGGCATCCGCGACTGCAACAGTGAGGACAGTATCATCGGTGAAGTCTGATCCGGGAGGGAAAGGATCGAAATCATAACGCCCTGCGTTATTGAATTCATAAGTTGAGCCGATGATGTCGCCGATGATCGATCCGAGCATTATTCCTTACGGTTTCTTGATTTTCTCCTTAAAGATAGTGAAAAATGAGTAGCGGCCCACGCTTTACGGGGTCAACTCCGGGCCAATGACAATGAATGACGGTCTCCAGATAGCAATCGGGACGATGGCATTGCCCGCCATAGCGATAGCGAAGGTGGGTCATTCAAACTGGTGAGCAGTGAGTTGAATCACAACTTTATTTTATGACTTACAAATACATATTAAGTATGTCGTTTATAAGTTATGTCATATATAAATAGTATATTTGTCTTGTTTATACGTAACATCTTTTATTATGGAAATAATAGACAGGCCAGTCTATACAAAAAGGATTAGTCCGTACATCGGTAAAGGTATTATAAAGGTCCTTACCGGTCAGCGAAGAGTTGGCAAAAGCTGCGTTCTTCAGCAGATGATGGGTGTGATCAGGGAGAAGGATCCATCAGCATGCATAATCTATATTAATATGGAGTTTGAAGAATTCAGGATGATACGCAATGATAATGACCTGTTCGAATACCTTAAGGGGAAATTCAAGCCAAAAGTCAATAACTACCTTTTTATTGATGAGATACAGGACATTGAGGGATTCGAGAACGTTTTACGAAGTCTCCAGGCCAAGGAAAGCTGCGATATTTTTTGTACCGGGAGCAACGCAAATATCCTGTCGGGAGATCTTTCAACATACCTTTCGGGAAGATATATTGAATTCCATATTCACAGTCTGAGTTATAGTGAATTCCTGTTGTTTCATAAGCTTGAAACCAGCAGCAAGAGCCTGATGCTTTACCTTACCTATGGAGGAATGCCCTTTCTTCCCAGGCTCGGACTGAGTGATGAACTGGCTTTCGAGTACCTGCGTAATATCTATTATACGATTTTGCTAAAGGATGTCGTAAAGTTGGAGGGAATAAGAAATATAGATTTCCTTGAAACGCTTGCCCTGTATGCGGCTGACAATGTGGGAAGCCTTTTTTCTGCAAATAATATAAGCAAGTTCCTGAAATCCCAGAGGACAGACATTTCGACAACCCAGGTGATCAGCTATCTGAAGGCATTATGCAACTCGTACCTTATCAATAAAGTAGGGAGGATTGAAATAAGCGGGATAAGGAAGTTTGAGGTTGGTGACAAGTATTATTTTGAAGATCTGGGACTGAGGAACTGTTTCCTGGGCTTCAGTTTGCAGCGGGATATTCATAAGCTGATGGAGAATGCCGTATATCTCCATCTTTCACTGCTGCGTTACGAGGTTTTTGTAGGAAAGGATGATTCGCGGGAGGTTGATTTTGTTGGTATAAGGAAAGGGAAGAAAGTATATGTTCAGGTCACCTACCTTATGACAGACAAGAAAACGAGTGACCGTGAATTCGGGAATTTGCTCAGCATAAGGGATAATTATCCCAAGTATGTTGTTAGCATGGATGAATTCAATAAAGACAGTGAAACGAAGGGAATAAGGCATATGCACCTTGCAGACTTTCTATGCCTTGAGAATTTATAGTAATTCATTGTAATTCATTGTAATTTTTTCTAAGATATATTACGATTAATTACGTTCGACGCAGGAGAACGAATTACGGCCGCAGAGCCAATGATAATGAATGACGATTGCACGATCTTACGATATTTTCACTATTTTTCCTTTTCCAAAAAAAAGAAAATGCCCCCAGGCATGTTCGTTAATACGGATTTGGCAGATGAAATCATTCAGAACAGCAGGTAAAAAGAACATCCCTTCGCTGGAGCCGCCGTGCAGAAAGGCCATATATCACACCCGTGAAGATGCTGAGGATATGATCAGGCACATTGCTGAGACCCGTACCGGAAGGGAGATCAGGGCATATAGGTGCGACATATGCGGGTTCTGGCACCTGACAAGAAGCGGGAAATAGTACGTATGGATTGCATAGTGATAATGTAATATTTTAGCAGACGATGTACACATTTGATGATTATCAGAAAGATCTCTCAATAACTGAGGCTCTTGGATTAAAACCTGATGGCCCTGGAAACAAAGTACTCTGTACAGAAAGCGAGTACCTTTCCAATGAGCTGCCATATGCTACTGCTGATTACAAAGTCAATATCGGGGAAGGTCCACAGACCTTAGGCGAAATAGAAGACAAAAAGGGAACAATAAGTGGTATCAATCTGCAATATCTTAAGAGAAGCTACTTTGACAGAAGAAAATTTAAATCGACACTTAAGTCTGAAATGTCTCTTGATGAAAATGATGACTTTTCCGGTCCTTTTATTGGTCTGTGGACACAGCTGGAATTTGAATACAGGAAACGTCTGTACGATGCTTTTATTCCGGAGAGTCTCGTAGTTATCATTAATATTCTGAGGGGAGCCGGACAACTAAAGGATAATTGTATTGAAAATATTGCGGAAAGCAATATGCCCGCTACATTCGGCCTTGTCAATGAAGTAATTTATGCAATCGAAAAGGGATTTAAAACAGGGGAGAAAAGGGTTGGTTTCCTGTTAACGAAAATTTTCGAAGGTTCTCATCTAAGTTTTTTCAGAGAATACAGTATTCATAAAAGTATGGAAAGATTCAACAGGGAAATTAGAAATGTTGTGATGCATGAGAACAGATTTCTATCTCAGGGAAGCTACAGGGAAGCATGCCTGCTGTTGTTCAGGAAGCCGGGGATTAGAGAGTGGTGCAACGCTGATGGCAAATGCCTTTTTACCGATTACCTCAAAATCCTGCCTGAATCTTCTGAAGAAAAGTATATTTCCGGACTTGAGACAATGATAAAAAAGGTTAAATTATCACCAGTGTCCGGACCTTCAGAAGCAGATATTGAAAAGCTGGAAAAGGAGCTGCAAAATAAGCAAAGAGAGCTTTGCCTTATCTGATGAAGGTTTGTTAACAGAAAAGCAGCGGTGGTTTATTTCTTATCTGACTTACCTGCATTGGGTGAACTACGGAGCATCTTTCTCAAGTCATCAAATATAACATCTCCTTTGTTCTTATATTCTTCCATCAGTGTCTTCGTAAGGGAGGCATGATCAGGAGTATCGTGAATCTTTTCGCCAGCTTCCGTATTACCATTAATATCGCTGATTATCTGATTTTTGGCTTTCTCGTCAGTCAGATGGGTATACAATTTTACCCAAATTTTTTCTTTCTGTGATGAATATAATCCGGGGTTGCAGTCGTGAAAGATTTCCTTCATAGCTGACTGGATTTCTGTCGCTTCAATGAATGTTCCCCATATATCATCAAGCGATCCCGCAAGAAATTGCAGGGAAGAATAAAATGCTTCTTCAGACCCGTCTGAAAGCAAACGGAGAGTGTTGAATAAGGTTGAAACAAATCCAGACCATGTTTTTTCACGATCTTCCATCATTTCAAGTTCTGCAGGACCTGGTTCTATAAGATCCATCGGATCTTTCATCCCTTCCGATTCAAAAAATTCCCTGAAAGCAGGGTTGTCATACAATGGTCTTATCGATTCTGCCAGGTCCTCCGCAGAAACAGAGTTACGAAACCTGATCTCCTCAAGTTTGTCATTGATTTGTTCTTCATTAAAAGGCATGATAAGATGTGTTAATCATTATTAATCTGATAAAATATCTCACTGCAGAGCTCTAAGAGCCAAGGCAATTTCCTGTCCCTTTGCCGTTATAAGTTCAATAAGCTCTTCAGGTGTCCGGGTGTCAACAACAGGAATTTTGTGCGGATTGACAGCCTTCAGGTCATAGACAGCATCTTCTATCTCTTTAGCTTTAGATTCAAGTTCACGGGCTTCACGACTCAGTTGCCTTACTTTCTCTTCAGCTTCTGCAATTGACTCTTGATTACGAGGTTTTGCTTTCTTTAATTCCAACAGCCGCTCATTCCACTGTGCCGCTTCCCGTTTTTTCGAATTGGACTGATCCTTGCGGGGTTGTGCTTTTTCTGCAGCCCTGGATTTTCTTTCATCCATGTTGATTGTCCAGGAATTCTCACTGTCGGCCCGGGAAGGCAGGAGACTGAAGAACTCCTCAAAATGCTTCAGCGTAAGAGGAGACTTCTTACGAACCTTAACCTCCGACATATCGTAATACCATATTTTCTGTGTCGGACTGCCCTTTGTAAAGAAAAGAAGATTGGTTTTTACTCCTGCACCGGCGGCTGAGAAAACACCCGCAGGCAGACTCACAATACACCACACATCACACTCGTCGAGCAGCTTTCGTTTTGTTTTGACAAACGCATCTTCATTTGTCCGGAATAGAAGACCCTCATCCAGGACTATACCGCAACGACCACCGTTTCCCAGGCTTCTTATGACATGCTGAAGGAAAAGTACCTGCGTAGCACCGGTTTTATAGTCGAAGGCAGTCTGCGCTTCTTTACCTTCCTTACCTCCGAAGGGTGGATTTGTAAGGATCACATCAAAAAACTGGGGTGAGCCTTCGAAAAGACCTCCATAAAGCTCCATCCCTGTAAGTGTGTTCCCATGCCACAGATTAGGCTTGTCGATTCCGTGCAGCACAAGGTTGGCGAGAGCTATGGGATAGATGAGATTTTCCTTTTCCCTGCCCCAGAAGGTTTGGGTTTTCAGAGTCTCAAGCTGTTCGGCAGAAGTCCCATCCCCGATGCCATCCCTGATATGCTCGTAACTTTGTGCAAGGAATCCTCCCGTTCCGCAACTTGGATCGTAGACAGTTTCTCCGGGCTTAGGACCAACTACCTGAACCATTGCCTTTATCACCTGCCGCGGGGTGAAGAACTGTCCGCCATCGTTACCCTTCTCTCCCATCTTCAGCAGCAGACCTTCATATACCTGCGAAAGGGTAAAGACATGGGTGGGATCGACAGCCTCCGCTGTCAGTTCATGAACCTTATCAAGTACATCGAGGAAGTTACGTTCGGTGTCGATTCTTACTTTCTCAACACCTGTCATAATTTCGCTAATTACTTTCTGACGGGGTGTTGCATCCGGTTTATTCTTAAGTCCTCTGAGATAAGGAAGAAGTTCACCGTTTACGAAGTTGAATATACTGCCCTGTGGCGCTTCCTGAAGTTCTGCGCGTTTATTTTTTTGTCCTCCGGCCAGGGTGTCCGGAGGCTGAGCCCAGTTATGCCAGCGGTAAGGAGTCTGCAGCGACGGATTGAAATATATTCCCAGGGCTTCTGCTTCCTGTTCCTCATTTGTTTCTTTTTCATCGAGGATTCTCAGGAACAGTATCCATGTAAGTTCAGGGACATACTGCATGGCGCCTGCACAGTTACCCCGGCGCATAATGTCGCAGATAGTTTTTACAGCCTGATCTACAGATTGTTGTGTTGCGAGGCGTTTGCCGTTCCCGTTATTGTTTCGTTTTGCCATATATATCGTCGTTATTGTTTAACCATGTGGAAACATTTTTCATAATATAATCGCGAACACGATTTAATTCTGCTGCATCGCGAATGATTCGTTCATAATAATTACGTTGCCAGACACGGTTACCTGGTGTTTTGTTGTATTGATTTATGTGTTTCGTCGAAACCGTTTTGAATGCACCGATCAAACGTCCGATGGTTTTACGTTTTATCGTTGTTGGGGCGATTTGCGAATCGCCCGTAACGGGGGCGATATCCGGTAATGTGGTCGTAGGGGCGATTCGCAGTGACGTTGGGGCGATTTGCGGTGATGTCGTAGGGACGATTCGCGGTGATGTGGGGGCGATTTGCGGCGGTGTCGTAGGGGCGATTCGCGAATCGCCCCTACGGGCATTATCCGGATGATCCGTTATAATGATTATTCCGTGCAAATGATCAGGCATAACGATCATTTCGTCCAATTCAACGTAATCATATTGGGTTGACAACCATTTCCACGATTCATCAACAATCCTCCCGAATTCATTCAAATGCATTTTGTCATTTACGATTTCCCCGAAAAGACATTTCCGGTCATGTACACAAACCGTTATAAAATATGCACCGTTTCCGGTGTAATCATAGCCCCTCAAACGGATTGAACGACGGTTGTGTATTTGTGGATTAGATACCATCACAATTCTCCGTTAAATGCCTTTCTCAGAATTGCCGCCGGCAGGGCGTTTATGGTTTTCAGTTCTTCCTCTGCTGCTTTGCGGGCTTTATCAACGGCAGCCATCTGCTCCTTAAGGATTGCTGCGATGCGTT
>DAIOVL010000008.1:47578-111467 GCA_036759025.1 Bacteroidales bacterium
CTGCTCCTTAAGGATTGCTGCGATGCGTTTTTGCTCATTGAGAGGGGGAAGGGGAAGATCAAGTGACTTTAAATAATCTTCAGGTAATCTTTGTTGTCCAACCGCACCTGTGAAATGTTCAGTCGCTTTTTTCAAAAGGCTTGGCTGTCGTAAAAAATACCATAATAGTTCAGGAAGAACAACATCTCCAGGTCTGAGTACATGAAATTCGGTTGATCCAAATCCAATAGAATCTATTAAATTCTCTGCAATTGCATGTTTCCCATTTTGCATGCAAGGGGTTATTTTAGCAAATAGGACATCTTTTTCTTGAAAGAAGGTATATCCCTTCTTCACATCTTGGTATTTTTTTTCTTGTGGACTACTAATGGTACCTGTTATTGCATCAACAGATTCCATTGGAATAAAAGTAGTGATAGTATTATCATTTCTTTCAATTATGCCTCGTCTTGGATTCAATATACATACCTCTCCCAGCTTCACCCAAAGCCATCCTGGGGGGAGTTGAAGGGGGGTGTGGGATGGGGGGGACAATGGGGACTGTGTGGGCATTGTTGAATTACTTAGTGTTATCTGAATTTTTCTTTTGGTTTCTGGCGTCTATACGGGCTTTGGTCATCCGTTCGCGGAGGCCGCCGTGTTCGAGGAAATATTTTTCGAGGGCCTGCAACTGCCTGTTGAGAAGATAGTTAGCCTGGCGGATAAGGCAGATTATCACATTTGCTGCAACTTCGGCCGGACCGGCCTCTACATACTTTTGAATATTTTCATAAGCAAAATCCTTGCTTTTTCCCAGGTTTCGTATTTCAAGAGATTCTTTGCTATCCTTTTCCCACAGGTGCATATTTCTGGTACGCAGGAAATCGCGGTAGTCAGTTAAAAGCTCTTCCAGGCTTGCCCGCGCCACACCGGTAAGCTTTAACTCACCTTCCTTAGATGTTCCGGATACCATCGAACCTTCAACAATGTTCTGCTTTCCGCTTCGCACAGCCTGCACCATCTGATCTGTTGTTCGGTCGTATTTTCTAAAAAAACGGGCACAAAATTTTACCGTGGCATCGTAAATAACTTCAGCTTTCCTGTACGATAACAGGTTCGCATAACCCCCGTGCGATGGTATGATCTGTGGGTTTGTCATATAATTTTAAAATGGGACATAGAGGACTATCGTGACCTATTATTTTATGCAGCGAACATACGTTGTTTTGTTTCAGATAATAATTCCCTCGGATTGCCCGCAATCTTCAAAGCTTTCAGGCCACCGGCTGTTCTCACCTCAGGTGTATTGAATATCTGCGGGTTTTCAAGTCCTTCGGTTCCCCCTCTTTCAAACTGGCTTGCCACGGCGCTGATCACCCCGGCTGCATCACGTGGCAAACTCTGGAGCCATGCCTCATGTTTGTAAGTAAAGGCAAGAACTCTTTCGTGCCTTGTGCGGGCATTTATTCCCCATCCGAGTTCAGCGAGAATATCATATAAATCGTATTCTTCTTTCTCGTCCACCAGCCGTACCACTCCGGGTGAATAGCCTGAGGTAATCAGCTGATTTATAAGTTCCAGCCTTGAGGGTGGATCTATCCATCTGGCCCTGAACTCTTCAAGCGTATGCACTTCATTTACAAGCCTTTCAGTGAGCCTTGCCTTGTACTCCTCAACAGGAACCGGCATTGCCTGTCCGTCGACATCTGCAACAATATAACGTCCGGCATCGGTTATATGTACATCAAAGCCTTCAACCTGGATTGTCGGCTCAGGCGGGAGCGGATCATCTGGCGGTTCAGGTACATCGCCAGGATTTTTTATCCGTGGAGGGGGGGTGACAAATTCCTCCCCGAAAAGACGGGTTGCATCCGTATAGTCATAAACACGGAACATAAGTTTTCCTGTCGGCGCATCTATGCGGGTGCCACGGCCTACCATCTGGTAAAAGCTTATCGGGCTTTTAAGATATTTGAAGAAAACGATGTTGCGTACGCAGGGGACGTCCACCCCGGTTGTAAGCAGATCCACGGTAGTTGCAATGAAATGGCTTCTTGTCGAGGCCCTGAAATCAGGGAGCTGGTCGTTCCCGCTTGAAGCCGCCGTACATTTGAAGGCAAAGTATTCTGCCCTGTTCCTGCCATTAATTCTGCACCATTCAGCATACAGGTTATTAATTGTCAAGGCGATATCGTCAGCATGCCTGTCGCGTGCACAGAAGATGATCGTTTTTTGCCCGGGTCCGCCGGTTTCCAGGAGATAATTGAAAAGGTCCCTGCTCATTGCCAGGACACGGTCGGGCAGAAGAAGCCGGTCTTCGTACTCTGTTTTCTGATAGAATTCCTCTACCTGTTCTCTTACCACGGGTAGTCCTGTTATTGCATCCACCGGATTACGAACCATTATCTCGTCAATTGTAATACCGGTATCATCAATATTTACACGGCCTTTCTGTATTTCGCAGGCAGCGAGGTAACCATCTTCTATGGCCTGGGAAATCGTGTATTCGTAAACCGGTTCTCCGAAATATGCAATATTATTTGCTGTTATATCGGCATCATCCTGTGCTTCTTTTGTAATAATATTTGTACTCAGCTGACGTGGTGTTGCGGTAAGGCCTACCTGGGCTGCTTTTTTATTGCGGGTAAGCACCTCCGACCATTTGCCCCATGCAGAACGATGGCACTCGTCGATAACAACATGGGTGAAGTAATTCTCAGGGTAAAATGACGTAAGGAAGCTTGCTTCAAGGTATTCATTTTCAATTCCGAGAGTCTGGTAAGTCGCAACATGAATGCGGGCGTTCTTAGCATTATTCGTTCCGTCGGATTTACGAAAGACTTCAGCTGCATCGGCTCCGAACACATTCTGGAACGCCTTGAGAGCCTGTGTTCTAAGCTCATCACGGTCGCAGACAAACAATGCACGTGTCAGCTGTCCGGCATCAGAAATACGCTTCAGCAGATTTACTGCAATAAATGTTTTGCCGCAGCCGGTAGCCATAGACAGCAAGGCACGTTTTGGCAGTTCTGTTACTTCGCACTGTGCAAATTTCTCCATCACAGCCCGGATTGCGGCATCCTGATAATAACGTCTTGTGCCTTCTCCGCCGTGGTACGGTTGAATTAAAGGACGGGCCTGTGGTGAATCGAGTTTAAAGCCCATACCTTTTTCGTAACGGTCACGAAGCACATCGGGTGCCGGGAATTCCGTCATGGGTTTCGGAACTGAAGTAAGGCCGGTGAAACAATCGAATTCAACAAAGAGATGACCGTTGGATGAAAAGATGAATTTGATGTTGAGCCTGCGGCACTCTGCGTAACCCTTGGCCTGATCGAGGCCATGTCCGGGAGGAAGGCTCTCTTTCTTTGCTTCGATAAGAGCGACGGCTGCCGGCTGGGAGTCTTTATTTACTCTCACCCTTAGCACATAGTCAATCTTGCCTCGTGAGCGTCGGCGCGCTCTGCCTCCTATTATTTCAACAGCACCGGCTGTTTCTTCACGGCGGATAAGATCTTCGGTCCAGCCACATTTATGAATGGCGGGATCTATCAGCTTGGCTCTTGTATCGGCTTCGTTATATGACATTAATCAACTACTGATATTTATTTAAAAGCCGGTATTGCAGATTTAAATGCAAACATAAAATAAGGCTGCTTTATCATAAGTTCATCAAAAGTAAAAAAAATTAATGATACCTGCATTTAGCATAAAAACCGATCAGGTTGTAACATTATTATTTATTTCTCGTATAATAATAAATAGCAGGTTGCTTTATACTTTAATGTCAATGATTTCATCTTAATAATTATACTATGGTAAAAAAATCACTTCACGAGGCAGGTTTTTCGAATGAGGCAATAATTGCCTGTGTCCGACATGATATTCATTATGCAGATGAGCTTATGAAATACTATTTAAAAGATCCGAAACTGAGGATATTTGATAATATTACTGCTGTTGTAAAGGAAGAAATATTGCAGAAATGTTCTGAGGTTGAAATTTCACAAAAAGAAAAGAAAAAAAAACTGCCTGATATAACAGTAGAAAAAGGCAGGAATAAGAGAAGTCTATTCCCCGATAACATTAAAGAAAAAACCACACTTGAAGAGCTGGTTGAGAAGGGAATCCTTTCGAAAAAAACCTGGCAGGCTCTTGCGACAAACAATATTCATGATGTCGGAAGTCTGTTAAACCATTATGTTAACAATAACAATTCTTTCAGAGGGCTGAGGCAGGTCGGGACACTGAAGAATAATGAAGCAATATGGATAGCACAGTTATGTATCGACAGAAATCTTACAGGTAAAGAAACAACTGAAGCGGAAGCTGTTTTTTTGTTTAATGCTTCGAATGTTCTTCCGGAAAAACTGAAAATGCTGTTTAACCTACGTAAAAATGAATTAAAAAGGTCAATGGTTTTGTTTTTTGAAAAAGAGGTCATACCGGTTAAAGACCCGGAAAAGCTGGCTGTGATACTTAACAGGCTGATGAAAAATCCCGGTCTTATACCATCGATGGGAAAAAGAAAGGGTGTGGCTGATCTGGAGAACTTTCTTAATGAATATCAGACTCTTTGTACTGATGACCGAAGTCAGTCTGCACTTGAAAAGGACAACCTGATCCACAGGATCAGAAAGCTTGCATGGATTGACGAAGACTGGGTTGCTTCCAACGACCTGGAGTTCGATAAGCCACTTCAGATTGTATATAATATTATCAGGGATGCGAGGACACTAAAAAACAATGAACAGTTCATTCTCAGAAATGTAAATACGCTCAGGATATTTGAGGAAGGCCAGGGGTTGAAGTATGAAGATGCACTGAAAAAATATAACGAAAGCCAGGACTCATCAACTGTGATGAATACTTTCAAAGTCTGGATTAAAAGAACCCGGACGAAGCTGGAGGAGTTACTGAGAGATATCGCAAATGAAATCCCGGAACTTAAAGCAAAGCTTTTGACTATTTTCAGTCTTCCCGGGGATTTTGTGATATTCCCTGCTGAGCGGACAGATGTTCTGAATAAACATAACGAAACGGATTTCACGGAGCGTTTTTTCGACTTACTGATCAGCAGCCTGAATCCCGGTTACATGTCACTTTGCGGATCAGGAATAAGAAGGTTTAACGAACCGGGCTTTATTAAGAGTGATTTTGTCAGCGATAAAAAGAAATTTGAAGTTATGACGAAGATAATTGGCGACGAGATTGTCAAAACGACTTCAAAAGAGCGAAGGTTAGACCTTATCTCTATGACTGAGGGATGTCTGAAAAGAGAATTCGACATTTCAAATCTGGTAGAGTTTCTAAAAACACAGAACAATGAAATCAGATATGATAAAGGGATCTTAATCCTGCCTCCGACACTAGAAAGGAGAAAGAAACTGGGTGAACTTGTGTACAAGATTATTGAAGATAACCTTGAACCAATGCATTACGATGCAATAGTCCGGAAATTCAGGGAAGAAAACCCTGATGTAAACCTGAGGTCATACAGGTCGCTTCGTGATGCCATGGACCGGTCTAACCGGATTTTTTCAATGGGAGGCAGGTCAAATCGTTTTCTTCTCGATAAGTGGAAGACCATATATTTTGTCGGTCCGAACAAGGAATTCATTATTGATTTTCTGAAGAAAAAACAACCGGCACATTTTTACGAGATTTTCATGCATCTGTCGGAAAAAAGGCCGGGATTGAGGATAATCACTGTCACTGATGTTCTTATGGGGCTACCTGACCTGTTTTATCACCACGGAGGAGGATATTATTCACTCGCCGGCGACAGGGTGATTGACAGGAGTCAGACATTCCCAAGGCTACAGAGCGGAGTATATTCACTGATTAAAAATATTATTAAGCAGTCAGTATCTCATTCAGAGCTTATCAGGATACTCAGGGAAAGATTCCCTTCGTATTCCGATGTGCAGCTTGAGTATGCTGTTTATCAGGTTTCGGAGAGACAGGTTTAACGGTGACAGGCCTGCTATCTGTCTATATTATCAAGGCCTTTATCACTTCATCAGTGAAAGGACAGCAGAGCCTGCCTTCTTTCTACTTCAATATTTTATTCATAATCGTCAGCCTCAGGGTCGTATTCTTCTCCTTCAACCTCTTCGATTTCAGTTTCTTTATCGACCACAAACCAGATAGTGGAAGATACTGGTCCGCATGCAATACCAGAACTGGTAACCTCCAGAACTTTCCAGGCAGGATTATCATAGCCTTCGAGGAACTTTACCAGATCATCAGACCATAACATGAAGTTTTCATCCTCTTCTTCTGCTTTTTTTATGAATGATTCCCAGGCTTCTGATAATCCCGGATCTTTAATCATGGGTTCAGTTATCATCTCAGTGAACCAATATGCATGTAGCGACGGTGCATCATCATCGCACTCCGGATCAACAATAACATCACCCCTGACGGGATTGTAAATCTTATACTCTGAAAAGTCGTAATTTAATATTTCCATAATGTCGTTATTTAATTGTATTATTTTTTACCTCAACAATCCTCTTGTCAGCCTTTACAAAGCACCCGGCCGGCTCCTGCCCCAGGCTTAACCATAGGCTTTCAGCCAGAAAAAGCGCCGCCATATTGCACCTCTATTTCATTATCGCCTGTAAAAGTCTGTTGTCATGAGTGAATGTCATTTCTTATTTCTTTTCCTCTTCTCAATAAGTTCATTTATTACCTCGTGTGAATTTGCAACGAGTGGCAGCATAATGCTTTCCCTGTGCTTCTCGATTATCTTAACCATATTATCATCAGCCTGTTTCAGACAGTCGGCAAAGCGGTATTTCAGCCTTATCTTCGCGCCCTGTTCAAATAAAAGCTCTGCCAGTTCATGCTGGTTCCGGATAATAGCCAGGAAAAGACTGTCACTGAAATAATACGGGACCTTCGCACCCAGGCCGAAGAGCCGCCTGGCTATCCCAACATGATTGTGATCCACAGCAAAGGTCACACACTCATCAAACTGCCCCCTGAACTCCTTCCTTATCTTTCCTTTAGAATCGAAGAAATTACCTGTGGTAATCAGATATTCAAACCATTCCGCCTTCCCGGCCGATGATACATACCTTAAAAGCTCGATATCGGTAAAGTCTCCGGTCTCACGATAATGATAAAACCCGGCTTCGATCACCGCCTGCCTTATCAGCTCACTGGTTCCAAGGTTTAGCGTTTCACGGTTCAGGGGCCCTCTTTTGAATGTCATGGTATATGCTGATTAATAAATGGTCATTCAATTGTCATTAAATTGTTATAATTGTTGATTTTATAGCATCAGCAAGGTTCTTATCAACTCCGGTTTCGGCGGCATAGCTGCTCCACTTCTTAACAGCTTCGATAACCTTTTCTATCATTGCGCCTGCCTTTTTTATATTCATGTGCTTTGCTGTTTCCAGGAAATCTTCCTTTGTGATATTGCTTCGCTTGCCGTTTACACTCAGCGCCTGCCTGCTGACCCATGGATTGGAAGGGTCATAGGTATGACAGACATCGAAAGCCGGGGCAAGACTCCACGTCCCCTGCCTGTCCATGACAAAGGCAAAATTCTTTGTATGATCGTCGCAGTTGCGGGCCAGGACGTTGAACACCATTCGGAGAAAGATCTGCTCAGAGGCTGAATAAGGGAGCCTAAGGAGTCTTGCAGTCTCGAAGAGAAGCTCGTAGCCGTAACTGTTTATGTCGTTGAAATCGAAGTGACGCATGCCGCAGAAACTTTGCAGATGAAGCTTCTCACCCTTATCGGTCCTGTCGAAACGACGTGTCATGAAATGTGCCCTCCCGTTCTCCTCCAGGAGGCGGCATTCGGCCATTTCTATGCCGCATTCCCTTGCCATCAGGTGATAGGCCATCTCCACACGGCCATAGCCGTCAGTCTTACCGAACAACCTGTCCCTCACACCGTCGAACTTGAGGATCCAGTGTGTAAAACCTTCCGGGGCAGCTGCCTGTCCACTCCTGACCTCACCTGTGACAGGGTTGTAGGCTATCACCGCCTTTGGCCTGGCACCACCGGCTGAGGTGCCGATCTTGAGTATATCCGACATGGCTTTTGCACTGTCTTCAGATACACTTGCTGAAAAATCCTCCCTGCCGGAAAGGATATTGCCAGCCATCTCGACCATCTCTGCTATCTCTATACGGCTTGCCGTGTTGTTCCCCCTCGCCACAGGCGGTTCATACTCCAGTGCTCCCATGCCTCTTTTGCCTGTGTAGCAGAGCATCTCAACAGGGTTCATGCTGCCTGCAGGACGACCATTGCGGGTAAGCCAGGCATCGATGAGTGCATTCCCGAACCTGTCAGGCAAAGAGTCGGCAAGCATACCGGGCAGCCCCTTGAAAGTATCATTCCTGGCCAGTTCACGGAAGGACCATATCCTTCCGTCCGATGCAGCAGCCGGCATCATCAGGGGCGACAGGTCCATCCCCGACCTGAGAAAGGCAGGCTCAAATTCAAACGATCCTGCACCTGTCTCATCATCCCAGGCTACAGCACCAGCCACCTTTCCCCAAATTTTCACGAAGGCCGTAGAAATCATTCTTTCCCGATTACTGATTAACACTACTCACTACTCACCTCTCACTACTCACCTCTCACCTCCACCCGCCCTGTGTTTCTCTTTATGCTGCAGACGTGCCAGTTGCAGCGGGCTCAGCTGCTCCTTTATCCTGAACTCCTCAAGCATGTGAAGCATGCCGAGTACCCGAAGGAGCTGTATGAAGACAAGCAGGCTGGCGTTCTCTCCCTTCTCGAACAGGCTCAGTGTTGAACGGGCCACTCCTGCTTCTTCAGCCAGCCTCGACTGGGTCTTGTTCTGCCGGAGCCTCGACTGCCTGATGAAGTTACCAAGGAGTTTGTTGACCTCGCGGTCGCTCATGGCATTCCATTCCATGTATGGTATATCAGTCATTAAGACCTAATATTGCTATTAATGTATGATATTTCATACAAATATATAAAAATTTTATTTATCCTCAGATTTAATTATTTAATTTTCATAATAATACCTGAAACAGGATAGAATATCAGTTTATTTATAACATTTTTACCTGAAGGATCAGATGCTTCAACCATTTCCATGTATGCGTCAAGCTGGCCGCAATAATTTGCAGCATGATCATGGAAATCAGTTCCCTGGTAACTCTTGTAATCTATCAGCACAAAGCCCTTGTCCGTTTCGATCAGCATATCGGCATTGCCCTGGTACACCTGCTCCCCTTTGGCCAGCCTGAGAGGGAGTTCCCTGAAGATCCTGCATCCCGGGTAACTGGCATCAATCCAGCGGTAGAAAGCTTCCGCCTGCCTGTCAACTGCTTCCGCCTCAATTCCCTCCAGTCCAAAACCTGCCAGCAGCCTCCTTATTGCATCGAGCCGACCAGGTTTCTCCATGCTCTTGTCCCAGATATAGAGTATGTTATGCAATGCATCCCCGAGATCCTTTTCATCCTTACCTCCGCAAAGCCTTTCCGTTCCCAGCATTGCGTGATCGTGCACCCTCGCCCTTTCATCAGGGGCAGGTTCATCTTTTGCAAGTGACGACGGGCTTACTTTCTGCCTGTCATAAACGACCCTGCCTTCTGGATCCTGATAGTATCTCTCCATCGTACCGGGAGGCCCTGGCAGATCCTCAACCACAGCAATATCCCTGAAGCTGACTATTACCGGTTCTTCCTCGCCGTCGATCATGAAATCGCTGCTGTTCGAAAAGAATCCGGGAAGGGTTTCATCCGTCACCCTTTCCCACCAGCCGGGTCCTTCTTCCCTCGACACACCAGGTGTCGGTAGTATAAGATAATCGCGTGCCCTTGTCACTCCTACATATAAAAGTCTTTTTTCCTCCTCAAGCTCTGCAACCGCTTTTTCCATCACGAATTGCGAAGCTTCTATGTTATCGCTTATCGGCTTGCAGGGTCTTTTGTAATCTTCCTTACCCGCCATGACGTTCCATTCCGTACCGAAAGGATTATGAAGGAATACAAGTTCCCTGTTTTCGAGGGGTTTTTCAAGATTGAAACTGCCTCTTGTCCTTACATGGCTTCCCCACCATGTAACCTTTCTGCTGTGGTGAAGTCCGTCGAGGACTACCAGAGGCCATTCAAGACCCTTGGCATTATGGTAGGTCATCACTTTTACCGCATTACCCGAAAGAGCTCCGGGCTGTATCAGTTCTTCCCCTGATTTTATCCACTGCAGGAAGCCCAGGAGGGTTATTGCATTTGAATAGCTCATGCACCGTTCCTCATATTTTCCGGAAAGACCGATGAGCTGCCGGATATTGGCTCTCCGCACTGCTGAGTTCCTCCACCTGGCGGTGAGACCATAGATGTCGAGGATTATCACGAGCTCTTTGACCAGGTCTGCAACTCCCAGTAAATCTGATGTCTTTCTGAGTTCGTCAAGCCGGCGTATTATCTCCTGTCCGCCCATCCAGATTCCGTTCTCCTCCCGGAGCCATTCAAGCCTGTTGTCGATTATCTTTCCCGGATCGCCTGCATACAGGGGATCCCCGATCGCCATCAGCTCGGCGACCGCCAGGGAGTTATGCCTGTCGACGAGGTAGCTTATTGAAGCCAGCATGAAAACCACTTCAGCCTGCCTGAGGTATTCGGTTCGCTCGGCGCTCACCTCAATGCCGAAGCTTTCCAGTTCCGACGCCCAGGCTCTCACGTCGGCGTTGGAGCGGCAAAGTATTGCCAGGTCGCCATAACCGGAAAATGCGATTTCCCCGGTATTCTTTTTCCTGAAGCTGGGACCGTGCTGAACCATCATGCTTCTTATCCCAGCCACAAGCGATCTTCGCCTTTCGCCGGCATTCCCGGAAATATTCCACATCTGAACTGCTGGAGCGAAAGAGTCATCTTCAGGAAGATCTTCCCAATGGCTGAGCCTGATCTCTTCTCTTTCCATCATGCTTCCGAAAGCCCTTGTGAATATGTGATTCCCGAGGTGCACAAGAGGCTTCCTCGATCTTCGTGATGTGGACAGGTTTTCGTCGAGAGCAGCTTCAGCGAACACATTTTTAATGAGATCAGGGTCAGTGCCGCGGAATGAAAAAATGCTTTGTTTCCTGTCACCTACAAGAAGTGTTCTTTCCGTCAGGGCTGCCAGCTTCATGAATATGGCCAGCTGCATGGGGTTGGTATCCTGGAATTCATCGACCATGAGAAACCTGAACTGATCAGACACAAACTCTTTTACAGGCCCCATATCGAGGAGGTGCAGGAACTCATTCTCCTGATCGGAGTAGTCAACCAGTCCCTTTTCCTTTTTGAAGTTCGAATATTCGGTGTAGACCTTTCCCGCAGCAGTGAATAGCATGGTAATATACTGCCTGTATCTTTCCTCAAAATTCTCCGGCATGTCATCAAGCTGAAGAAAGAGCCTTACACCTTCAGCTATCTCCCTGGCTTCATTGTATATCTGGTTCGCGGCATCGGCAACTTCGGGCGTCTTTGAAGTCGATTTTAGTCCCTTTAAAAGTCTTAGCACTTCCTTCAGATCGTCTGTATTAATTTCTCCGGCTGCTATTTTACCTGCGAGATCGATGCTTTTTACTGCGTTCGGCGGGATCTTTTCGAGCTCAGACAGCTTTGCAGCAATTCTTCTCCCGCATTCAGCCAGATCATTTTCCTTTGTGAGTGTTTTCTCCCTGATGAAATTGCCGATAGAAGCTGAAAAGATCTCCATCGATGTATCAATATGCATTTTCTGATCGAGCAGGCTGATATCGTTTTCCCTTGCCTTCCTGATCAGTTCCAGCACGTCGTTCTGCCAGTTTATGATCTTCAGGTCTTCGGCAAGGCTGTTGAATTCCCTGTAATCTGCCTGGGTCATGCAGCGGGCCAGGGCGTAGCCGAAGAGCATGTTCTCGTCTTCTTCGGGAATCACCTGCTGACCGGGGGCATAGCCTGCCTCGAAGGTAAACACGTCAATAAGCCTTTTACCCAGCGAATGTACCGTTCCTATCCATGCACTGTCGACCTTCCTGGCTTCCATTATCATCCCTGAAGCAATGAGATCCTTCCTGATCCTCTCCCTCAGCTCACGGGCAGCTTTCTTGGTGAAGGTGGTCACTATCAGGTCACTGACCGAGCCGCCGGCTTCAAGATGAGCGGCAATACGCTTGCTGATCGTGTAGGTCTTTCCGCTACCTGCCCCGGCATTTATCTTTTTTATCTTATCTCTCAGAGCCATATCAGTAAACTTTTACAAGGTTCAGATAATCGTTGTACTTCTTCGGAGCTTTCTTTCTGCCATCAAGAGGAATTCCAGGCATATTTACGTATGAGGGATCAGCAGTGATCATGAGTTCCGACTGCATCATTGATTCGCCGACTTCAACAAGTCCTCTCCCGATTATCTCGTCAAGCCGGTACTGCGACATTGTCATCATTTTTTCCCAGGTAATCCTGTTCATGGCTTCTGCTGAAATACCATGTGTCCCCTCTATTTCGGCCTCCCTGAATGCAAGGTCGTTCTTTGCATGGAATTCTCTCGTCATGATAAAGAAATAAGCGCTGTGAGCCATGGCAGGATAGGGACCCAGGAGCCCGCTGTAGAGGATTAGCTGGATATCCCTGTCGGTTTTCATGTTTTCGGTGTAATGTTTTGCCTGGAAATATTTAATATCGACAACAGCACTGTGCCCCGGCTTTTTCAGGATAACATCTGCACGGCTTTTAAGGGGTAGTCCACCCAGGTTTCCGGTCAGGGTCTGCTCAAAGTCTATTGATGTCCAGTTATTGTTCCTGCATGCCTTTAAGAACAGGGGAATGGTTTTTTCCAGCTGGGCCCTGAGGTAGTTAAGTTCCCTTCTTTTTTCGCTCAGCAGGAAAACCGCAAATTCCTTTTCGACGATCTCATCGAAAACCGAATTCATCCTTTCAGCTATCAGGGCATCGGTGATATTCACAGGATCGCCTTCACCAATGACCTTCTCCATAAGGCGGTGAGCAAGGCTGCCCTTGAGGGCGATTTCGTTGATATTGTTCACCGATGACCCTGTCCTGATTTTAGCCGCATAATTGAGAACCCAGGCGTAGGGATAATAAAGGAGATCTTCCAGGGAGCTGTAAGACTCATATTCCCTTGGAGCTACAAGATTGTTCCTGGATATGTTCCAGTAAGGTTTTATATCAGGGAGTCGAAGTATTTCCTTTTCCCCGGTCTCAATCCCGAACTTATCCTCATCTCCCGGCATATTGTATTCTGCTTCATGAAGATTGCTGCACAGGCCCGACAGGATTGCATGCAGGTTGCCTGTCTCGGTACCTTCACCACCTTCTGATGCAGGTACAAGTATCATTAATTTCTTTGTCCTGCCCAATGCTTCAGCATCCGACTTGAAGTTCCTTCCGGAAATGTACTCGGGTGACACTATTGCTATATTGTTCTTTTCCAGCCATTTCCTTTCTGAAGGCAGCCAGGGTGTCCCTCCCGGCGTCTCATTCCTCACGCAATCCCAGTATATTATCTCCCCGGCTTCATCGGCAAGACTGAATCCGCTGCTTACCACGGCGATGCTTCCGGCATCGGGCTGCTTGAATACCGTTTCAGATGAGAACATAACCTCATCGGTCAGCTGTTCCAGGAGAAGCTTGTTCAGCACAACGTTACCTTCAAGCTTTTCGATTGATTCGATGATCTCAGATGAAGTTCCCTGAAGCCTGGAATAAAATTCTTCTGCTCCTGGTTCCAGAGATTCCGAACGGATCATCCTTCCTGCCCACTTACATGTCCTGTCATATAGTTCTTTTATCCTGTTTTTCAGGGCATTCTGATTCCCCGGGGCAGTTTCATCAAATAATGCTGCTTCGAACCAGAATTCGAATTCACTGACCGCTTTCTGTATTTCCCCATCTGCAATATTCTGTCCGGCAGCCCTGATCCTCCATTTGTTTTTGGCCTCTATCCAGTCATCCGACATACGTCCAGGCTTGTTTGTCACCACCTCTGCAAGGCTTGCAGCCAGCCAATGGTTGAAGGGAGTCCGGCGAAGCATCATAAGCTCAATGAAGCTTCTTACATTGATGGGCTTCCAGATGCAGGCAGGGATCAGTTTGAGTATCTGAAGAACAGGATCTTCAGAAGGCTGTCCGGATATCGCACCTGAGGGCAGGCCGTCTTCCGAAAGTATTCTTGCAAGAATGCCTGCATTGGTTTTTGCTATTATTACCGTTCCGGCCTTTTCCTTTTTTCCCTTAAGGTATTTTCTGAGGAAGTACCCGAGTTCAATATTGTCAGCCCCGTTAATTACCCTTATGCTTCCGTCATTTGCCAGAGATGTCTCTGCAATTTCTTTCGAATGGAGCATCCCTTTTATTCGCAGTATATCCGACATGTCTTCTTCTCCCGGCATATCGGGCTTATACCATGAAATTTCAACCGATGGATGATCCTTCAGCAGGGAGATTAATTTCATTTCAACAGGATCGAGAAGCTCTTCAGGGATACAGATGTTTATCCTAAGATCGTGCATGGGTTCCTTCCGGGCAGCTTTCAGGCAGGCTCTCCTCCACCTGTCGGCGACCCCGGCATAACTAAAGAAATCGCCTTTTGCAAATATTTTTTCTGCATCCCGGATATCTGCTATCCTTGGCGGAAACTCACTGACTGATTCAAAATCAATCCCTCCAGTTATCAGCTCATCTCTCCTCTTAAGTATCTCCCTGGTTGTCCTCGAAGGATTTGCCCTGAACGAATTATGAAAGAACCTGGTTTCTGAATCCGTTGTGAAGAGAGCTTCCCTGTACAACCTGATTCTCTGGTTCTGGTTCGGTAATTTTCCGGAAAGACCGAACTCTCTCTCAAGAATGCCAAGGAGTCCCATCTGCCCGGCATAAGTTCTGTTGAAGAAATGCCTGTTTTCTTCCTTTCTGTCGTCAAGGAAAACCGGCGTGTCATAGAAAGGGGAATAGAGAATTTCCATAGAAACCTGGTTTGGTTATTTGATTTTCTTCGGACCTCGCAGCATCCCCAGCTGACACTGGCTGCATTTCATTGAGTGGTTGCCCCAGGGTCCTTCGTGTTTACCTATGCACGACGTACAGATGCGGAAGCCGCACGTGTCACAAACATACCATATCCATGTGTCGGGGTACTGTGTACCGCAATACATGCAGGGAATCATATATGCCATAGTTTCTTATTTTTTTGGAAGTTAAAAATTTTTAATGTTCACTTTGCAATCAACGGCTGTTCATAAACTTCGATTTATCAACGGCTGCCGGCGGGGGATTTCGGATTTTTGATTTCTGATTTCTCAGAGCGAATCCTTGCCAATCGCCAACTGCCAACTGCCAACTTCTTTCTTCCGCCTTCCATCTTTTATCCCGCCCTTCCGCTGCCGCGGAATCTCCGCTTCGCTTCGATCTCTCCCTCACCCCCTCACCCCTTCACCCACTCCCGCCCTCCTTATCCACTTCAGCCGCCTATCGTACATTATAAATAAGCGCCGTCTCATAGCTCCCTCCGCCCCTGGTCATCATCAGCCTGAACCTGCCGGGTACGGTGGTGATCACAGTAGTATATTCATCCCCATCCCTGGTCATGTCGGTAATGTTCCCGCCGTTACAGTAAGCAGGTGTAACGCCTTCTCCGGCCCGCACCCTCAGCCTGATGGTCTGCCCTGATGCTATCCTTCCCGGATAGGGCATCGACACAACCTTCAGGTCGCCGCTAATCGAGTATGACTCCGGCAGCTCCTGCAGGGAGCCGTCGAGCACACCCGCCAGGCAGTATTCACCACTGAATCCCAGTTTGAAATATGTTGAAGACAGGTTCGGCAGCCTTTCGAACTGGTACTTCGATATTTTCGGATTGTTCATCTGCCACTCGTCCTCTTCAGGAAAGTGACTGAAGATAGCTTCATTCGGATTTACATCGAACCAGTAATCGTTGAACTCATGAACCGTCACCAGCCTTCCGTTTACACCCCTGCCGAAACCTGATGCCCAGGTAACATCGAAGAGCTTCCACTCGCCGTCGATTTTAGCAACATTCCAGGCATGGTTGGAATCATGAAATACCGACCCCGGTCTGTAGCCTATTCCCTTTGCGTATCCTGTTACTGTAAATGCTTCCAATCCTGCAATATTGCAAAGAGCGGTGAATAGTTCGCTGTATCCCTGGCATACCGACAGCCTGTTCGTGAAAACAGCTTCAGGCGATGTGCCGGCATAATCTCCCGTGTTGAAGCCTTTGTCGTCGTACCATACGTGAGTGGCTACCCAGGTGAAGATAAGCCGTGCTTTCTCCAGTTCGCCGGATGCTTTCTGCGACAGCCAGTCAGCAAGTGTTTCCATCGAGGTTTCTGCTTCTGGGGGCGTTCCGGCGGCATAACGGTCGAGACCGGCAAAAGCACCTGTTCCAGGGATAACCTTCTCCGGGATGGCATATTCAACTATTTCGTATTCAGGGGCATGTGAAGACTGAAGTTCCTTTTCAGGCTGCCTGGCAGAACCGCGGTTTTCGATTTTCACGTTCAGGTCCGGGACTCCGGAGGAGTAATTATTGCCAGCCCCTTTGGAAGTGCCTGTAACGCCTGGGCTGGAGGGTTGGAGGATGTGATTTTCTTCAACACTACCCGAGCCTTCGTCAAGGGGGGAGGTGAACTCCGCAACCCTATCCGCGACCCTGTCGAACAGCTGGTCAACCTTTATATCGCTGTCATTCAGGTACTTGTATGCCACCCAGGCTGCCAGCGCCACAAATATCAACCTGATTAGTTTTTTCATAGTATTTCGCATTAATAATTAGTCCACTGTCATTGCGAGTCCCGAGTACTCGGCACGAAGCAATCTTTAACCCCACTCCGCCGCCGCTTTTCTACCCCCCAACCCCTCCCGCCTGAGGCGGGACAGGCTCTGAAGGGGGGCTATAAACCCAATCGTCCATGGTTGGGTTTACTCACCAGCACTTCACCATGCCTCACCAGCTCCACCGAAAGACCTGTCCAGTGCAACAGCAGCCACAGTGCCGCGACAACCAGTATTATCCTGAACCAGGTCGAGGTGAAGACCCTGTGCATGTATCCTGCCGTGCGGCCTATGAACCGTGCCGAACGCATCATCGGACTGTTGTCGACCTTGACATGGTGGCCGAACTGTGCATCCCTGTACAGGTCCATGATGGCCTTCCTCATCTGTTCCTCAGGGCCGGGTATACTGGTTTTTCCGGACATGTGCTTTACGACTTTCATATAGATCTGTTTTCGTTATTTCCTTTGTGATCCTTCGTGATGACCTTTGAGTTCTTTGTGGTTTGTTCTTTTTACCACTAAGGGACACAAAGTGCACACGAAGGAGCATAGAGGTTTTATTATCAATTAACAAAGAACTCTTTTCCTGCCACTGTACAGGTCTTTACCGATTTCTCATGGAAATTATCCTCACGGTACCTGTCTATGATTCCGTAGAGGTTTTCTGCCAGTTCCTCCCTGGATGCGGCCCTGCTCCAGATATACATTGCAAAGCCCTCTATGCATCCGGAATAGCCTGTCACACTGCCGTTTGCATCCTTCAGGGTCTTCAGCCTGCCGTAGTGCTGCGACTGCAATCCGCTCTCACCGTATCTTTCGAACCACACTTCTTCGTATTCCATGGTTTTTTAGTTATGGAAGAACCTTGTTTCAGCTATCGATGAAAATACTCCCGGGTCATCATGTATCCCTGTCACCAGGTGAAGTTCAACCAGTTCATCGAGCAGTTCGCCAAGCTTATCCTGGTTTTCGGCCTGTGCCCAGACCATCCCCTCTTCCGGCAGGTAGATATTAGAGTTCACGGATATCTCCTTCCCGTTTTTGTCCCTGTCGCGGCGGATGACGCCATAGTAGCATTCTTCAAAGTTTCCTTTTCCGCATGTAGCCATGAAGAGCTCTGTTATCTCCAGTCGTTCTTTCTTTTTCTGCGGTTTGTTTTTATCCATATATATAATTGTTAATTAGTTACCTTTTAATCCGGCGTGCGGCGTGCCAACTGCGTGCTCCGAAGCCTTGGTGAAGGAATACTGCCAGCTTATTTCCTTTTATCTGCTGCAAAATTACATTTACCGGTTGCAGCCTTTCTGCATTGCAATTCCTTTCGTCAACATTCTGTATCATTTCGTAAAAAGAACGCCGTGGATGATCTCTTTTAATTTTGTCTTGCAGGTCTTGTCTTACCCACCGTAGCTTTCTTTGACCTCCGTAGTCCCGATTGAATCGGGACGAAGGAGGTAGCGCAGGTGGGCAGGACTTGCACGATTTGCAGGACTTTATTATTTTTAACTTCTGGTTTCATCTTTTTCTGCAAATAAACAAAGAAGGAATGCAGTCTTTCTGCATCTTAAAAAACTTTACATATGCCCACAAATCTCAACGCGCTGATACGCTACAAGACAATAAACAACTGCCTCTCGACAGGCAGAAGATATACTATTGAAGAGCTGATGGAAGCCTGTTCAGAGGCTTTGGGAGAGTACCGGGGAAAGTATACCGGAGTGTCGGAGCGTACTCTCCGCGACGACATAAGGGTAATGAGGAGTGAGATACTGGGCATAAATGCACCTATCATGCAGGAACAGGGGAAATATTTTTACTCTGACAGGGGATTCCATCTTAACAATGTTCTTTTCAGCGATGAAGGCTTGATAAAGAAGACAATAAAGTTGCTGAAAAAGCTTCTTGTAAGCTCGCCCGACAGGGAGATAGAGAACCTTGTCCTCCAGCTGGAGAGTGTCGGTAAAGGCAAGACATCAGGCAAGTATATTTCGGGAGATGATCATTTTGAAGACATGCTGGAACAAGGTATTCCTGGACTGCAGCATTGCATTACATTTGATCACTACAGGGCACCTGGAAAACCAAAGATCGCAACTGCTGCTCCCACCTGGGGAGATTTGTTCAGGGTGGTGCTGGAAGGCAAGAAAGCGTAAAGGCATAATGGCATAAGACGTAAAGACATTATGCCTCAACGGGTACAGGCGCAAGGGAAACAGGCTTTTATTATTCAGCCAGATAATTATCTCTCAAGGGTTTGAGTGAGGGCTCCATTGCAACGTCTGTTTCCGAAGGACAAATTCTCACTGATGCGGGCAATTCACCTCTGAGGGCCATCAGGCAGATATTTATCGGGAGCGTTACGCCGGTCATAAGTGTTCCGTCGGCAAAGAAAGCCCGGTAGTATCCATCCGGCATCTTAATCATATAACCGCCCTCGTGGAAATAGTATCTTTTCTCCTCCATATTTTTTGAGGGTTCCGATGTTTCTGACTCCTGATTTTTCATTTTTATGTAGTATTAATTGTGTTACGGGACAATTATAGCAATGGGTGATGCAGCCAATCTGCATCGGTGAAATTTTTTAACCATTGTCGCATGTGATTTGAGAAGAGCAGGCTTTTCAGTGTTAAACAGCTCAGAAAGTGTTTTGGAGATGTTGTCAGTCTATGATCCTAACTCCGGTTTTCAAACATCATTTTAATCATTGAGCGTGTTGCATCGCGTAAGGCGTAGAGTTCATTGGATTTATGTGTGAGGTAAATGTTAATCATGAGCATAACAGCGCCGGTGATGATAAGCATAACTGAGGGCAGTATCAGTTTGATGAACCAGAGAATGACTGCAACTATCAGAAATACAACTGAAATTATTTTCAGTGCCAGGGCATAGCTTAGTTTTATATGAATCGATTCGAGTGTCTGGCTGTCCATTCCGTCGGCATATTTTATTTCAGAATAATGGGATCCTTCTTGGAGGAGATTATCGAAATATCCATCCGAAAATTTTATGTCTGACTTAAATTTAAGTCCCCGGAATTCTTCTTCGCGGAATGAAAAGGAAAAGTTGTTCAGCATTTTGCATTTTCTTATAGAATCAGAAATACTTATTTCAGATATTCAGGGTTGAAGTCACCATTTATACTTAAAACATTTGCAGTGGCCGCTGGTATGGGTGTTTAGGTTCCAGTCGGTATTTAAGTGCGGTAATAAGTGTATATTCTTCGTTCTCCTGCTTTTCGAGGATGAAGATATCACAGTTTGACGGATTTTTTATTTCCTCGAATTCTTCAACGCTCCAGTGAAACCATCGCATCAGGAACAGCCTGATAGTCATTCCATGAGTGACAATTATCACGTTGTCAGGGAAATCTTCCTTTTCAAAGTCACGGTGCAATGTACCGAAGAAATCGCTTACCCTGTCGTAAACGTCGGCCCCGGATTCACCGTCAGGGAGCCTGTAATAAAAAGTACTGTATGAATCTCTCTTCTCTTCAAGTATATCGGTTTCCTCCTTTGGTCTGAGATGTCCCCATTCCTGTTCCCTGAGACGAGGTTCCTCCCTGAACATGCATCTCTCTCTCTGAAAATGTCTGGCGATCTGCTCAGCAGTTGATCTGGTCCTCCAAAAGGGTGAAATATAGAAGAATACTGTTTCTTCTTTAATAAGATCCCTCAGCTTCGCTCCAACTTCAGAGGCCTGTAACAGACCCTGATGAGTAAGTTCCATGGTATAATCCGGTTTTTCACTGTGCAATTCAGGTTTTTCATTGCCCTGTGACTCACCGTGGCGGACGAGGAATATTCGTTTTGGTTTCATTGGTATGTTTTATCAGCTTGATGCTTTAATATGTAATTTTTAAATATCCCAACGAAATTATTGGTGGATGTTAACTGAGCATATGTATCCAAATCGGAGTGTGGAACTGAAGAATACCCTCTAAATCGGAGAATGCAGTTAATTTGCCCCATGAAAAGTGAATTATTGATGTGTGCGAAAGGCATCCAATGTATAGCATTGTGATAATATTTCGCTAACTGATCAATTAACAGATCTTCAGTTGAACTGTAAATAGAATTTCTTATGACAGCCATTAAGTTCTGGGTAATATTTTGATACTCTATTAATTCATCATCTTGTGGATGTTCAATTTTAAAATATCCATTTCTATAATATTTTAATATATGTATTTTCGTCCCTGACAAATTTTCCAGCTCCCGGTAAAATATTGGGGTTTTATACCTCTTGTCAGTAATATGAACCATCTGTGAATATTCAATGAAAGTTTTATAATAGTTTTCTTTTTCAATTACATAATGATCGCATTCTTTTATTCTTAACATATCAACAGCAGGATGAGGAATGCCTGATTTCTTTAGCTCAAATCTTAGTCGCCCGGGAAATGATTCCCTCTCAAACCAAGTCTCTGCTTTCGTCTTTTTATAGCATTTGATCCTATATTTTCTATCTTGATTTTTACCTAAGCTTGCGTATAGATGTTGTTTCTTAAGAATGGCAACATAAGACCCGGGATTACCATTTAGAAACCAGCTATAAAAAAAGTTAATGGATTCTGCCTGGTTTAGCAGGTAATTGGGATCATAATCAATTTGTGTGATTGCATGAGGATGCCTTAGAAAATCTTTTGACCATTCATTGCTACTCAATTCCGCAATATTTGTTGGATACATACTATATGGTCAGTTTGATTATATTTTGCTGCAATTTTTATCTGAGATTAATTGAATTATTTCTTTTGCGCTGCTAACAACTTCATCAGTTGTTGCCATGTTGATCGTCTTTCTGGCAAAGTGAAGAGCTTTCCTCTCATTTCTTGAGTAATAATAATAGTATGATGCTAGAAGCGTATGAGAAGAATGCTTCATTGGAAGCTTTCTTAATTCTTTTGGGATCAATCCCAGTTCCTTGTTTGAAAGCATACTATGGATCCTATCAACTATAGTATCGTATGAATCCTTCGGATTAAAATGTTTATAATATGACAGACAATCTCCCTGACATGTCTGATTATGTGCATATTCACAATCCGCACACTCTTTGAAAATATCAGGCTGCTTAAAAGTTCGGTCAAAATATCTGGTAAAATAGTCTGAAACTTCTTTAATGCTTTCGAAATCCGTTAATTTTTTCTTTAAATGGGTGCTGGTTGCAAAGCACCTGAATACAGACAGGTCGGCATCAATATCAAAAGAACCGCCACATTTTCCCAGCGCACTAATCATTGATGGTTGAATCTGTGCTAGTCTTGCCAATTGTAAGTCTGTAAAGAAACATTTGGGGAGCATACAGTCAAGTTCTGCCTTGATTTCCATTTTTGTCAGATCTTCGAGAAAATCGAGGATCTTTCCAGAAATATTTTTATAGACACCCGGAGATATAATGATGTCGTTTTTTATACCAATCGGAGGTTTTGCAACAGCCAATCTTAATATTTCTATTCCATACTTGTAGCAATAATCAATTATCTCGTCCTTGTTGAAACTCTCATTATAAATATTATAACCAATAGATATTGGAATTCCGGAACTATTTGCCAGGCAAATGTTTTTATGGACAAGTTCATATTGTGAATCATTCTTATAATCACTCTTCTGGTTAAGATTGAACAGTAGTGTGATTTTCGATGTGAAAGGTCTTAGGGTTTCTAATTTGTTGGAATTGAAGATCCCTCCTGTGAATACTGTTATTGACTTAACTTTCTCAGAATCATATAACAAATTTAACAGATATGCCAGATCATTGTATAAAAACGGTTCCCCTCCAATTACATTTACAGCTTGTGGTTTTTCAACTTTTTCTATATATGATAAAAGTGTTTTAATATCATTCTTGCTCAATTGTCTGTTTGCTTTACTTTTCATTTCATGTTGTGCAAAACAATAAGGACATGAATTTGAACACTTATCGATAACTATTAAATTCATTGATAATATCTTCTAGTATGTTCATTTGATCTCAGAAAATCACTTGATAGTTTTAAAAAGAGCTCCTCTTCTTTAGGGGAACGGCTTTTTCTACCTTCACCTATAAGCCCATGCCTGATGAAGTTATTAAATACCTGATAAGAATCGGGTTGTTCACCAAATTTGGTTTCGTTTTTTTTCATAAACTGAAACGAAGTTCTATCAAGAACACGATCCATGAGTATATCATCCAAATCTATTTCGATAAACCTGGCTATCTTTTCAATCTCATCCTTTTTCCTTGTTATTAGATTTTCATAGTTCACATAAAGTATATCAAGGTGGTTCCTATTTATAAGCCATTCAGAAATGTATGTAGTCCATGCTGGCAATTCCATCTGCCAGAATTCCTCCCAGCTGATTACAGGCCCTTCATAATCTATTGTATGTATGAAATATGAATGCAATGCATCAAAACAATCCCGAATTACAAAAATGAACTTTCCTTTTCTTATGTCTTTAAGAAAGTCATAGTCATCGTGGGATTTTATTATTCTTCTTTTCGCATCGCACTTAACAGTTAGATTTTTTCTTGCAGCAAATCTCAGCCAAGGTGATACATCATAAATATGATTAAAGTTCATGTCTCCATCAGATGTTAATTGATAGATAATCATTTGCATGAGAGTTGTTCCAGACTTTGGATAGCTGACAACATAAATATCAGAATCCTTTTGTCCGAAATCGACCATCATCTTATGCAATCTGACTTCAACTAACAGGTTTTTTACCTTAAAGGCATTAGATTCAAGAGTGTCCAGATGCTTGATCAGTTCATTTAATTCAGCTTTGCTAAAAGTTTCCGGAATCTCGCCACAGGTATTTATCAATTCGAATAATTCCATTTGATTTCATAATTTTTCGTTTCCTGATAAGCTTTAACTTGGTATATGAAATTACAATTTGTTTCTCAATAAATCATTTATTTTCTGTCTGTCTGGTTTTAGATCATTCAATCCAGGACTAAGATTTCCTTCTAATACTAGCCACTTATTATCCTGATTTAATATCCAATCTAATCCAAGAATATCAGCACCTATGTATTGAGCAAAATTTTTTGTGTCGTCAATTAGCTCTTCTGGAGGGTTGAATTTACTGACCTTTACAGGATCAACATTAGCTTTCCAATGTGAGGGTTGCCTCAGTATAGCTTTTACCTCTCCACTGATATACTGACAACGAACATCCATTGTATAAGGAACAAAAGGCTCTAATGATACAGGTTTTTCCAGTAAAACAGATATGTCAAGAAAGTCACGCCAGGTCTCCGCATCTTTTGCTAAAGCTTTGCCATATCCCATATGGTAATTACCGGTTTTAATTACAATGGGAAAGATCGGATCGATAAAGTCCAGTGATGAAGAACCAATTAAATAAGCTCCCTTTTTCAGAACATTGATCCCGAATTTGCACAAAGCATTATACATTGAAATATTGGAGCCATGGTGTAATATTGATTCAACAGGATTTATGCATTTTACCTCTGATAAACTAATGATTTCAAGTAGATGTCGTTGTAACTCTTCGTCGATTTCGAATTGTCCTCTCCAAATAACACCATCAACTTTAATCCAGCTATGCGTGCTATCAATGAAGAATAAGTCTTTATCACATACTTTTAAATTTACCTTTGAGAAACTCTTCTCAATATACAATCGAAAATCCTTGTGTTCTTCCCAATCAGTCTCCCCAATAACAAGAATATTAAATAGTTCCATTAAAATCCGGATTTATTGAGTGTTAATAGCTCTAATTATATTAGCCAGTTTAAATTCAACACTTTCTAAGTTAATACTGCAACTGTTTGTATATAAGTTTTCTTTTTCGTTTAGGGCGACTATAGGACAACCAGAACCACATAAAGGCAATAATTTACACTCCTTACATTCTTCAAAATCATCTGGGGTTAGGCTTATTTGTTTTGAATAGTTATCTCCCTTAATTACTAATTGACCATCATTGTTGATATAACCAATCTCATGCTCTTTAATATCAACCAATTCGTCGCATTTGGCTACATTCAAGGAAGGAGATACCACGTATCCGAATTTATTATAAAACTGGCATGGTAAACGAATCTCTAGGATCGAAGGTGAATTGACAAAACCATACTCACGTAATAGCTCGAATAATTTCCAATCAATTTCTTTATCGAATTCAAGGTCACTAATTATATTATCATCATAACTGGTTTTTTTCCCTCTAAATAGTACCCTGCCGCAATAGAAATTGGTCACTCCTATTGTATGTAATTCTGAAGCTAATTTGCTAACCTCAGAAATGTTTTGCCTGTCCAGGTTCATCCTAACCTCTACCAAATCAGATCTTCCAACATCAATTATGTGCTTTAAGTTACTTATGATTTTTTTATAAGAATCAACGCTTGACTTCAAAATTCTGCGTCTCTGATTATGTACCTCTCCAACTCCATCAATAGTAACCTTTAAAAGCACGTTATTTGTAACTATTAGGTTTACAAGATCATCAGTTAGTAAGGTCCCATTTGTTATGATTGATGTATGAAATGGGATGTTCCGGTTATCCATGATCCTATTAAAAATATTGTATAGCTCTGGGATCACATTAGATGCTAACAAAGGTTCTCCTCCAAAAAGCTCAACATCAACATCTTCAATTTGAAACTGATCAATTTCATTTACTATCCAATTTCCCAGTATACCGACTTCCTTCATTCCGATTGTCTCTTGTTTCAAGTCAGCTGATTTCTGGTAACAGTAAACGCAATCGCAGTTGCAGCTTGTTGAAAGCATTAGTTTTATAGTCAACCTGGGCTCTCTGGTTTTTCTTTTAAAGAACTTTAAGTATTCTGAATACTCATCTCGCCCAACAGGGATGATAAAGCCTCCTTCTTGTAGTTTGTTTAAAGTTTTCTTATCAAGCTTGTCCAGATCTTCCATTTGCAACGCATCAGAAACCTTCGGTTCAATTTCAGCAAGAGTAGAATGATAAGTATTGTAAATAAAATATGAATTATGAAAGGCGAAAAATAGGTTATAGTATGATGGTTTGATGTCCATCTGTTTTGTTATCAGATCATGTTACTTAAAATTTGGGTAATTCATAAAGGGAGGCTACTTCACGCCTCCCTTTAAGATCATTTTTTTCTTAAGGTGTACATTGGTTCTTATACCTAATGCGTCTCGTCGGTGATTCGAGTTTCTCTTTTTTCAACTCGTTAAGTTTAATTAATTTGATTTCCTTCATTACAACAAGAATAAATTTCCCTTACTCTATTGCTGGCTTTTCAGGTTCTGCCACTTCTTTAATAGTCTTTCTTTCAATCAAACTTTAATGATTTTAAAGGGTTTATTTGTATCTCCTTTATTTTCTTTAAGTCTGACTCTGAAAAATTCAGTTGAACAGAAATTTTTTTAGCGCCTAATTCCGGATCCAAGAAAAGGGATAATCCTTTATAAGGCAATTGCACAATATTATCATAAACTTTCCCCTCGAATATTGAACCTCCTGCACCATACCTTACCCCATTGATCAAATCATAAGCATTGCAACTTACTATTTGGTTAACTTTATCAGAATTAAACAACTGTGTTCTTTCTGATCCATCCAGGAACCTTACCAAAATTTGGTAAGATAAATTGTTCATCTGATTAAAGTGCCTTAAAATCAAAGCAATAGTTTCATTACTCATAAAGCTGAAAACAATTGTTTTTCGTCTGGCACCACCCTCATTTTTCCCCTCAGAGAATACTAAAATATAAGGTGCATAATCCTTTGAAAAAACATTATAAGGTGTTCTTCCTCTGTTTGAACCGCCCATAAAGGTGTATTCAGAAGCCTCTTCCACTGATCCTTCTTCAGTCCCTACAGTTATACGAGCATCATTCATCCTTATAAGTTCCAAACCATTTAACTCTTTCAAGTCGGTTATCCTTCTTCGGCCTTCAAGCTGACACGCTTTTGTAATTATTACATATTCAAAATTTACATAAGCGTTCCTATCTTTTATATGCAGATCCATACGTTGATCAAATGCCAATTCAGAAAGCAAATTCCTAAACTCAGGGATATATCTAAAATAATTTTGATTTGGAACCGCAGTAACTTCAAGATTCACTGTATAATTTTGACCATTCCTTGAGGGATCCCCTATACTTACGCTGTAATCAAAAATACTTTCTGATAAATTAATTGGACTATTTTCGAATAAAGCAGAAGCCATCCTGATCTCAAGCTTTTTGAGGTTGTCCCATTCATCAATTTTAGAGAACAGTCCTGCTGTGCTGTAAGGAACTGTCACCCCTTTTGCTTTTAATGATTCAAACAATTGCCTTTCAGAGACTATTGCAGCAAGCAGCATTTCATAATTGCTATTTTGTCCGGATTCAGACAAAATTTTATAGGTTTTGATGAATCCTTTGCTGTAAAGCCTTATCTCATCTTTAATCAAGACATCGTTTTCAATTCTGGTTTCAGTACTAATCAAAGCACCAATTGCTTCATTTACCGCATTTTCAAAACCATTTTTTAAGGCCTGATCCCTGGTATCCCCGATCCCTTTGACTACCACCTTTTTTTCCCCGTCGCCAGGCACAAGAGATTTATCAGATTTGTCTAAGATCTGACAGAATACATTTACATAAATAATTATGAAAAATGACAATGAAAATAACCTCTTCATAATACGTATTTCCTATTCGTGCTTTTTGATAATATCTGTATACTCCCTGAACAACACATAAACATAATACTTCCCGTTCGAAGCATTAAATGAAATGAGAGTTTGCATTGCCTCAACGATGCCGACTGATCGTTCCCTGACAATGTCGTATGTTATCACTTCAGTTCTGCCAGTATCAGATTTTTTTTCTTCAGTCTGAATTAAGAAATCCGTAGTAATATCTGTGCCGTTCAAAAATTTACCAACATTGCTTCTGGCTTTTATAGCTGCAACTTTGTTCATTTCTATATCGCTTGCATATTTGGTTTTGTCAAGCATTACTACCGATATTAAATAACTTTTGTTGTAATCCTCCACAATTTTAACTCCTTCGAATGGGGACGCTTCATACATCCTTTTTACAAAATTCCCCAGGGAAATCATCTCCGGGCTTATCGTCTGGCCGGATAAATCAATAAAAAATGCAAGGATAATTGCAGAAATACCTGACGTCTTCATTTCATGAATTTAAAGGAAAAGCGCGCCGATTCCTGAACCCAAATTCAATCCGAACAAAGATCTGTTTTTTATTCTTCTGACATGTTTATCCTGTTCAAGGCCAATTTGCCTGTAAGCCTCTATCTTCGACTTCCTTATTTCGGCTTCGGATTCCCTTGTAAATTTTTGTGCTTCAAGATTATCGTTATAGACTTTCATTTTCCATTCCCACTCCTGCCTCTCAGCTGCACGCAATTTAGCATTGATGTTTTTGACTAAATTGTCAACCTGTGTAATGCAGGAAGCATTTGGATTAATTGTCGATAGTATATCAGCAATTTTAAAAGCATTGGTTTTATTTTGTGCCACAGCCCATAGATTCCTGGCTTCATTGAATTTCCCAAGACCATCCACGTCAATTTTCTTCTGATAAATAGGTCCTGCAGCATCCATGCATTTTATATAGCATTCTTTACAAACTTCAGGAACTGTTAAAAGCGTGAAAATAGCCTCATCATATTTCTCCTGAGCTTCAAGTGCCCTTGCTTTTATTACTATAAAATCACAATTAGATTCATAATATTCTACTATTTTGTTTTTTCCTTCCTGAACAAGACTCGCGATAGTTTGATTTTTCTGGCTAATGTTCTTTATCCCATTTATCAGAGCTTCATTTGGATTGTTACCAACTCCTTTCAGATTTACGGATCCATTGCTGAATAATCTATTGTCGATGGCATCTCCGACATAAAGCGAAACTTCAAAACCTAACGCAACGAGTTGCGGTGGGCCTGCAATAATGTCTTTTGAAAGAATGTTTACAACGGCCATCAGAACAAATCTCTGGTCGATAGAACTGCCTCCCATACCATAAAATGTCGAGATCTGGTTAAGTTTGTTTTCCAGCAGATTGTGAGCCTGAGAAGGCAATCCAAGTTCTTCAGGAACATACGAATTCAGGACGATTCGTCCAACGTCATCTAACTTTAAAGACTCCTGACTGAAATTATTAAATGCAAATGAAACCAGAAATGTTATTAGTAGTATTTTTTTCATGACATCATGATTTTATTTCTCACCCAGCACTAATACGACCTCACCAAGTCCTCTTGTCATAATTTTTACATTGAAATTGAAGGGGGGAGAGGTAAGGAATCTTTGAAATTCCCTCGCATATTGGCGTGCATCCAACGCTCTTCCCCTTTCGTCAAAAAGGGGAATCCTCACCTGATCGAAACGAGCAATATTCTCTGTTGCATCAGTCATAGTGAATCTTCCCTCAATTGTGTTATCAGCAAGCCAGTCATTCAAATGATCAATTATTTCCGAACCGTTAAATTCATCTTCAAGAGTATAATTCCAGTTTTCCCATCTCCTGACAGTAATTTTCACTTCCCTCCCTTCAGTAAGCATATTATCAAAATGCTTCTGTAACTGAGCTAAAAACGGATCGATGTGTGATGAAATAGCCTGCTCAAGCATTAAGGGAATAATGTCGTCCGGATTTGGTGCACTTGTCCCGGTAGACGCAGCTATCCGTTTGCTGGTATAGGCATCCAGTGCTTCAATGGTAAATGATACATATTTCCCTTTATCTGACTTTGTTACATTCCACCATATCTGTATAATAATATCAGCTCTGGCTCTGGCCTTTAATTTGTCCAGCGGGCTCTCAGCCAAATAGCTGCCGAAAGATGAGCTTGCAGTCATTGCGTCTTCCGCAGAAGAAATCTCAAGATTCTTTAGCTCCTGTTCAGTATCTTTGAGGGGAAAACCCCGGTCCACCATCAATGTACCGATCTTTGTAATAACCTGCCCTATTTCAGTATCTTCCTGAAATGCTTTTTTGTAATCGGGAATTTTTACTGTTATCCCCATATTGTCAAATTCCGTTATAAAAAATCTCTGAACACACCAATTGTCACTTGGCAGTATCATCAGCGTTGGCTTTTTAGCCTGCCCGTATAGTATACCGGCAAATGACATAAAAAATAATATCAGTAAGAAAATAGGTCTGCTTGCCTTCATTTCAACAATCTATATTTAAATTAAATATATAATATTTTGTTGTACTTAGTATGATACATACAACAGGTTCATTGATAAAATTAAATATTTTAGAATTATCAATACTTCTTAATTTCTTTTATTATTAACAGTTTACAGAAATTTCTTAACCTAAAGCTGGTTACTTAATATCATATAGGAAACTTGCTTAATATCCCTTTAAAAACCCAGATACACAGCTTACTTTCCATCATTCCCTTTAATATCCTATCCTCTTCCTTCCTCCAAACCCGTGATCCTTCCGACAGTTCTCCTCAACGATGTCATATAGCTTCACGTTCTTCCTGAGGACTTTCTGAAGAAGCGCCTGCCTTACCTGGACATCGATATCACCGCCCGACATTTCAAACATCTCTGCAAGCTTCCCGGCCTCCTCGTCCGACAAATCCGGCAGCTTGCTCTTCCAGATACTCTTCCTCGACTGGGCATCAGGCTTCGGGAACTCTATCCTGAAGGAAAACCTCCGCTCAAAAGCTCCGTCGAGGTTGTCGGTGAGGTTCGTAGTGGCAATGAGTATCCCCTCGAAATTCTCCAGGGCCTGTAGGAGAATGTTCTGTATGGTGTTCATGGTCTGGTCAGTGGATGTTCCCCTGTTGCCAAGCTCAAGCCGCTTCGAGAAGAATCCGTCGGCCTCGTTGATGAATAGTATCGGCTCCCTGTCACTGTTACGAAGCAGACTGCTGTAATCGTCAAAGATCTTCTTTACCACTTTCTCACTCTCACCGAACCACTTACTTCTGGTCTGGCTCAGGTCAACCATCATAATATTCCTCCCCGTATTGCGGGCTATCTGGTACACCGACTCAGTCTTGCCGGTGCCGGGAGCGCCGTGAAAGATGGCGGTTATACCTGAAGAAAGGTTATTGCGCCTCAGTTCTCTGCCATAGGCCCTGAACCTCGATGGCTGCAACACCTCGCTTATCGACTCAATCTGTTCCCTCACCGGCCCATTAAAGAACAGCTTCCTGCTTTTAATACCCTTATGAGTGATGATCCCTGTCCTTTCCGTCTCAGGCATGAGAAGGTCGGGATACGAACGGTAAAGCACCTTCATGGTATTCTCTGTCAGCGAGAGAACCTTGTCGCCGTCGAAATCGGATGTTCCCAGCCTTACCAGGTTTTTCCTGGTTAGCTCATGATTACCAGAGAAAAGTGTCTGACTGAAATCGAGCTGCTCACCCAGATCATCGAAAAGGGTGTTTGCAAGGTTGTTTATGCCGAGATAGAATTGCCCCTTTAGCCTTATGTAGCTCAGTCCGAAGAGGGTGCATTTACTTATGGTGCTGCTGACAGCTTCATCGATGTATTCAACATAAGGCAGATCGCGGTTGTTTGCAATGAGGTACTCTGTCTCGGCAAGTACCTGCGCCGTCGTCATGAGTCCATCCTCCCGTTCGTCGATAATGTCGGTGACCTGTTTGAGGAAGCCGGGAAGATCGAACTTTACCCCCGTTTTAAAAAGAGAAGCATCACCCTTGCGGATCGCCTCGATAACGAAATGAGGCACCGAAAATCCAAGGTCGTTGAAGGACTGGCGCCTGCTTCTCTTCCTCATTATCCTCTGGACATAACCTTTCTTTTCGAGCACTTCTATCTCGTTCATCAGATTCAGGATTTTGAGAACGCTGCATTTCAGGTGTTTTGCGAGGGAATCCAGCGCGACTGTCCTTTGTATGCTCAGCTCGGCCAGGCACGAAAAGAGGACTGTCTGGTCGTGCGTGATGCCGAGGAATTCAGATATCTCAGCAACTTCACCGTCAATCTCAGTGAGGTTGCTGAAGTTGAGGCTGCACTTCGCTGCTGCGGAGGAAATAACCTCCACCCTGTTCAACAGATTCGTTCCCGATTGTCTTTCTATATCCATAATAGCAATAGTTTCTGCAAACATATGCAAGAGGAATGCAGCCAATCTGCATTGTACGAGAAACCGGAATTTTCTCTCTGATTTTTGACGAATGAAGGATGGGAACGGACGAAAAGGGTCATTCAATGGTTCCCCCTGGAGCGGGATCTTCGCTGCGCTGCGACTTTCGATTGTTTGACAATGAATGACGGCTGACGTCAGGAGGCCGAATGACAATTGAATGACCAGCTTCCGCAACCTGCTTCGCTATCTCCTACCCCTAAGCTCCGCAGGTCAAAGAATGCTACGGCTGGCAAATCGTGAAGCGAATGACGGCCGAAGGCCCTTATCCGGTTTTCTTCCTCCTGAACTTGCTATAACGCCTCTTCCTGGAGCCGTCCTTGTCAGGCTTTCCTGCCTGGCGATGCGACGGGGTTATCTTTTCGCGTGTTGATGCTATGAAGGAGGGCAGCGGGGCATTGAAAACCTTATAGCCAATAAGTTTCTCAATGCGATCCATCTTATGATTGTCTGCCCCGGTAACCAGTGTCACCGCCAATCCCGTTCTTTCAGCACGGGCAGTACGGCCAACCCTGTGAACATAATCCTCGGCATCCGACGGTACATCGTAGTTTATGACCAGGTCGATATCCTTGATATCTATACCGCGGCTTAATACATCAGTTGCGACAAGAACACGCGTCCTGCGTGTCCTGAACCTCAGCAGCACATCTTCCCTCTCCTTCTGCTCAAGGTCCGACGAAATACCTTCAACCAGTGATTCTTTCGGGCGGAGCCCTCTCACTATTTCATTTACTTTCTTCTTTGTCGAGCTGAATATCAGGATACTGGTATATTGCGGATTATCTGCCAGGAGGCTCTTTACCAGAGGCAGTTTCTGGTTGTCGCCAAGCCTGTAAAGGGTCTGTATCACTCCCTCGGCAGGTTTCGACATCTCAAGGGCGATCTCCGCCGGATTCTTCATTATATGCTTCGACAGCGTCCTTATTTTTGGTGGCATTGTGGCGCTCAGCATCAATGTCTGACGTTTTTTCGGCAGGTAGGAAATGATGTGCATTATATCGTCATAAAACCCTATATCGAGCATTCTGTCGGCTTCATCAAGCACCAGGACTTCTATAAGTTTGAAATTCACATATCCCTGGTTAAGGTGTGATATCAGTCTTCCGGGTGTGGCAACGATTATATCTGCGCCTTTGGAAAGCGCGGTTTTCTCCTGGTCCCATCCGCTGCCGTCACCGCCGCCGTAAACTGCCAGCGATGTTACGTTAAGCGTATATGCCAGTCCCTGTATCTGATTGTCTATCTGGATAGCAAGTTCACGTGTCGGAACCAGCACAAGGGAATGGGTATGTCCCGAGCGCTGTTCACATATATGGTTCAGTATAGGAAGAAGGTATGCAGCAGTTTTGCCGGTGCCTGTCTGGGCACAGGCTATCAGGTCGTTGCCGGTCAGGATTACGGGAATAGCTTTTTCCTGTATGGGCGTTGTTTCCCTGAAGCCCATATAGCCTATTGATTCCAGCAATTCGGGATTCAGGTCTAATTCGTCAAATAACACTAATGCGGATGAGTTTATTTATTAAAAATGTCCGGCAAAGGTAGCAAAAAGGCTGTTTTGTGCAATTTTTTCCGGGATCAGGTTTAAGGGAGCTGTCATTCGATGGCTTTGCCCTACGGAGCTCTCTTTGACCTCCGTAGCGCCAGCGAAGGTGGAAGGTCCAATGATAATGAATCAGCAGGAAAATAATGAAACAAAAATGTTTCAAACAAAAATGTTTCATATATTTGTAATAAAATACGAATATTTTATGGAGACGCCATTTGTTTTCGGAAGGATTGCCATAGATGAAAATTTCACCGACAGAGAGATGGAGACCAGTCATTTAGCCAATAACTTCAGGTCTCTTATCAATACTATAATAATCTCTCCTCGCCGCTGGGGCAAGAGTTCATTGGTTGAAAGGTCAGCAGGCCTGGCATTGAAAAAGGACAAATCTCTGAGAATATGCCGGATCGACCTTTTCAGCATAAGAAGTGAGGATCAGTTTTATACGGCCTTTGCAACGGCAGTGCTCAGGTCCGCATCGACAAAATGGGAGGAGGCAGTAGACTCGGCAAAGAAATACCTGAAAAGGATCGTACCTAAAATAACACTGAATGCTGATCCCACCAATGAATTCAGCCTAAGCTTCGACTGGGCAGAAATTAAGGAGAATCCTGATGAAATACTTGACCTGCCTGAAAAGATCGCGATATATAAAAAGCTGAAAATGGTTATTTGTATCGACGAATTTCAGAATATTGCTGAATTTGATGATCCCCTGTTTTTTCAGAAACGCCTTAGATCACACTGGCAGAAACATCAGAATGTGTCTTATTGTCTCTACGGGAGCAAACGCCATATGATGCTCAATGTTTTCACAAGCGCTTCAATGCCATTCTATAAATTCGGCGATCTCATCTTACTTGAGAAAATAGACACAAAATCATGGACAGATTTCATAATTGAGAGGTTTTCTTCAACCGGCAAATCAATAACCGGCACCGATGCACAAATGATAGTTATGCTTACCGACAACCATCCGTATTATGTCCAGCAGCTGGCCCAGCAGGCATGGCTGAGGAGTATCCGAAAATGCGACGGTAATATAGTAAGGCAGGCTTTCAGGAGTATTATTGAACAGCTAAGCCTTCTATTTGCAACTATTACAGAAACGCTTACTGTGAACCAGTTAAATCTTCTAAGGGCTATGATTGCCGGGGAAAAGGCATTATCCTCATATGAGGTTTTGTCGAAATACAGGCTGATATCATCAGCAAATGTAAACCGCTCAAGGAAATCGCTGATTGAGAAGGACATCCTCGACAGCAAAGCCGGAATCATCTCATTTCAGGACCCGATGTACAAATATTGGCTTGAAAATGATTTCTTTGTGTGAAAGCCAATTCAGGTACAATGATAAAAGGAGGGTCATTCAATTGTTTAGCGATGAATGACGGCGCAGGGCAAGGGACAAAATACAAAACAGTAACACAGGAAACTATGAAAAAAACTATTTACATTCTGCTGCTGCTAGTATTTGCATGCAATCCAAAACCTCAAAACATAATCGACCCGTGGGTTCCGTATGACGAATCGGAAGAAATAGCTGCCAACGCTGATCACAGGTCGCGGAAAATGCGGTTCGTGCTGATCCAGTCGAGAGTGAGAGACAAGAACGATATGCTGGCTCATGCTGCTCCTCAGATTAAAAATTTTGCGGAGGAAGAGTACCAGTCCCTCCTGCCCCTCATCTTCGAACAGGATATCCCGACAATCCAGTCGCACATAAAGTCAGGCGCCCTTACATACGAAAAACTCACACAATGGTATATATACCGTATTGTTAAATACGAAAACGACCGTGAGAAAATGCTCAACGCCATTATCGATATTAATCCCGACGCCGTTAAAGAGGCTCGCAGGAGAGACAGGGAAGCAGCCTCTGCCAATCACCCCATATTTGGCATGCCCGTGCTGCTAAAAGATAATATCAACGCCACCGGGATGGCCACGACAGCAGGCGCTGTAGCTCTGCTTGATAACCACACATCCGATGCCTTTATAGTGAAACGACTGAAAGAACATGGAGCCATCATCCTCGGAAAAACAAACCTGAGCGAATGGGCCAACTTCCTTTCAGCCAGCTGCCCTAACGGCTACAGCGCTGTAGGAGGCCAGACTCTGAATCCTTATGGAAGAAAAATATTTGACACGGGCGGCTCCAGCTCAGGCAGCGGCGTCGCTATAGCTGCCAATTTTGCAGTGGCCGCCGTGGGAACCGAGACCTCAGGGTCGATACTGTCACCTTCATCGAAAAACTCCGTCACCGGATTGAAACCTTCTGTCGGTCTGTTGAGCAGAACCGGAATTGTCCCGATATCATCGACATACGACACTCCAGGACCCATGACCAGGAACGTGACAGACAATGCAATACTGCTTTCGGCAATGACCGGTGAGGATGAGGACGATCCTGTAACCTTCGGCAAACCATGGGATAAGAAATATTTTGAGGATATCGAAACAGGATCACTGGAAGGACTAAGATTTGGTGTTATTACTCAGTTTCTTAGAGATTCTCTGTACAAACTGGCCGTAGAGAAAATCGCTGAAAACGGTGGTGTGGTCGTTGAATATGAACCCGAACGGATTCCATTTGAAAGATTCAGTATGGTCCTCGGAGCAGATATGAAGGCTGACCTTGCATCATACCTGGAAAAATATGCTTCCGGAGAGATCATATTCCGCTCCGTGGCAGATATAACAGAGTTCAATAAGGAGGATAGCATTAACAGGATACCGTACGGACAAACACTCTTCACCGGAATGCTCAGGGAAGACCTCGCGGGAGAGGAGCTGTTACAGACAAAAGAGGCCTTGCATGATTCAGGTGTACTATATTTCGACAAGCCGATGACTGAGTATAATTTCGATGCTGTTCTGTCGGTAAATAACCTGAGCGCAGGAATGGCAGCCACCGCTGCCTATCCGTGCCTTACTATTCCTATGGGATTCACAGAGGACGGCGAACCGGTAAACCTTACTTTCGTAGCCCGTCCCTTCGAAGAAGACAAACTCCTGAAAATGGGATATGCATTCGAAAAAGCAACAAAGATGAGGCAGGCGCCTGAAGGATACAGGTAAAAAGTAATGCCTGGCATTTACCCCTTAATCAGGTCATTTACCGGTTTCATACTGATAGTGGGTGCCAGGGATCGCCTGATGGCAAAAAGAAGATATTCGTTTATCTGTTTTGTCTTCAACTCAGCTATAACCTCTGTGTTTCTTAGTTTGGTTTAATCTTCCATTTCTTTTAAGAATACTTTAAATACTATGGTAATGCTGCCGATCAGTACCAACTATATAGGTCTGCGTCGAGTGATCTTTCTTTGATGGCAGGATCAGTTTGTAATTATTGTTCTAAAAGTTGACTTACATAACTTCTTGAACTCGCTGAATGAGTCTAATCTGTTCAGGTCAAGATAACCGATACTGTCCTGAATGATACAAAAAGTAAAATATGGTTCAGTTTTGGCGTGAATATAATTTACGCTTTTAGCACGATTTTTTTTCAAGCTTCACGATCTTCCTTACAATTTTTTGTCCGCTGGGCAGGTACATGTTAAGCAGGTAGGTTCCACCCGCTAATGTGGAGGCCGGGATGGTAACATTTTGAGATCCCTCAGGCTTAACAACCAGAAGCAACTGTCCGGAGAGACTTGTCAGGACTATCTTTTCAAATTGCTGAACATTTTCAAGGTTGATCTGGTCAGAGAAAGGTATGGGGTAAACCTTAACGTAATTGTACAGATCTGTACCGGAGTCTTCAATGTTGGTGGCGATACCGTTTTGCATTATCGTAATGCTAATGTCTGAAATACGTCTTGCCTTGATGGTAGCTATTGCCGTTCGCGGGGCAGAAGAAGAGTTCTCTTCTTCAGACGAGACAGTTATCGTCGCATTTCCGGTGGCACCCGGTGTCGACAGAGAAAGCCATGATGCATCGTCTGTAACTGTCCAGTCTGTTTCAGTTGCTACAGTTAACTGACCAGTGCTGCCGGCCTGTTGACCTATTGTAAGTTCTTCGGGGAAGGCAAGTATATAGTCGCGGACAGGCCGGATCTTATATATATAATTTGCAAAGTTACAGTTGTGGTTACTGATACTGACCCTGAAAAAACCTTTGGTTCCGCCCGGACCCGTTTCCCCCCAGGTGCTACCCCAGGTATTGACAACGAGCCAGCAGTCATTTGCATTATCCCAGCCGTATATGATTACTGCCTTACTTCCCTGGAAGTTTCCGGAAATATGTGTATAAACACCAATGCTATAGTTGTATAAATCTTCATAAACATCCATGAGAGCATGAACCGGTCCGTTTACCATTATTTCCTTCTTGATGTCTTCGACGCTGGCCTGGTAGAGATATGTCCATGAGGCAGCCTTATAAACTCTTTCTGCCCAGTCGGGACAACCCGAACTGCATGCTACTGCAGATCCGACGTAGGGGAAGCAGGCTTCATCGGGAACTCCCTCGTCCCTTAATTTATCGAAGTGAGTGGGTGTTCCTCCTCCTGCGCAGTTGCCTGCCCAGCACGAAACCATATGCTGTTCGGAGAGGTCGATAGTCAGAGCAGGTTGGTTCTCGACAATTCTTTTTCTTGCCTCATATGAGCCGGCCATGCAGAAGGCCCAGCAACTGCCGCAGGGGCCCTGGTTTTTGGGAGTTGACAGCCAGTTATATCCCTGGTGGCTGCCCCATGAAAAAGCTGAATGCAGGGTTGTCCATTGTGCATAGAGTGTTGTGTTGACAGGTTTATCCCAGTCGGAGGCGCTGGCCATGGCCGGAGTGTAGTACTGCTTTCCTCCGGAAACGGCATCATAGTAGCCGTTGAATACGACTCCTGCCTTAAGGGGTGAAAGTGCAACAGGCATTGCCTTTCCGGCAACGGCCGTTACCTGGTTTGTGCCTTCAGTCCCTCCCTGTTTATCGAAGCTGACGATGAAAGATTGGGCAAAGACATCTGTTGAGTTGAAGATTCCAAAGAATACTAAAAAACTGCACAGCAGCATTGCAGCCAGAAGTTGATTTTTCATGTATGCGGATTTATCAGGTCATTTATACAAATTTAGAAAACAGAGATCGTATATCAAAATATACGATTGCATAGTGTTAACAGGGGAGGTATGCAATTGAACCGATTCGCCATGAATGAGGTTACCTGAATACTTCAACCAGACTGTAGATGCTGAATAGCAGAATCGATATAGCGCTGATAATGAATATGATATTATAGATATTCCCGGAAGTAAGCCGGGGAACGGAAAGCCTGTATTTATAATTCACTGCTACATAAACCACAATCAGCAGCATAATGCTGGTGGCAGCTCCTCCTATTGTGACCATCATTACCGGAAGTCTTACCAGCAAGAACGAAATAGCCCATAGTGCAGGGAAGACCCAAGCCAGGATTACAATGGTCCTTTTTCTCTGTTTTAAGTTAAAAAAATTGATCCAGCCGATCTGACCAAAAATGTCTGAAAATATTCTGGTCCAGGCGGCCAGGGCTGCAAATAGTGTTGAGAATAAGACTATAATGGCTCCCAGCATGAACCATGATTTGGCCCATAGCCCCAGGGATTCGGTGTACATGGCCGAAAGGCTTTCAATCATGCCGAAGCCTTCCGGTATGTTTTGACTGTTATGAAGGACAGACGCTCCCAGAAGATAAAAGGCAATGGTGACAACCGTATATATTACCATGGAAAAAATTGCATCGAGGTACATGATCTTCATCCAGCCCCTGGCTCTCTTAGTCCATTGCCCTGATCCGTCATTGGGTCCTGTATGTCTTGCATAGCCTTTCTCAAGACACCAGTAGTGATAAGCGACGATCTCATCGCCGGCTACTCCTGTCAGGCCAAACGCAGCTATTGCGATGGCAACCGTCCCGGGAGGAAATCTGAATTTAAGACCTTCAGCAATATTATTCCAGGTGAATGAGTGTTGGGTAAAATGCAGAAACCACAGAGATGTCAGTGTGAAAATTGTGAATAGCAGCATCATTACCACCGAGAAACGCTGTATTGTTTTATAATATCCCCTATATACAAGAATTGAAACGGAAATTGCTGTAAGGACAGTGAATACAGGTACACCGATGCCTGGCAACCACATGCTCAGAGTTAAGGCAACACCTCCCAGAACTCCGCCTACCTGAAGAGGTTTTACCACCCACAGCAGGAACCACAGCCAGATTGTCCAGTTTGTGCCTTTTATACGCCATCCCGGAAGATCATTAAATGTACTCATCACGGTCTTTCCATGACAGATGGCATTTTTCCCGAACTCGAGCTGTATTACGACCTTTATCACGCAGCTGAGCAAAAGAATCCATAGTGCAGCAAAGCCTGCCTTAGCACCAAGGGTTGTTGTGGCTATCAGTTCTCCTGATCCCACAATGGATGCTGACAGAATAAAACCGGGACCCAGAAATCTAAGCTTTTCGGAAATTTTTTCAGGAGGTTCAAGTATTGAATCTCTGCTTAAAAGATATGGATCAGTGTTTTTCACTGGCATTCAGAATCTGTTTCAGGTTGTTTCGAAGATAGTTTTTTAATTAACAGTATTTTTGAATAATTAAGGAGAGTCGTCATCCTTCGCACCCCACAATTACAAATACTCCGTTCCCCCTGGTGGTTTCCCAACTTATCTCCAGTCCTGAGGAAGATGTGAACCACTGAAGTCCCCCGCGCGACATGTAATTTCTGAAGTTACGGTAATGGTCTCCTTTTGTTATCCTCTCTATCCCATGAGCCAGCGACCCTGAAAATCCCCCGGGCAGAGGACAGTTGTAATCGGCAATGATAACCTTATGTGCTATCCGCTTCATCTCCCCGATGATGCTTAATGCCAGCTCTTCCGGGAACTGGTGCACAGCCATTGATGTTACCGCAACATCAAATTCAGCATCATGGTAAACCGACAAATGTGAAGCATCGCGTGACTCAAAAGATATATTCGGGATACCTTTTTTTGCTGCGCGAGCTGCAGCAAAGGATATAAGGTTCCCGTCGAGATCAATACCGGTAACGGATGATGCTTTTCCGGCAAGCTCCATTGCCAGCGTACCCGGACCACAGGCGATGTCAATAACCCTGGCAGCCGGGTCTATGCGATCACATATTGCTTTTCTCGGTCCTGATAGGAGCGGATCAATGAATAAGGTATAAATTAAAGCGTTTAAAGACATATTGGTTCAGATATGTTTCATGAACGGTGTAAATGTAATCATTCTATTGTCATTCTATTGGCTCCCGACAATGCCATGACGATTGAAGTTAGATGTAATTCATTGGTAATCTGGATCTAACTTGATCCTGGGCGCAAATTATGCTAATTTAACAATTAGGGCCTGGTACATTCATATTCTAAAATTAAAAATACTTAATTTTGGATCAGACAGGATAGTTTGACAGAGTCCATTTTTTAAAGGAATGATTACACTTCACGTTCTGATGCGGAAGAGATTCCATTATCAGAACCTGATTTTAAATATTCAATATTACCATAATTAATTATCAAACAAATGAAATTCAAAAACTTAATAATCTTATCTGTACTGCTGGCAGCAGGATGTTTATGTTCAGCCCAGACCGGCCAGCCGGAGATAACCGAAGATTTCAAACCTTCAACCCTGAACCAGCCGGGACAAGAATATCCTCAGGTGAACTCACAGGGCTATGCAAGATTCCGGATCACGGCTCCTGAGGCTACAAGTATAGTTGTGAGCCTTGGACCTGGTGGTACAAGGGGTGGGACACCTCTCTCAAAGTCTGAGGACGGTTCATGGACAGGAACAACAGCCGGACCGCTGGATGAAGGATTCCACTACTACCACCTGACAGTTGACGGAGGTGTGTTTAATGATCCGGGTACATTGAATTTCTATGGTTCGACGCGTTGGGAAAGTGGCATAGAAATCCCTGCTCACGACCGGGATATATATGCGCTTAAGGATGTTCCTCACGGAAGAGTACAGCAGATACTGTTCCCATCAAAAAGCACAAACACCTCGCGCAGGGCATTTGTATACACTCCTCCCGATTACGACAAGGATCCGGGGACACGCTTTCCTGTTCTGTACCTTCAGCATGGCTGGGGGGAGGATGAAACCGCCTGGACAAGCCAGGGACATGCTAACCTGATCATGGATAACCTTATCGCAGACGGAAAGATCAAGCCTTTCATTATTGTGATGACCTATGGCATGACCAATGATGTGAGGATGGGAGGTCTGAGAAATTTCGACATCAAGCCATTTCAGACAGTACTTCTTGATGAATTGATCCCTTATATTGATACTAATTTCCGGACTCTGGCAGATCAGTCGCATCGTGCGATGGCAGGACTCTCGATGGGTGGGATGGAGACCAAAACGATCACATTGGCACGACCAGACATGTTTTCCTATTATGGCCTTTTCAGTGGCGGAACATACGCTCCGGGAGATATCACCGATAAATCGAAAGTTAAGCTTATTTTCCTTAGCTGCGGAAGCTTCGAAAATGCCAATGGCGTAAGGAATGCCGCCACTGCCCTGAAAGAGGCGGGCTTCAATGCTGTATCATATATTTCCGGGAACACACGCCATGAGTTCCTGACCTGGAGGCGGAGTCTCTATGAATTTGCTCAGTTGCTGTTCCTGAAATGAGCTTTCAGAGCGGACAAGCAATCAAACAATGGAATTAGAAATTCTGAACCGATAATTTTCTGATCTGTCCACTGGTAGATAAAGGACGGATTTCAGGGATTAAAGCGAAGCCTGAGGTATGAGTGAATCATAATATCTCCGGCATTGCTTCCGGAACTCTGCATTTTCAGATCATATAATCCTGCAGCCACTGCTCCGGCAATTTTGAAAGCCAGGAACGCTGCATCAGATAAAATGGACCTTTTGATAACCATAAAAAATATTGTTAGTATTACCGTTAGCCATAACACCAGAACTTTTAAATTTGCGCTCTCAAATCAAAAAAATTAATGGAGCCTCCTTTTCTTCCTAAAACTATCTCCCTGTATAAAAGAGGTGGATATTCACCTAAACAGATCCAGACAGATATATTTTCTGGATTGATTGTCGGAATTTTAGCTCTTCCGCTGGCAATCGCTTTTGCCATTGCTTCCGGTGTCAGTCCCGAGAAAGGCCTTATCACTGCAATAGTGGCAGGATTTTTAATTTCAATACTCGGTGGCAGCAGGGTTCAGATCGGTGGTCCCACCGGTGCTTTTGTGATTATAGTGGCCGGGATAGTTCAGACATATGGTATCCAGGGACTGATAATATCGACAATTTTAGCAGGGATAATTCTGATTATTTTCGGTCTGCTCCGCCTTGGCACTCTTATAAAATTCATTCCAATACCTTTGGTTGTAGGATTTACGAGCGGAATTGCTGTAATAATCTTCACCTCACAAATCAATGATTTCCTTGGACTGGAGATATCCGGACTGCCTTCAGATTTTGCCGGAAAATGGATTGTCTATTTTTCCCGACTTGACAAGATTAATTTCTATTCTGTAGCTATCGCCGCTGCAACGATTCTGATCAGTGTTTACTCGAAACGATTTTTCAGGAAGATCCCCGGTGCTTTCATTTCGATAATATTAATGACCCTTGTTGTATATATCTTCAGGTTACCCGTGCAGACAATAGAAAGCGTGTACGGAGTTATCCCGGATACCATCAGCTTCGGGAATTTTTCCTCCTTCTCTCTTTCCGGAATTACTCACTACATACAACCGGCGGTTACGATCGCCATGCTGGGAGCCATTGAATCCCTGCTTTCTGCTGTTGTCTCCGATGGAATGATCAGCAGTACTCACCGGTCAAATACAGAACTTATTGCGCAGGGAGTGGCTAATATTGCTTCGGGCATATTTGGTGGGATACCTGCAACAGGTGCTATTGCACGTACAGCAACAAATGTTAAGAACGGTGCCAGGACACCAATTGCCGGTATGGTCCATGCTCTGACACTCCTATTCATCATGCTCTTTTTTGGAAAATATGCTGCAATGATCCCTCTTTCGTGTCTTGCCGGGATATTGATCGTTGTCGCTTACAACATGAGCGAGTGGCGCTCCTTTATTTCAATTATGAGAGGATCGAAATATGATGTTTTGGTTCTTGTTGTAACATTCCTTCTTACAGTCTTTGCCGATCTTACTATAGCAATTGAAGTGGGGATGGTACTGGCGGCGCTTCTGTTCATGCAGAGGATGGCAAAAATGGGGGAAGTATATGCTCTTGAAGATGATAAAGATAATATTGAAGAATATGAATCGCTCCCAAAAGGTCTGTCGGTTTATGAAATTAACGGGCCCTTTTTCTTTGGAGCCGCAAACAAATACAAGGAGATCCTCAAGGAAGTGGGTATAAGGTCGGAAGTGATGATATTACGGATGCGTAATGTCCCCTTTGTTGATGCCACAGGTATGCATAACTTTCTGGAAGTCCTTAAAACACTGAACCATTACAAAGTGAAGATCGTGCTTTCAGGTGTTCAGCCCGGGGTATATGATACTTTGATTAAATCGGATATAGAAAATTTTATTCCCCGCGATCAGATCTGTTCCGAATACAATCTGGCAAAACTGAAAGCTGTTGAGCTTCTTGAAAGTATGAAATAAGAGACACAACCTGATGGCTGTGTCTCATACACTCATCTTACTTTGGAAACAGGCACTCTTACTTAGTATATTCCGTAAAACTTATTCAACTGTCAGTACTATCCTCTGATACCTTGTCAATGCAGGTGTCCCATTATCGGTAACCTGGCAGATTATATGAATTGTCTGTCCCTTTGCAGCATCGTCAGGAATTAAGATAGAAGCATTGGGGTTTGTGTTTTCTCTTACGGAAACATTTCCCGGATATGTATCTGATTCGTGATATTGCCACCATTCATATGTAAGGACATCACCGTCAGGATCGGTGCTTCTCCCGGCGCTGAGCTTTATTACATCGCCCGGCCTGGCATTAATGTCAGGCTTGTTCCGGAGAACCACCACAGGCGGATGGTTGGCATCCTCGTACGATTTCACACACCAGTCGGCACGTGAGGCAAAATCGTTCTGCATGGCATCCGACCACCGCCAAACTGGTTTGAAATATTCCCTGTATTGCTGATTTGTTTCACTTGTTGCTCCTGTCCGGGCAACTTGCCGGCTCCATGTCGACGACGAATAGTAACGGCCTTCCGGATATTTATACTCCGGATCAGGAACCGGATCGAGCCAGGTGTTCTCACGGACCAGCACGTAACGGCCTCCCCAGCCTCCCCAGTCGGGTGATTCCATATTACGCAGACCGGTGACGATATTATGCAGAAATGACGGGGAGTCTCCTTCGGAGCGGAAATCGCCATCGTCAAAACCCTTCTCCCCTGCATTGTGCGCCTTGTATAAAGAACATAGCGGACCATGATTCTGCAAAATGTTATCATTCATCCATGTGCCGGTGAAATATTGATACATCGGTTCAGGCTGGATGTTTTTCCAGCGATAGGCGATTGCCTCAAACTGGTCAGAAATTATCGTCAGGATGTTATACTTCCCCCAATGCGGCCTGATATATGCCTGATAGGTCGAATCCTGCTCCCAGATAAAGAAGAACCTTATCTTACCGGCCACTTCAGCCATCCTGTCAGGATACTCTTCTTCAATGGTTTTCAGTGCCCTTCCAATAGTGTTAGTGCCGCCCCAGGCCTGAAGCCATACCGGTCGGGCGTCTGTATCATCAAGAAGGACTTTTACAATATGCTGTGATCCTGCAGTGATTGAGTCCATCTCGCCTTCCGTCTCCACATTTCCCAGAAAAGTAACTGATTTAAGATAGTCAGGCGAGGGATAACCATTGTCATGTGTTACTAGGTTTGGATAAATTTCACTGTATGCCTTCAGGTATGGATCTATCCAGTCGTCGCCGGCCCATCTGTGACCATGCCAGTGATACTGGGAACTGGAGGTGATTATTCCCTCTACATCCCACTCATTGGTGTATAGAAGAAATCTTACCATTGAGCATTCGTCGTCTATTTCGCCGTCTGAAGTGACAACAACTCTGGGCTTTAAGGAGACAGCCGCTTCTGAACCTCCCTGTGATTTAGTATCGGAACAGGAAAGTGCAATCAGAGCACTTATTATCGAAAAAATAAAGGTATATCTCATGGTCATAAAATTGGTTTTCAAGTATATGTGAATTTAAAAAAAATAGCCGGCAAACAAATGTGAGCCATAACATGGCTGACGGCAATACGGATTATTCCCCTTTATGATGATACAGTTCCCAGCCCATGTAGTTGCCGATAGCTTCCTCAAGGATTTCAGCCACATGACCGCGGACCATTGCCACATGATGTTCAAAACCGTTTTTGCACATATGCTTCATGAGCTTTTGCAGGTCATTGATCTCACATACTGCTATGCCTCCGTCCATACCATAAGGATCATCGGTAATCCGGCCCTGGCCCAGGTATGATTTGATCAGGCCCTTTGTGTCATCAGTCGAGATCCTGAAAAAGGTTATGTCGCCAGGTGCAACTTTCCCTTTCACAGCACCAAATGTATCTTCGCTTCCCAGCACTGTACCAAGTACATCAAGGCTTCCTATCTCGATCTCATTCTGGAAAAACGATTTCGGGTAATTTGAGCAATGTGTGCAAACTACCTTGTTCCTGTCTTCAGCAAAGTTGTTGTTCCAGTCAAGCAGCGCCGACGGTGTCTGTGCGGCAAGAGCCAGGGCATACATTGACACGACCCCGGCAATATCAACTTCGCAGGCTGAGGGCATAAGCTTTTCACCCATCATGCTCATTGTCACACATGCCGCACAGCCGTAGTTCTTCTCAATTGACTCCCAGCACTGAAGGGCCGAGATCTGGATATTGTTGTTCTCTATCCAGTTTTCCACAGCCAGCCCGAAGCGTGCCTGCCTGGCTATTTTGTCTTCCTGAAGTACTTTGCAGGTTCCGTAAGCCTTGATATCTTTCACTTTTTTCAGTACGGCCAGGTCTTTTTCATCTATCTTATTTGCAGCAGCCATTATCTCAGACATGTCAACCGGCACGACTGTTATGCCATATTTCTGCAGTAATTTCTCGCTGGCCCGCATTGTCTGGAATCCGATCGGGCGGGTTCCAATGGCGCCTACCCTCAGTCCGTCCAGGCCTTTGACAACGCGGCAAATGGCCGCAAATTTTATGAGATCACTGGTAAACTCCTTGCTGTCAAGGCTGTAGGTATGGTAAACGGTATCGGTAAACTTTATACCGTACTGGCACAGGTTGTTGCAAACTGAAAGCTTACCGCAAAAAGCATCGCGTCGGCTTTTTACGTCTACCTTGTCATTGTCGTCATCACAGGCCTGAACAAGCACAGGAACCTTTAAGCCGGACAATTTAATTGAGTTAACCACGCCCAGTTCATCGCCAAAGTTGGGCAGTACAACAACTATTCCTTCGATTTCATCGCTGTGCTTCTTGAAATATGCGGCACATTTTACAGCATCATCATAACCTTCAATGTTCCCGGTAGGCGTTTCGCTCCCGGGCAGGATCACGTATCCGAAGCCCATTTTATCGAGCTTTTCCAATACTTTTTTACGGGCCTCAACAGCCAGCTTATAATTGAAAATGTTACGGGTGGCAATGATCACACCGAATGTTTGTTTTGTTGTTTTCATATGTCTTTCATTTTTAATTGTCAACAAGTAATTGATATTATGCACTGATCTGGCAGGAGATTATCAGGACCTGGTTCTTTCGACAGCCTTTTTCCATCCTGAATACAGTTTTTCCGCTTCTTCAGGAGCCTTATTTGCTTTAAAAGTATGGTCACTGTTGTAGAGTGCTTTTATCTCACCGAGATCTTTCCATAGTCCGGTTGCCAGGCCTGCCATGAAAGCAGAGCCCAGGGCTGATACCTCTTCAATGGATGATCTTACCACCTCACAGCCCAGAATGTCGCACTGGAACTGCATAAGGAAATTGTTCCTTGTCGGACCGCCATCGACCCGGAGTTCTTTCAATTCCATTCCCCCTTCATTTACCATCAGGTCGATAAGGTCTTTCACCTGGTATGCAATGCTTTCCAGGGCTGCCCTGACAATATGTGCTTTTGTCGTATCGCGGTTAATACCCGTTATACTGGCACGTGCTGAATTATCCCAGTATGGAGCACCAAGTCCGACAAAGGCAGGGACCAGGTAAACTCCGCAGGTTTTCTCAACCGAGTTTGCCAGTGCTTCCGGTTCTGCAGCGCTTCCAATAAGCTGAAGCTCATTTTTAAGCCAGTTTATGGTATCGCCTGTGCAATGAATGTTTCCTTCATACACGTAATCGACCTTTTTATTCATGCAGTAACCTATGGAAGTCACCAGCCCGGTCGGTGCAGCATGAGGTGCTGTTCCGATGTTCATCATGATTGATGAGCCCGTGCCGTAGGTGGCTTTTGCCATTCCGGGGATGAAACAGTTCTGTCCGAAGAGGGCGGCGTGGGAGTCTCCCATCAGTCCTGCAACGGGTATACTGAATCCCGGCAGTACGGAATCGTCGGTATAGCCGAATATCTCGTCACTGAACCTCAGTGCCGGGAACATGTCAGGCTGGAGGTGGAACATCTGCATCAGCTCTTCATCCCATTCAAGAGTATTGATGTTGAGCAGCAGGGTACGGCAGGCATTTGAATAATCTGTTGCATGAACTTTCCCTCCGGAGAGTTTCCATAACAGCCAGCTGTCAATAGTCCCGAGCAGCAATTGTCCGTCGCGTGCCTTTTCCTTTGCGCCGGGGGTATTGTTGATTATCCAGCGGAGCTTGCTGGCAGAAAAATATGGATCGATCAGCATGCCGGTTTTCTCGCGCACCATCTCTTCCCTGCCTTCCTTTTTCAGCTGGTCACAGTAGGAGGCACCTCGCTGGCATTGCCAAACGGCAGCGTGCGCTATTGGTTTGCCTGTGGTCTTTTCCCAGATCAGGGAGGTCTCGCGCTGGTTGGTGATAGCTATTGCAGCTATACTTTCCGGACCAATACGGCTGCTGTCAACCACCTGTCTGAGCCCGGAGACTACTTTACTGTATATCTCCTCCGCATCGTGCTCAACAAATCCGGGGCGAGGGTAAAACTGCTGATGAGGAAGTGTGACCCTGGTGACAATTTCAGCTTTTTTGCCGAACATCATAACCTTGGTTGCAGATGTACTTTGATCAACAGCCAGTATATATTTTTCTGTCATTGTGAGTTTTGTTCTCAGTTGTTACGATTCAAAGAGTAATATTTTGTGATGTCAATTGTATAATGTATAAGAGAATTTTTTGATTGCCGGTTTATTCTAGCCCATTACTTTTGAAGCAGTAATCACCACCAGTCCGACCAGGAAGAGGAAGAACATTACAGTGAGGAGAGTATTTGTGCCTTTCGGTGCTCCTCTGAACTCTTTCCACACAAATACCCCCCATAGTATTGCGACCACCGGTGCTGCATTGCTGAGAGCGTAAGATACTGCCGGGTCACCTGCACCTACAGCCATAAAGCTGACAACCATACCGGATGCCCATATCAGGCCGCCCAGCACTCCGATGAGATGTGTTTTCAGGTTACCGCTGAAGTACTGCTTAACATTTACAGGTGGTCCTTCAACCGGTTTTGCCATGAAGAAGGGATTAAAGATGAAGGTGGTAAGGAAAGCGCCAAGGGTAAAGAAGAGCACTCCGCTGTAGGGGCCCAGGTTGCCGGCACCGCCGGTGACAAACACCGGGTCGAGGGATTTTACCACAAAACCGTAGAAGAAGGCAATGAACAGTCCGGCCAGCACTGAAAGCACAATACCTGCCATGGAAGGTTTCTTCTGTTGCGAGGCCAGCTTTTTATATGCCAGCATGGTAAGCACGATTGCAATAAAGATGATTGCCACTCCTGCGAAAAGCATTGTTGCAGGCAGTGACTTGATTTCGGCTCCTCCTCTGGATTCAATGATGAAATTGAATATTATGCCTCCGAGCCATGCCAGTCCGCCTCCGATTGGGAATGCCACCGACATACCTGCCACGGCGATGGCAGCAACCAGCAGCAGGTTACCCAGGTTCCAGACAGCTCCTCCCAGCATCGCATAGAAGATGCTCTGACCGTCGGCCTGTGACAGATCTTCGGTGAATGTGCGGCCGTGTTCTCCAAAGCTTCCGGCGGTAAATCCCCAAAGGAGGGCCGTCAGAACAAGACCAAGGACAAAGTCCCAGTAAAACAATTCAAAACGCCATGTTTTTGCAGCCAGTTTCTGAGTGTTCGACCACGAACCCCAACAAACCATGCAGAATATAAAACCGCAAACTGCCAGCCAGTAATTTTCAATTAAAAACATTGCTTAATTATTTCATTTGATTAGTAATAAAACAGTACTTAACATTTAGTGTTTTCTGAGCAATTTCTCTGCCTCAGTTGTTAATCCGGAAGCTGATATCCCATAGTGATTAAACACTTCCATCTGTGATCCTGTAACAGTATCCTCATCGGGTATTCCAATTCTTTTAAAAGGCACCTGCATGCCGGCTTCCAGGATTATGGTCGCGCAGGCTTCACCAAGACCGCCGTTAATGCTATGCTCCTCAACCACAATGACTGCCCTGCAGTCACCTGCCGCTTTAATAATTGAACCTGTGTCGAGTGGTTTAATGGTATGCATGCTAAGTACACGTGCATTTATACCTTTGCAGAGAAGAAGTTTTGAAGCTTCAACAGCAGGCAGGACTGTTTCCCCGCAGGCTATGAAAGCGATGTCATTCCCATCGAGAATGGTCGAAGCTTTACCGATCTCGAATGTATCATTATCCGTATGCAGATGTGTCATCCTTTTCTTTCCGAACCTGATATAGAATGGTTTGTCTGAAGCGGCAGCAGCTAATATACTTTCCCTGGTTTCAAAATTATCGGACGGCACCAAAATGATAATGTTATGAATGGCTCTCAATACGGCCAGATCATGAAGTGAATGATGGGTGGTCCCAAGTGCTCCATAGCTCACTCCTGAACTTATACCTACCAGGTTAACGGGATAATCGGAATAAGCCACATCATTTTTTATCTGTTCAAGTGAGCGGGTGGAAAGGAAGCACCCGGGAGAGCTCACAAATATTTTTTTATTGGTTGAAGCCAACCCGGCAGCAACGCCAACCACGTTCTGTTCTGCAATGCCCACTTCCACTATTTGTTCCGGAAACCTTTCTGCAAATGGGATTAACCGGCTCGAACCTCGGGAATCACTTGTGACAACCAATATTGAATCGTCATTTGAAGCGAGCTCAATAAGCGTATCGCAATAAACTTCCAGATTGGTCCTGCCGACGATGAGCTGATCTGTGATTGTCATTTAAATTCTATTTCTGTTCTATGTATTACCCAAAACACCGGGAGAACAACTGTTATCAAAATATCCTCAATTAAAATGAGTAAAATTATATTATATCAGTGCAGCTTCCAGTTCCCTGACAGCCAGTAGATACTCTTCGTCTGAAGGAACCCTGTGATGCCATTTCTTTGCATTTTCCATGAAGCTGACGCCCTTGCCTTTTATCGTGTCGGCGATCACCAGCACAGGTGTGCCTTTTACATTAAGGGCTTTGCTAAAGGCTTTACGGAGTTCAGGAATATTGTGTCCATCGGTTCTGATAACATTCCATCCGAAGGCCTTCCATTTTTCATCAATCGGATACGGGCTGCATACTTCAGAGGTTTTGTCTGTGATCTGGAGCGTATTATGGTCAAGTATAGCTATCAGATTATCAAGCTTATAATGAGCTGCCAGCATCGCGGCCTCCCAGTTTGATCCTTCGGCAAGCTCACCATCGCCGATCAGTGTGAAAACATGATACGGTGCTTTGTCCCTTTTTCCTGCCAGTGCAATCCCGGATGAAATAGCCAGTCCATGTCCCAGTGCTCCTGTGTTAAATTCGATGCCATTGACTTTGCGGGTGGGGTGACCGATATAGGGTGATCTGTATTTACCAATTGTTTCAAGATGATTTTGAGGGAAGAAACCCCGTTCCGCCAGTACAACATACAATATTTCAACTGCATGACCCTTGCTCTGAATGTAGCGGTCGCGGTATCTGTCATTGAAATTATCGGGCGATACGTTCATTACATCGTTATAAAGGACATTGATTATGTCGACACAGGAAAGATCGCCTCCTGTGTGTCCCGCCCCGGCTTTTTTTATATACTTTAACAAATCCATCCTGTATCTGACAGATTTATTACAGAGTTCTGAATCTGTATACTTTTTGTTTATGGTCTTTACATTAGAATCCATTCGGTCATTAAAATAAATCTCTTTCCAATGATTGAGGTACGATGTCATCAGTTACCAAAAACAAGCCTAACGAAATTATTCGTAAATATATAAAATAAAATAAATAAATATAAAAAAGGCTTTCGAAATTTTTTTCTGTTCATTGTATTTCCATATACATAGTTGTTACTGTCCGGAAATCCGTATCTGAATGTTTTTAAAATCAGAAATACAGGGCATGTAAGCCAAAGAGTAAATAAAATATTATAAAGGCTGTGTTATTATGTCGCGGTTTATCCAAAACACATTTTTCCAAACAAGATTATTATCCCTTACGAGATAATAATCTTGATATCATTGTTTTTAAGCATCAGGCTGTCTGCTTCACTTATATTTTCATCTGTGATCAGGTAATCGATCAGAGAGAGGGCTCCGAGACTTGCGAAAGAGCTTTTTCCGACCTTGCTGGAATCAGCTACAAGATATACCTCATTTGCTGATTCTATCATAGCCCTCTTAACGACAATGTCACTTATGCTCGGGTATGTAAGTCCTGACTTCAGGGTTATACCTGCAGTAGCAAGAAAGAGCTTGTCGACATGCAGACCTTCAAAAAAATCCGCCGCTTTCTGTCCCGTCAGAGAGAGAGTAGGTGCTTTAAACTCTCCACCTGTCACCACAAGATTTATTTCGGGCATAACACCAAGTATCAGGGCTATATTAAGTGCATTAGTAATGACTGTAAGGTTTTTATAGCTTGAGATAAGCTTTGCAATTTCCGTAGTGGTTGAACCTGAATCGAGAATTATGGTATCGCCATCATTTATAAATTCCAGGGCTTTTTTGGCAATTGCTGCCTTTTCAGCCAGGTGGTCCTGGTTCTGAAGTACGATGTTCTTAACATTCAGACCTACGTTTTTCAGGTAGGCACCACCGTGCTCCCTTTCGATATATCCTTCTCTTTCAAGTTTCTCCAGATCCTGACGGATAGTTACTTCCGTTACCTTGAATATCTGACTAAGCTGCAGAACCGTTGCATGCCCGTCCTCTGTTATCAGATCCAGGATTTTTTCTCTTCGTTGTTGAGGTAACATAGATTTAATTATTTTACAATGACTGTATTAATATTATATGCTCTTGATAGTATTCCCTGAGATTTCAACTATCAGTATTTCTTCCGAAATATACTAATTATCTCAGACCAAAACGAAATCAAACGAAAAATAAATTTGTCTCAAATGAAAGTTTAAAATAAATGTATATATCTTGCATCACTATATTTTTTCTGAATGTTTAAACTTTATCTATGAAGCTATTTATACAAAGCATCAGCATATTTTTTATCATCCTGCCGGGATTTTCTTTCCTGGGAATATGCGTTTGTATTTCAAACAAGAATTTATCTGAAAACAAAGAAAAGCTGCGCGTAATTGTAAGTTCCGATATCGGAGGCACTGATCCTGATGATTTTCAATCCATGATCCATTTCCTGATGTATTCTGACCGGTTTCAGGTAGAAGGATTAATTGCTTCACCTTACGGCAAAGGACGAAAGCAGGACATCCTTAACATCATCGATCTGTATGAAAAGGATCTACCTGAACTAAAAAAGCATGCAGATTTTCCCTCGCCTGAACACTTAAGATCTGTTACAAAGCAGGGAGCAACTGATGCGAATCCGGCCTGCGGATGGGGAGAACCCACAGAGGGTTCTGAATGGATAATAAAGCGGGCCCGGGCAGAAAAAAACCAGCCCTTATGGATACTGGTTTGGGGAGGGCTTGATGACCTCGCTCAGGCACTCCATGATGCCCCTGATATTGTTCCAGACATCAGGGTTTACTGGATCGGAGGACCGAACAAGAAATGGAGCGTGAACCCTTATTGTTACATCGCTTCAAACTTCCCCCAGCTTTGGATGATCGAGAACAACTCAACATACCGGGGATGGATTATTGATGATGAAGCCGATCCGGAATATAAAGCGGACACTTTTTTCATAAGGAATATAAAGAACAGAGGAGCCCTTGGAACAGATTTCATTAACTACTACGGAGGATTAATAAAAATGGGGGATTCTCCTTCCGTAACCTATCTGTTAAACGGCAATCCGGAAGATCCTCAGGGAGAAAGCTGGGGAGGAAGCTTCGCAAGACTCGGATACAGTGCCTTCCGTTACTTTAAAAGGAACACCACACTGGCAGACAGCGTACCTGTTTACAGCGTGGTGACCTGGACTTTTAATTCTGCCGAAAAAGATGACATAAAAATTGATCATGAAATCTGGATGGAAATCGACAAACAAAGGATAGACGGGTACTACGAAGGAAACGGTATTTACAGGATAAGGTTTGTACCAAAACGTATCGGAGAATGGAGATATGTTGTTAACTGCCAGGCAAAGGATCTTAATGGACAGACCGGTGAGTTTGTAAGTAAAAATCCCTGGCCTGGTGCAAAACATCCCGACAATATAACCTTGAACAACTGGTGGAGTGACCGTACTGATCCGGATTTATATTTAGATCAGTATCAGGGAGCCATTACGGTTGCAAAATGGCGTGAGGATTTTCTTACTGACTGGGGAAAATGTTTTGAAAGGATATCTGACTAAATAAAGAATTTATGAAAAATATACATAATATAATTCTCTTACTGATTTTAATTGCTTTTCAACCTGCATGTGCTCAACCAACGTATAAATTATCTCACAAATCAGCCGGATTAAAACCCAGAATAGTGGTACTTACAGATGTCTCCACATGGGAAACAGATGATAGTGAGTCGCTGGTCCGCCTTCTGGTACATGCCGACCTTTTCGAAATTGAAGGGCTGATTTTCACTACAGGATGGAGCCTTGATAAAACCAGAGATGACTTTTTTCAATTAATTCATAGTGCAATAGATGCCTATGAAAAAGATTTGCCCAACCTGTTAAAACGCTCCGGCCAGAAAGGATTTATGAAAGATGAATCCAGGCAGGAAATTGGATATTGGCCAAGTCCGGATTACTTAAGAAAACAAACCATGTATGGAAGCAAAAACAGAGGTTTCAGCTTCATCGGAGAAAACAATGATTCGCCCGGAAGCGGTTTAATTATTAAACTTGCTGATGAACCTGACGACCGGCCTGTCTGGATAACAGTCTGGGGTGGAGGAAACACTCTTGCCCAGGCTGTCTGGCATATACAGCAAAACAGAAGCCCTGAAGATCTTAAAGTATTCCTTCACAAACTCCGTGTTTATACAATAACAGATCAGGACCGGGAGCAACGAACTGATTTTTCAATCAGCTCACATCAATGGATACGCAGAAATTTTGAAAGTGACCTAAGCTTTATCTGGGATGAATGTGCATGGAAATTTCAGAATGGTGCCGGTCGGAAAAACTGGGATGAATATGCTACCCATATTCAGGATCACGGAAATCTGGGGAAGGTTTATCCTAAATATAAATATGGAGTTGAAGGTGATACTCCTTCATTTCTGTTTTTATTACCAAATGGGCTAAACAATCCTGAAAAACCGGAGCAGGTCAGCTGGGGTGGATATTTCGAATGGGGAAAGTGCGAAGACGGCCTGACTAATGCATACACCAACTTTGAGGGGTCAGCAAAAAATGTTTGCAGCTTTTATGAGAACTATTTCTATGAGGCAACTTTCAACAATTTTGCAGCCCGAATGGATTGGGCAAATGATGGAAAAGGAAACCGGAACCCAATAGTCGTCGTTAATAAAAGCAAAGGTTTTAACGTTTTAACATTAAAAGCCCGACAGGGAACCTCTGTTTCCCTCGACGCTTCAAAATCATACGATCCGGACGGCGACAGTCTGACATTCAAGTGGTGGATATTGCCGGAAGCCGGAACCTTCACCGGGAACATCAGAATACCGGACAGTACTTCAAGCCGGTCAACTGTGGCTGTTCCATCAGGCAGTGCAGGGAAAACATTTCATGTAATATGCGAGGTTTCCGATAATGGTGTGCATAACCTTACAAGTTATCGCAGAATTATCTTTGAAATAATTGAATAATGCAATGATTCATACAATAAAAGTTATTTTTATTGTATCGTTATTGTCTAATCTCAGGTTATGGGATTTTTATGAAATAGCATATATGAAACCTAACCTGAATCATTGCTGAATGTTTTTGCCCATAAAGTTTTAATAATATGAAGGGGATAGCTGACCATTCATCGGGATCTTTGTCGAAGGGGCCAATCCCTGAAGGATTTAACAAATCCCATCTGTCAATTATATAGTTCCATTTATCGAATCCAGCCACCCAATTGGTTAATCCGAAAGAAGCAGAAAAAGGTATAAGTTTTCGAACTAAATGATATTTAGCTGCATGTACCTTGATTCCAGTATTTTAGTATACTTGTCTTTCATGTTGTCTGACATAAACGATTTTTCAATCCATTGGATTGCTTTAGGCTTGTTTTCTTTCAGTCTTTTAAAAACACCTTCGGTTTGCCTGTCTTTTAAATTCATTTTTTTAGCCAGGCTGATAAAATCTTTCAGATGCCGGTTTAAAGATATAGTTACCTCCCGGTGCTTCCACCACGGTTAACCTTGACTTAGTTTTATCCGTGGTTGCTTTAACCAGCACATTGACAGTTTGGCCTGCACCCCGGGAACTGTAACACTATGCTCCACTATTTCCTTCGCCGGTTCAGCCATATGACCTATGGAATATTAAAATACAGGAGAACTGCAGTACCAGAAAAAATCCTGTGAGCATCTTTTATGAAGATCTTTTTCTCCGTTGAGAGGTTCATAACAATATAAACATCTTTTCTCCATCATTCTCCTTATTTACAAATAAATGTTTCAGGGGATTAATTAGTTAAGCGATTTTTTTCGTCACTAAGAGTGACGGGGTTTTGTAAACATAAGGTAGCTTTTAACGAACCTGATATCGCTCCACGAAACCTTCTCACCAAGTGCTTCCTTAACGGGCGCCATTCTAAGATCCTCATTAACATTAAGATAAGAAGAAATAAGATTTATCGACTCCTGCGACACTAATTCATTAACAGGAAGCTCACCGGTGCCGACATAATAGGCCAGATGACCTTCGATGGTGGTTGCACTGAGCTTCCTTTCGTCAGCAATCTGTGACACTGATCTGCCTTCTTTATAGAGATCCAGACTTATTTTCTTAGTATCCCTTTTCTTCTTTTCAGTTATTTGTTCCCCTGAAGGTTGTTCTTCAGTAAATTCTATATTCTTATTTTTACAGTATGCACTTATTATTTCCAGAAGCTCGCTGCCGTATGTTTCTGTTTTCTTCTTCCCTATCCCCTTTATCTGGCTCAATGAATTTAATGTCAGGGGCAGATCATTGGACAGTGCCACCAGCACCTTCTGATGCAATATCTTGAAATGTGAAACACCGGTTTCTTTAGCTTTCCGGCTTCGCCATTCCTTCAGGAGACTGAACAGAACAGGATTTTTGATGATCGCGACGACATCTTTTACCGGTTTTGAAGACTTGTTTTTCACATCAGGTATGTCGATCGCCGCCTTAGCCCTTGCATCCAGATATCTGCTAACCTGGAAACCTGGTTTCACGGCGTCGAGGCAGGCTATCTTTATAACAAGATCTTTTCTTACGCGTTCAAAAGCATCATTTACCGATTTCCTGACAATTCTATTATCGGTCTCCACCGTATAACCATCGAGGATCTCCTTCAGGAGGAAGGCAAGTTTTTCCGAAAAGAAAAGAGATGCTTTCCGGATTCTCTCCTGGAAAAGGTCTTCTGATCCGGTTCCGGTATCATCGGCCGATAGTTTTCTTATCTGTTCCAGGAACTTCCCGGACACCTCTGCTATTTCCGTTCTGATGCCTTCAGCAGCCTTTTCAAGCATTCCCAGTGGATTTCCGATAAGGCTGCCGGAATGTTCATCTACAATTTTTTTGCAGTAATTGATCCTGGCGGCAAGGGCATTAAAATCGAAAAGCTCAGAAAGCAGGTGTTTACGGTAGGCTTTTTTCGCTTCAACAAGCTGTGCCGGCCCCGGCTGTTTTTGAACCGAACGGGTAATAAAATCAGAAATAACCGGATTATCAATCAGACTACGATTGTTTACCCTGCTGCTGAGTACAATACCGTTCAGTGTACGGCACCTGCTGAGAGCCACGTAAACCTGGCCGTGTGCAAAGGCAGCCTTTGCATCTATGACAACCCTGTCGAATGTCAGTCCCTGGCTTTTATGTATCGTGATTGCCCATGCCAGCCTGAGGGGATATTGTGTAAAGGTCCCGATTACAGTCTCGTCAAGCTCTTTAGTATCCTCATCAAGAGTGTATCTCATATTCTGCCATTCAGCTTTCCATACATAAATTGGAAGGTCGTCTCCGGGACACTTTACAACAATACAATCTTCCTCAAAGTCTTCCACCATTCCTATTTTACCGTTGAAGAAAAGTTTTTCAGGCGACAGGTCATTCTTTACAAACATAACCTGGGCTCCGATCTTCAGGATGAGTTCCGCATCGGCAGGGTATGAGAGCTCGGGGAATTCATCCTTAACCAGGGCCTGGAACGACCGTGCCTTGCCCGGAAGTTTATCAAGCTTTGATTCGTTTATTGTCCTGGCCAGGTGGTTATGAGTTGTAAGTGTAATGTATCCTCCGCCTGTATCGGGATCAAAATCAGGAATATACCTTTTATTCAGCTCGTCGAACACCTCTGTATCCACATTACTGTCGCGTACTTTGTTAAGAAGCCTGATAAAAGCCTGGTCCGTCTGCCTGTAAACATGTTTCAGTTCAATGGTGACATAACTGGCTGTGGAGAGAGCCCTGCTGCCAAAGAAGAAGTAAGAATCATAGTATCCTGAAAGTATCTGCCGGTCCTCATCCTTTACAACCGGGGCAAGCTGTTGAAGGTCGCCGATCATTAGCAGCTGTACTCCTCCAAAAGGCTGCTGACGGTCCTTATATCTCCTCAGAGCCGAATCGATTGCGTCGAGTGTATCAGCTCTCACCATACTTATCTCGTCGATGATCAGCAGGTCGAGGCTTTTAATTATGTTGATCTTTTCGCGGCTCATTTTATAGCCGGTGGGGTCATCCTTTTCAGTCCTTACCAGGCTGCTGTTTCCCCGCAGGTAAAAAGAAGGTATGTAGGGATGAAAGGGAAGCTGAAAAAATGAATGGATCGTAACACCTCCGGCATTAATTGCAGCGACTCCTGTTGGTGCAACAATAACCTGGCGTTTCGGGGATAAGATTTTCAGTTCCCTGAGGAAGGTTGTCTTTCCCGTACCTGCCTTTCCTGTGAGAAAGATGTTGCAGTTGGTATACTTAACAAAATCGAGTGCCAGTTGAAGATCCTGGTTCACGGAAGTTTCCATAAGGGATAAAATTAGCAGTTTTGGTAACGCAGCGGGCGTATGAGGATAAAGATATGAAAATTACGGAGACGACAAATAGATATCTTCTGACAGGAATCAGAACAGTGTCCATTATAACAGGATAAGGATCAGGCTTCAATCGTCGGGATCTTCTTCAAAACCGCGAAAAGGTATATCATCATCAGGATCCTTGTCGAAAGGGCCAACGCCGGGAGGATTGAACAGACCCCAGCGGTCGATAATATAGTCCCATTTATCAAATCCTGCAACCCAGTCGATGAACAGAAGCCTGTATTCTTCAACCAGGCTTCGGACCATTTCACAATATTCAGTATCCTTAAAACCAAATTCTTCAAGGGAATGCTGGGAGACTACGAGATCCCTTGCTGCTTTGCGGATGATTGCAGCGTTTTCCATCTTCAGGTCATATAACCCTGCGGCTTCGGCACCTGCAACTTTTACTGTCAGAAGGGCCGCATCGCCCATCATGCAGGATTTAACGAACATCAGGTGCTCATTGTCTTCAGGGATGAGGTCGGTGATCCTGTGTACGAGGTCAAATATCTCTTTACCTTTCCTGTAAATCGGGAGTTTTTCCGGTTCAGTGAAATCATCATCTTCTTCTGAATTCATTTCCTTGATAGTATTTATTGTGTTATACAGAAACCAGAGTAATATAATGGTCTTGTGATCTCAGATAATAACTTTTCATAGTTTATGACATTTTCTGATATTCCATTTAAATTACAATTTCTCATATGCACCGCATTTGAATTCATTCTCATCTGCCTGGACATTTCTGTTCAGATTACATAAAAGTTCTTCTTCAGGGTCATCGATATAATGTCTTCTGCATGTTAAACAGAGTGGCTGCATCTTGATGGTTTCCTTTCTGATCTCATATCCATCACCATCGAATATACCGGCGATATTCCCCGGATCCATCTCATCAATATGCCTCCTTCCGTATCTATCCCGTTTGTCAAGAGCTGAATCAATTTCATAATCACCTCCCGGATGATCCTTCCCCGTAATACAGCTGAAACATCCAAAAGGAGCAGTAATCGAACCGACTATCCAGATATCTTTTCCGCATTGGCATTTTAAGCCGTTTTTATAGTAGTCCAGCGCAGCTTCAATTCGCATTTTAAGTGCTGTTTCATTGTCATTCGGATTTTTCTTCAGATGAACCTTTATAAATTTGTCAATTGAAATTGGTGTCCACATACTTCTATGATTTAAGTAAATTAACAGCCTGACTAAATGGATATCACTGTTTGTGATTTTCAATTCACAAGTTAAATATGTTATTTTTATTAAACTCAGCGAGAATTTCAATTTAAAATTACTAATATTCTTGGAAAACAAATAGCTGCTTTATGTTTATGAAGCGATGTTCAAATGGTTATTGCAGAACCTCATTTACTATCGTTAAGTACAAAAACCGGATACTTTAATCACATCTGATCGGTTCAATTCCAATTATTATAGCTATTTAAACAACAGGTATTTAATTCCGGAAATTAATGACCAGCTTACTCCGGCGTAAAATGGTCAGGCCTCCGGCCTTTGCATCTTACAAATGATAAAGACCTTGTATTTCCTTCGCCTTCCTGAAGAAGTGTGAGAGTGAGTGTGAGAAGAATGCCTGACGGCGGACTTCCATTAGGCGTAGCAAAAAAAAAAGCCATCTATTCGCTGCGCTCATTACGGACTTTAATTTTCAAATTGCTTATGAAAGCAAGCTTTCAACGCATTGAAAAATTAAAGCCCTTCCGCTTTCGCGGAAAGGCTTTTTCTTTGTCGGGGTGACTGGACTCGAACCAGCGGCCTCTACGTCCCGAACGTAGCGCGCTACCAACTGCGCCACACCCCGAATTTATAAAAGAACTTCCGGCCTCGGAGCCTGTCCCGCTGCAGCGGGATCCCGAACCCCGACTTGTCGGAGCTAGCCAACGGAGTTTATCCCGATTTGAGGGACTACACCCCGCGGTTAAAATTTATTGGCAGGCAAAATTAGCAAAAAAATTGATGCTGTCAATATAAGAAGAAGTTGCTGGTTGCTAGTTACTGGTTGCTGGTTGCTAGTTACTAGTTACTAGTTGCTTGTTGCTTGTTGGAAAATAAATGACTATCTTTATTAGTTGTTGTTTTTTCGTGCTAAATCAAAAAATATGAGCAGTTATAAAGATTTGGAAATCTATCAGATAGCTTTTAATCTGGCTGGAAGGATCCATTTTTCTTCTCTTAAGCTTCCTGCATTTGAACTTTATGAACAAGGCAGTCAGATACGAAGATCCTCAAAAAGTATTAAAGACCAGATTGCTGAGGGATATGGCAGGAGAAGATATAAGCCCGAGTTTACTAAGTTCCTGGTATATGCTCAATCCTCTTGTGATGAGGCAACCAGCCAACTCGAGATGATAATCAGTCTATATCCGGAGAAATCTGATTTAAAAGTCTTACTGCCTGAATATCAGGAACTCGGTAAGATGATCAATGGATTCATTCAATATGTAGAATCCTATTGGAAGACGTAATAAACTAGTAACCAGCAATTAGCAACCAGCAACTACTTTCCAATACTCATCGAATAAGGCGCCGCCTTCACCTCTGTCCCCCGCGACAGGTTCGGTTCACCCGACATCCTGAACAGCAACTGCCCTCCTTTCATGATCTCGTCATGGGTGATGTAATTCCTTTTCAGCTCCCTGCCAAAAAGCTTCACCTTATCAACATATACATTATCCCTGCTGTTGTCTTTTGCCTCAACGACAAAGCGTTTCCCGTTCTCGAGAAAAAGTGTCACCCGGTCGAACAGCGGCGAACCAAGAACATATTGTCCTGCACCCGGCGTCACAGGATAAAATCCCAGTGCCGAAAAGACATACCAGGCCGAGGTCTGTCCGTTGTCCTCATCACCACAATAACCATCAGGCGTGTAATTGTACAGCTTGTCCAGAACATCGCGTACCCGGAACTGAGCCTTCCAGGGCTGTCCTGCGTAATTGTACAGGTATATCATGTGCTGTATAGGCTGGTTGCCGTGAGCATAATTACCCATATTCATGATCTGCATCTCCCTGATCTCATGAATGACAGAACCATAGTAAGAATAGTCGAACACCGGGGGGACATCAAACACTGAGTCAAGCCTGGCTAAAAAAGCTTCCCGGCCACCCATAAGGTCAATAAGCCCGGCCACATCCTGGAAGACGCTCCATGTATAATGCCAGCTGTTACCCTCAGTAAACGCATCCCCCCACTTGTAAGGGCTGAAAGGCGACTGGAAGGTTCCATCCTCATTCCTTCCCCGCATGAGCTTCCGTCCACTGTCAAAGACATTCTTATAATTCATTGCACGGCCTGCATACAGGTCAACTTCCTCTGCAGGTTTTTTTAGCTTTTCAGCAAGCTTCGAGATGCAGAAATCAGCATATGCATATTCCAGTGTACGTGCAACATTCTCGTTTATGCCGACATCGTAGGGAATATATCCCAGCCTGTTGTAATACTCAGCACCCAGTCTTCCTACCGAAGATACGGGTCCCACACTCTTTGTATTCCTGATTATTGCCTCGTATAATGTCTCAATGTCATAGCCCCGTATGCCTTTGAGATATGAGTCGGTAATGATTGAAGCCGAATTTGAGCCTATCATACAGTTTCGATGACCCGGACTTGCCCATTCGGGGAGCCAGCCGCTCTCCTTGTAGGTGTTTACAAGTCCTTCCATAATCTTTGCATTGAGAGAAGGATACATCACCGTGGTAAACGGGAAGAGAGCCCTGAAGGTGTCCCAGAAGCCATTGTCGGTATACATGTATCCAGGAAGTACCTCACCGTTGTAGGGACTGTAATGCATAACGGAGTTGTTTTCGTCGATCTCGAAAAAACCACGCGGGAAGAGTATCATTCTGTAAAGACACGAATAAAAGGTCCTTTGCTGATCATCTGTGCCCCCTTCAATCCTAACACGTCCAAGCTCCCTGTTCCAAACCTCTCTTCCCTCATTCATGATCTCCTCAAAATCCTTCCCTCCGGTTTCCCTCTCAAGGTTTAGCTCAGCCTGTGCCATGCTTATAAATGATGAGGCAACACGTACAGTGATCTTCTCTTCTGGTGATGTCTTGAAGTGAAGGACTGCGCCCGAATGATAGCCTGCCTGCATGAGATCTCCGGGTTCCAGGGTGTCGCCATGCCATGTTGCCACCGATGTAAAGTCCCTGTTAAATTCGGCAACAAAATAATTATGGAAGTTATCCGGCACACCTCCCCTGTTGTTACGGCAGTATCCCACCACTTTCCTTTCTTCAGGTATGATCCTGACCATCGAACCTCTGTTGTATCCGTCAATCAAAATGAAGGATGAATCGTTCCCGGGGAAGGTGAATCTGAATATCGCAGCCCTTTCAGTTGGTGTCACTTCTGCAACAACATCATAATCTGCAAGATATACGCTATAGTAGTATGGCCGGGCAAGCTCAGCCTTATGTGAAAACCACGATGCCCTCTCTTCCTCCCTGATCTTCAGTTTACCGGTTTCAGCCATAAGTGAGAAGGCTGCATAGTCGTTTATCCATGGACTCGGCTGATGTGTCTGCTTGATACCCATTATCTTGTTGTCGTCGTAGGCATAGGCCCAGCCGTTACCCATAGGCCGCGTCTGCGGAGTCCAGAAATTCATCCCCCAGGGAAGTGCGATTGCAGGATATGTGTTCCCGTGCGACAGACGGTATTCGGAATCAGTCCCCATAAGAGGGTTTACGAGATCGGCAGGGAAGAATTCCTTCTTTAAGAGTTTCTTCTCCCTGCAGCCTGTCAGACAAAG
>DAIOVL010000008.1:111567-156268 GCA_036759025.1 Bacteroidales bacterium
TTCTCCGGCATTTTCCTTTTCCATAGACCGTGCAGGGTCTGCATTCAAGCTCTTCGAATGGGATCCGGATTGAAAACTCCTCGGGCTGCTGCCAGGCACCGAATCCGGTAACAGGATCAGTAGCTCCCCAGATTGAAACGACATTTGTTCCTGCCAGTGCCGCCATGTGCATGTTCGAGGAATCCATCGCAATCATCAGGTCCAGCCTGCTCATCAGTGCAAGCTCTTCGCCCAGGGTGAGTGTACCAGCCACTACTACCGCTCCTTCAATTTTCTTCTCAAATGCCTTTAACCTTTCAGACTCCTCCCTGCCCCCGAAAAGCCAGAACCTGGCTTTAGTCCTGTCAGATATCATCTTCAGCAGACGTATCATGTATTCTTCAGGCCAGGCTTTCAGAGCATGCATTGCATAGGGAGCAACTCCTATATGGAGAACTCCGCTTTCAGTAATAATTGAAGATATCCTTTTCTGCGCTTCTATTGATGGAATTATCCACGGGCCCTCGACGTATTTAAGGCTGTACCCGGCTCTCTCAAAGACATCCATGTATCGTTCTCCCGAATGCCGGAGCTTGACTTTTATACGACCTGCCGTAATCTTTCTTTTTTCAGGTCTTCCCTTATCTATGACAGTGGAAGGAACACCGGCGAGGAAAAACAAGAAACGCAGAAGCTTCGATCTGACAACATCATGGAGATCGATGACGCGGTCGATCCTGCCTGTATTCTTCAGGTCGGAGAATAAACGGAGTAAACCGGCAACACCTTTATGTCTTCCTCCGAAATCGGCAATAAAAAGATCAAGGTCACCGATTGAATGAAAAAACTGATCAAATGGTGACCGTGTAACCATGGTTATCCTAACATGAGGATATTGCGACTTCATCCCCCTGAGAGCAGGTGTAACCAGTGCAACATCACCCATTGCCGATGTACGTATTACAAGAAGATGCATTTAATAAGCTTCGTATGATTTTTCTTCAATCAGACCTGAAGAGGTTTTTATGTTTATCTCTCTTTTTATTTCTGAACGCCGGTCGTTGCGGAAATAAACCGAACGTGCTGTTTGAATGAATTCCTCACCGAAATCTTTCCGGCGCTCAAGGTCCCTTATCCGGTCCTCAATATCCCAGAGCTCATTATTGACTTCATAAAGAGCCCTGTATAAAGGATCTCCCTTTGGAAGTATCCCTGAAGCCGCCTTCTGAAGTTCTTCATATTCTTTGCTCAGATTCCTGAGCTTGACCTCATCGGCTATCCTCTCAAGTTTGATTTCAAGTATTGTAAGCTTGTCGATTATCTCTCCGTTCGAAACTTCAACCTTCATAAATACCTGTATATATTTTCAAAAATAAGAACTTTTCCGACTATTACCCCGCCTGTTATCTGCCTGCATCACAAATAATGCCTGGTAAAAACCTAATAAGGGTCAACATCCACTACAATCCTGAGTCCGCCCGAACCCTTCTCCTTCTCAATATCAGCGATGGTATCCCTGATCTTTTTCTTTGCTTTCGAAAGAGATTTATCCTTTCCAATCTTAATGATTATATTTTTAATATAAAATGATTGAATCTGTGAAATTAACGGGTACTCAGGCCCAAGCATCATGGTTCCGAAATATGTTCTGAGATCATCGCCAAGCTTAGCTGAAAAAGTATTTAACATACTCCTGTCTTTATGTTTCAGGCTGATTTTTATCATTCTCACAAAAGGAGGATATCCGAAAGCCAGACGGTCTGCTGCCTGCATCTTATATAAACCATCGTAATCATGATTTAGCACAAGCCTTATTATTTTGTTGGAAGGATCGGCAGTCTGTATTATCACCCTGCCCTGTTTTTTTCTTCTCCCTGCCCTTCCGCTAACCTGTTCCATAAGCTGGAAGCTTCTCTCATGTGCCCTGAAATCGGGAAAGTTAAGCAGGCTGTCGGCATTCAGTATCCCTACAACAGTAAGATTCTCGAAATCAAGTCCTTTAGATATCATCTGTGTGCCTATGAGTATATCCAGCTGATGATCTTCAAAAGCTTTAATGAGCCTGATGTATCCATTTTTGCCACGGGTTGTATCCTGGTCCATACGACCTACCCTGGCGCCCGGGAAAACTATCTTTATTTCATCCTCAATTTTTTCGGTACCGAAACCGTGGGTTGTCAGCCCTGTTGAACCGCAGTTACCGCACCGTGAGGGAACGGGAGAAGTGTAGCCGCAATGGTGACACAACATTCTGACCGGATCCCTGTGATACGTAAGATTGACCGCGCAATTCACACATGCTTGTATCCAGCCGCAATCGGAACACTGAATATAGGGCGAAAATCCTCTCCTGTTCCTGAACAGCATCACCTGTTCGTTTCTGCCCAGAGCATTATCGATGGCATTAAGGAGCTCGGGGGTGAAGTGTGACACCATTAGCTTTTTCCTGAAAGCTTCCCTGGTATTTGCCAGTATTATCCGTGGAAGGTTTATCAGTCCGTATCTCTGCGAGAGCTTCACCAACCCGTATTTCCCTGTTACCGTATTACTGTAACTTTCCACCGAAGGTGAAGCCGAACCGAGAAGGGTTTTGGCACCATGTAATGATGCCAGCACTATGGCCGAATCGCGTGCATGATACCTGGGAGACGGATCGTGCTGCTTATAAGATCCGTCGTGCTCCTCATCAACGATAACAAGCCCGAGGTCTGTGAAAGGAAGGAAAATAGAAGATCTTACCCCCAGGATCAGCCTGTATCCCTTCGAAAGGTCCCTGTCGGCAACCTTCTTCCAGATTTCCACTTTCTCCTGGTCATTGAACTTTGAATGATATACACCTGCCAGAGATCCAAAATGCCTTTGAAGCCTTAATATTATCTGTGTGGTAAGCGCTATCTCAGGAAGCATGTAGAGAACCTGCTTCCCTTTTTTAAGTTGTTCTTCAATGAGATGAATATATATTTCTGTCTTGCCGCTGGAGGTTACCCCGTGAAGCAGAACAGTGTCTTTTATCTCAAAGAGTTTTTTTACGGAGATGAAGGCTGTTTCCTGATGCGGGCTAAGTTTGCGGAGAGCTTCAGTATTGCCTTCAAAGCTCTTCAGCCTTCCCACAGAAAGAGATAGCTGTCTGAATACGCCCTTTTTTTCAAGCGCGGAAATGATTCCGGGAGCGGAGTCTGACTCTTTCAAAAGCAATGATTTCGGTACAGCTACTATTTCCCTACCTTCCTCATAACCTGTAATACTGAGCCAGGTGTTAAGAACATGCGCCTGTGCAGGAGCTTTGACGAGCCTGCCGAGAATGGAGTTCAGATCGCTGTCAGAAAAGGGCCCTGCAAGTTCAATAAATGTCTCCTCCCTCTTTTTGTAACGCTCCACGGGAGGTATTACTGTCGATCCTTCAGGAAAAAGGGCTGCCGGCACTGCTGCATTCATCACTTCTCCTTCGGCACACATATAATAATCCGCAATCCAGCTCCAGAAAGAGAGCTGAGTACTGTTTACCACAGAAACAGGATCACATATCTCCTCTATCTCCTTTATTTTTTCCAGCTCAGGCCTTTTATCGTGAATGCGGGCTATTATTCCTGTATATAGTTTACTATGGCCAAACCGGACAGTAGCTCTGACACCGGCAGCTGCCACGGGAACCAATTTTTCAGGTACAGCATAGGTGAATCTGCTCCTGACTGCTACAGGAAGAATAATATCGGCATAGAGAACATGCATGAAAACACCTTTCATGCAATGTAAGAAGAATTTTTAACTCATATGTCAGTGTGATTTCAGGAATGAGCTCATCACTGCAAGAAGATGTTCCCTGCGTATAGGCTTGATCAGACAGGCATCGCACCCGGCCTCGAGTATTATGTCCTTGTCGTCCTCAAAGATAAATGCCGTCTGTGCAATTATTGGAAGCTCCTTCCTGATCTTTCTTATCTCCCTGGTTGCTTCAATCCCGTTCATTTCTGGCATCTGCATGTCGAGGAGAACCAGGTCGACAGAAGGATCATTCCTGATAATTTCAACTGCTTCATTTCCCGATCTGGCTGTGACCGTATTTATTCCGGTGTCGAGAAGGATCCTGCTCAGGTACGTCAGGACATCCTTGTTGTCGTCGACGAGCAGGCATTTATATGAGCTCCAGTTAACAGGACCTTCATTCTGTGAGGAAAGAATAGATTTTAATTTAGTCTTTGTAGTGGCAGCCGGACGGTAAGGTATTGAGAAGCTGAACTCCGATCCCATACCTTTTTCTGATTTAACATCTATCATACCACCCATTCTCTCAAGAACTTCCTTGGCAAGGGTTAGTCCAATTCCCAGACCCTCAAATGGCCTGTGATGACCGTCAATTTCCTGGCGGAATTCTTCAAAGATCCGGTTCAGATTCTCCTTGTTGATACCGATGCCGGTGTCTTTTATAGTAAATTTCAGGTTTCCTTCTTCTCTCAGGTATGAAATTTCTATAAGTCCGTCGAGGGTGAATTTCACAGCATTATCGGTAAGATGAGTCAGTACCCGTTTCAGCCATATCCTGTCAGTAAACACAATATCGCTGTCGTCACCCATCAGGTTTTTTACCGTGAGAATGATAGGCTTTTCATTGCGTTTTATTATCTGACGCGCCTCATCAACCACTTCTTTCACGATTTCATTTATCGAAGCTTCCTCATAGGTTATCTCTATCTGTGAGCTTTCAAGCCGTGAGAGATCAATAATATCACCTATAATCTGAAGTAGTTTTTCGCTGTTGTGATTGATATGTTCTATATACTCTTCCCGCACCTTTTTTGTAAGGTCATTGGAAAGCAAAAGATTTGAAAATCCCACCACACTGTTCAGAGGAGTCCTGATCTCATGCGAAATATTTGCCAGAAAGCTTGCCTTAAGCCTGTTACTGGTTTCAGCTTCCATATTGGCTTTAATAAGGTCCTCATGGATCTGTTTCATCCTGGTAATATCTCTCGATATTGTAAGGGCACCTGTTATCCTTCCCTCCTCATCTTTAATAGTAACCGACCTTGAAGAAAGGATAATATAATGGCCTTCCCTGTGAAGAAGCCTCAGTTCGCTCTCGTGAAAACCGCTTCTCTTCAGACCCTCATTTCTTTCGATGAAATAATCCTTATCGTCGGGATGTATATAATCGGCAGGGCTTTTGGAATGATAGGTCTCCTTATTATAACCTATTATTGAGTAAAATGCGCTGTTGGCAAATTTCAGGTTCCATTCGCTGTCGTAAAAAGAAATTCCATCGGTGGCCGAATCGAGCAGCATACCCAGGAACCTGTCGGATTCATAATGTTCCCTGGCAATCTTATCCTTCTGTATTTGCAATTTACTGTTTGCAGTTTTTAGGTTCTCGTTTATCTCCTCGATTTTCTTTTTTCCTGTCTGCAGTTCGCGGTTAACTTTTCGAAGTCTTAATGAGAAATAGAGCACCACTGCGCACACAACAACGAGGGCTCCCAGAACAGTGATCAGAATGTTAAACTGGACCCGCGAAATGACATGCACAGAAGGAGACACATAATGCAACATTTTAGCCGGAACCGCTGCCTGTATGCCTGTTGTCAAAGCCGTCAAAAAGAAAAGCAGAATTATAAATGCCGATTTAGTCTTTATGATATACTTAATACCACTGATTATCAAACCTGTCATAAACCGTTTAAACACTGTTGTTTCACCCCCCTTGAATCCCATTTGAATCAAGTCGCAAATATATGGATTTGAGGATATAATTATGCTGATTTAAATCACAATTTTTGTTAAATTGCCGACAGCTAAATTTTAATGATAATTCTGCCAGATGGAAAAAAACATGTCGCTCTCTGACGACAGAGAATATACCAACGGTGAGATTACTGTATACTGGAAACCCGGTGCCTGTGTGCATGCCTCATACTGCTACAGGGAACTGATAGAAGTGTTTGATCCCAGCCGCCGGCCGTGGGTCGATATGAAAGGTGCTTCAACTATGAAGATCATCGAAACTGTAAATATGTGTCCGACTGAGGCTCTGACCTGGAAATGGAACGACGAAGGGAAAAACGAGGATGTCGGAAGCGACCAGTATAATCATGTGAAGTTCCGCAGACCGGAGCTCATGGAGAAACCTTCATCTGCATCTGCAGGGACTCCGGTGTCCGTTAAAGTCATGAATGACGGACCGATAATCATTAAGGGAAATTTCAACCTGAAATACGGGGATATTGAGAAAGAGATAAAAGATAGTCTTATTTCTATCTGCCGTTGCGGCAGAAGCGAACACCAGCCTTTTTGCGACGGCACTCACAGGAAAAAAGGATTCATCGGCTAAAAATAATATTATGGAGAAAGAAGAAAACAAACCTTCCGAAGCCATCGTGGAGGTGATCACCGGCGGGCCGCTGAGGATAAGCGGTAATTTTATTCTGAAGGACCTGAAACGAGGCGACGAATCCACTCCGGGAGAGATATGGCTGTGCAGATGTGGCAAATCATCCAACAAGCCATACTGCGACGGATCACACAGGAACAAGTAAGAGATTGAAGGCTGCCGTATTATTAACACATTAAAATTCTACAGCTGGTCTAAAACCTCTTTTACCCTTTCAGCTGCCTCCCTGAATGAAACAGCAGAAAATACTTTCAAACCCGACTTATCAATTATCTCTTTTCCCTCTTCGGCATTTGTCCCCTGAAGCCTTACAATAACAGGCACACTAATTTCTCCTATTGATTTATATGCCTCGACAACTCCGTTCGCAACCCTGTCGCATCTCACTATTCCTCCGAAAATATTTATTAGTATCGCTTTAACCTCAGGGTCTTTAAGAATAATCCTGAAACCTGCTTCCACTGTTTCTGCACTTGCACCACCGCCCACATCCAGAAAATTAGCGGGCGATCCGCCCGACAGTTTGATGATATCCATTGTGGCCATGGCCAGCCCGGCTCCATTCACCATACAGCCCACATTGCCGTCGAGTTTTACGAAATTGAGATTATACCTGCCTGCTTCCACTTCAACAGGGTCTTCCTCGCTCAGATCGCGCATCTCAGCAAGGTCGGGATGCCTGAAGAGAGCGTTGTCGTCAAGAATAACCTTGCAGTCGACTGCCAGAATGCGGTTGTCACTGGTCTTAAGAACCGGATTTATCTCCAGCAACTGTGCATCAGTACCGGTAAATGCTTCCCATATGCCTTCAAGGAACTTCAGCAAATTTTTGAAGGCAGTTCCCGAAAGCCCTAGATTAAAGGCTATATTACGGCACTGGTATTGCTGAAGTCCTTGTCCGGGATCTATTTCTTCTGTAAAAATCCTATCAGGGTTTTTCTCAGCAACCTCCTCTATCGACATTCCTCCGTCGGGAGAATACATCACCGTATACCTTCCCTTCGATCTGTCGAGGAGGATGCTGATATAGAACTCCTGTATTTCTGAATCTCCCTTATAGTATACATCCTGTGCCACAAGTACCCGGTTGACTTTCTTTCCCTCCGGGCCCGTCTGTGGCGTGACGAGATTCATCCCTATCATCCGGGCAGCCAGAGCGCCTGCTTCCTCAACCGATTTTGCCAGTTTCACCCCTCCTCCCTTGCCTCTTCCTCCGGCGTGTATCTGTGCTTTGACAACGAAAAATTCAGAACCATACTTTTCCCTGAGTGTTCCGGCCACCATTACTGCCTGATCTGCCGTTTCGGCAACAAAGCCCTCCTGTATATCAACATTGTAGGCTCTCAGAATTGACTTCCCCTGGAATTCATGAATATTCATCGTACTGATATTTTAGATTTTCAGAAAGCTGATCCGGTGATTAAGATGACACCATTTACAATATACAATAATAAAGGTTTTTTTTTCTATTTTAGTACAAAAAAGCATGCGCAAGCTTCAAAACAGCGAACTTGGAAGAAAAAGCATAAATCAGTTCAGGCAGTCTCAGAAATCACCTTTCGTAATTGTCCTCGATAATGTAAGAAGCCATAATAATGTAGGGTCTGTCTTCCGGACCGCAGATGCATTCCTTACAGGCTGTATATATCTCTGCGGGATAACTGCCACGCCTCCCCACAGAGACATTCACAAGACTGCCCTTGGAGCTACTGAATCGGTTTCATGGAAATACTTCAGGAGCACAACCGAAGCTATAGAGGAGCTCAGGAATGAAGGTTATGTAATAGTTGCTGTTGAACAGGCTGAGGGATCAGTTGATCTGGCAGATTTTATTGTCGTACCGGGAAAGAAATATGCCCTTGTTTTCGGTCATGAGATCGACGGCGTCGGACAGTCGGTAATAAATCTTTGTGATAATGTGATAGAGATACCCCAGTTCGGCACCAAGCACTCATTCAACATAGCTGTAAGTGCAGGGATAGTGTTGTGGGAGCTTACAAAAAAACAATGTAGCGATGATGCTTTGACCACCGCTACATTGAGAAATTAACTTAATATTATTTTACTGGACTGCTGACTTGAATGTGTCGTCGTTCCAGAATTTTGCGAGTGCAAGGTCTGTTTTGGCATAAGCTTTCCATGCAGCATCGGCTGCAACAGCTTCGCGGAGACCGTTAAGCATATAGTTCCTGTCGTCGAGACGGGCACCTACAACAGCTTTCAGGTAACCTGCTCTTCCCTTGCATGATTCGGTCATGCCGTCGAGTGTGGCTTTTGCCCTGTTTACATCATTTTTCAGAAGCTGTGCAAGAGCGAGGTTGAAGCATGGCTGTGTACCTATAAGGTTAACAGCATCGTCGTATCTGCCTTCGGTGATTGCAATAACGCCCTGTCCGAACTGTGATTCAGCACTCTGTGTTCCTATCGACTTGTAAATCTCGGCAGCTTTTGTAAGGTCGCCCTTTGCCATGTAAACTGCAGCCAGGTTGTTTTTTACCACATCGTTGGTATTGTCAAGTGCAAAAGCCTTTTCGAATGCGGCGAGGGCTTCGTCGTTCTTACCCTGTGCGAGAAGGACTACGCCAATGTTACTTGCAGCGCGGATACATTTAGGATAGGCTTCGAAAGCAGCTTTGTAGAAAGCAAGCTGTTCGTTGAGATCAGTGGTGAGTGTGCTTGCATAAAGCATCTCTTCAAGGCTGAGGACTTTTGGGTCAGATTTGGCCTGAGCAAGGATCTGCTCATCGCTGCGGCCGATCTTGTTGACGTTAACAGACATTTTTGATCTTCTCAGTTTCGGAAGGATGTCAGTTTTGAGTGCTTCAAAAGCTGCTGACATATTTTTGATCTCCCTTTCACGAACCTCAGGATCGGAATACATAGACAGAACACGGAGGATAAGATCTTTATCCTGAAGGGTTGAGTTTTCAACTTCTGTCTTGAAACCTTCCCAGTCTTCGGGTGTGGTCAGCGACTCAAAGAAATTATCGGCATCAATTGATTCTATCTTTGCGAAAGCATTCTTTATGAATTTGTCGGCAGAGGTACCTCTTTTGCCTGAAAGTTTTTCATTGAAATCAAATTCACCGTCGGGAGAAGCATAGGAACTGATGACTGTCTTTGTGAATTCCCTGCTGGGATCAGACTCAACAGCAGCAATATACGCCTTAAGCTGGTTGATATCCTCAGCCTTGAGTTCTGCCGGACGTACATCAGCCCTGTTGATAACATAGTTGATGTCGGCAACCTGACTCTCAGGAATGATCCTCTGGAATTTATCCTTCATAGTGATGGTTTTGCCATGTTTCATGACCAGAGTTGAAGTTGCAATAACTCCGTCGGCGAGAGGTACCGGATCAAAATCGAGACTTTTTGCTCCTCTCTCAGCTTTAACCCTGAGAACGAGTTTTGAAACTTTCATTGCATCCTTATAGGGGACAGAAGAATTATAATTGAAATTACCTCCCGAGTATTGAATAACGGTGTTGTTAGCCTGAACCTTCTCTCCCTGAACCATTACACTTGAATAAGCTGTCTCACCTCCGTCATAGGTAAGTACCGGAGTAGCTGTAAGTGTGGTTTTTGCGTCAAAATACTTTTCAGGAAATACACCTTTAATTGTAACAGGAACGATGCCTGCATCAGTCTGAAGAACAGAAGGAACAACTTCATACTTCACCAGGTCGGCATTCTTCTTCATTTTATTGAGTCCGCTGCAACCGCTCATCAATACTGCAGCAAGAATAAGGATAAAATAGTTTCTGACTTTTTTCATGATAAAAAATTGTTATGTGTTAACATTCAATATTTATTACAAGATACTTAATTATTTGCAAAGCTAAAAAAAAATGTTTGAGAAACAGCTAATTTATTAAAAATTATAAGATCACTGTATTCAATCCGGGTTCATAATCCCTGCTGAATATCGTATCGACCACTTTTCTGTAGTCGTTTTCGTCGGCCACAAAATCAATATTTTCAGTATCAATTACGAGGTATCGTAAACCCTGGTTCTGCCTGAAAAAACTGAAATAGCTTTCCTGTATCTTCTGAAGATAACCGGTAGTAATGGGACTTTCGTAACTTCTTCCTCTCTTGCGGATATTGCTCAAAAGCCTTTCCGGACCAAGGTGAAGATACACGAAGATATCGGGACGCGGCAGGTTCCCGTAGATAATGTAGAATATCTGCCTGTAGAGGTTGTATTCATCTCCCTTCAGGGTTGAAGATGCAAAAACAAGCGACTTCATGAAATAATAATCTGCCACGGTGAATGAGTGGAAAAGATCCTGAGCAACAAGTTCCTCCTTAAGCTGCCGGTAACGGCTTGCCAGAAAAGAAAGCTCAAGCGGAAATGAGTACTTGTCAGGGTTGTCGTAAAACTTTGGAAGAAAAGGATTGTCCTCGAATTTCTCAAGTATCAGACGTGCATTGAACTCTTCCGAAATACGAGTGGCCAGTGTGGTCTTGCCAGCCCCTATATTCCCCTCAATAACAACGTAATTGTACTTCTTATCCATTTCCGGCTCCTTCTCTTTTCAGCAAATCAAATTTAAAAATTGAACAGGGAATTGCAAAAAGGATTATAGAAATAAAAGTGAAGTTGTTATAAAGGTTCGCCTTTTTTCAGAAGTCATTCAATGGCTTTGCCAGCCGAAGTTTCAACGAAGGCTGGTAATTCAATTGTAATTCTGCTGTTTGACAATGAATTACAGCGAAGCGAATGACGGCCCCGCTATACGGGGTAAACTCCGCCAAATTACAGCGAAGCGAATTACAGCCCCGCTATACGGGGTAAACTCCGGGCCAATGACTATGAATTACTGCCCTTCAGGTTTTCTGTGGCCCTGGTCTTCCTTCGGAGGACGTGGCAAAAGGGCTTTCCTTGACAATTTCAGCTTACCTGTCTTCTGGTCTACCTCAATAAGTTTGACCTCCACCTCATCTCCCACCTTCAGAACATCTTCAACATTCTGGATTTTTTTCCAGTCAATTTCTGAAATATGCAGGAGGCCGTCTTTATTGGGGAGGATCTCAATGAAGGCTCCGAACTGTACAATAGTTTTAACCTTACCCCTGTACACCTGACCGACTTCGGGCACAGCCACAATTCTCTTGATCCAGTCCACCGCAGCGGTTATGATCTCCTTGTTCTCGCCGAAAACATCAACATCTCCGCGACCGTCTACTTCTTCGACCACTATTGTGGCACCGGTGACACGTTGTATTTCCTGAATTACCTTTCCGCCCGGACCAATAAGGGCACCTATCATGTCTTTGGGTATGGAAAGCATTTCTATTCTCGGGGCATGAGGTTTGAGATCGGGCCTGGGCTCGGCAATGGTTGCAGTCATTATGTCGAGGATATGCAATCTTCCCTTTTTAGCCTGTTCCAGAGCTTTTGCCAGTACTTCGTAAGAAAGCCCGTCAACTTTTATATCCATCTGGGTGGCGGTAATTCCGTCGCGGGTGCCGGCCACCTTGAAATCCATATCACCAAGATGATCTTCATCACCAAGAATATCGGAAAGAACGGCATACTTACCGCTTTCCTTATCGGTAATCAGTCCCATTGCAATTCCCGAAACAGGTTTTCTGATCTTTATCCCTGCATCCATCAGCGCCAGGGTTCCGGCACAGACTGTGGCCATCGAAGAGGATCCGTTCGATTCAAGAATATCAGATACGACCCTTACAGCATAGGGATTTTCCGATTCGGGGGGCATCATGTTCTTTAGTGCCCTGTGTGCAAGGTTGCCATGACCTATCTCCCTGCGGCTTATGCCACGTGCAGGTCTGGCCTCGCCAGTGGAAAAGGGAGGAAAGTTATAGTGAAGTGTGAATTTCTCAGTGCCCTGGTTCAGGACTTCATCGATGATCTTTTCGTCAAGCTTGGTACCAAGTGTGACGGTTGTCAGCGACTGCGTCTCTCCCCTTGTAAAAAGAGCCGATCCGTGTGTGGCGGGCAGAGGATCGATTTCACAGACGATAGGTCTGATCTCATCCGGCTTTCTTCCGTCGAGACGCAGCTGTTCGTCAAGTACGAGTCTTCTGGCAGCTTCCTTTAAAACATCGTGATAATATCTTTTTACCAGAGCTTCATCTACAGCATCTTCTTCAGTGTACTGTGAAAGAAAATCCTCCACAACCCCATCGAACGCAGCCTGCCGTGCAAGCTTGTCTTTCTGTGTTCTGGCCACCTCGTAACATTTGTCGTACGTTTCAGCCCATACTTTCTTTCTTAACTCTTCATCATTCACTTCATGCGAATAGCTACGCCTGACATTGGTTCCAAGCTCTTCAGCAAATTCCATCTGTGCCCTGCAATGAACTTTTATAGCTTCGTGGGCAACCTTAAGGGCTTCAAGCATATCCTCTTCCGACACCTCATGGAGTTCTCCTTCCACCATCATAATGTTGTCGTATGTAGCTCCTACCATAAGATCGATGTCGGCCTCCTTAAGCTGTGTTGCTGTGGGATTTATTACGAATTTACCCTGTATCCTGGCAACTCTCACTTCAGATATGGGTCCGTTGAAAGGGACATCCGATACTGCCAGTGCTGCCGAAGCTGCAAGACCTGCAAGAGCATCAGGAACGATATCAGTGTCGGCTGATATAAGGTTTATTGTTACAAAAGTCTCAGCATGAAAATCATCGGGGAAAAGCGGACGCAGAACCCTGTCGACGAGCCTTGAAATAAGTATTTCATAGTCGGAAGGTCTTGCTTCTCTCTTAAGGAATCCTCCCGGAAAACGTCCCGAGGATGCATATTTTTCCTTGTACTCTACCGATAGCGGCATGAAATCAACATCTTCCTTTGCCTCTTTTGCTGCGACAACCGTTGCCAGCAGCATGGTTTTACCCATCTTCAGAAGGACAGCCCCGTCAGCCTGTCTGGCGAGTCTTCCTGTTTCCAATACTATTTGTCTCCCGTCGCCAAGATCAATAGTTTTTTCTTTTACTTTAAACATTACTTTATTATAAGATTTGTGATTTTCGAAGTTACCCGAAAAAAAGAAATAAGAAAAAAGGCAATTTTGAATTGCCTTTCCCTTTTTTCTATTTACGTAACTTCAATGCTTTTATGATTTCGCGATAGCGACCTATATCTTTGACCTTCAGATAGTCAAGAAGTCTTCTTCTTTTCCCTACAAGCTTAATAAGTGCCTGCTGGGTACTGAAATCCTTTTTATTCTTTTTAAGATGTTCGGTAAGATGACTGATCCTGTACGAGAATAAGGCTATCTGGCCTTCTGCGGTACCGGTATCAATCTCCGACGTTCCGAATGACTTGAAAAACTCCTGCTTTTTTTCTGCCGTTAAATACATGTTCCTAATTAAAATGTTGTTAATCCACAAATAGATCGAGTCTCCAATTTTGGAACGCAAAAATAAGGTTTTTTTATGTAAATTAGCAAACAATTGGCAAAAAATTTAAAAATATCATTGCAGGCTTTCAATTTCATGTTCTTTTTCGTGACCCTGAATTGTGTGTCCCACTGTTAGATAGACGTACGAACATACTAAAAAGTTGCGTCAACAGGCATATTTATTTATCAATTTATCAAATGATTATCAACATTAACCACTTCCCCCTTCCTGCTGTCACGGAATCCTCCTCTCACTCCCTCTCCCCTTCCCCCACTCTCCCACTCTCCCACTCCTTCCTCACGGTTCCAGCAACAACTCATCCTCTCTCTTCAGCACTGCTCCCTCTCCTATAAGCCTGGCACCTATCCTGCATTCTAGGCATCTTCTGCGGCTGCAGTATGTATTTCTGAGCTGGATCAGGCCCTGAGTTGTGAACGCCGAATCGGCCACCAGCCCTGACTTTGCCCAGTCATCAATAACCGAATTTTTCTCAGGAGCCAACTCCTCCAGATGATCAAGTGCCCTTTCCTGCAGATCATTCATTCCTCTGCCGCGACCGTAAACGAACATTAACGGTATCACCGCGTTAACAAGGATCAGGTCGCATGCCTGGGAACCCGTATTTTTTACGGTTTTGCGGCTTCTCTTCCCGAAAACAAAATGGTCATCCCAGTACTCAGAGGCTCTCACCCCGAAAAGTCCCTTCAGACTACTAAGTCCTTCAGCTTCAAGTGTCCTGCTAAACAGCCCCCCTGTCACTGAAAGCATAGCAGCCAGCTGGGAAATTCTCACCGTAGGAAAATTGGCAGGCCTGAGACGGGCAAATTTCCATAGCCATCCGTGGACCGGTTTCAATGAATACTTAGATGACAGTACCTTATATTCCCTGATAAGGTCGAGATAGTATCTGTCGCTGACAGCATCCCGGAAAAGGCCTTCATCAAGCAAACCCGCCGTACCGAAAAGAAGAGCCTCGATCTGGAAGATGTTGTCGGAATGCTTCCTGATGACTTTGAATGGAAGAGCGCGGGCCAGCATTTCAAAAGGTTCTGTATTGACCCTGAAGCCAAAATAACGTGTTAACACCCTGTAAAATGTCTCTTCCCAGTCATTGCCTGTCGCATTATAGATGGCCAGTATCTGTTCAGATTTCATCTCCAGCCGTTCGACCACAAGAGATGCTAACCAGTTACGGAGGAAGAGAGGATCAAGATCAGGAATATGCTGTTCACAGGCAATGATACCTGGATTATTAACCAGCCGTACATATTTATCATAAAGCCGGGTATCATAACCCGGAGCCACAGTCAGAAGCTCCTCTCCGCGCGAATTACAGACCTTTCTGTCATTTTCAGCAACAAAATGGATTATTACATTATCGTAGGCAGGATCTGTATTATGGCCATGACCGTCGAAATCGGATGAACGGATATGGATCTCGGTATTCCCTGCCCAGTCAATACCGGCTATCCTCAGCCTTGTATTGAAAAAATCAGGACCCGCATCACGATTATGAAGCCCCGGATCTATAACATCAATTACATAACCCTCATTATCAATAAGTTTATCCTGATAATAAAGGCGGTATTTCCACAGGTAATGCAGGAATTCTTCTTTCATGACAGCACGGGGTTAGAAAGCAGCTAAACAATAAAGATACGAAATATTATGCAATTATGCAATCATGTAAGACCCGCAAGACAAAAGAATCAGATCAGGTTACGTTCTCTGAGATAGAGCTCCATTTCAACCTGCATTTCCCTGGCTTTTATTGCAGCAACATGTGCAAAATCCCTGCTGCTATCGGCGAAAATGATCCCGCGCGACGAATTGACGAGCAAACCACAACTATCTGTCATACCGTATTTTGCAACTTCCTGCAGGCTTCCGCCCTGAGCGCCAACGCCAGGAACGAGAAGAAAATGGTTCGGCACAAGCTTCCGGATATCGACCAGCATCTCAGCCCTGGTTGCACCTACTACATACATCAGGTTATTTACGTTACCCCATTTTTGTGAACGGGAGAGAACCCTTTCAAAAAGTCTTATGCCGTCTTCATTATGGTATTGAAAATCATCAGCACCCCTGTTTGATGTAAGAGCAAGAAGAACAACCCATTTACCCTCATATGAAAGGAATGGTGTTACAGAATCCTCTCCCATATATGGCGCAACCGTAACCGCGTCAAACGACATATTTTCAAGGAAGGTCCTGGCATACATCCTTGAGGTGTTTCCTATATCGCCGCGCTTGGCATCGGCAATTACAAAAATACCGGGATATTTCTTCCTGATATACTTCACTGTGAGGGCAAGTGAATGCCATCCGTCTTTACCCAACGACTCGTAAAAGGCTATGTTGGGTTTATAGGCCACTGCATACTCCTGCGTTGTATCAATAATTCTCTTATTGAATTCATAAAGTGGATTTTTCAGCTTCCTCAGGAAGGAAGGGATCTTCTCTATTTCAGGATCGAGCCCGACACATAAAAATGATCTTTTTTTCAATATGTTGCTGAAGAGCTGCTGGTGGTCCATACCCTGGTGGTTTATAAGTTACTCTCTTTCAGTCTTTCTGCATTTTCTGCCATCTGGAGCCTGTCGATCACTTCCATGATGTTCCCGTCGAGAATAGAAGGCAGGTTATAAAGCGTGTAATTAATCCTGTGATCGGTCATCCTGCCCTGGGGATAATTGTAGGTTCTTATTTTCGCCGACCTGTCGCCTGTCGAAACCATGGTTTTTCTCTTGTGGGAGATGTCGTCGAGATACTTTTGGTATTCAAGGTTATACAGTCGGGTCCGGAGTTCCGCCAGGGCCTTGTCGTAATTTTTAAGCTGCGATTTTTCATCCTGGCAGGTAACGACTATTCCGGTAGGAATATGAGTAAGACGTATAGCCGAATAGGTGGTATTAACCGACTGTCCGCCTGGCCCTGAGGAGCAATATGTGTCCTTGCGGATATCCTCGCTTCTTATTTCCACATCGAATTCATCCGCTTCAGGAAGAACCACCACCGAAGCTGCTGATGTATGTATCCTACCCTGGGTCTCGGTCTGCGGCACCCTCTGAACACGGTGAACACCCGATTCATATTTCATTATACCATACACGCCTTCTCCTGAAACACTAATCACTATCTCCTTGTATCCTCCTGCCGTTCCTTCGGTGTAACGGTTTATTGTTGCTCTCCAGCCCTGCTGTTCAAAGAACTTGGTATACATCCTGAAAAGATCACCTGCAAAAATGCTGGCTTCATCGCCTCCTGTTCCTGCCCTGATCTCAACCACTGCATTTTTTTCATCTTCAGGATCGGCAGGGATAAGCAGATATTTTATATCTTCTTCCATGTCGGGGACCAGCTCCGAGAGAGAATCAAGTTCAGCCTTGGCCATCTCCCTCATTTCCTCATCTTTCTCCGTTGCAAGCAGTTCTTTTGCACTGGCAATATTTTCGAGGGTCAGCTTATATTTTTCATAAGCATCAATTATCGGTTCAAGACTCTTATATTCCTTGTTGAGTTTAACATACTTCTCCATATCGGCAAGGATCTCGGGATGGGTCAGAAGCTCTCCAACCTCCACGAACCTCTGCTTTACCCCCCGGAGCTTCTCAAGAATCATATTGTTAGCCATAAATGCAATGATTTTCAGGGTGCGAAGATAATAAAAGGAAATATAATATTAATGTTGAATGACAAGGGATGTTGGTTGTGACAGGGTGAGGGCGGGAGGGGGTGAGGGAGGGAGGGGGTGAGGGCGGGAGGGGGTGAAGAAGCAGTTATTTTCTGTGAAACTCTGTGGTAAAAAATCAATATTCAAATTTCCCGTAATCTGAAACAATGGTAAGTCGCTTGTTGTCAGAAACTTCGCAATGTCCTATTATCATGGCTTCAAGATTGAACTCTTTTGAAATTCCTATGATCTCTTCAGCACGTTTTTCGTTTGTATAAATCTCAAACCGGTGACCCATGTTGAATACCTGGTACATCTCCCGCCAGTCTGTTCCTGACTGTTCCTGGATAATCCTGAAAAGAGGAGGAATTTTAAAAAGGTTGTCTTTCACAACATGAACACTTTCAATAAAATGAAGGACCTTGGTCTGGCCCCCGCCCGAACAATGGATCATTCCATGGATCTCCGGCCTCATGATCTCCAGGACTTTTTTTATCACCGGCGCATAGGTACGGGTAGGCGACAACACAAGCTTCCCGGCTGTAATGTCAGTCTCTCTGATCTTGTCTGTAAGACCGAGACTTCCTGTATAGACGATGTCATCAGCGAGGGAGTTGTCAAAGCTTTCAGGATACTTCTCTCCGACACTTTTACTGAAAACATCGTGTCGTGCTGAAGTGAGGCCGTTACTTCCCATTCCTCCGTTGTATCCTGTTTCATAAGCTGTCTGACCCGAAGAGGCAAGGCCGACGATCACATCTCCCGCCCTGATATTGTTGACAATAACCTCGCTCCTTTTCATACGTGCCGTAACCGTCGAATCGACTATTATGGTCTTTACAAGATCACCCACATCGGCAGTCTCGCCGCCTGTTGAATAGATGCCGATACCATATTCTCTCAGTTCCTGAAGGAATTCTTCGGTTCCGTTAATTATGGCAGCAATGACTTCACCGGGGATAAGCTTTTTGTTTCTGCCTATTGTTGAGGAAAGGAGTATATTATCAAATGCGCCGACGCATAAAAGGTCGTCGAGGTTCATCACTATCGCATCCTGAGCTATTCCCTTCCATACCGACAAGTCGCCTGTTTCTTTCCAGTAAACATAGGCCAGCGATGATTTCGTCCCCGCCCCGTCGGCATGCATGATGTTACAGTAATCAGGGCTGCCTCCCAGAATATCGGGGATGATCTTACAGAAAGCGTTGGGATATAACCCTTTATCAACGTTACTTATCGCATTGTGAACGTCTTCCTTTTGTGAGGAGACGCCTCGCTGTGAATACCGGGATTCTCTGGGCATGACTGAAAAACTGTGGTAAAGATAGAAAAAAGGAGGAAGTTGAAGGTTGCTATACTTTTTCTTGTTTATTCTCTGAAATAATACTAATTTTTACATTCTGAAATTAACATGTAAAGATTATAATCTCATGGCTGCACCTAATGAAGTTCTGATAAGGAATGTCTTCAAGGAGATACTTAAATATAGGCCTTCGATACAGAAAATGCTTGTTGCCGATGAGGAAGAAGAGGAATCAACGGATCCCCGATTTCTGGGCGACCTGATAATCCGGAGCCTCCCCTGGCCGATCGGGGTAGAGCTAAGGAGGCTCTTCTCAGCTTCAACACGCCAGCTCGACAGGATGCGTCTCGACCAGATATTTAAGACTATCGAACGTAGTATGCAGTTCATCAGCTTCGTAATGATTTGCCAGCTTTGGCGGGACGTGAAGGATAAGAATCTTATTCTTCCGGATGGATTCAGAAAAGAGTTCTCCGACAGGATCCCGGTTCTGAGCATGGGTAATTTCACCTGGCTGATAAGGGCAGTCGGGAATCTGATGAATGAAAAGGACATCCCATGGTTCATGCCGGAAATGGGTGAGAATTTCGATAAAAAATTCTATGCAGCCCTCGATTTCTGGGTACCTGAAAGGAACGAAATTGGGCATTACCAGATAAATCTCAATAATGAAGAAATCGAAAAACGATGTGTTGAGTATGAGGAGAAACTATCATTTATCCTTGAGAAGCTTTCTTTCATAGCAAAATACAAGCTGGTATCTGTCAGGGAGATCAGAGTTATCCATCCGAAGAATCAATCGGCAAAATTCAATCATCTCATTGACGTGCTAAGCAGTTCCGATTCCGGCTTCAGGGCCCAGGAACTTGAGCAGACCAGATACACCGAAAGCAATTCTGTTCTGCTGATGAAATCACTGAAAACCATAGAAGAATACCTCAACCTTTCTCCTCTGGTGATTGATACAAACTCTGAGGTCATCGACGATAAAGAAAAGTTCGATATCAAAAAAGATATCTTTATGTACACCAAGTACAGAGGTGATCAGCTGATGTATGTCGGGACCGAAGTGACGGAAAAATGTGATCTGCGGAGTCTGCATAATTATCAAAACCTGGTCGATCAGTTCAGGGATATGCTGGCTACAATATCGGGGTAACGTTTTTTTCTTATATGAACACAATTAGAGGTTGTAAAATGCAAGTTATATGTTAATATATGGGACCTTGTAACCTGCAACATGCAACATAAAAATTTCAGTTATACGGTAACTATTGAAAATATTATGAGATCTCCATTTAAGTTCCTCGACAGCTACACCAAAGACGACCGGGATATATTCTTCGGCCGCGACCGGGAGATTGAAGAACTCTATCATCACGTTTTCGAAAGCAAAATAATGCTCGTCTATGGTATCTCCGGAACTGGCAAATCATCGCTTATAAATTGCGGACTGGCGAACAAACTATTCGCGACCGACTGGCTGCCTTTGATGATTCGCCGCGGTGGAAATATAAATGAAAGTCTGGCTTCAGCCATCAGGATTGCATCTCTTACTGAACAAAAAAACAGCTTTTCTTCTCCTGTCGATTTCAAAAAATGGATTCGTTCACTTTACCTTGATCACTACAAGCCTGTATTTTTAATATTTGACCAGTTCGAAGAGCTGTTCATCTTTGGCGACAGGGAAGAGAGAAGAACTTTCATTCATATCATTAAGGAACTGTACGAATCCGATATCCAGTGCAGGATGATTTTCGTGATGAGGGAAGAGTACATGGCCGGAATCACTGAATTTGAACGATTTATCCCAACCTTCTTCTCGAACAGGGTTCGAATTGAAAAGATGTCGCACCGCAATGCTCTGGAGGTTGTAAAGGGCCCCTGCAAAGTAGCAGGTATAAACCTCGAAGAAGGATTTGCAGAAACACTTCTCGAGAAACTCAGTCCCGGCAGCGAAGATGTGGAACTGACCTACCTGCAGGTTTTTCTTGACAAGATATTTAGAATGGCGACTGAGAATATCCCCCCCTTCAGGGGGGGCCAGGGGGGGTTGTCTCCTTCACCAGAAAGCCAGAGTGGATCTCCCACTCTCACTCTGAATTTCACCCTATCCCTCCTAGCAAAAACCGGTAATGTCTCCGACCTCCTGGGAAATTTCCTTGATGATCAGATATCAATCATGGATGATCCGGAAACGGCAATGACGGTTTTGAAAGCTTTTGTCTCAGGAAAGGGGACAAAGCGACCTTCGAATGAACAGGATGTAATTATGAATATCCGGACGTTTGGAAAGGATATTGATGCTATAAAAATTAGAGAACTCATCCAGTCTTTTGTAAAGCTCAGGGTTCTGCGGGATAAGGACGAACATGACAGATACGAACTCAGACATGATGCACTCGCAGAAAAAGTGTATGAAAAATTTTCAAATGCGGAGAAAGAGCTGGTGGAAATAAAACAATTCATTGAGAATTCTTTCCAAACATGGCAAAGACGCGGTATCCTTCTCAGCAGCGACGATCTTGATTTTATTTCCGGAAAAGACTCCCTGATGAATCTGACTCCCGATCTGGAAGATTTTATATACAGGAGCAAGAAACTCAGTGAAAAGAGAAGGAAAGTCTTTAAGAGACTGATTTTTATCTCCGCATTTGCCTTCCTGATCCTGCTTTCCACAATAGGGTATGCTCTTATAGAAAGGTCGCGGATATCTCAATCAATTATACTTGCCAAGGAATCTGTAGGCCAGTTCAACAGGCCGGTTGACAGAATCTGCCTTGCAGCATGTGCATGGAAAATAAAAAAAACTGTGGAGGCAAGGGAAGCACTGCTTAAAGCATTTTATGCATGCCTTGAGGAACCCGGTAATGATTCAACCCTGCTGGCACTTCGAAACAAGTACCTGATCGACCCTGAAGAATGCGATTCAAATATTGAATATGCTTCATTTTCTGACGATGGCAGGTTTATCTATGCATATACAAGGGATTCAGCATATATCTGGCAAGCCGACGGTACCCTGTTCAAACGATTTCCTGCAGGAAGTTCACCACTTATTTCTGTTCGTATGAGCAGTGATGGCAAATACCTTGGAGCGGTCAGGCAGGATAGCCTGATAATGGTCTGGGATAACCTGGGGCATCTGAATTTCACGCGTAAAATACGCTATAATCCTTCTAATGAATGGCAAATCTTCAGCTTCACTCCCGACAACAGTCTATTGGTGATAGCAGATGAAAATGATGCCGAGTTGCTGAACGTAAACGGAGATACCCTGCAGACATTCAGTATCCATAGTGGTAGTATAAATGCTGTTGATGTATCCGCAGACAAGAATTTTATAGCTACAGCAGGATCAGACAGTACGATAGGAATATGGTACTTAAACAATGAAAATGGTAAATATTGTTTATATAACCGGCTGAGGCTTCCGGTGGATACTATCCGTAGTGTTGATCTTTCCCCTGACGGCAAGTACGCTTTGTCAGCCTGTGCCGACGGAGTGATCAGAATAACTAGTATTAACGGTGTCCTGGCCTGGCTTGTAAAAGGGGACATTACCGGAGATTTCAGTAATAATGTGAAACTTGGTTTCCCGGTACATGCCAGATTTAATAAAACAGGCAACGTCATAATATTCAGATCATCTCACACGAAATCACTCACAGATGAGTATTTCATGAGTGCGGTTTATGCTGATTTATTCTACCATATTATTAATAATGGGGAAATTAAGGTATTTGATTATGTAGACTGTTCCCCCGATAATCAGTTCTTTATTACCACTTCAGGTAATATTAACAGGCTGCTTACATGGGATCTTTACAGAAAATCGGATTATAATCTCATAAATAACTATACCGTGTTGCAGACAGAAGGGCGTATGCCCTTCTTTTCACCTGACGGGAAATATCTTTACTCTGTATGCGGCCGGTACCTTAAAGGATGGTATATAGATGTCGATTCAATTTCGATGATCGCCAGTAATTTGTTAACAAAATGGGACGACTATTTATGAATTAATCCCGGTAAATCAATCAGTTCAAAATCATATATTTCAAATGGCTGAATTGGTAACCGCATTATGTAATTCCAGAACTCCGGAAGAACAAACATAAGGACTGATATGAGAAAAACGAATGTTGTCGGAATAATTATTACTGTGAAGAAAACTTTTCTTTCTTCACTGGTCCAGTTAACATAATCTGATGAGGGAAGTGTGAAGACGAAAGCAAATAGATATGGGATAAAAAGTCCCAGTCCTACTGATGATAGCAAATCGGCAAAAGGCCAGTGCATATTCTTGAACAACAAACCCAGGGAAGTAATTGAAAGAATAATACTGAATGAAAATCCTATATAACTCAGAAATTTGTTTTTTCTGAATCTTAATAAAAATACTCTCGTATTAAATAATGAAAAAACACCTAGACCTGTAAATCCTGTTGTAAGCAGCACACCTGCCAATGGCCATCTCATACTTCTGAAAAACAGCCCGATAAGCACAATCACAATAAAAATAAGTCCCCAATCATGTGGTTTTAGAAAAAGGATTCCAATGACCAGGATATTCATAAATAAAAATAATAAGGTTAAACCAATTACAATGTCAGGAATTATAACAGGTATAAAAATCTGGATTAACAGCAATGCAAACAAAACAAGAGCTGAATATTTAAGCCCTCTCAACAATTTGACACTGTGCAAACGTTTTGTTGCTTCACTCCCGGTATTCTCCATCACCACTTGTTTGTGCAATTAAAGGTAAGTCAATCCAAATCAATACGCAATTATTTCCTGGTAACCTTTTATATGCCCCGGGTATTAATTTACATTGACCCTGAGTCCCTTTGTAGTTTAATATTTTTTACCTAAAGGCGAATAATGCTAATATAACATTGACTATCAGCTTCTTTTGGAATGTGGTTGATTTTTAATATTTTTACTCAATTGTTCGAACCAATGGAAAAATCTCAAAAACAGGATTCGCGGATCGATGTTGAAAACCAGAAAATCTGGGGCTTTCGTTTCAGTGATCCGGCATATGTGTCCGATGAAGCAGGAAAAATTCTGGCCAGGGCTCAAAAAATAAATTATATGAAAGGCACGGCATATGCCCACCTTAATCTTGCCGCTGCAAATTTTTTTCAGTCTGATAATGACAGCGCACTGAGATATCTTTCGGAAGCCTTCCATTGGCTTGAAAACAACAGGAAAGAGAAAGGATATGTCGATGCCCTGCTACTCAAGGGAAATATTTATGAAAGTTTCGGCGACTATGAAAAAACCCTGAATCTGTGGCTCGAAGCCTATAAAGCTTCGGTAGAAATAAGTGATCGTGAATCTGAAGGAGAAGCATGCAACCAGCTTGGACTAATTTACTCCAGATTATGTAATTTCAGTAAAGCCCTTGAATTCTTCAACAAGGGTCTGGAGATAAGGAAAGAAATGGGCGATGAAAACGCTGTGGCTTCATCCTTCAACAGAATCGGGATGGTTTATCGCCAGATAAAGGACTTTCCCGAATCTCTCAAATACTACTTCCGGAGCCTGGAGATCAGGAAAAAGAACAGCCAGACCTCAGCAATACCATGGACACTCCTAGGTATAGCCAGCACATATGAGGAGATGGGTAAATATACCCAGGCCCTTGAAAACTACGAACAGGGAATACAGGGAGGCGACAAACGCTGTACCACACAATGCATGATGGGCGCCGGACGTGTATACAGCCGAATGGGAAACAGCAAACTTGCCGAGGAAAGACTGGAACAATCACTCCGTATGGCTGTGGAACTTAATTCACCCGCTCTCATCACAGAAGCTCATTCCGCCCTGGCTGCCCATTACGAAATGTTCAATAAACCCGATAAGGCTCTTACAAGCTTTAAGGAATTCCTCAGATCAAAAGAATCACTCCACAGCAGTGAAATACAGAGTCGCATTAGCAATATAGAAGTTGCACACGCTGTCGAGAAATCGGAACAGGAGAAAGAGATCTACCGCCTGAAACATATTGAACTGAAAAAAGCATACGACATAATTGAAGAAACTAACCGCGAGATTACAGCCAGTATAAACTATGCAAGCCGTATCCAGCAGGCAATCCTGCCCGATATTTCCGAAATTCCGGGTCTTGAAGGAAAACTGACCTTACTATATCTCCCGAAAGATATTGTGAGCGGTGACTTCTACTGGTTTTCAGAGACAGCAGGAAAACTGGTCATCGTAGCAGCCGACTGTACCGGCCATGGTGTTCCCGGAGCGCTTATGAGCATGCTGGGAATGTCATTCCTGGAAGAGATCGTTAACTCACGCGGAATTACGGAATCAGGAAAGATTCTTAACGAGTTACGTAATGAAATCCAGCGTGCACTCAGACAGTCAGGTAAAAGGGATGAAACTAAGGACGGTATGGATATTGCCCTCTGCGTGGTCGATTATGTTAATTATACCATGGAATATTCCGGCGCATATAACAGCCTCTACCTGATACGTAACGGAGAGCTTTCAGAATTTCGCGGCGACAGGATGCCTATAGGTATTTTCGATAAGCCGGATATCGGCTTTTCAACCGAAAAAATTCCATGGAATACCGGTGATACTATATATATGTGCTCCGATGGATACGCTGACCAGTTCGGTGGTCCCGGCAACAAGAAATTCAAGAACTCCAGACTTAAAGAATTGCTGCTTGAGATCCACAACCTTCCCTCGGATGAACAGAAAAAGCAGCTTGAGAAAGCCTTTTTCGAATGGAAGGGAGAAAATCAGCAGATCGACGACGTTCTGGTAATGGGGTTCCGGATTTAAGACTTCATGATATAGGATCGGCCTATTCTTTTTAATACCTTTAGCCGGTTTTTTAACTTCAAAGATTTTCCTTGTATATGAAAGCAAAAGCATTTGTTACATTAATTCTGGCATCATTTCTTATTTCCAATGCAGGCTTCGGCCAAAATTCAGTGCCAAGGACCCTTCTTCCTGAAAAGACCATCGATGAGATGATAGGAGAAGCATCAGGCGAACGTGCCATGAACCATATTATCGAAATGGCTGCATATATACACGATCGGCCTGCAGAAGAATACAGTGGCTATTTCTTAGAAACACAATATGTTCTCGACAGGCTAAAGGAATATGGGATTGAAGGAGCAACGGTTCACAAGTACCCCGGAGGTAAAACCTGGGATGGTGTTAAAGCCACCCTCTGGGAGATAAGCCCCGGACTTTCCAAACTGGCTGATTACTCAGACCTCCCTGCCGTTCTTGCATCGGGAAGTACCAATGCCGATGTCACGGCAGAACTGGTATGGGTTGGAGAAGGCCGTCAGGCTGATATCGGAACGGCGGATCTGGAAGGTAAAATCGCAGTTACTTCAGGAAGCATCTCCATGGTACACTCCCTCGCAGTGGCAAAAGGAGCTGCCGGGGTGATCTCCTTTAATTCACCGAGACCGCATGAAGCGCCCCTGGCCATACCGATTACAGGTATCGGAAGCCGGAGGGGAGGTGACTCCAATGCTAAATTCGGTTTTTTCCTCCCGCCCAGGGAAGGTGTCCTCTTGCGCGACAGGCTGATGAGAGGAGAGAAAATTAAAGTTCGTGCCGTAGTGGAAGTTCAGAATCTCGATTATAATCTCGAGGTGACATCATGTGTTATTCCGGGAACCGATCCTTCGGCAGGTGAGGTGATCTTCTCTGCACACATCTTCGAAGGCCTCGTAAAAATGGGTGCTAACGACAACATTTCCGGAAGCGCGGCAATACTCGAAATTGCCAGGATGCTGAAAACCATGATCTCGGAAGGCAGGATAGAAAAGCCAAAGAGGAGTATCAGATTTATCTGGGTACCTGAGTTCTCCGGTACCGGACCATGGGTGCTTGAGAACAAAGAACTGATGAAAAAGAGCCTCTGCAACATAAACCTCGACATGGTAGGTCTGCATCTGAAGAGTAACAATTCCTTCCTCTGTATGCACCGAACAACCTACGGTAATCCTCATTACCTTAATGATGTAATGGAGAATTATTATGAATTCGTCGGCCTTGGCAACAGGGCCGGTCTGGCGGTTTCGGGAAGAGGAGGCTTCACCAGAAGAATAGTAGCACTGACAGGCACCGACGATCCTTTCTACTATTCCGTCGATGATCACTACGGCTCATCCGACCACGAAGTTTTCAACGACTGGGGAGTTCAGGTACCGGGGATCATGATGATAACATGGCCTGATCTTTATTATCATACTTCGGAAGACCTTGCAGACAAATGCGATCCGACCCAGCTTAAGAGAGTATGTTTCATCGGAGCCGCGGCAGCTTATACAATAGCCGGTGCAGAAGAATCTTCAGCCATTGAAATAGCAGGAGAAGTTACAGGCAATGCTTCAGACCGTATTGGCAAACAACTCCAAAGGGCAATAAACGAGCTTGGGTCAGCCGACAAAAACACTTTCGGGACACTATATAAAAAGACCAGGGGCTATATCGAAGCTGCCGTCATCAACGAGAAAGCCACACTGGCTTCAGTGACGGAACTTGATCCGGTCTCAGGGAACCTGAAAAATGTGCTTATCAAATTAACAGCTTCGATCGACGGAAGCGGTAAAAATGCCCTGCTTGGTTATGACACTTTTGCAGAAGCCAAAGCAAAATCGCTGGGACTGCCGGATGTGTCAATTAAACCTTCAAAACTGGAGATCGGGGCTGCTGCCATCGTTCCGAAACCGACAGCCCTGATAACTGCAAACGGTTACAGAGGCTATACTCAGATAATCAGCCAAATAAGCGAGGAGATCCGGAACAGGTATCCTCTGGGCAGAGGCAGAATGGACACAAGCGAGATCGGCAGATTGTGCAACGGGAAAAACAGTGCCCTCGACATTAAGAAACTTCTTGACACTCAGATGACTTCAGGAGAGACTGATCTCCAGAGCGTAATAAATTACATTCATTTACTGAAGGAAGCCGGACTGGTTTCGTTATAAGATTCTCTGAGAGCGAAGGCAATAAGGGGCTGCCGTAAAAGCTGAATCGGCATGGCAGGCTTGAATTTAAACGGCATATTACTTTTTACTGACCCAGATAATTGCTTGTTTAAGCAGCCTCCTGTATGAGGGATTCCTGAAGGTGGGAGCGTCATGCCCGCTCTGCAACACTACTATCTTTGATTTCCCGTATTTCTTCGTCCACCCGATAACCGGAGTACTTGTTGGTTCGTCGGTGGTCAGCAAAGGTGTAACATTCTCATCAACATAATAATCCTTGTAGGTCTCATCAAAAATCTCAAAGTCGCTGACACCTTTTGTCACCGGATGCCGTGGATCAACAACCTTTACCGTGAAACGGAGGTCATGAATGTATGAAGAAGGCTTAAATATTCTCTCCCTGTAGGTTGTTTCCTTCTGGAAATATTTACCTCCGATTATTTTCCAGTATCCGGGCCATTCGTCGAATGCACAAATACTATGGTGCAGGGCAACAACAGGTTTTTCTTTCCGTATACATTCTTCGAAAAGAACTGATTGTTCATCGGTAATTGTCTGCCACATATGGTAGAAGACAAGAACATCGTATTGATCCCTGTTTTCAGGCAGGAACATCTCATACGCTGCTGGAAGTTCTGCAAGCTGCCAGGTTATTCCGGGGCCAAGGCTCTCAAGCATGAGGTTGAACTCTTCTTTGTTGTACCCATGTCCTCCGGTTATTACAAGGATACGAACAGGTTTTGCCGCGAACCCGTTAAAAGTCAAAAAAGTTAAAACAGAAAAGATGGCTATTGTTTTAAACATTAATTGTGATATATGTAAGTTCAGCTCACTCCTTGGGTGGACTATAATCCGTTCTCAGCACCCTGAATTCGGTTCTTCGGTTTATCTGATGAGCTATCTCTTTCTGTTCCTCATTTGCCAGACTGTTGATGTATGTCTCAGTAAGTGTAGTACCCGATTTCAGGAAAGAAGCCTGTCTGGCAATTTCCTCATCAACTACTTTTGGATTTGATTCACCATAGCCTCTGGCCGAAAGCCTGTCTGGTTCAATGCCCTTCCCTATAAGGTAATCAACAACCGACTGTGCTCTTTTCTGTGAAAGCTCGTAGTTATACTCTTCGGTATCACGTGAGTCGGTATGTGACATAAGCTCAATAGTGACTTTCGGATTATCGTTAAGGGTTTCAACAAGTTTGTCGAGCGACACCATCGACTCAGGTCGGAGGTCCCATTTATTGAAGTCGTAGAAGATATTTGGCAGCTCTATAGGCCTGTCGATAGCAGTCAGGAGAATGGTTACCATGAAGTCGCGGCTCCGCTCCTGTCCTTTGGTTGTTTCCTTCTCCTTACCGTTAAGATAACCTTCTTTCTGGGCAAGGAAAATATAATCGACATCTTCCCGGAGGGCGAATCTGAATTCACCTCCGTTCCCGGTTTCAGCCTGAAGGTTGTTACCGTCGCTTGCTATGAGCATAACCGTTGAGCCGGCAATAGCCGTGCCGCTTTTTTCATCCCTTACGAGGCCTGTTACATTGAATTTCAGGGGAGGGAATTCAAAAGCATACAGTTCATCATTACCCCTGCCCTTTCGTGTTGAGCTGAAAATTCCCTTTTCACTGTCATTTTCAAAGGTTATTGCAAAATCGTCGGCGCTTGTGTTTAACGGGGCTTTCATGTTTGTTACCACCCATGAACCATCAGGCTGAGGGGCTGCTCTGAATATATCCAGTCCGCCCATCCCGATATGTCCGTCAGAAGAAAAATACAATATCCCGTCTGTCCTTACATAGGGAAACAATTCATCGCCGGAGGTGTTGATATCGGGGCCTGCGTTTACCGGAGCCGACCATGCATCACCGGCAGCTGAACGCGTAACCATCCAGATGTCTTTTCCCCCGAATCCGCCTTCCTTTTCCGAAACAAAATACAAAGTAAGCCCATCGGGGGCAAGAGCCGGATGAGCTGCAACAAGCGAATCAGCAAGTATCCCAACGTTTTTGGGTTCATCCCATCTGTCGGCAGATTTTTTTGAAAACATGATGACACAGCCCTTCTGTTCCCTTTTTCCGACCTCACACCTTGTGAAATAGACTTCCTTATAATCGGCTGAAAAAGAAGGTGTCCCATCTTCAAATTCGCTGTTTAGCCCGTCAACCGGGACAGGTGTGCTCCATTTTGATTTTTTGTCGATACGGCTTTCAAAGATATCGGTATAACCCTGACCTGTTGCGCCATGTTTTTTATTGCCAGCGGCATCTTCGCGTGAAGAAGTAAAATATACCAGTCCGAAATCATCACGGGCGTAGGCCGGACCAAAATCGGCTTCTCTCGAATTAAGATCTTTAAGTTCTTCCACATTGTAGGGCTCGGGATTACGCTGCCATTCGAGGGCAAGTTCGCAGGCTCTTATTTCCTGATCGCCGCGGGCATCGGAAGGGGCTATTTGTTTGTATTTTTTCAGTTCATCGATGGCCTGCTGATACTTGCCATTTTTTTTCATTGACATCGCAAGCCAGAATTGAGCATCAGGTTTGGGATAAGACGATCTCACTGCAAGCTTGTACCATGTTTCGGCATTCCTGGGGTCATTGGTCAGACGATAACATTCCCCTACCATAAAGCTTATATCAGCTCTTACCGATTTGTCGGCTCCCCTGGTGCGTGAATAAGTATCCTTGAACTGGTCGATTGCTTCATAATATTCACCGGCCTCGAAAGCAGCATAAGCTCTTTCTGCTTTCTTTTTCTGAGCACTTGAATCTGCAAATGTGACCAGGAGAACCAGGAATATTAACCATATTGATCTTTTCATGCCGGACAGGTAATATCAGATCTCAAAAATAATAATTTAAAGATAAACCTTTCCATTACTAACGGCAGGCATTGTAGAAATATTATTATAGAGCAAGCGCGGACTCACTGTGTAATGATCCGCGCTTTGAAATATGCCTCCTATAATACATGGACTTACATCCCAACCCTAACCTATCTTGTGAAAAGAAGTTCCCTGTACTTCGGGAGAGGCCATATCTCGTTATCTACGATCAGCTCCAACTTGTCAATATGATATCTTATCTCATCAAGATAAGGTTTGACATTTTTTTCATAAGTCATGGCCTTTTTGAACGAATTTTCAATCACATTGGCTTTTTTGCGTTCTTCAACCATCTCATTCACAAGCCTCTTAACGTTAGAAATATGATCAGAAATGTCTGTGATCATCATCTTGCGTGCATTAGCCATCTTTTCGAATTCATTGTCTGAGAAGACTTCCTTCAGTCCTCTGACATTATCGAGAAGAGATGTCATATATCTGATGGCAGTCGGGACAATATGGTTTATCGCCAGATCGCCGAGCACTCTTGCTTCAATCTGAATCTTTTTTGTAAACTTATCATATTCAACGTCAACACGGCTATCCAGTTCCTTATCTGAGAAGATCCCTGTTCCCACAAGCACATCTCTGGAAGAAGGAGAAAGATAGGTACTGATAGATTCAGGAACGCTTTTAATGTTGCAAAGGCCTCTCTTCTGAGCTTCTTTATGCCATTCCCGGCTATAGTTGTCACCTTCGAAAAGAACTCTCTCCGATTCGATAATATATTTTTTAAGAACCTGGAAGATTGCTTCATCCTTGTTTCGTCCCTTTTTAATGATCTGATCAACTTCCTTCTTGAATCTGAATAGCTGGGCAGCCACAGCCGAGTTCAGTGCTATCATCGCGGCACTGCAATTTGCCGATGATCCTACAGCTCTGAACTCGAAGCGGTTGCCTGTAAATGCGAATGGAGATGTACGGTTTCTGTCTGTGTTATCGAGTAATATCTCGGGAATTTTCCCTATTCCAAGTTTAAGTTCGGTTTTAAGGGCCGGGCTCATCTTCCTGTCAGTTACCTTCCGGACGATGTCATTAAGCATATCGGTAAGGTAGGTACCCAGGAAGACCGAAATGATCGCCGGAGGAGCTTCATGACCTCCCAGGCGGTATGAGTTTGTTTCACTCATCACAGAAGCACGTATCAGTTCGTTGCTGTCGTTTACGGCTTTGATTACATTGACAAGGAAGGTCAGGAACTGAAGATTTGTTTTTGGATTTTTCCCCGGTGACAGAAGGTTGACTCCGGTGTTCGTCGCCATCGACCAGTTATTGTGCTTGCCAGATCCATTTATTCCTGCAAATGGTTTTTCATGGAAAAGCACCCTGAACTTATGCTTGCGGGCTATCCGTTTCATTATGTCCATCAGAAGCTGGTTGTGATCGACGGCAAGGTTCACCTCTTCATGTATGGGCGCGCATTCGAACTGGTTTGGTGCCACCTCATTATGTCGTGTCTTTACCGGTATCCCTAACTTATATGCCTCATATTCAAAGTGTTTAATAAAGGCCATCACTCTTTCGGGGATTGAACTGAAATAATGGTCGGCAAGTTGCTGGTCTTTTGATGACTGATGGCCCATCAGGGTTCGTTCAGCAAGAACGATATCGGGACGGGCATAATAGAGGGCTTCATCGATAAGAAAATACTCCTGTTCTATTCCAAGAGTGCCTATAACCCTGTTAACATCCTTGTCGAAATACTGGCATACATCAACAGCTGCCTTGTCGAGCGCTGAAAGAGCCTTGAGCAGGGGTGCCTTGTAATCGAGGGCTTCCCCGGTGTACGAAACAAAAATTGTAGGTATACACAGGGTGTTTCCAACAATAAATACAGGAGATGAAACATCCCATGCGGTGTAACCTCTCGCCTCAAAGGTATTTCTGATGCCTCCGCTTGGAAAACTCGATGCATCGGGTTCCGACTGGACAAGAACAGCCCCGGAGAAATTTTCCACCATATGTCCGTTTTCTCCCACCTCGATGAAACCGTCGTGCTTTTCAGCCGTTCCGTCAGTAAGTGGATGAAACCAGTGTGTAAAATGTGTCGCCCCTCTGTCGAGAGCCCATGCTTTAAGGCCAATTGCCACCTGGTCGGCTTCCTGCCTCGACAATGATTTACCTTCGCTGATTGCATTCTTAACCAGCCGGAATGCTTCCTTCGACAGGTAATGCTCCATCTTATGAAGATCAAAAACATTATCTCCGAAATATTCGGAGATGTTTTTCTGGGGGATCTGCGTATCAACAGGAATTCTGTTGAAGACTTCTCTCAGTGCACTGAATCTTAATTCTGCCATTTTTAATGAATTTTGTGACAAAAATATATATTTTTTATTACCACCCCCTATTTTTATACTTCTTTTTTCATTTTAATCCATATTTATTCATATACCCCCCCTATTTTTTGGTATTACATCAAATTATTTTCACATTTTTTACCGGCAATGCCATATTTTTTCAGTGATGAAACTAATCCTTCATTTGAAAACAGGATGTAAGTTCTGTCATACTTTTACGTAAGTGCAGCAGCTTCTTTTTTTTCATTGTTTTTTGTTATATTTGGCGCCTGAAATAAAAAGGGTATTTCCATTAATCACTAAACAGCATATTTAATGTCAGCAATTCAGTTTCTCAGGGAAAAAGCAGGTGTCTTCGTTGCCGGAATAATAGGTTTGGCTCTCCTTCTTTTCGTGGTCAGCGATTTGATAGGTAACGGCAGAGGCCAGCGGAAGAAGGAAAAGGAATATTTTGAGCTGGGGCAGATTGCAGGAGAATATATATCTTATCAGGATTATGAGGCCCGCGTTCAGAACCTTGTCGAAATATATAAGCTCTCCGGAGCTCAGGACATCGATGAAGCCACAATGGAATCTCTAAGAGAACAGGTCTGGCAGCAGATGATAAGGGAAAAGATACAGGACAGCAAGTTCGACAGGCTTGGAATTGGTGTGAGCGATGAAGAAGTTGATGATATGGTCCTTGGCAGCAACCCCCACCCTATAGTTCTGCAACTCTTTACCGACCAGACAACCGGTATGTTCAACCGCGACCTTTTTGTTAATTTCCTCAACCAGGTTGAAGTTGATGAGAACGCAAGGAAATACTGGCTCTTTTTCGAAAATGAGATCATAAACGAGAGAATGAACTCGAAATTCAACACCTATGTTGCCAAAGGACTTTATGCAACTTCCAGGATGGCGGAATTCGACAATATCCTCAACAATGCAACCGTCGATTTCAGCTTCATACAGAAGAACTACTCGCTCATCCCCGACGACTCGGTAAAGATATCTTCCTCAGAGATAGAATCGTACTATTCGAAACACAGGGAGACTTTCAAAAGAGAGGCATTGAGAGACATAGAATACGTTACGTTTGATGTGGTGCCTTCTGCAGAAGATGTTGAGGAAGCAGAAAAATGGATGGATAAAGCAAAAGAAGAATTCCTGGCATCAGAAGATCCGGCACAATATATCAATCTCAATGCCGACACCAGACATACAGGATTTTACGTAAGCATCGACGAGGTGCCTGAAAATCTCAGAGATTTCGTAAAAAAAGAAGACAAGGCCACTGTTTTCGGTCCATACAATGAAGACGGAGTCCTAAAGACCGTCAGGCTCATCGACGCTGCCAGCAGACCCGATTCAGTGCATGTAAGGCATATACTCATTGGGGCAGGCGAAATGATGTCGATGGGACAGACCCGGAGCAAAGCCGACAGCCTCGTAAAACTTCTGAAATCGGGTGCCTCATTTGAAACCCTCGCTAGAGATAATTCCGACGACCAGGGTTCTGCAACACTCGGGGGCGACCTCGGATGGTTCAGAGAAGGTGTAATGGTAGTACCTTTCAATAATGCATGTTTTACTGCTTCCCGCGGTGAGATCGTTACTGCTGAAACGACTTACGGCACTCATATTATAGAAGTTCTCGAACAATCGAAAAAATCCAGGAAATACAATATAGGCTTGCTCGACAGAAAAATACTGCCCGGCTCCACAACCAACCAGATGGTATACAGCGAAGCAGGTCAGTTTGCAGGAAGTAACGACACCTGGGAAAAATTCAATAAAGCTGTCGCCGAACAGAAGCTCAACAAAAGAATTGCCAACGACGTCTCTCCTTCACAGAAGACATTGCCCGGACTAGATAACCCCAGGGGACTGGTAATATCCCTCTTCAATGCTGAAGAAGGAAGCATTATTCTCGACAACAGCCAGCAGGCCGTTTTCGAAATAGGCGATAAATATGTCGTGGCATACTGTACAAGGGTACAGAAAGAGGGTATAGCTCCTCTTAAAGATGTTCAGAATGAAATCAAAATCCAGCTTCTGAAAGATAAAAAAGCTGAAATGACAGAAGACTGGTTCAATAAAATGAAAGGTGAAGGGAAAACCCTTGAAGACTTTTCAGGCCTTACCGGCATAAACATCCAGGAAGCTTCACAGATCAATTTCAGGTCATATACCATCCCGGGAGTCGGAATGGAACCCGCTCTGATTGCAGCTGCATCATCGGCACAGGAAGGAGTCCTGTCTGGTCCGGTGAAAGGACTGAACGGTGTCTATATGTTCACCGTTAACAGCAAAACCACCCCTCCCGAGCAGGATCTGGAACTCCTGAAAGAAAGATTGTCAATGACCTACCAGATGAGAAGCTCATATGAAGTCTTCGAAGCTCTTAAAAAAGGAGCCGAGATCGTTGACAAGAGATATAAGTTCTACTAGTATCTGTGATCACATACAGTTGAGGTAAAGAGGCTTTATAAAAGCCTCTTTTCATTTTATTCAGGCCGCACAAAAGCACAGTCCGCATAATGAGCCGAGGCATGCATGATAGCACTCAAACTCTGTCCTGTATCTCACGAATAAATAAAATTGTGTAAATTTATACGTAAATAACCAGATCAGATTTACGCTTCAGAAAGGCAGAAAGTATAATCTACAGATTAAATCACCTTGTCTGGCATAAGTATAATGTTGCTGCATTGTCTGATACCGGCATTCCTCTTTCTGACTTCTGAACTAAACGGGAGTCCTTCCGGAGTTATATCAACAGCATTACAGGATACTTCGGATATAAACAGGCAAAACATAATATTTTTTGCTGATTCGAGAAGAAACCCTGATCTGGTGATAAGAATGGCCCAGCAGACACTGCTGGAATCGGAAAAGCTAAATTACCGCAAGGGTGTTGCTGATGCATCACTTGCCCTGGGCTCGGCATGGCTGGCGAAATATTTCAACAAAAACGACAGTGCCCTGTGGTACAACATGCAGGCATATGAAATATACACTGAACTTGACGATGCAAGGGGAAAGGCGAGGGCATGCTACTATCTTGCCTATGTTTACAGCATCAAAGGCGACCTTGATGAATCTGAAAGATATGCTTCCCTGAGCCTGTCATTCTTCAGGGAGGTAAACGACAGCAGAGGTGAAATAAATGCACTGCATGTTCTCACTTTCCTGGCAAAACAGAGGAAAGATTACAGACAGGCTACCGGCCTGATAAATGAAGCCATCAAAACAGCACGCTCAACCAACGATACAGTGAACCTTGCAGATGTTCTGAATACACTGGGGAATATCTACAAGGATATGGCACTTTTCAATAAAGCTATAGACATTTATTTCGAAGCCCTTCGATTATGGGAATCTACCGGCGACACAACAGGGATATCGATCGCATACGGCAGCATTGGATTAATGTATTACTACCAGAAAGAGTGGAATAAGGCACTTGAATACGGGTTCAGGAAAGCAGATCTGTCAGCTTCACGGGGTGAAATGTATGAACTGAGTAAAACCTATAATTCGATAGCACAGATATATAACGGAAAGTCGGAACCCGACAGCGCATTCCGTTATTTCAGAAAAGCACTCACGCTGAATGAGATTATGAAATATCCGGCGGGGATTGCCTCCACATGCAATAATATTGCATCCACATTTCTACTGATAAAACAGTTCGATTCAGCTGACTATTACATAAACAGGTCTTTAATTACAGCCAGGGAAACGGAAGATCCTGCACTTCCCGAATATCTGATGACACAGGGAAACATATACAAAACAACAGGAAAACTGAAGCTCGCAGAAGATTACATTGCCGGGGCATACAAGATGGCCAGGGAAAAGAATCTGCCCCTGATCGTTCACGATGCAGCTCTTCTCCTCAGCGAAATCTATGCCAGCCTCGGACGTAAAGACCTGGCATACGACTACCTGAAGGAACACAGGCAGTTAAATGACAGTATCAGCAACGATGAGTTTTTAAAACAGGTAACAAGGCTTGAGATACAGTACGATTTCGATAAGAAGCAGGAGGCAGCAGAATACGCAAGAATGCAGGAGAAGATCCTGAATGAGAACAGGATTCGCAGACAGCGTTCCTACATGGCAGGTCTTGCTGTGCTGGTATTTCTTGTTTCGCTGATATCAGTTCTGTATATCCGGCATAACCGGCTCCGTTCGAAATATGCACAAATGGACCTGGAGCAAAGGCTGTTGAGAGCCCAGATGAATCCTCATTTCATTTTTAATTCCCTGTCGGCTGTACAGGCCCTTATTCTGGGAGGTAAAGACCAGGATGCGAACACCTGTCTTGTGAAAATTGCAAAGCTGATGCGTAATATCCTTGAAAATTCAAGGCAGGAATTTATTCCTCTCGGCAAGGAAATTGAAACGGTAAAACTATACCTCGACCTTCAGTTACTCAGGTTCGAAGTTAAGTTCGATTATGCAGTCACCCTGGATGAATCAATAGATCCCGAGAATATTTCCATCCCTCCCATGCTGATACAGCCCTGCGTGGAAAACTCTATTGAACATGGTCTTCTTCCTCTTAAAGAAAAAGGCAGACTGAAAATTGACTGTAAACTTAACAACGGTCTGATGAGGATAGAAGTAACCGATAACGGCATAGGCAGGCAGGAGGCGGCAACCACGAAGCCTCTGAATATCAATAAAAAATCTCTTTCAACGCAGATAACGATGGAAAGACTTGAGAACTTCAGGAAATCGATGAAACAGAAGGGTATCACCTACGAGATAACCGACCTCATTGATAATGAGAAGGCGACAGGAACCAGTATTACCATGATGCTGCCTTACAAAAAAGTGTTTGTTTAAATATCGCTAAATTCAAATCATAATGTTATGAAAGCGGTTATTGTTGATGATGAAGCCTCAGTAAGAAATACTATAAAAACCATCCTCAATAAAAATTTCCCCGGGATAGATGTAGTTGCGATGCCAGGCTCTGTTGCAGAGGCTTATGAGCAATTGGTAATGCTTAAGCCCGGCCTTCTTTTCCTTGACATAGAACTCCCCGACGGAAACGGTTTCGATCTCATTAAAATGATTTCACCGGTGACTTTCAAGGTAATTTTTGTAACAGGACACCAGGAATATGCTCTCAGTGCCATAAAGGTCAGTGCCCTCGACTATATCATGAAACCTGTCGACGCAGATGAACTCAGAATGGCAGTTGAAAAAGCGCTTTCAGTGATAAGCAACGAGGAGATGCAGATTAAGATGCAGGCGCTGAGCGAGAATATGCAGGGTAAGAAAACTCTGAAGAGGATCATCCTTCATACAGCTGACCATCTGCAGCTGGTTTCGGTAAGCGACATTATCCGCGCCGAAGCCGACAGCAATTATACATCCTTCTTTCTGTCCGACGGGAAAAAGATAATGGTATCACGCACTATTAAGGAGTTTGACACCCTGCTCTCTTCTTCGGGAATGATCCGGGTTCACCAGTCACATCTCATAAACGTAAATCATATCGACAGGTTTGTAAAAAAAGACGGAGGCTGGGTCATGTTGAAAAACGGCACAAAAATACCTGTCTCACCCAACCTGAAAAAACAGGTCCTGAAAGCCCTGACAGAACATCTCTACGATTAAAAACCGGTCTTTCTTCACTTCCATGGCCTGTATACTAATTCAAAAGGCCCTGATGATAATTTTATATTGGTTATCACACTTCAATGGGTGTAACTTAAAGAGAAAACCGGGGAAGGCGGGTTGAATTTGTTAAAATATAATATCATTTATTCTGCTACCATGGAAAAAATAACTTTTGTTACCGGACTTGCATTTCTGCTGACATCCCTGTCGGCGCAGCAGGTATCGCTGAAACCCTACGGCATAAAATCAGGCATAATTGAATATGCTTATTCCGGAACCAAAGTCGGCAAGGGTACTCTTTATTTTGACGATTATGGTATGAAAAGCGCAATGCTTGAGGATGCCGTCGAGAACGGTGAAAAAAGGAAAGGATGTGTTGTTACATCCGGTGATTACCAGTACATATGGGATCCGGATGACCCGGGAGAAGGCATGAAACTGAAAAATCCCATAATAACATGGCTTGCTGAATCCTCAAAAGGGGATATTGAATCTTTTACAGAGTCGATGTATCTGAAAATGGGTTTTGCCAGAGCTCCCGATGAGGCTTTCCTGGGAAAGGATTGTAAAGTCATGAAGGGCAGCATGGGAAAGGTATTGACATGGAACGGAATACTTATGCTGATGGACATGAACATCATGGGTAGGGTATCGCATCAGGAGGCAACAAAAATTCAGACTGATGTAGCTGTCGACGGGAAGCATTTCGTGGTTCCGAAAGATGTGAAGTTCTCGGAAATGCCTTCGATGTTCTGACACAAAGCGGAAAATCTTCTTTTCCGGACCAGGACATCAGCGATTACGGACCCGGAAAGGTAAATCCAAATATTTCATTGCACTAAAATGAAGTCAACAGTCAGAATTTCGTCATGCGTCCTGAGCCTGTTAAGTATTTTTTCTCTTTCAGTTTCCGGCCAGAACGCTATCTCCACTTCCGGTGGAAATGCCAGCGGATTTGCATCAGCTTCAACAGGCAGAAATTACTGTGTTTACGGTATATCGAAATCAACACAAGGCACGGGTGTTTATGCAGAAACAACAGCTGAAACCGGATATACCTACAGCATTTACGGGCTCAATGAGAGTGCTGACGGATACGCTGTATTCAGATTAGCCCATAGTTCTGAGGGAATGAATTTTGGGGTTTATGGTATCTCAACCTCAACTTCAGGAAGAGGTGTACTGGGATCAGCAATTGCCGAAAGTGGTGTAAATTATGGTATCTTCGGTCATACGAATTCTTCTGAAGGCTACGCAGGATATTTCCAGGGTAAAGTACATGTTGCCGGAACACTAAGCAAATCCGGAGGTTCATTTAAGATCGATCACCCTCTTGATCCGGCTAACAAATGGCTTTCTCACTCTTTCGTCGAATCGCCTGATATGATGAATATATATAATGGTACTATCACTCTGAACAACCAGGGTGAGGCTGCTGTTCAATTGCCGGAATGGTTTGAAGCACTCAACACGGACTTCCGTTACCAGTTAACTCCAATAGGAGCCCCGGCCCCTGATCAGTTCATTTCGCAGGAAGTCAGCAATAATAAATTTCAGATAGCCGGAGGGAAGCCGGGACTTAAGGTTTCCTGGCAGATAACCGGGATAAGGAAAGATGCTTTTGCTGAGAAGAACCGTATTCAGGTTGAAGAATATAAGAACCCTGATGAACGGGGGAAATACATGCATCCCGGTCTCTTTGGCCAGCCGGAAAGCAAAGGGATTCATTTTTTTCAAAAAAATGATATGAATTATTCTAAGGATATGTAATATAATAAGCTATATCTCTCCTGTATTAAATTGGAATTTTATAATAATAGTATTTCCAAAATTCCGGTACCATGAAAACAATTTACTCTTTCTTTTTGTGTTCATTTATGACCCTGGCAGCATCTATTTTATTTTCGACAAGTACAGCTGCACAGGTCCAGATTGAAATCGTCGATGAAGGTAACAGTCCTTCTATCTATGTCGAACCCGACGGAACCGTTCATGTAGTCTATTTCCGGAATTATGATTACGAAACAAAACTTGTATATGCCACCCGGAAAATAACAGGCGACTGGAAGTACCGTACACTTGGAATGGCAGCCTATTGTTACGATCTGGACATGACGCTCGACAATGCAGGAAATGTCCATATCGTAATGTCGGATGAAAGATGGGATATCAGCCCTAAAAGCAGATTGTTTCACGGAATACTGACAAAAGACGGATCCTGGAGCAGAAAAATAATTGCTGTGGCAGGGACGAGATTCTACAGCCTGTCACTGAAATGCAGCAGCACCAATGATCTGTATCTTACATTCCTTGAATATGACCAGCCTGCACGATGGAAAGAGATGCACCGTACCGGTGGCACATGGTCTAAACCTCAGGAGTTTGGAAGAATGGGCTATAACTGCATGGACATGAGCCTCGACAAAGAAGATAATATGCATGTTTCACTCTACAATCTATTATTTGCTCCTCTGATCTACCTGAACAAACCTGTCGGCGAAGAATGGAGCGAACCGGAAACAATTGATCCCAAATGGAACGCAGGACAGCTTGAAGGACTAGTGACATCCATATCACTTGATTCAGAGAACAATCCACATGTTTCTTATGTGGGGGGTGAAAACTATGACCATAAGCAGCATACCCGGTATGCATGGAAAGAAGACGGAAAATGGCATAATATGATGGTCGACAGGGGCCAGTTTCAGAGCGGAGGCAATAAAATCGTTATTGACCCCGACGATGTGGCTCATATCGCATATGCATATTATAAAGAAGATATCTACGATCCAAAGGATGTCAGGTATGCAAGTAACATTACTGGCACATGGGTGAAGCAGACCATTGGTAAAAATGTCAACGCAATAAATGTTGATATGGGTATCGACCAGGGAAATAATGTTCACGTCGTTTATGGCGGATATTCAGCTTCATATACCGAGCAGATCTATTATAACAATCTTAAAATCAGCAGGTACTTTGATGTCAGTCCCGACACCCTCGACTTCAGGGGTGTTGCACCCGGAGAAAATAAAACTCTCGTGCTGACACTGACCAATACACTTCCGGTCGATATAGTTATCGACTCAGTTGTTATCGGTGATAAGAGGATTGATTTCGACCGTACATCCTTTACCGTTGCTGCTAATTCAGTTGAATATGTTAATGTTACACTTGATCATACAGCAGCTTTCTGGGAAGATTGTGACCTGACGATATGGTATGAAGGTTTTTTCGTTGCTGTTCCCGTACTGGCCACGAACTACCAGCCTGATCTGGAAGTGGATCCTGACCCGATCGATTTCGGAGCAGTGCTTCTGGGTACTACTGCCACAAAAACAGTAACCCTAAGTAATAACGGTATCATGGATCTGAACATCTACAGCATCAGTGTGAAATATGAACTATTCCCGGGTTATGTCATACCAACCGATTTCTCACTTTCGGGACATAACTGCAGTATTCTGCCTGATAATGCAACGTGCCAGGTACAGATAAGTTTCAAACCAATGAAGACAGGGCCCCAACGCTCTTATCTTGTAATAAATTCAAATGATCCTTCTTCTCCGGTAACAAAAATCGACATCTCCGGCAAAACAGCTCATCCGCAGATATTAAGCAGCCACTATGATGTTGATTTTGGATACTGTGCTGTCGGAAACAGTGTGTCCAGGGATATAATTATAACTAATGCCGGTGAAGTAAACCTTGGAATTTCAAATATTGCGATTTCCGGAACTCAGTCAGCACGGTTTGCCATGAGCAACAATTGTTCAGAACTTGAACCAGGAGATTCATGTAAAATAACCGTTACCATGACCCCTGATGAACCGGCAGATTATGCTGCTGATCTGACAATTACCTCTAACTCGTTCTACTCAGGAACCCTGAATATTTCACTTCATGGAACGAGTCTTGTCAGGAAGCTTGAGATATTACCTTCCGAAATCAGCTTTGGTGAAGTGGAGCTTGGTACCAGTAGCGGTAAACAGATCCAGATCAACAATACGGGAAGCGGAAGCATTACAATCAACAGCCTGCAAATTGTCGGTGATGACCCTGATGAGTTTTATCAGAATATTGAATGCCAGATAATTGAAGAAGGACAGACCTGTACTGATAGTGTGTGGTATATTCCTTCTTTTGAGGGAATCAAATCAGCTGTCCTGCAGGTCTCATCAAACGATCCCTTCCATCCTGAGCAGACAGTTACACTCAGTGGCGGTACGGGACCGGCATTGCCACTCAGTGTAAGTATCGAGGCCGAACCACCATCGGGCGCTGCTCCCCTGTATATTTACCTCAGGGCAGTAATAACAGGTGGACAGGGTCCTTACTGGTACAGATGGAACATTGAAAATATAGGGACGTACACTGATGTAAAGGCACCTCAGATACTGTTTGCTGAAGCGGGGATCTATACTGTAATTCTTAAAATCACCGACATTAATGATAACAGCGCCTCAGATACACTTGATGTGATCATCACGTCAGAAGGAATACCCATTGCTTCAGCGACGGCTGACCCAATAAGAGGGGAGATCCCTCTTGAAGTACAGTTCGACGCAATGGTTTCGGGAGGAGATCCTCCCTTGAAATATTTCTGGAATTTCAGGGATGGCGGCACCAGCGAAATACTGAATCCTGTTCATACTTTTTCCAACGCAGGGACTTACTGGGTGAAATTCACCGTCACAGATGACAACTACGATTCATATACCGATTCCGTACTGATCACAGCCAAATGGAATACCGGCTTTTCCGGACAAATATGGGATAACGAAGGTATACAGCCTGTTAATGAGGCAGTAGTAAGGTTTATCCAGCGGCCGAATACCCTGAATATATGGACCGATATTCTGGAAGGAACAAATGAATATTCCTTTCTCAACCTGCCTCCTGCCGAGTACACTGTTCTGGCCATTCCGGATACAACTGAATACCCTGAGTTTCTGCCAACATATCTGGGACATGAACTTCTAAGGAATGATGCATTCTGGGTTAACATGACAGGACATATAACCGGGCAGGACATCAGGCTGATAGAAAAACCTTTTCAGGGAACGGGTATGGGTAATTTCTACGGATTTGTAAGTATTGCAATAGACCCGGACAAATCATCACCGGGAACAAATGAGATTACACTTCCAAAAGGAAATGATCTTTCAGGTATCTATATCTATATAAAAGATGCCGTTACAGGTGACCTGATCGCATGGGATGTAACTGACGAATACGGGTATTTCAGTCTTGAAGGGCTGGAAGACGGTTCCTACGTAGTTGTTGTCGATTACGAAGGCCTGCCTATGGATCCGTCCAATAAAGCGCTCGTAATAAGTGATGAATTAAAAAGTGCTGAACTAAGGATACTTATATATGACGATAGGATCTCTGTTGTGAACATTGCCACTGGTTTAACCGAATCACTTTCATCCGGGATAAAGGTATATCCCCTTCCTGCAAATGAGATATTATTTCTTGATATTCCAGCAGATCAATTCAATACCCTGAAGATGCAATGCAGCATTTTTGATATGTCAGGGAAAGTGATAAGCAGGAATCTTGAAGCCCTGGCAGAAGGCGGAACTATCTCTGTCGACATCTCGGCGCTACCTGAAGGCGTTTACCTGCTTCAGTTAAACACCAACAGAATAAAGCTGACATACAAAGTAATAAAGATCAGGTAGTCTTTGCTTAATTAATGACACGACAGTACACCGGTAATAATCTTTTATCATCATCGATGTGATGGTCAGGCGTAATACGATATCATACCAGTTATTGCTAATGTCGTAAAGAGTAAAAAGGCAAAAAAAGAAGCCCCGGAAAATTCCGGGGCTTCAGATTAAAGTCGGCGACTACCTACTCTCCCACGATTGCAGTACCATCGGCGTGAGCGGGCTTAACTTCTCTGTTCGGAATGGGAAGAGGTGGGACCCCGCTGCTATAGTCACCTTAAGACTATTTCGGATTTTGGAATTGAGATTTCGGATTTATTTCAAAATCCTTAATTTTCAATCCGTCTTCCGCAATCAATATTGTGACATATTGGAAAAGTTAATAAAATCTGCTCAGAAAGCTCACGGGTAATTAGTACTGCTCAGCTTTGACGTCACCGTCTTTACACCTGCAGCCTATCAACGTCGTAGTCTTCAACGACCCTTAAGGGAGATCTCATCTTGAGACGAGCTTCGTACTTA
>DAIOVL010000009.1:0-134097 GCA_036759025.1 Bacteroidales bacterium
TAGAGCAGCTCATTCGTAATGAGCAGGTCGTGGGTTCGAGTCCCATTGGAGGCTCAATTGAAGGCGGATTGCGGATTGCGGATTACGGAATTTGGATTGCGGAATTATTGTTAAATTTGACCGGAAGACAGGAATGGAGTGATAAATCCGAAATTGGAAAATCCGAAATCGCAAATCCGGATTCCGAAATCCTAAAATGCGGGAGTAGCTCAGGGGTAGAGCATCAGCTTCCCAAGCTGAGGGTCGCGGGTTCGAATCCCGTTTCCCGCTCTTACCCGCCGTAGTCCTGATTTATCAGGACGAAGGAGGGTCTTTTTTTCTTACCTTTGAAAGCCTAATATCAGACTTCAATGACTGCCACGATAATCACCATCGGCGATGAGCTCCTCATAGGCCAGACGATCGACACGAACTCGGCATGGATAGGGGCGGAGCTTACCAAAATAGGCTTCGACGTGATTCGAAGGATCTCAATTCATGACCTCCGCGATGACATAATCGAAGCACTGAAAGAGGTCAGGGGCAGATCCGATGTGGTGCTTATCACAGGCGGACTCGGACCTACCAGCGACGACATTACGAAACAGACACTCTGCGAATTCTTTGAAACCGGACTTGTAACCAATTACGAGGTTCTTGAGATGATAGAGGAAATGATGATGCGGCGTGGTTTTCCGATGAATGATAATAACCGGCGTCAGGCCGAAGTGCCTGAATCCTGCAGGGTCCTCAAAAATGCAGCAGGAACTGCTCCCGGAATGTGGTTCGAAAAACATGGAACTATCTTCATTTCGATGCCGGGCGTGCCATACGAAATGAAATACCTAATGAATGAACATGTTCTGCCTGAGCTAAATAAAAGATTCAAATCACAAAGGATAATACTCAAAAATATAATGACTTATGGAGTTCCGGAAGCTCGTCTTGCAGAACTCCTGTCCGGTTTTGAGGAATCATTGCCAGGGGAAATTAAACTTGCTTACCTTCCGTCTTCGGGAATCATAAAACTAAGGCTCACTGCCAGAGACGGCAATTCATCCAGACTCACAGACATACTTGAACAACAGCTGAAAAAACTGTACAGGATAATTCCGGAACTTATTATTGCAGAAGACGAGGAAAATTTTGAAACTGTAGTAGGAAAACTTCTGAAGAAAAAAGGACAAACACTGTGTACTGCCGAAAGCTGTACGGGAGGCCGAATTGCGCATATGCTCACATCGGTGCCCGGTAGCTCGGCATATTTCAGCGGATCAGTTATTGCCTATGACAACAGATTGAAAACCAGCCTTCTCGGAGTGCCGCAGAATGTTATTGATAAGTACGGGGCTGTAAGCAGGGAAACAGTTGCATTAATGGCCGAAGGTGCCAGGAAAATCCTCAATACCGATTTTTCCGTTGCAACGTCAGGAATAGCAGGTCCCGATGGGGGAACAGAAACCAAACCTGTAGGAACTCTCTGGACAGCAGTGTCTTCACCTTCAGGAACAATTACTGAAACATACCTCTTCGGTACTGAAAGATCCGTTAACATACTGAGGTTTTCGACAGCATCATTGCATCTGCTCTGGAAACAGATTTCGGGGCAGTGACGGAAGTTATTTCAGTATGTTGAAAAAAATTGCACCAATAATTTGTTTAATCAGATAAAAATCACGTATTTTGCGCTTCGTTTTAAAAAACAAAACCGGAACAGAAAATAAAACAGCGATCAATGTCAAAAATATGTCAGGTAACAGGAAAGAAGGCGATGGTGGGAAATAATGTATCGCATTCGAAGAGGAGGACAAAAAGAAAATTTTATCCCAATCTTTTTGTGAAGAAATATTACCTGCCCGAAGAGGACAGATGGATATCCCTTAAAGTATCGGCGGCAGGAATAAGACTGATAAGCAAAAAGGGCATAACCACCGCCCTGAAGGAAGCAAAGGAAAAAGGATATGTTGAGAACTTCTAAAATTGTAAGTTGAAATGGCAAAGGCTAAAGGAAACAGACAGCAGATAATTCTGGAATGTACCGAACATAAGGAAAGCGGACTTCCGGGAACTTCCAGATATATTACAACAAAAAACAGGAAGAATACCCCAGACAGGATAGAAAGAAAAAAATACAATCCTGTTCTGAAGCGTTACACTGTACACAGAGAAATTAAATAAATCATCATACCATGGCAAAGAAAGTTGTTGCTACACTAAAAACAGGGTCGGGCAAGATCTTCACCAAATGCATCAAAATGATAAGATCGGAGAAGACAGGCGCTTACCAGTTCAAGGAAGGAGTTGTTCACAATGACCACGTAAAAGACTTCTTCAGTAAAAACTGAATATCCAAAACTGAAAGATATGAAAGGCTTCTTCTATCCGGAGGAAGCTTTTTTTATATTTGCCTTTCATATAAAACAAGATACAGATGGCATGGCCTTCTTTTTTCACAAGAGAGAACAAGGAAAATCTTAACAGGGGACTTGAAAAGACCAAGGAATCGGTCTTTACGCGTCTTTCAAGAGCAGTGGCAGGAAAAGCAAGGGTCGACGACGAGGTGCTGGATAACCTTGAGGAAGTACTTGTATCATCAGATGTCGGTGTAGAAACCACACTCAGGATCATACAGAGGATAGAAGAAAGGGTCGCAAGGGATAAATATCTGAATACAAACGAATTAAATAAGATTCTCAGGGACGAGATCATTGCACTGCTCGAAGATAACGGTCTCGAATCCGAAGAAAGTTTTTCATCAGGTCTGAAATCCACACCCCATGTGATAATGATAGTAGGGGTGAACGGATCGGGAAAAACCACTACCATTGCAAAAATGGCTTACCAGTATAAGCAGGCAGGGAAAAAAGTACTGCTCGGAGCTGCCGATACCTTTCGTGCTGCAGCAATCGACCAGCTTCAGATATGGGGAGAAAGAACCGGTGTTCAGGTAATAAGACAGAATATGGGATCAGATCCTGCTTCTGTGGCATTCGACACAGTAAAATCGGCCGTGGCAGGATCATACGACGTGGCAATAATCGATACAGCCGGCCGGCTACACAATAAGGTAAACCTTATGGCCGAACTCTCGAAGATAAAGAGAGTCATGGAAAAAGTCATGCCGGGAGCTCCCCACGAAGTGTTGCTGGTGCTCGACGGCTCAACCGGACAAAACGCTTTCGAACAGGCAAAACAATTTACAGCAGCAACCGACGTTACAGGACTGGTAATTACCAAACTCGACGGAACTGCAAAAGGAGGAGTCGTGATAGGTATATCCGATCAGTTCAGGATACCGGTTAAATATATTGGAATAGGAGAGAAAATGGAAGATCTTCAGGTCTTTAACCGTACTGAATTTGTGGATTCACTGTTTACCCGCTGAAGTCATTTTATTTCTGCCGTCAGCTTTTCCTGAAGGAATATTTTCATGAAAAAACACGCCAATAAGACTCTTAACATAATCACACTCGGCTGTTCCAAAAATGTGGTCGACTCGGAAAAACTCCTGCATCAGATAGAGTCAGGAGGTTATACAGTGATAAGTGACCCCGAAATTCTTTCAGCCGGTACAACAATAATAAACACCTGCGGATTTATTAACGATGCCATGGAAGAAAGCATCGACACCATTCTGCGCTTCGTAGAAGCCAGAGAAAAGGGAGATATCGGCAAGTTATTTGTAATGGGCTGCCTGTCTGAGCGATACAAGGAAGAACTCAGAAAGGAGATACCCGAAGTGGACCAATACTTCGGGGTTAACGATGTTCCATCCATACTCGGGAGCCTGGGGATCAGTTTCAGAAATGAACTAACTCTCGAAAGGAAGCTCACAAACAGTGGGCATTATGCATACCTGAAAGTATCGGAAGGATGCAACAGAAAATGTGCTTTCTGCATAATTCCTTCAATAAGAGGCAGGTACATCTCCAGACCTGTAGAAGAACTGGTAAAGGAAGCCTTGATACTTCACCATAGCGGCGTCAAAGAGCTTATCCTCATAGCACAGGACCTGAGCTATTACGGATTTGACCTGTACAAAAAACGGATGTTGCCATCACTGCTCAGGGAACTTCTGAAAATAGGATTCGGATGGATAAGACTTCATTACCTGTATCCGGCCGGTTTCAATAAAGAAGTAATTGAGATAATAAGGGATAATCCCTCAATATGCAAGTACATAGATATTCCGGTTCAGCATATTACCGACAGGATGCTAAAGATCATGAAAAGGTCTTACAGCAGGGCGCAGACTGAATCCATTCTTGAAAGAATAAGAACCGGTATTCCAGGCGTGGCTATACGTACCACTCTGATCGTCGGACATCCGGGTGAAACTGAAGAAGATTTCCTGGAGCTTAAGGATTTTGTAAGAAGATTTCGTTTTGAAAGGCTGGGAGTGTTCACTTATTCGCATGAGGAAGGTACTGCATCATACGGGAATTACGAGGATGAAATACCACCTGAAACAAAGGAGAAAAGGGCTGCGGAAATAATGGAACTGCAGCATTCGATTGCCGCTGAAATGAATGAAAGGATGAAGGGAAAGCTTACCGAAGTTCTTATTGACAGGAGGGAAGGAAATTTTTATACAGGACGTACCCGCTTCGATTCACCTGAAGTCGACCAGGAGGTTTTTATACCGGCAGAATATAAATTAAAACCCGGCAATTTCTACCGGGTTTTAATTACACATTCTGATAATTACGATCTATTCGGCAAACCTGTCTGATCATTCACCCTGGTCATCATCCGCTTCCCCTGACGGGTCAGCATCGTCCTTCTTCTTTGAAAAACTGATCTTTATCTCCGACCTGGCAGTATTGAATCCGACCTTGATAATATCCACGTCACCCGGACCGGCTTTGATAAGTATCTCGGCCATAGGATCTTCAAGGTATTTCTGTATAGCCCTTTTCAGCGGTCTTGCCCCAAAATTTGCATCGAATCCTTTTTCTGCTATGAAATCCCTGGCAGCGGATGCGATCTTAAGCTGGAATCCAAGAGCTTCGACTCTTTCATAGAGTCCTTTCAGCTCAAGATCTATGATCTGATTTATCTCTTCCCTTCCAAGTGAGTTAAACATGATCACATCGTCAATCCTGTTAAGAAATTCCGGAGCAAAGGTCTTCTGGAGCGCTTTCTGAAGTATACTCTTTGACTGTTCATCCCTGGTGGTTTTTCTGGCCTGTGTATCAAAGCCTATTCCATGGCCGAATTCGGCTATCTGCCTCGTTCCTATATTGGAAGTGAGGATGACGATGGTATTTCGAAAATCGATCCTTCTGCCCAGGCTGTCGGTAAGCTGACCTTCATCAAGAACCTGGAGCAGAATATGGAAAACATCGGGATGTGCCTTCTCAATTTCATCCAGAAGCACGACAGAATACGGTTTTCTTCTCACTTTTTCTGTAAGCTGTCCACCTTCTTCATATCCGACATAACCGGGAGGAGCGCCTACCAGCCTCGATACTGAAAATTTCTCCATATATTCGCTCATGTCGATCCTCACAAGGTTGTCGGTGGTATCGAAAAGGAATCTCGCCAGTACCTTGGCAAGCTGGGTCTTACCCACGCCTGTGGGACCGAGAAAGATAAATGTACCTATTGGTTTATTTGGATCCTTCAGGCCAGCCCGGTTTCTCTGTATTGCTTTAACCACTTTATGTATAGCTTCATCCTGACCTATCACACTTCCTCTGAGCTCATCGGCCATCTGCAGCAGACGGGTACCTTCTGTCTGTGCTATCCTCTGGACCGGAACTCCGGTCATCATAGCTACTACTTCAGCTACTTTTTCAGCATCAACAATTTCCCTGTTAACCGCGAGTTCCTTTTCCCATTTTTTCTTTTCGACCTCTATCATTTCAAGAAGTTCTTTTTCACGGTCGCGGAAGCTCGCAGCCTTTTCAAAGTTCTGGTTCTTGACGGCAAGCATCTTGTCTTTCTTGGCATCCTCAAGCTGGCTTTCGAGTGAGAGTATCTTTTCCGGAACGACAATATTTGATATGTGAACTCTTGAACCGGCTTCATCAAGAGCGTCAATAGCCTTATCGGGCAGAAGTCTGTCTGATATATACCTGTTTGTTAATTTTACACATGCTTCTATAGCCTCGTCGGTATAGGTAACATTGTGATGGTCTTCATATCTGTCCTTGATGTTCTTAAGTATCTCCATCGTTTCTTCAATGGAAGTAGGATCGACCAGCACTTTCTGAAAGCGGCGTTCGAGTGCACCGTCCTTTTCAATATGCTGCCGGTATTCATCAAGGGTCGTTGCGCCTATGCACTGTATCTCACCTCTTGCCAGAGCCGGTTTGAGCATATTGGCAGCATCGAGAGAACCGGTTGCACCGCCGGCACCTACTATTGTATGGATTTCGTCGATAAACAGGATGATGTTATCATTTTTTGACAGCTCGTTAAGGATAGCCTTCATTCTTTCCTCGAATTGTCCCCTGTACTTTGTCCCTGCCACAATGGATGCGAGGTCGAGAGCTACAACCCTCTTGTTGAACAGGACCCTTGACACGTTCTTTTTTGTAATACGCAAAGCCAGTCCTTCTACTATTGCGGATTTGCCCACACCCGGTTCCCCTATGAGAACCGGATTATTCTTCTTTCGGCGTGAAAGAATCTGCGCCAGTCTTTCTATTTCCGTCTCCCTTCCAACCACGGGATCGAGACTGCCCTCCTCGGCTGCTTTTGTAAGGTCAATACCGAAATTATCGAGAACAGGGGTATCGGATGCTGATTTGGGAGAGGCAGCAGGACCAGCACCCTGACCTTTTCCGGGTGCTCCGAAACCCTGGCCTTCGTCATCCTCATCACGGGGATAATCCGCTCTTGCACTTAAACCCTGTCCAGGCTCAACCAATCTTTTTACCGTATTGTAATTAACATCCATTTCAGAAAGAAACCGGGTAACAAGAGCATTCTCATCCTTGAGGATAGCCAAAAGGAGATGCTCTGCTTCAATAACCGTACTTTTTAAAGCCTTTGCTTCAAGATATACGAGCTTGAGAATGCGTTCAGTGCTTCTTAGTAAAGGCAATATTTCATGATCGGCGACAGGGACGGGACTTTCTACCTTAATACTCTTTTCCAGTGAACCTTTAAGCATCATAAGATCTATTCCCTGATTGATAAGAATGTCAATAGCCCGGCCTTCACCATCTCTCAGAATACCAAGGAATAGATGTTCAGGACTTATATGGCTGTTCCCCAGCCGTATAGCCTCCTCCTTGCTATATCCGATAATATCCTTTACTCTCTGTGAAAACTGTGAATCCATATATTTTTTGAGTCAGTATTAATAATATTTCCACTGCATGCCATTGTGTCAGTTCAGACAGGACAAAAGTACAGTTTGGTAAAATAACAAAGTTAAATCATACAATCCTTAACATTGTCAATAATCATGCCCATTTATGAACAACTATGTTAAAAATTCACATCCCGGGGACACTTAAAATAGGCAAATATTCACTATCTTCGTACGACTTTTGTAAAAAACGTTCAATATTTTATAATTAATTAATTTTCATGTAGTTATGTCGGACAGAGAGAGGGTGGTTCAGGTTAATATTGAAGAGGAAATGAAATCTGCATATATCGACTATTCCATGTCGGTAATCGTATCGAGAGCTTTACCTGACGTAAGAGATGGACTAAAGCCGGTACACCGACGGGTGCTTTTCGGAATGTCGGAGCTTGGGGTTTTATCAAACAGGGCTTATAAGAAGTCTGCAAGGATAGTAGGAGAGGTGCTCGGTAAATATCATCCCCACGGCGACTCCTCGGTATATGAAGCGATGGTAAGGATGGCCCAGGAATGGTCATTGAGGTACCCACTGGTTGACGGACAGGGAAACTTCGGTTCCATCGATGGTGACAGTCCTGCTGCCATGAGATATACTGAAGCCAGGCTACGCAGAATTGCGGAAGAGACCCTGGCCGATATCGAAAAGGAAACTGTTGATTTTCAGCCCAATTTCGATGATTCGCTTACAGAGCCGGTGGTCCTTCCCACCAGAATACCAAATCTGCTCGTGAACGGAACCTCCGGAATAGCAGTAGGTATGGCAACAAATATGCCTCCCCATAATCTTTCAGAGATAATTGATGCAACAATAGCATATATTGACAATAATGACATCACGACGGAAGAAATACTGAAGTATGTCAAAGGGCCTGATTTTCCCACAGGCGGAATTATCTACGGTGAACAGGGTATCCGTGATGCCTGCGAGACCGGCCGGGGCAGGATAGTGGTAAGGGCCAAAACGGAGATCGAGCATACTCATTCAGGCAGGGAATGCATTATTGTAACCGAAATTCCCTACATGGTCAACAAGGCCGAAATGATAAGGAAAATAGCTGACCTGATAAATGAGAAGAGACTGGAGGGTATATCATATATTAATGACGAATCGGACAGAAATGGCATGCGCATCGTAATTATTCTTAAAAAGGATGCAACCGCCAATGTTGTCCTTAACCACCTTTTCAAATACTCGTCTTTACAGACAACCTTCAATGTGAATAACATTGCACTGGTAAAGGGGAGGCCAAGAACGCTGAGTACCAGGGATCTTATCCGTCATTTTGTCAATCACAGGCACGATGTGATAATGCGCAGAACCCGTTTCGAACTCGATCAGGCAGAAAAGAGAGCCCACATACTTGAGGGACTGATAATCGCCAGCGATAATATCGACGAGGTGATCGCACTTATTAAATCCTCTAAAAATCCCGATGAGGCCCGTGAGAAACTCATGGAGAGATTCAGCCTCACTGAAATCCAGGCCAGAGCAATAGTGGAAATGAGACTCCGCCAGCTAACCGGTCTTGAACAGGATAAGCTCAGGGCAGAGTACAAAGAGATAATGGATCTTATAGAATATCTCAGGAGCGTACTGGCAAGCACAGAGCTTCAGATGAAAATTATCAAGGATGAGCTCTCAGAGATAAAGGAAAAATACGGCGACAGCAGAAGGACTGAAATAATACCCAATGCAGAGGAATTCAACCCTGAGGATTTCTATGCCGATGATGAGATGGTGATCACCATCTCCCACCTGGGCTATATTAAAAGAACACCGCTGACAGAATTCAGAAGACAGAACCGTGGCGGTACCGGATCAAAAGGAGGTACCACCAGGGATGAAGATTTCATTGAACACCTGTATGTTGCAACAATGCATAACACAATGCTCTTCTTCACCAGCAAAGGAAAATGTTACTGGCTGAAGGTATATAATATCCCTGAAGGATCGAGAACAGCAAAAGGCAGAGCCATACAAAACCTGATCAATATTGAACCCGATGACACTGTAAGGGCATTCATCAACGTGAAAGACCTGAACAATAAGGAATACATCGACAACACCTTCATAGTCCTTTGTACCAGAAAGGGAATTATCAAGAAAACTTCACTGGAAGCCTATTCAAGACCACGTAATAATGGTCTGAATGCTATAACGATCCGTGAGGGTGACGAACTCCTTGAAGCCCGGATGACTAACGGTAACCATGAGATCATGCTTGCCATAAGATCAGGAAGAGCTTTAAGGTTCCCTGAAAAATCAGTCAGACCAATGGGGCGTACTGCATCGGGAGTAAGAGGTATAAGGCTGGCAAATGAAGAAACCGATTTTGTGATCGGAATGATCACGGTCGAAAACAAGGAAAAAGAAATTCTGGTAGTCTCAGAAAAAGGATACGGCAAAAGATCAGATATCGACCAGTACCGCATTACCAACAGGGGAGGCAAGGGCGTGAAAACGATAAATATCACCGAAAAAACCGGATCGCTAATCGCACTAAAGGATGTTACTGATAATCATGATCTTATGATAATCACCCAGCTCGGAAACATCCTGCGCAGCCCTGTGTCCTCATTAAGGGTAATGGGGAGGGCAACACAGGGAGTAAGACTCATAAACCTGAGGGAAAATGATATCATTGCTTCAGTCGCATGTGTAGAGGTAAACGGCGAAGAAGAAGCCATCGAAAACCTGGAAAATCAGGAAAAAAATATCAGTCCTGACGAAAATGGCAAAGAATTTGAAGATTAATAAGTAATGTTATAAATTTGAAGCGTTTTTATGTTAATAAACAAATTAAAATTTTAAAATGATAAACATGAAAAAATTATTTCTGCTTTTAGCTGTAATCAGTATTTCTCTCGGGGTGATTGCACAGAAAGGAAAAGTCACTTCAGCCAACAGCTTTATCGATCAGGGCATGCTTGACAAAGCAAAAGAATCTATAGATCAGGCACTTACCCATGAAAAGTCAAAGGCATGGCCAAATACATTCTTCGTGAAGGGAAGACTTTGCCAGGCAGTATATCAGGCGGACAATCCAAAATTCAATTCATATTATGCCGATCCTCTTGCTGAGGCATATGCATCGTATGAAAAAGCAATGGAACTGGATCCCAAGGGAGGAACAAAGAAAAAAATCGTCGCCGGAATGGTTTATAACTCACTGGCAATGGATCTTTACAACCAGGGAAGCAAAAAATTTGAAACCAACGACTATGAAGGCGCCCTTAAAGCCTTTGCAATCCAGATCAAAATCACAGAAAGTGATCTCTTTGCAGGTGGTATCGACACCGGAATGTATTTCAATGCCGGACTGGCAGCTCAGAATGCAAAAAAATACGATGAAGCTATCAAATACTATGAGAAATGTGGTGAGCTGAAGTATCTGGGAATAAATCCATACTTCAGGATTTATGAGTGTTTTCTGGGCCAGGGTGATACAATAAAGGCTGAAGCATACCTTCTCGACCTGCCAAATAAATTCCCTGGCGATAACAGTGTCAACTTCCATATAGCTGACCTTTATCTTAAAAGTAACAAGCCCAATGAAGCCCTGAAATATCTCGACCTTGCAAAGGAACAGGACGCTGACAACTACAGTCTTTGGTATGCTTCGGGAATAACATATCTCAACCTTGAAAAATTCGACGAGGCAATTGCTGAACTGGAACAGGCCCTCAAGATCAAATCCGACCTTTCTGAAACACATTTTGCAATGGGCGCTTCATATATTAACAAGGCACAGAAAATGTTTCTGGCAGCAAATGAAATTATGGATGTGAATAAATATGAGGCTGCTATAAATGAAGCAAATGCAGTTTATGCAAAAGCTCTGCCCTATATGCAGAAAGCATACGAAATCGACCCCAACGATAAGTATACCATGCAGAGCCTCAGGGAACTTTACTACAGGATGAGAATGATGGATGAATATAACGCTATCAAAGCTAAACTTGAAGCACTGGAAGGTCAGCAGTAGCAGAATTCTGAAATACCGGTGAAATTTTAACCCGGACTTTAATAAAAAGAAACGAAAGCCTTTCTAATAATACTGAAAGGCTTTCGCTTTTAACATGAATTCAGAATAATCAATACAACAAAATGACTCGAATCCTTTTTTTCATTCTTATTCCGGTATTATTTCTGGCAGGATGCAGTCGTAATGATGAACCTGAAATAGTTCCGGTGCAGGGAAGGGTCATCGTCCTGATGTATCACCGTATTACCGAAGGAGAAGCCGGAAATCTGTATGAACGAAGCTCTGCCGATCTTGAGTCAGATATTCAGTACCTTATAAATAATAATATTAATATCATTGATTTTCAGGATCTTAAAAAAATAAAAGATTCGGGGAAAATGCCTGACCGGCACTGCGCAATTCTTACATTCGATGACGGGGATTATTCCTGGTACGAAACAGCAATGCCGATACTGAAAGAATACAGGATGAAAGCTACTTTTTTTCTTTGGACAAACATGATAGAAAGGGATTCATTCCTGAAATGGAGCGAGATTGAATATATGAGTAATATAATGTATCCCGGGGGAATAAGACCGTTCCGCTTTGGTTCGCATTCTTTCTCACATCCTTATCTTAAGGCAAGCAGATTGAATTTCGCAAACACGGATGAATATAATTCCTTCCTCGACTACGAAATGGGGGTCTCAAAAGACATGATACGTGCTCATGTGCCTGTGGATATTGATATCCTGGCTCTTCCGTTCGGTGATGGGGCAGGAGATCCTGAAATAATAGCTGCAGCGGTGAGAAATGGCTATTCCATGATCAGGACATCAATCCACGGATCAATCACGACATCAGGTTTCGATCCCTTTCAGATACCGGCGTTGCCAATGCTCGACACCACAGATCCTCAAGAAATAGGATTCTATCTTTATAACTGAACCGGAGATCAGTTTCACGGATTCATCGAAATAGGGGAGATAATTACAGGAAGGTATTTCAACTCAGCAATTCATTTGTCGATAATATCTTATATTTTCTATTTGACATAATATTAATTATAGGAAATATACTTGTATGCTATATCAGCCTTATCCGGAATGGCATCTGCCTGTGCCGTTAATCCAGCAAACACGATACAATCAGATGATATATCCCTATTCTGACAGCTTCTTGATTGATCTGATTGCAATTTTCCTGAATTCAACTTCCGCCCCCTCAGCCTGGATGGAAATCTGACCTCCGTCGGCCGTACAGTCATAACCATAGTTCACCAGGTCACCGTTGACCCATACCTTTATTTCTCTGCCCAGACATTCGATCACCATAGTGTTCCATTCTCCGAGCGGATTCTCAGAATCATCTGTAAGATTCTTTATGTTGCGACGTTTACCTTCAGTGCCTCCCCATTCTTCCCTCGGTCCACGCCGGGCTTCCATATCAGGTGTCGTAATGTCTTCGGCAATACACCAGAAATCACCTGCACTCTGGTGCTGCATCTGAACTTCAATCGACTGAGGAAACATCTTATACAATGCCCTCGGTGTCGAAGAATGTACAAGAATGCCGCAGTTGCCCGGTTTACCAGGAAAACGGTACTCAACCTCCAGACGGTAATTCCTGTAAATCCTGTCAGTAATAAGGTGACCTCTCGGTTCTCCCAGACTCACCAGCATCCCGTTACGGACAATGAACGGACCTTTCAGAGCCGGATCATTATCCATTGCAGGAACATCTGCATGCCATCCTTTCAGATCTCTTCCGTTGAACAATGACCTGCCTTTTTCCTGCGAAAAAGCTGATCCTGAAGAAATTATCAGCACAGAAAGCAAAATCAAATACATTTTCCTCATCATAATAGACTTATTTATAGATACTTAGAAACGATTTCAGTGGATCTATCAAGTGTTATTCTAAAAGTCCTGGTTCTTAGCAAAGTTAAATTTAATATGGATCTCTACCATTTACTTAAAGAACCTGAATTCATCTGAAAAGTAATAAAATCAGCAGCATTAATCCAATAACAAGAAAAATACTAAAGAAAACTATGAGTCTGTTTTTAAGCTTCTTATAATGAATAAGCTTTCCTCCGTTAAGCGAATCCTGTTCAATATATACTAAACACCTTTCCAGTTGGTGAATATGAAAATTGCTGCTTTTTATCTGGATAAAAGCACTCAAAACAAAAGCAACAACAATAAAAGAACTGAAAACCAGATAGTCTTCCAACTGAAAAGACCGGATAGCGCCATATTTAAAATATAACCAGTAAAGTGCACCGGAGATGAAGACCAATGATGCTGTCAGTGAATTCACCAGGAGTGAATGAAAATATTTACGGTGGTGAAACCTTATATACGACTCCAGTATGGCCCTGATGCTCAGATCAGATCCTCTTCCATCAGGTATTCTGCCATAGATCCATATCTGAATAATTACAGAAGAAATTGAAAGAATGATCATACTTGAATTTAATAAGAGAATGCGGCCTTGATTCAGGTATAATACCAAAAGCACACAGAATGAAGCGGCCAGCGCTATTTTCAAAACAATATCAATTATAATGTTCTTTTTGAAAAGCCCTCTGAGGCTTCCCGATTCCGATCTCATGAATTCCTGAATCCTGGTCCTTGAAAGTCTCTCTTCGTTAAAACTTTGCTCAGTTTTCCAGGCCTTCTTATATTTCTCCAGTTCAACTTCTTCCGTCATTTCTGATATTTTTTAATCCATCCGGCAAGTTTGGCTTTTATCCTGACCAGGCGGACGCTTACGTTTTTAACTGATATACCAACTGTATCTGCAATTTCTTCATAGCTTTTATCTTCCAGCCAGAGTAAGATAATTGCTTTCTCCACTTTATCCAGATGAGCAACAGCCTTATACATTACCTGAACATCCTCCGATCTGTTCATAGAATGCTCGATGTCATATGAGGAATCAGGGATCTTTTCTGTATGAACGAACAACCTTGGCTTCCTTGTTAAAGTTATAGCCGTATTCAGAGCAACCCGGTACATCCACGTAGAGAAGGTTGATCCACCTCTGAATGAAGGATATGATCTCCATAATTGAAGAATTATCTCCTGATAAAGATCTTCCTTTTCATGACTGTTTCCGGAATAAACATAAGATATTTTATGCAAAATCCCCTGATGTCTGTCCAGGTCGTCAAGAAATGCAGTCTCCAGATTATTCTTTTCTTTATCCAATTTGTCCTATGAATACATTGCCAATAATACAACCGTCACAAAGAAAAACACTCCGGCAGTGATGAGGATAACAGCTGTTTTCATTGTCTTTGACTCAATTTCACCGCTTTCCTTCTGAATTTTACTTTCAATGCTTACACCCAAAGGAATACTTAAAGCAGCCAGTACGGGAAGAGCAATATTAATACTTTCGGTCAGAACGAATACAGTCAAGGCTCCTGTAATTCCTATTATCCCTCCAAATAAATAACCTGCTCCTTTAAAAAATCTGGGTTTGACACATGATGAACTTTTCATTTTTTTCAACTTTTAAGTTAAACATTTCATCACGTTAGTCTGTCAATTATTAATAAAACTACAAATTTGTTATTTCTTCCTTGATAAACGATGAATAAGAGTATTCTTTTCACTCCGTTCAGATTAGGCCCTCTAACTAACCTTGAACAGGACGATCAGTGCTGCTGCATTCGAAGGGATGTGCCCGGGTAATATGCCTTCCGATGATCTTCTCAAATATCATCATTCCTTAGCTGCCGGGGGTATCGGCATGACAACAATTGCATATGCTGCCGTGGAAAGATCAGGTCTTTCATTTCCGCATCAGCTGTTACTCAGTCGTGAAGCTATACCGGGCCTCAGGAAGATAACTGATGCAGTTCACAGGGAGGGTGCTGCCTGCTCAATCCAGACAGGTCATGGCGGAAACATGTCGAAAGCCTCATTAGCCGGAAGAATGCCCCTCGCTCCTTCTGCCGGTATTAATTTGGATGTACCTACATTTACCCATCGAATGAATAAGGAATGATATTGCCGTACTTGTGAAAACGAATATGAGAGATGGATTCAGAGGAGGCACCGAGACTGACGAATGCATTGAAGTTGCCAGGAAGCTCGAAAATGCAGGAGCTGATGCACTTGTGCTGAGCGGCAGATTTGTAAGCAGGGCGCCCATGTATGTTATGCACGGAAAAATGCCTGTACGGCTCTTCTCTCATTATATAGAACAGAAGATTATGAGCTTTTTCGTGCGACTGGTCGGTGACAGGCTTTTAAAGGAGGTTCTCTTTCGCGAAGCCTATTTCCTCAAGGATGCTGTTAAATTCAGGGAAAATATAAAAATACCTCTTGTGTATGTCGGAGGTTTAGTTTCGCGGGAAAAGATTGACGAGGTCTCCTTAATAACGGATTTGAACAGGTAGCCCTGGCCAGAGATCTCATTAAAGATCCGGACTTTGTCAACCTTCTGAAGAACAAAGAGATATCACATTCAGAATGTGATATATGCAACTACTGTATTGCAGTAATGTACAGCCGGAAGGCAGCATGCATTATGAATGATGACTCAATAGATGAGAAGATTAAAAACATGATGCCAAGAAATCCCAGGGCTGTGATTTAGCTTGGTGGCCGTGTATACAGACCTGGTAAGGAAAAGAAAGTGATCTACCTGATCTTCATTAATTTATAATTTACGACACCGGTACTGATCATATTCTGCGCACTTACCCTGTAGTAATAGATACCCGCTTCAACAGGTGAATTCACACTATTCATTCCGTTCCAGACAAGTTCATGGCTCCCCGCAGGCCTGTCTGCATCCTCCAGAATCATTATTTGCTGTCCAGTGGAATTGAAAATCCTGATTGTCACACGGGCATTTGCTGTAAGATGGTATTTTATCGTTGTGGAATTAGTGAAAGGATTGGGATAGCCCGGGTACACTGTCAGAAGGTCCGATGACCTTCCTTCGGAATAGATCTTATCATCTTTCCCGGGTGAACCGCCTCTTTTATGTGAAGCCCTCCAGTATTCCGGCCCGTTCTGATCATTATCCGGATCATATTCAATAGGAACAAGCGTATAACCTTGTCCATCAGGTTCTTCAGGCCATAATCCGCTATCACCGTAGGCAAAATTACAGATCGTGTCTCCTGTCATCGAAACAGCAATTATATTCTCACCGCCGTTATCAAGCTGACCTTTAAAAATACCGTCGGGCCATAAACCAAAATTTTCCCTGAAAATTCTTCCGTCAGATGCCAGAATAATAAATTCTCCGGGCTTCACAGGAGTATCCCCGGAAAAACCGAATTCAACACCGGCTATTATTTTCACACCATCGAGATTCAAAACCGAATTCCCTGTATTCTTTATTTCGAGAAATTCCAGGTCGCGTTCATCTGTACCGGAAATCGGGAGTGGATGATAATGTATTTCCGTAATCTTCAGGTTTCTAAGCTCTTCAGCTATGACAAAGTATCTTTCAGATGCAGCACTCCACACTCCTCCTGACAGACACCTGGCTCTTAGATGAACTGATCCTTCCAGGCAGACCGGATCAGTATACCTCAAAGCCTTTGGTGAGACAACCGGAACAGGCTCCCATACAACCGGATCGCTGCCGTCGGTAGTATAATAAATATCTCCGGCGGGGGCAGCCAGGCTTACCACTGAATACTTCCGGACATAACCCGATCGTACTGGATATCCATCCAGTTTTACCTGTGGTGCATCCACAACCGGAAACAGGTCCGCGTTTCTGAGACTCTGAATAAAACTGGAAGTTCTGTTTGGAAAATATGTGTTTTTCACATAATCCAGTTGCGGGAGCCAGTGTGTTTCTTTTGTATATAACTCATAAGGTCCCGATTGCCACGAATGTACATCACGCCTGTAATCACCCCAGCGGGCCGATTCAGCATGTATGGCTTTTTCTATCTCTCCGGCCCGTTCCATCCATATATCCAAAGCTTTTCCGGAGGTTAGGACTCCCCCGTCAAAACAATGTTTCTGAATCCGGTCTGCAAAAAGACGTTTGAAATCATCATTTCCGAGTAGCTTTTGAAAAACCCTGCTTGGCCGGTTGTTATTATTTTCATTGAGTATATTGATATTATAGTCTTCAATCATGTGTTCTCCATCCCATGCAAAGAATCTGAAACCTTTTCCGGGGTAATTACTGTTTCGCATTGCAACCCAGTTGTGGTGATCCCAGTCCCAGTTTCCTCCATAAAAATGGAGAAGCATATAATCGGCAAGATTTGTGACGTCAACAAGTGCCTCCCCATCATGATTGACGGTGCCGTCAGGATTATTACCCTGTATCTTCTGATAAGCTGCATTTGTTGAAAGTCCTTCATTTGCCATAGCCATCATAGTGTTCCAGGCATTTATGTTCCCGTCCGATACTTCAGCATAATCCTTAATCACATCATAATCCTCGTACTCACCGCCAAGATACATCTCGGCGAATCGGCTGTCGAGCCTTTCAGACGGATTGTAAACACCCCAGTAGAGGCCGTTAAGAAAAAGATGGGCATAAAATCCATGACTCGCAAAATGGCCCATTTCAAGATGGGCATCTTTTGTCCATCTGTCTCTTAAATACTGTGCCATAGCCCTTTCTCCCGTACTCCAGTGAAGCCATGTATTACCGAAGCCACCCCGCAGAATAATGGTATTCTGCACTGAATCTGCATCAGGTCCAAAGAAGGGATAAACAAGTTTCTGGGGACCAAATCCGGTCTTGAAGGTAAGACGGAATGAATGTTTCGGGTTTTTTTCCGCCCGTCTGCCATGATTGCCCTGGATTTCGAGAGCACAATCGATTTGCAGGGAGACAGAACCCTCAGCATCAAAATATTCCATCGATGCAGGCCTCTCCCACCCGTATCCCAGACCATTGGTGGTTATTGTCACTGGCGGGCCGGTATAGATATAAATTCCGCCTGTAAGCGGGTCCTGACTTTTTGAAAACAGATTTTCCCTGTCTGTAACGATTGATATTACAGGAAGACTTAGCAGTCCTGCCTTAACAGAATCAGCATATCCCGGCATCGCGATAATTTCAGGATCCATTTCATAATCTGCAATTGCTGTCCCGGAAAAAGCTGTATAGGGCCCCCATGTTGAGGGATATCCTTCCGGATGGTTGGGTTGATGAATAATATCATCGGGAAATAGGTAGGTACTTGTTGCAACTTTACCCGGAACTCCGTTTATAAGCTCCACTGCCCTGATAACTGTAGTGGTGTCAATCAGCAATGGTGAAATATAGGGCATCCCGTTTGATGGACCAGGGATGCTGCCGTCGTCTGTATAGTAAAGCACAGAACCTGATGATGAGGGTGTTATCACGAGGGTGAATGGAGTGTCAAAAAAACCGTGTTGATGGCTGAAACGTGGCTGTGCAATGGCGGAAAAAGAAAAAATAAAAAAGAATAAAATATTTATAAACAATAATATAAAGGTTTTAATCTCAATTAATGATTGAGCTTCTGAGCGGAGGGCAAAAACCTTCATGGACTGGAAAAATAAGCATCAAATGTACTCAAAAATTTCTGTCGTAAACCGTGCATAAAATATTCAGTCAAAAATTATACATGAATGTCAAAAAACAGAGAAAGATTAATTTGAATGAAAATATTTCATTAAACATGGATGCAATTTTTTATTTATATTGCTGCATTAGTTCTATTAATTTATTCATCTGATAAAAACTGAAGTATGGCAAATAACGCAATAATCTTCATTTTATTTCTGATAGCTTCATTTACTGAGCCTTCGGAGACCGGCATATTTGAGTTCAGGGGAGAAGGACGCACAGGTATTTACAGCGGGTCAGGGCTTCTCAAAGAGTGGCCGGATCTTGGTCCGAAAGAAATAATGACCATTGAAAATATAGGAAACGGATTCGTATCGCCTGTATTCACTGATGACGGCTTTTTCATCACTGGAGAGATTGATTCTCTGTGTATTCTGTTCAGCTTTAACATGAAAGGAGAGATAAACTGGCAGACTACACTCGGGGAAGAATGGATAAAGGGTTACCGTGGAACAAGGTGCACTCCTACAATTGCAGGCGATCATGTTTATGTGGGCTCCGGCAAGGGTGACCTGTACTGCGTTACTCGTAATAACGGAAAGATAGTATGGTCAAAAGACCTGGAAGATGATTTCGGAGGGATACCTCCTCTTCACGGGTTTTCCGAAGCTCCGGTAATTGACGGCGATAAGGTGTTCTGGACACCAGGTGGAAAGGTTCATAATGTTGTGGCTTTGAATCGGTTTACAGGAAAAATAATCTGGTCGAACAAAGCATTTGGAGAGGTCTCGGGCTATAATCCTGGTAAACTTGTCTCTCTGAAAGAAAGAAAGATCTTCGCAACATTTTCCATGTATCATTTTCTGGGACTGGATGCAAATACCGGTGAATTATTATGGTCGCACGAACAGGATAACTATCCTCCTGAAAAGAGAGGTCCGGGTTACGGCGACTCTCACTGCAACGCGATCATTTACGAGAACGGAACGATATGGTACACGGAAGGCGACGGAAATTGCTGTGTCAGGCTTACCCTCTCGCCCGACGGCAGGAAGATAACAGAGGTCTGGAGAAACAAGTCCTTTGATTCTTACATGGGAGGAGTTGTGAAGCTGGGAAATTTTATGTACTGCGGTGCCAACACCAGACCTCAGCTTGTGTCTATAGATGCGACCACAGGACAGCTTACCGATTCTCTTAAAACCGCTCCCGGAGCCATCATCTCGGCTGATAATATGATTTATTACTATAATCAGAAAGGTGATCTGATGCTTGTGAGCCAAAACCAGGGAAAAATGAAACTGGTAAGTTCATTCAGGATCAAAAAGGGTACCCTTCAGCATTTTGCTCACCCTGTCATAAATGAAGGCGTTCTGTACCAGCGGCATGGGAACATGCTGATGGCTTATGATATCACAAAACGGTAAAAATGGAAAGAATACAGAAATCCACACTTACTTTCCTGTCGGACCTGAAAAAAAACAACAACAGGGAGTGGTTTACCGCTAACCGCCAGCGCTACAATGATGCCAGGAACGATTTCGCAAATTTTGTCCAGGCTCTGATAGATGAGATCGTTAAATTCGACCCTATCCTGAAGGGCCTTGAGGCCAAAAGCTGCATGTACCGGATAAACAGGGACATAAGGTTCTCAAACGACAAAACCATTTACAAATCTCATTTTGGAGCTTTCATCGTGAGAGGCGGAAAACAGAACGGGGATCGTTATGCCGGATATTACATTCATATTGAACCCGGCAATAACGGCATGGTAGCGGGAGGAGCCTATATGCCACCGATGCCGTGGCTGACTGCTATCAGGGAGAGGATTGATGCAGAAGGAGACAGATTCAGGAAGATTATTAACAACCCTGATTTCACTGAGTACTTTAAATCCATTGAAGGTGAGAAGCTGAAATCAGCACCCAAAGGATTCTCAAGGGATCACCGTGATATTGAACTTCTTAAGATGAAAAGCTACCTTGTCACAAGGATATTGAAAGACAGGGAAACAACAGAAAGCAATACCTTTTATCTTATACTTGAAGGTTGCCGGATTATGAAACCTTTCAACGATTTTCTGAACGGCTTGTAAAACGAGGGTTATTAAGGAAAATGACTATCAGGAATGATTAATATTGTATCCAAAGACGCTTGAAAATCAATTGTTTTACCCCATCCCCAGGGGGAGTCAATTGATTTTCTTCGCTCCCCTTGGGGTCGGGGTAAACGAAGAACCGGAGCGAAGCGGAGCTCGACGAAGTCAAAATCAATGGAGTTTTATGTACGATTCCTGACACTAATTTTAAGGAAAAATGAACCGCAAAGATTGCCAGGTCAAAAAGCAATCTTTGCGGTTTAAAACAAGTGTGTAAAATCCCCTTGTCCCTCCTGAAAACTGATTATCAGTTCAGCTTGCTGGTGGGGATTAATGCCAGGCAGTGGTAGAAATTCGAGTTCGAATCTCTTGCCAGTTCTTTCAACTCGGTCAGATTACCCGAAGCAATGTCCAGTTTAACAAGATACTGAACAGAATCCTCATCGTCATATACTATTGCGAATACTGTACCGTCACTGTCCTTTTCAAGATCCATTATATATATATCTCCGATATCATTCATACTTGGTGAATGGTAAACCGGATATGTCGCCGAGACCTGTCCGCCGGTAAGTCCGGATTTATATATACTGCTTTCGTCGCTGCCGATAAGGAGAGTGGATTCGTTGTCACCGAAACAGATCCCACCGGCGGTATAAAGCTCATCACTACCGTCGTAGAAAGTATAGTGATTTCCCAGCGCTCCGGTGCTCCTGTTGATGGTTGTTATGGCACTGGCTGATTCAATGTTTGAATAGATCATCGCGTAAATGGTTCCTGTTGAAGAGATCACCATATCTGCAATTGCATCCCAGTCGTCGTCACCATTGTCATTAATAAGTGTTGCTTCTCCTGTTCCAAGATCGATGGAGTAAAGATTTCCTCCACCTGCGTTTGTTGCTCCTGAAAAACATTTGCCTGTTTCCGGATCATAAACCAGTCCACGAAGTCCGGTAAGCGGACTTCCGTTGTACATAATGGTCATTTTTTGAGTCAGGGCTCCTGTAGACTTATCGACAGTGTACAGTACACCGCTTGACCTTTTAACCATAACAAGACTCCGGCTTTCATCCTCGTCTTTCTTACATCCGGTAATCAGAACAGCCGACAAAGCAGCTATTACAAAAAAGGAAAAAAATCTCTTCATACGGTATCATTTTAAAATTTCGCTAAAAATAATATTTCGACCATCAATAAAAAATATTTGAAGAATTATTTTGATCAAACAGTCGAACTTTTAGATCAATATCTGTGACTGGTATTTGTACGATCCTGAACAAGCGATTCTAAAACCAGAAAAGCAGGATATGTAACTGAAAAGATAACAGCAAATAACAGTTTTAGTTATTTTTCCGAACTAATACGTTTAATAATTAAAATTCATATATTTCGCTCTGTAATCTAAAAATGAAATCATGAAAAAGGCAATTTTTTCTATTTTCCTCATTCTTGCAACAGTAAGTTATATTTACGGACAATCAGGCGGTAAGCTGGAAATAGGACAGAAAGCTCCGGAGTGGGTTTTCACTGATGCGGACAAAAAAGAATTCTCGATGGATTCCTGGCCTGACAAAGTATTGCAGATCAATTATGTAGACCCAGACGAATCGGATCTGAACGATCCTTTCAATGATGCTATCGACAAAGCCACTGATGTCGATAAAAGAATCAACAAGGATTTTTTCAAGGGTTTCGGAATTGTCGATTGTAAATCGACATGGAAGCCTAATGGTCTTATAAGGATGATCGCCGGTAATAAGGCCAAGAAATATGATACGACAATCCTTTTCGACTACGACGGAGTTCTTCAGAGGGACTGGGGAATGCCGAAAGACAGCTACAGTGTTGTGATCGTCGACAAGAACAGGGTTGTAAGAGCTGTTTACAAAGGTCTGATTCCCGAGAGTGAACACGAGAAGATTATCCAGATGATTATAGAGCTTACCAGGGAGTAGGTTGCGGATTACGCGGGTTGTGCCCGTCTGCGATAAAGCTTCGGTGGCTGAAAAAACTTGGAAGTTATTTAGTTCAGTTGACACCGGATTTTCAATTTACTTCCTGTATATCAGTTATTTCCTTGCCTATTTTTGCCTTGATTCGTTCGAGGTCATTTTTCATTGAAGCTACCGCCTGAATAAGCTGTTTTTCGGGAATGACAGGTTCGGGCAGTTCACTGCTTATATAGTTTACAAATTTCCATATCTCCTTTACCTCGCTGATATGAACTTCATAAGGTTCATAAGTAGGGTTAAGGGAATATAGTATCAGTTTCCCGTCGTTTTTAAGATTATCCTCGACGATCTTGAATACGATACCGTCGTTTATTGTAAAGACTATATATGCCTGACCGTTCCTGAGCTCCCTCCAGTCCTGCACAAATTCTCCGGTAACCCAGGAGCCGTCGGGTATCGGATGCATTGAATCACCCTTTAGCTGAAAAGTCCTGTATTTTCTTTTACCTGAAAGAAAAGGAAGTCTGAACCTGGGAAGCTCTCCTATGAATTCCGGATCAGCATAACCTGTCGAGTACCCTGCTTTGGCTTTCTCAGGAACCATTTCAATATTCTCAGTGTTGTCATCACTGACGGTTGTGGTCAATACCCTCAGGTTACTTCCCCGTATATAGGCATCATAACCTCTCTCGAGTTCACCCAGCTGACTCTCCGATAGTTTCGACAGGTCGACCCTCAGAAGAGTATCGACCGACATGTAGTAATATCTGGCAAACGAGACAAGTATCTCTATGCCGGGTTCTGCAATACCGTTCTCGTATCCGCTGAGAGTGGAACGCTTAAGGTTAAGGGTCACGGCAACATCATCCTGTGTCCGCCCCCTCCTTTTTCTTAAAAATTTTATGTTCGATGCGAAATACATAATTTAAATTGATTATATTGTTGTCAGATATTTGATTAATTTTTAATCAAAGATATGGTCTAGTTTTGAAATAAACAAGAAAAATGTAAAAAAAAATGGACTACGACCGTTCCATACTGCATCTCGACCTCGACACTTTTTTTGTGTCGGTGGAAAGGCTGAAGAACAGCAGGCTCAGCGGAAAACCGGTGATAATCGGCGGTTTTTCTGACCGTGGTGTTGTTGCCAGCTGCAGCTATGAGGCACGCAGGTACGGAGTGAGTTCGGCCATGCCCATGAAGATGGCCCGTATGATGTGCCCCGAAGCAATAGTGATACGAGGGGATCATGAGGCATACAGCAATTATTCGCGGATGGTGACGGAGATAATTGCGGAAAGGGCACCCCTGTATGAGAAATCGTCGATCGACGAACATTATATCGACATGACAGGAATGGATCGTTTTTACGGATGCTTTAAATGGTCGCACGAATTACGCGAATATATAATAAAGGAAACGGGGCTGCCAATATCTACAGGACTTTCAGTCAACAAAACCGTATCAAAGATAGCCACCGGTGAAGCGAAACCCAACGGTGAGAAGGAAGTAACAAAAGAGCTGGTCCTCCCCTTCCTCGACCCTCTCTCAATAAGCAGGATCCCGATGATAGGTCAGAAAACATATCACGTGCTCAGGTCTATGGGAATAGCTACAATCTATACCCTCAGGAACATACCGGTTGAGATGCTCGAAAAGGTCATGGGCAAAAATGGCATCGAGGTGTGGAAAAGGGCAAACGGGATCGACTCCACTCCCGTAATAAGCTATTCAGAACAAAAATCGATCAGCACCGAACACACCTTCGACACCGATACCACCGACATGGTAAAACTTAACCAGCTGCTGGTGAGCATGGTGGAACGAATTGCCTACGACCTGAGAAAACAGGAAAAGCTATGCTCATGTGTTACTGTTAAAATAAGATACTCAAATTTCGATACCCACACGCTTCAGAAAAAGATACCATATACCGCTTTCGACCATGTGCTCACCGGAGTGGCACAAGAACTCCTGAGCAGGCTCTACCAGAGGAGAATGCTCATACGTCTAATCGGTGTAAGGTTCAGCGGCCTGGTGCGGGGTGTACAACAACTTGACATGTTCGATGACACTCCCGAGAAAGTAAGCCTCTACATGGCAATTGACAGACTAAGAAAGCGCTTCGGTAAAGATGCTGTCAGAAGAGCTGCCGGAGTGATGACCAATGCCGAAAGGCAAGAAAAAGTCCGGAAACAACTCGAAAACACCCTTAAAGAACAGGAAATGATGGAACAAAGATTAAAGGGATACCATATGTATGGAGCCGGACATTAAAACCACAGTATAATTAAAGAGATTGCTTCATCCCAGGGACAAAGTAACCAGCAACCAGCAACCAGTAACCAGCAACACTCCTTCGCCAAGGCTACGGAGTGCAAAGCCAGCAACCAGCAACCAGCATTGTACCTCAACTGCCACACATATTACAGTCTGCGATACGGAACCATGTCAGTTGAACAATTGGTTCAGAAGGCCAAAGATAATAGTCTTGATACCTGCATATTAACGGATATCAATAATTCGACTGCAGTACCCGAATTTGCAGGTGAGTGCAAAAAAAAAGGCATAAGTCCGGTGGCTGGTATCGAGTTCAGGAAGGGCAATGAATTTCTGTACACAGGTATTGCCAGGAACAACAGGGGAATGAAAGAGCTCAATGAATTTCTTTCACGGATAAATTTCGGGAAAACGGAGATCCCCTTCCCTGCCCCGCACTTCTCAGATGCTTATGTGATATACCGGCTGTCAAAACTTCCGTCCCGTAAACTGCATGAAAATGAGCGAATCGGAGTAAATAACCGCGAAGTAACAAGGCTGATTTCGACGAAACCAGCGGAAAGATCTCAAATGGTGATATTCAATCCCGTCACATTCGCAGATAAAGAAGATATTCCAATACACCGGAGCCTGAGAGCTGTCGACAACAATATTCTTCTGTCACATCTCAGACCTGAGCAATGTGCAGGAGAAGATGAGTGTTTTATTGCACCTGGAAAAATAACAAAGATCTTCGGAAGTTACCCGGAAATTTTAGATAAAACTGTTAACCTGCTTAAAAACTGTAATTTATCGATAGACTTTGAAAGTCACAAAAACAAAAAACTCTTCTCGGCAAGCAGGTACGACGACAGACTGCTGCTTGAAAAACTTGCATGGGATGGTATGAAATACCGTTACGGAGAAAACAATCACGAAGCCCGCAGACGTATAAAACATGAGCTTGAGATAATCGACAAACTCGGTTTTTCTTCGTACTTTTTAATAACATGGGATATCATCAGATATTCAATGTCAAGAGGATTTTATCATGTAGGAAGAGGAAGCGGAGCAAATTCAATAGTTGCTTATTGTTTGAAAATCACTAATGTTGACCCTATTGATCTAAACCTTTACTTTGAACGCTTCATAAATCCGGCCAGAAGCTCTCCTCCCGATTTTGACATTGACTATTCATGGAAGGAAAGAGACGATGTTATCGATTATATCTTCAAAAGATACGGTTACAGTCACACTGCCCTCCTGGGAACCATCAGCACTTTCAGGGGCAAATCAATAGTAAGGGAACTGGGCAAGGTCCATGGTATGCCGAAAGAAGAAATAGACGCTCTCATCGACAATCCTTCTTCGCCGTCCAACCACAATGAAATAAGCGACACCATATTCCGGACCGGCAGCCGCATAGCTGATTTCCCCAATATGCGCAGTATACATGCAGGAGGGATACTCATATCGGAAGAACCGCTGACATGCTACACGGCCCTCGACCTGCCTCCGAAAGGATTTCCTACAACCCAGTGGGATATGTACACTGCAGAAGAGATAGGATTCGAAAAACTCGATATACTGAGCCAGAGAGGCATCGGACACATTAGCGAGAGCGCTGAAATAATACAGCGAAACCGCTCCATGGATGTAGACGTTCATGCAATCCAGAAATTCAAGAACGACCCCCTTGTAAGGGATTACCTGAAAAAAGGAGAAACCAGGGGATGTTTCTATGTCGAAAGCCCTTCAATGCGTGGTCTTCTTCAGAAACTCAGATGCGATGATTATACAACACTTGTGGCTGCCAGCTCGATAATAAGACCCGGTGTCGCACGCTCCGGGATGATGAGAGAATATATCTTCAGATTCCATAACCCGGATAAGTTCAGCTATTTACATCCCGTAATGAAAGAACAGCTTGAGGAAACCTTCGGAGTTATGGTTTACCAGGAGGATGTGCTGAAGGTTTGCCATCATTTTGCCGGACTCGACCTTGCGGACGCCGACACGCTCCGACGTGCGATGAGCGGCAAATACCGTTCAAGGAAAGAGATGCAGAGGATAGTTGACAAATTTTTTTCCAACTGCAGGGAGAAAGGTTACAGTGAGGAGCTTACCCGTGAAGTATGGAGACAGATTGAATCGTTCGCCGGTTATTCCTTTTCTAAAGCCCATTCTGCTTCCTACGCCGTGGAAAGCTTCCAGAGCCTTTACCTGAAGGCACATTACCCTCTCGAATTCATGGTTGCCGTGATAAATAATTTCGGAGGCTTCTACCGCACATGGGTCTATGTCCACGAGGCAGGAAGATACGGAGCAACGATCCTGCCACCCTGCATCAACAAAAGCTGCTACAAAACAACAATCTACGGCACAGACATATACATCGGGTTTGTCCATGTCACCAATCTGGAGGAAAAACTTGGAAGATCAATTGAAGAAAACCGTCATACCGAAGGTCCTTTCAGCGACATGAATGACTTTGTAACAAGGCTTAATCCCGGACTGGAACAAATGATCCTGCTAATCAGAACAGGAGCATTCCGTTTCACCGGCAAAAAAAAGGGAGAATTGCTGTGGGAAGCTCACATGCTGATCAACAAAAGCAAACCTGAACAGATCAGGCCCCTCTTCTACCCCTCCGTCAGGCAATTCTGTCTTCCCGAACTAGAACACAACAGCCTGGATGATGCATATGATGAAATTGAACTGCTGGGTTTCCCTGTATCCATGTCGTGGTTCGACATGCTTCAGACTTCCTTCAGGGGCGATATAAAGGCCAGGGATCTCAATTCATACAAAGGCAGAATGGTAAAAATGGTGGGACATCTTGTTACCATAAAATATATAAAAACCATCAGGAAGGAATGGATGAACTTCGGCTGCTTTATCGACAGCGAAGGAAATTTTTTCGACACAACGCATTTTCCTGATTCGCTTGTTAATTACCCATTCAAGGGAGCCGGCACTTATCTCATACTGGGCAGGGTTGTTGAAGAGTTCGGATATGCCTCCCTCGAAGTGAAGAAAATGGCAAAACTTCCTGTAAAACCCGACAAAAGATACGGTTAATCGTCGTGCAGGCAGAATGATGATCCATTTCAGACTGAAAAGAGAGCAGACAGCAGAATAATGACAGAAGGATTCATGGAACGACCTCACAAGGATCAGCCACTCATCCTTGAAGTTTTCAGTACTCCTTTGATTGACTGAATTTTTTTCATAATGCCATAGAGGACATCGTTATTTGGAACCAGCAGGTTCAGGGCACCTTCGAACATGCCATCGTTCATGCTGTAATTGAAACTTCTGATGCTCACATTGTAGGCGGCTACAATATCGGCTATCCTGTTAACTATCGAAATATCTTCAACTCCGGTTATTTTAACTGAAGTGATAAATGATGACTGCTGACCCGTTCTTGTCCATCGTACCGTAACTATCCTGTAGGGATACCTTGACATAAGGTTACGTGCGTTGGGACAGGTTGTCCGGTGTATTTTTATACCTTCTGAAATAGTGACAAATCCGAACACAGAATCACCGAAAACCGGATTACAGCACCTGGCAAGCCTGTAGTCGAGTCCTTCAACTTTGTCTTCAATTATGAGGTAGTCGCCATACTGGTTATCACTTAGCAGAGTTTCTTTTTGCTCTTTTTCAGCCAGGGGCAGCTGAGGAGTCGGCTGTACAGGCTGCTCTCCCTTCTGAAGTACTTCCTTTATTTCAAGAAGGTCAGTCTTCCCTGTGGAAACAGAGTAATATAGTTCCTGGGCTGTCCTGAAGTCGTAATGGTTTATCAGTTTCTGGATCACATTATCACCATAGGGAATCTTCCAGTTTTTCAGGCGGCGCATGAGAACTTCCTTACCCTCTGCGGCTGCTCTGGATTTCTCTTCATTGAGGGCAAGTTTAATTTTTGACCTGGCTTTCGACGTGACCACGAATGAAAGCCAGTCCTGCTTCGGTTTCTGGTTCCTGGAACGAATAATATCAACATGATCGCCATTCTGGAGTATATGTCTGATGGTTACATTCTTTCCGTTAACCTTCCCTCCCACGCATGATGCGCCGACATCTGTGTGAATGTCGAAGGCAAAATCGAGTACTGTGGCTCCTGCCGGCAACTGCCGGAGATCACCTTTCGGCGTGAAAACGAACACTTCATCGGTATATAGACCTGAGCGGACCTGGTCGAGGAATGCAATGCCCTCCTTTTCCGGCGACTCAAGTATCTCACGCATTTTCGTCAGCCAGGTATCCAGTCCGCCCTCTCCCCTTATTCCTTTATATTTGAAATGCGCCGCCAGTCCTTTTTCGGCTATCTCATCCATCCTTGCCGAGCGGATCTGGACTTCCACCCACTTTCCGCGGGGCCCGATTACTGTTGTATGCAGCGATTCATAACCATTTGATTTTGGAACCGATATCCAGTCTCTGAGCCTGCTGGGGTTAGGCTGATACAGGTCTGTGACTACTGAATAGGCCCGCCAGCAATCTGCTTTTTCAGTCTCACCTTTGGAATCGAGTATTATCCTCACCGCAAATAGATCGTATACCTCATCAAACTCAAGTCCCTGTTTCTTCATTTTGAGCATGATGGAATGTATTGATTTAGTGCGGCTTTTAATAGTGAATCTAAAGCCCTGCTTTTGAAGTTTCTCCTGAAGCGGCTGTGAAAACTCCCTTATCAGCCTGTTCCTGGAGGCTGTGGTTTGTTTGAGACGGCTCTCAATATAATTATACTGGTCAGGTTCCAGATATTTTATTGCAAGATCTTCCATCTCTGATTTTATATTGTAAAATCCCAGACGGTGTGCAAGAGGGGCATAGAGGAAATATGTCTCTGAAGCAAGAGGGAGTTTCTCCTTTTCAGGAGCATTGTCAAGGTTGCGCATATATTCGAGGCGTTCAACCAGTTTGATTAGAATGACGCGGACATCATCGGCAAGGCTGAGAAGAAGTTTTCTGAAGTTCTCGGCCTGGTATGACGCCTGCATTGAATCAATACCGGAGATCCTGGAAAAGCCCGACAGTATCTCGACAACTTTCTTTCCGAAGCGTTTCTCGAGATCTTTGCTGTTGACCTCGAGGTTTTCGTTTATATCATGAAGCAGGGAGGTAACGATAGATGTAGTGCCAAGCCCAATCTCGCCTGCAACTATCCGGGCTACAGACAGGGCATGTAGAATAAGCGGTTCGCCGGTAAGGATGGTTCTTTCGCCGTATGACTTTATGGCCAGATCAAGTGCAGATCTTATTTTTGTAAGGTCGTCACCCGAAACAGTACCACGGGCTGCTGAAAGCAAAGCCCTGTAAGCTGACTGAATCTTCTTTGACAGCACACTTATATTTTAACTACCTTACTGATCTACCTGAAAGAGATGCCCAGTCCGGCAGACAGAACATTATATTGAGACCTTGTGTAATCAACGTGAATAGTCACAACGGCCAGTTTAAGCCTGACTCCTAGGTTAGCTCTCAATCCTGAAAAATTCTCAATCTCCACGCTGGGAAAATCCTCTCCTTTTTTAAGGCTCTCAGCTGATTCGTTGTACTCAACATAAGGTTCTCCCGTTGTACCTCCGGCCACTACCGGCAATGGATAATAGCCTTCCAGTTCTGCTTTTGCAAGTGTGTTACTATAACCCAGGCCGCCGTAAAAAGTAAGTACCCTGAGGTTGGCCGAAGCTATGGCACACACATTCCATGCCTGCACTGTTGCAGAGAGGATCTGGTCATTGAAATATGTATAGGGATCTATATCGATATAGTTCCAGTTGGCTGACAGATCCGGCATCAGTTTAATCGGGACGTTACCGTTAAGCCAGGTATAGCCGCCGAACAGTGAAACGTCGAAAGGCAGCAGTTCACTTCCCGGTATGTATTGGGTAATGCTGTGCATAAGTCCTGCTCCCCAGAGCATCACATCGCCTTCTTCAATGGGTATCCTTGGAAGAAATCTTGCTTTGAGCTCTGTTCCAAGAGGAAGGCCAATCCCCACCTGAAGTGTGGGAACCGGAATATATCTCCATTCTGTTCCCGGGGGAGTTTCGAATGAAGCAAGCGTAACGCCTGATTCGGAATACGTCATGGGAGGCCCTGCCGTCGACGGTCCGGCTATGGTGGGCGCTTTACCTGTTCCGGAGAGTGAGGAAGAGAATCCTGCCGATTCAACATCAAATGTTTCAGCTGAAGAAGGAACAATTCCCGTGTTTACGCCAAGGGTAACGTCGAATCCTGTCCATTTATGAGGTTTGGCAGTATTGTACCAGCTCCCGTTCAGTCCGGCACTAAAAGCATTTGCCCATGGAGTAAGGTAAGCTTCTAAGAATTTCACCCCGTCGGCAGGAGCGCTCCGGAGGAAATCGACATCGTCGAACTGAGGAAACAGGTAAACAGGGAACAACAATACCATTGTTATAACCGAAATAAGCTTTTTGCTCATAAGATTTTTCATATTAGGGTAATTGCGTTATATCAAATTTACATAATAAAACCGAATAATCATAAAAGTCTATTTCAATGGAGAATCCGGTTCATGTGCCATTTCATTATAGTAAGCCCTGTCGACCATTTCAGGCAGTATTCTCTGAAATAAAGCTGTTAGTCTGCCCACCCATGTCAATATCTTGTTTCTTTTCTTTTTTCTTATCCCTTTCAGTATCCACTGTGCCACATACTGTGGCGATTCCAGCTTATCTTCGTTTCTGGGCGACATTCCCTGTTCAGAGCCATCGCCTGTAAGAGCATGTAACCTTATATTCGTGGCAGTGAATCCCGGGGCAATTATCATTACATGAAGGCCTTTTTTAAGATTTTCGATCCGCAGTGTCTCCAGGAAGCCGTGCATGGCAAATTTTGAGGCAGAATAACCTGTTCTCCCCGGTAATCCGTGAAAACCTGCAACCGATGACACTCCGACCAGGGAACCTTTATTTGCTACAAGATATGGCAGAGCATATTTTGTGCAATAAACAGTGCCCCAGAAATTTACATCCATGAGCCGGTGAAGGACCTTCAGGTCGGTTTCAGCAAACGTCGCCCGCATGGAAATACCGGCATTGTTGATAAGGATATGGATTGTTCCGTATTTCTGAACAGTCTTTTCAACAAGAATCCTGCAATCATCCTGTCGGCTGACATCTGTCACAACATAGCTTGCCTCCTGCCCCAGCTTCTTTAATTCCTCTACCAGTCTGACAAGTTTTTCTTCCGATCTGGCTGCACACATCACCTTACTGCCATTAGACGCAAATTCGCGGGCTGCAGCTTCTCCGATTCCAGATGATGCACCTGTAATTATTACTACCTTATCTCTGAAAAGATCCATAATAATGTAGCATTTCACTTACTTACTATGCGAAAATAGAATAATTTGTAAGTTATGAAAGAATAATCCGTCTTTTTAATCTTTCTGACCAAAAGAAATATAATTATATTTGAATATATTAAAAAATTAATACCTTTGCACTCGCAATTAAAATTACTGATTCAGTAGCTCAGTTGGTAGAGCACATCCCTTTTAAGGATGGGGTCCTGGGTTCGAGACCCAGCTGGATCACAAAACACAAGAAAGGCCTCTTCATTTTTATTTGAAGAGGCCCTTCTTTTCATGTAATACTCTGAAAGTAGAAACTTCTGATAAATGTACAGAAGAAGATGATCTGTTGTCCTATCTTTTTTTCAGGATATTTCCCAGCAATGATCCAAACATACCTTTACCTGCTGAAGTTTTCTGTCCTGATGCACCTCCCTTAAGCAGGAACCCTGCAACGTCATCGATGATACTTCCGTCGCCGTCTGCATCAAGAAGTGATCCTACGCCAGAAATACCCGCATTGCCTGCATCGCGTTTCTTTGTCAGGGCACCCAGGATCAGAGGAGAAAGTGCAGGTATCATCTTCATGATGGTAGAAGCATCGATATTCAGCTTCTCAGCCAGGGTCATTGCTGCCTGTGTTCCGCCGTTGTCGCCCAGAAGACCTCCCAGGTTAGCATCAGCATCGGGAGCGTTTAACTTGCTGGAAACAACATCCCTGATGTTGTCCAGCACGGAAGCATCCCCGTACTTATTAAGGATGTGGTCCACCCTTTCGTCGCCACCCCGCGTATCCTTCTGTTTCTTGAGTCCGGAAAGGATCAGGGGAGCAAGCTGGGGCAACAGCTTATTGACGGTACCTGAGTCGATATTCAGGTTTGATGACAATTGCTGTGTTACCTCAGGTCCATAATTTTTCATGAATTCATCAATAAAATTGGCCATGATTATAATTTTAAATTCGTAAAGAAGTTCTATTATTCTGAGAGTACAGGTATCTGCCTGTTTATTGATTCCTCAAGGGAGATAAGCGTTTCTGTCCTGACGATCCCCGGAATAACCTGGATCTTCTCTATAAGTATGTTCTTGAGGTGTTCGTTGTCGCGGGTATAAACCTTAATAAAAAGGGAGTAATTGCCTGTTGTATAGTGACATTCAATTATCTCCGGTATCTCTGTCAGTTTCCTGACCACCTGGCGGAAACTACCCGGATGTTCAAGGAAGATGCCGATATATGCACATGTTTTAAATCCGACGAGAACCGGATCGACCTTGAATTCAGAGCCTTTGATGACTCCGGTCTTTATGAGTCTCTGTACCCTCTGATGTATTGCAGCTCCCGAAACACCGCACTCTCTTGCAACCTCAAGGTAAGGTATCCTTGCATTTTTAGTGATAATGTCAAGTATCTTTCTGTCGAGATCGTCGATATTTATAACTTCATCCATGTTTAATTTTTTTATTAATTAAATAATGCATATCTCCCTGTTAGGGATCGAAAAGATAAATAAAAAAATCGTCTTAATCCAGAAGAAATATCTGTTTATTATAAAATAAGCAAGATAAAGGAGTTATTATATATTCCTGTTAATATGACCCCGTATCTCGCTTATGTCAGAAAATCCTTTTGCAGAAAGATAATCCTCTATTCCCTTAACTATCTGTACCGAAACTGAGGGATCGATAAAGGAAGCTGTACCCACTTCTACGGCTGAGGCTCCTGCGAGAAGAAATTCGACAGCGTCATCTGCTGTCATGATGCCACCGATACCAATAACCGGTATATTTACTGCCCTGGCCACCTGCCAGACCATTCTCAGGGCAACAGGTTTAATAGCAGGTCCTGACAGTCCTCCTGTTATGGTTGACAGAGAAGGTTTCATGTTCCTGATGTCGACAGCCATGCCCAGCAGGGTGTTTATCAGGGAAACTGCATCAGCACCCTCCTCCTCCGCTACCCGTGCAAAATCGACTATACTGGTAACATTAGGTGACAATTTTACGATAAGCTTCTTTGCAGTGACTGCTCTTACGGCACGTGTTACCTCACGGGCTGAAGCAAGGTCGGTGCCAAAAGCCATACCTCCCATTTTGACATTTGGACAAGAGATGTTAAGTTCAATTGCAGGTATTTTTTTCAGCTTATCAATTCTTGCAGCAAGAGCAACATAATCTTCAACATAGCTGCCGTTAATGTTTACGATCACATTTGTATCAAACAGGGAGACCACCGGGTAGATAAAGTTCTCAAAGTAATCTATGCCTTTGTTCTGCAATCCGACCGAATTTAGCATGCCCGATGGGGTTTCGGCCATTCTCGGATAAGGATTTCCCTCCCTTGGCTCAAGTGTTGTACCCTTCAGAATTATCCCTCCCAGAGAGGAGATATCGAGGAAATCTTCAAATTCAGTCCCATACCCGAAAGTACCCGATGCTGTAAGTACGGGATTTCTGAAATCAAGATCGCCGATAGAAAAACCAGTATTTACCATTTCAGATCATTTACATTAAAGACAGGTCCGTCGGTGCAGGTGCACAGATTGCCGTTTACAGTATCGACCACACAGCACAGGCAGGCACCAATACCGCATCCCATAAGGTGCTCCAGTGAAACCTCACATTCGATGTCGTGATCCCGGCAAAAACAGGCTAATGCCTTCATCATGGGTTCAGGTCCGCAGCAATAGACTATATCATGATCTCCCGAAGAAAGAACCGGATGGTCAGTCAGAAAACCTTTCTGGCCTTCTGATCCGTCTTCCGTCGTTATAAAAACTTTTCCAAAGTTCAGATAATCATCGTACTCCAGGATTCTCTCCTTGTTTCTGAAACCAAGAAGTATTTCGGGGGCAAATCCCCTGCCTGAAAGATACCTGGCCAGAAAAAGAAGGGGTGCTATTCCGCATCCGCCTCCTGCAAGCAGCGGTTTTTGCCCATCAAGGGGCAGGCTGAATGAATTACCAAGCGGAAATATCATATTGAGCCGATCGCCGTTTTTTAGGCGTGAAAGGGTTTCTGTACCCTTTCCCACAATCTGAACCAGCAGCCGGATCTTATTCTCCGACGGATCATAATCATGTATGGAAAAGGGACGACGAAGGAAGGTGGACTGGCTGCCTTCAATCCTTATCTGTGCAAACTGACCCGGCTTTACTTCCGGCAAGGGCCCTGAAGATGTAAGTTCCAGGGTAAAATACTCTTTATTCAGACGCTTATTATCTGTTACAATCAGATCTTCAATCCTCTTTGTCATTTAAAGGATGTTTGTCACAAAGATAATGTTAATTAATTATCTCTGGCAACCCCCCCAAATAACTGATACGGCCGGCTGAATGACTAATCCGTGCGTGGCACGTATTCCCTGAAAGAATTATCAGAATAGAAGAATACTATCTTTTCTGTTTTGTTGACGGAAGACTTTTTACCCTCATTCATGTGAGCCTCAGGGACCATATTCTTTAAAATTTCATCGTTGTCAGAAAATCCATCCTTAAGATCTTCCGGCTCTGATAGCGGCAATTCGTCACTAAGTTTCTGAAGTGATTTGTCTTTATACATATTTCCTTTCGCGAAAAGAAGCCATTCTGTAGAGATGTAATTGTATGTCTCAAGCATTTTAAGTACAAAATCAAGACTTGGATTATTTCTACCCGATAGAATGTGAGAGATACCTGAGGGCTGAACCCCAATTTCGTCTGCAAATTGAGATGAACTTTTATTCTCAGCTTTTAAAAATTGAAGAATACGTTCTTTCATATGTAATTGTATGTATTTACAAATGTAAAATAAAAATAGTTTATATGTGTAACCTTATATTTTTTACATCTGTAATAAAGAGAAAACCTGACTTTTTTTATTATATTTCAACATAATTTAAATATCTGATCTATAGTCTGTTATAATTTGATATTGCCTAAATCATTACTCTGATTTAGGCTTGTATTTATCTGGTTATATGTTATATATATCAAATATCTAATAAATTTATTACAGATTATGCAGCATGGGGTTGATTTTCCTGAATATAGTGTTATAATAAAGTGTTCTATATCGTTGGCTTTATGTTTAATATATAAATATATGCCTTTGTGTTCAGAATATTTACATTTGTATAGTTACTGTAGTGAATTTTGGTATTTACATGTGTAAAACTATTCTTGTTTACTGTTATTTACAGATGTAAACTCCTGTTTTTCGGATAATGTCTGCGACGAATTTGCCTTACTGAAGCGATAAGCTTTTGAGAATTGAATATTTCCCCTGCCCTGCCCTTTTGTATGCAAATAATTTATCCAGACCGGCCAATTGCTTTTAAAAATTTCGCTCTTTCGAAGGAAATATCGGTAAGAAAGTATTTTCTTAGCATGTAAAATTATCGGGAATGAAAAAAATTAAGTTTTCACTTGCTCTTCACTGGCAGATACTCATAGCACTTGTAGCCGGAGGTTTATTCGGTTATTATCTTACTTCAGCTACAGCATACACAAACTGGATGGGAGAGGTATTTCTGCGTGGACTTAACATGATTATTGTGCCGCTTATATTGTGTTCAATTATAACAGGGGTGGCAAGTGTCGGCAGCAGCGGAAGTCTGGGCAGACTGGGACTTAAAACGATGGGGTATTATTTATTTTCAACATTTATAGCCATTCTTACTGGCTTTATCCTCGTTTCAACAATAAAACCAGGATCGGGTGCAGAGCTTGGTTTCAGAGTTCCTGTCGAAGATATCGCAGTCGCATCTGACAGTTTTGGGACTACTCTCATTAAAATTGTTCCCACCAATATTTTCGAGTCTCTGGTTCAGGGACACATGCTCTCAATAATATTCTTCGCGATCATTTTTGGATACTTCCTGACCCGCATTAATGAAAAACCCAGGATTATGCTTATGGACTTCCTTAATGCTGCACTGGATGTAGTAATGAGGATAACCATGTTCGTTATTAAATTCACCCCACTGGGAGTCTTCAGCATAACTGCCAAAGTAATAGCTCAGCAGATAGAGATGGGTAATAACATAAGTGAGGTTATAAGCCGCTTAGGACTATATTTTATAACTGTTCTTGCCGGTCTTCTGATACATGGACTGTTAAGCCTTCCTCTTATGGTAAGACTGCTTGGAAGGGCAAATCCGCTAAAGCATTTCAGAAATATGGCCACTCCGATTCTTACAGCTTTTTCCACATCATCATCTAATGCAACATTGCCTGTGTCGATGCAGGCTGTTGAAACCCAGAACGGAGTATCAAATAAAATCGCAAGTTTTACCCTGCCTCTGGGAGCTACCATTAATATGAACGGAACTGCCCTTTATGAATGTGTCGCTGTAATGTTCATAGCACAGGCCTATGGAATCGAACTTACAATCGCCCAGCAGCTGGTTGTGGTCTTTACTGCCCTTCTGGCAGCAATAGGGTCTGCCGGAATACCCATGGCCGGACTGGTTATGATGGCAGTAGTGCTGAAAGCCGTAGGACTTCCTCTCGAGGGAATAGGATTAGTGCTTGCTGTGGACAGGATCCTGGATATGTTCCGGACTGTTATAAACGTATACAGCGATACATGCGGAGCGGTGATCATAGCTAAATCTGAAGGCGAATTTCTGAGTATCTGATGTTACGGTTTAATGTTTAATGTTTAATGTTCAGTGGCTCAGAAAGTAAAACTTATCCTGATTGTCGGGTCGGCGTATATTTCATAAGTATCTTCGAGGGCAAATAAAAACATAATATTCATTGAAGACCTTCTTCCTAAAGGCTGGCTGATGCCTCCTCCAACCAGGGGTGTATTGATAAAATAACTTTCAGAACTGACTCCGTCGGAATATTTATAGGTATAGAACTCATCCTCGGCATGAAGGAATAATCCTAAGTGTACTCCCAGAGGTATCACATTATCAAAATCCTGAATAAAATAAAATTGGGAATATACTCTTCCACCGTACACGTTCACCCGTTCATCATAATATTTCATGAACCTGTACTTGGGTCCGGCTGCCACATTCAGGCGGGGCAGCACCCAAAGTCCCACAACAGGTGAAACATCTATGTCGGTGAGAGTCCCGAACTGGAGCCCAAGGCTCCCGCCAAAAAATATCCGCTCTCTGAGCGGAGGAGCTTCTCCACGGGTTTTCTGGGCAGCCAGCATTGAACACGACATCAGCAGAATTGCCAGAAGGATAATTAACCTGTTTTTCCTCAGGGAGGAGCAAGTATAGATGACATCTGTTTCCTTTATCAACATTTTCTTAACTTTGATGCAGTTCACAAAATAAACGAAAAAAACAAGCCTTATAATATAATCCACGATAAAATGAATATAGTAATAACGGGTGGAACACGGGGCATTGGAAAAGAGATCGCCCTCCTGACCTCTGAAAGCACTGATAATCTGGTTATGGTGACCGGCAGGAACGGGCTGGAACTGGAAAAAATGGCCAGGGGTGCCGTTCATGGCAATATCGTTACCTTCATTAGCGATATTTCAAAATTCGAAGACTACCGCGAAGAATTTGTGTATTTAGTGAAGCAGAAGCTCGGGCATGTTGACATTCTGATAAATATGGCAGGAATGCTGGTTGTAACGGACTTCATGGATATTGAAGAGACGAAAGCCAGGGAGATGATGGAAACAAATTTTTTTGGTCCGGCATCTGTTATCCGTGCCCTCAGACCGTTGATGAAAAATGGCTCCCATATAGTCAATATTTCAAGCATGGGAGGCTTTCAGGGCAGCTCCAAGTACAGAGGTCTCTCCTACTACAGTGCATCAAAAGCGGCAATCAGTACGCTTTCAGAATGTCTTGCACTCGAATTCAGCGATGCCGGGATTTCTGTTAATTGTCTGGCCCTGGGTTCGGTACAGACGGAAATGTTTGAACGTGCTTTTCCCGGCCACAAAGCTCCGGTTGATTCAAAAGATATGGCACGGTTCATTGCCGATTTTGCCTTTACAGGTGGCAGATATTTCAATGGTAAGGTGCTGCCTGTGGCTTCAAGCAATCCCTGAGATCAAAGAACCCTCATATGGGATAACATAAAAGAAAATATGAGTGCCAGGAATCGTACATAAAACTCCATTGATTTTGACTTCGTCGAGCTCCGCTTCGCTCCGGTTCTTCGTTTACCCCGGCCCCAGGGGGAGCGAAGAAAATCAATTGACTCCCCCTGGGGATGGGGTAAAACAATTGATTTTCAAGCGTCTTTGGATACATTATTAATCATTCCTGATAGTCATAAAAGAAAATAAGCTGAAAATCAGGAATAAAAGTCTGGTTATGAGTATTGCCTGATGTCGATTTTGCCGTCCAGTGCAAGTAATCCATTGTAGGCCAGAGATTTAATTTCGTCCTCGCCCGGATAAACGAAAATTTCTGCAATAAATGATGTCATGGATTTGATACGGTCGGTGAAATACTGATTGAATGCCAGTCCGCCAGTAAGAATAATTGCATCCACATTACCACAGAGTACTGCTGCCATGGAACCAATCTCCTTTGAAACCTGGTAAGCTGCAGCCTGGATTACAAGTTCCGCCTCTGCATCTCCCCCCTCGGCCATTCTGGATACTTCCCTGAAGTTGTTGGTTCCAAGGTATGCCACCATACCTCCCTTACCTGTTATCATAGACCTTACCTCCTGGTAAGAGTAGCGTCCGCTGAAACATAATTCGGCAAGCTGACCTGAAGGCAGTCCTCCTGACCGTTCCGGCGAAAAAGGCCCGTCGCCATTAAGGGCATTGTTCACGTCAACGACTCTCCCATGGCTGTGAGCACCTACACTAATTCCACCTCCAAGATGGGCAATAATAAGATTAAGGTCTTCGTATCTCCTCTTTACATACGAAGCATAAGTCCGGGCCACAGCTTTTTGATTGAGAGCATGGAAGATGGAGATCCTCTTAATTTCAGGATGACCTGAAAATCTTGCTACCGGCTGAAGCTCGTCAACAACCACAGGATCAACAATGAATGCACGTGTACCGGGAAGGACGGCTGCTATTTCGTGTGCAATAAGTCCGCCCAGATTACTGGCATGCTGCCCCAGAAGACCGGCTCTCAGATCATCAATCATCCTTTGACTAACCTCATATATTCCTGATTCAATGGGTTTTACAAGCCCACCCCTGCCGATCACGGCAGAAAGTCGTGACAAGTCGGCATTCCGTTCACGAAGTTCCTTCAGTATAAGTTCCTTCCTGAACTGAAGCTGATCTGTTATCTTATTAAATACTGACAGGTCTTTAACCGAATGTTCAAGATTAAGTTCAAGCAATGCCGAACTCTCTTCATAGAGAGCAAACTTGGTAGAGGTTGAACCTGGATTTATTATCAGGAGAAGTCTTTTTTTTCCTTCTGATGGCATATTATTTTTCTTTTTTTCCGGGTCCATTTCACAAATCTGAAATTAATCGCCGGCCATCAGGCAGGAAAGGGCGATACAATAATATTTTGATTTTTCACTTTCGCTGCGCGACATTACGACAACAGGTTTTCTGGTACCTCTCAATATGCCGGCAAGTTCACCATTTGCAAACATCATCAGCGCTTTGTAAAAGAGATTAGCTGATTCAAGTGACGGAAAAAGGAGGATGTCGGCATCGCCGTTGACGGGAGTATTTACGCCTTTTATCCTTACACTTTCGCTGTCGCAGGCCAGGAAAAGGTCGAGAGGCCCGTCCATTATGCAGTCGCCGAAACTACCACGGGCAGCATTTTTTTTCATTTCCACATAATCAGACGTTACCGGGAAATGGGCTGACACTTTTTCTGTTGCCGACAGGAGTGCAATTTTAGGTATTGCAATGCCGAATTTCCCTGCCATTTCGATTGCATACTCAGCCATGGCGCCAAGCTGATCAAGATCAGGAAAAGGTATAACGGCCAGATCAGAAAGAAAAAGCAGTTTATGGTATTCCGGGATCTGAACTGCACCCACGTAAGCCAGGGTGGCACCCGGATTCATTAATCCTTTCTCTTTATCCATTACCGCCTTAAGGAAAACATCTGTATTTACAAGGCCCTTCATCACAATGTCGGCCTCTCCGGAAACTGCCATCCTTACAGCTTCGGCAGCAGCGTCGGATTCGCCTGCAGATGCAATGATCGTAAATTGCGAAGGATCCAGTCCCTCAATTTCGCAGACATGTTTTATCATATCCGGATCACCTACCAGTAATGCTTCGGCAAATCCCTGTCCTACAGCCTTATGGACAGCTCCAATGGTATTTGGATCCTGTCCCCATGCTACAGCGATCCGCTGCTTTTTTTGCAGCGATATCACCTTCTCAACCATCTGATCGAGGGTACGTATCATTCGGTGTTTTAATTACTGGCTGCTGCTGACAACAGTATGCTGTCGTATTTTGCCTGTTCGGAATCGGACCTTGAGGTCAGCACAATGGGGACTCTGGCACCGAGTATCACTGAGGCGACTTTTGCTTTTGCAAAGAAGACAAGGGATTTATAGAGCACATTACCCACTTCTATATCGGGCATAAGCAGAAGGTCGGTGTCGCCAGCTACTTCGCTTCTTATTCCTTTATGCTGTGCGCTTTCCAGACTCACTGCATTATCGAATGCCAGAGGGCCGTCGATAATACAATGTTTTATCTGGTCACGCTGGTTCATCTTGGAAAGCAAAGCAGCGTCAAGGGTTGCTTCCATATTTTCATTTACCATTTCCACTGCACCAAGCACTGCCACCTTGGGATTTGTGTATCCCAGCTTGATAAGACAAGATACTGAATTATTTATTATCGATATTTTCTCCTGAAGGTTCGGTGCAATATTCATTGCAACGTCGGTTACGGCAATGACCTTGTGGTAGGTTTCAACTTCAAAGAGAGCAAAATGAGAGAGCAGGTTGCCGGTTCTCAGACCCCACTCCTTGTTAAGCACACATTTCAGCAGGGTCGATGTTCCCACCTTTCCTTTCATCAGGACATCGGCCTGTTTGGCGTTAACCATTTTGACAGACATCTGAACAGCCATTTCGGTATCGGGTTCATGAATTATCCTGAGTCCGTCTATATTATAATTACTTGTTGCACAGATGTTTTGTATACTTTCCTTATCGCCTACAAGGATAGGTTCGACAATATTATCGTTCCATGCCCTGAGGACCGCGCCCAGTGAATGCTGGTCCTGTGCAGCTGCAAGAACCAGTTTACGCATTGGTCCTCCTGCAACTACCGACTTCAGATCTGACAGGTTTTTTAAAACCATGGCTTTAAATATTATTTATCATGCGTTTCCGGCTGTCGCTTTTTCAACGATTGTCTTCGTATCGTGAGCGATGACATATTCTTCATCGGTGGTAATTACCATCACGGTAACCCTCGATCCGGGCTTTGATACAATAAGATCTTTTCCCTTTGCACCGTTATTTATCTCTTCATCGAAGATAACACCCAGACCTTCCATGTTGGTGCAGATCATCTTTCTCATGTTAAAGTCGTTCTCCCCTATCCCTCCGGTGAATATTATGAGGTCAACACCGTTAAGAGCTGCAATATATGATCCTATGAATTTCTTTACCTTATAAGAATACATTTTAAGGGCCAGAATAGCTTTTTTGTTTCCCGCTTCAGCAGCAGTCTCAAGATCGCGCATATCGGAAGATATCTGGGATATACCGAAAACTCCGCTTTTCTTGTTTATCATATTGTTAACACCGGTGACGTTAAGATGCTCTTTATCTGCAATATATACAAGAACCCCGGGATCAACCTCACCTGTCCGTGTACCCATGATAAGTCCGTCGACGGGTGTAAAGCCCATAGAAGTGTCAATCGAAAGACCTTTGTCGACTGCAGTAACGGAGGCACCATTGCCCAGGTGGCAGGTGATTATCTTAAGTTCCTTAATGTCCTTTCCGAGTAGTCTTGCTGCTTTAAAAGCGACAAACTTATGACTTGTCCCATGATAACCATATTTCCTGATGCGGTACTTTTCGTAATATTCGTATGGCAGTGCATACATATAGGCATAATCCGGCATCGTCTGGTGAAAAGATGTGTCAAAAACAGCCACCTGCGGAACTCCGGGTATCAGTTTCTCAACTGAAAGAATACCTTTAAGGTTTGCAGGATTATGGAGGGGAGCCAGTTCGATGCAGATTTCGATATTCTTCTTAACATCGTTGTCGATAAGTACACTGTCAGGGTAACTTTCGCCTCCGTTGACCACTCTGTGACCGACAGCCTTAATTTCATTTACATTGCTTATTACTCCGTGTTCCGGATCACACAAGACCTCCATTACCATGTTTATTCCCGTGGTGTGATCAGGTATGTCGGTGATAAGCCTGTAGGGTTCTCCTCCGGTTGGTTTATGTGTGATTATGCTTTCATTAAGCCCGATCCTTTCAAGCAGTCCCTTTGCCAGTAACTGGTGGCCGTCGGACATGTCAAATAACTGGTACTTGATAGAGGAGCTTCCGCAATTCAATACAAGGATTATCATTATTGCTGATTATTTCAATTAATATTCTCTTATTTTTTTCCTGCAGCCTGATTTGCAGTAATTGCGATCATGCTTACAATGTCGTTTACGGAGCATCCGCGTGAAAGATCATTGATGGGAGCTGCCATTCCCTGAAGGACAGGTCCGATAGCTTCGGCATGTGCAAGTCTCTGAACCAGTTTATATGCTATATTGCCGCAATTCAGATCGGGAAAGATAAGGACATTTGCTTTGCCGGCAATTTTACTGCCGGGAGCTTTTTTCTGTCCTATTGCCTCGACGAGAGCTGCATCGGCCTGAAGTTCACCTTCAATCATAATGCCGGGAGCCATTTGCTTGGCGATCTCAGCAGCTTTGATGACCTTGTCAACCATCTCATGCTTTGCACTTCCTTTCGTTGAAAAGCTGAGTAGAGCGACTTTGGGTTCAAAACCGCACAATGCCTTTGCTGTTCCGGCTGAGGCAATTGCAATTTCTGCGAGTTGTTTTTCGGTGGGATCAGGATGTACGGCACTGTCGGCAAAGATCAGGATTCCCTCCTCCCCGAATTCCTTATCCCTGAGAATCATGATAAATGCGCCCGAAACAACTGAAATGCCCGGTGCTGTCTTAACATAATGAAAAGCGGGACGAAGTACGTCTCCGGTTGCGTGGTCGGCTCCTGACACTTCTCCGTCGGCATCCCCGTTCTTGATCATCAGCACTCCCAGGTAGAGAGGGTCCTCAATCAGCTTTGATGCTTCCTCCTCCGTCATTCCCTTGCCTTTCCGGATCTCTACCATCATGTCGATATAATGCTGTTTCTTATCATGCACCAATGGATTTATCAGTTCAGCCTTTTCAATGTTTTCAAGACCAAGTTGTTTTGCATGCGATTTGATTTCTTCCGGATCCCCGAGAAGTATTATGCGGGCAAGACCTTCTCCAAGGGCAATATCGGCTGCCTTAAGTGTCCTCTCTTCATAACCTTCCGGAAGAACGATTCTCATATTATGCTTCCTGGCATTTTCCTTGATTTTCTCCAATAACTCCATTGTATATCAAATAATTAAATAGTTCGAAATTTTTTTTTAAATGTACGAAAAAAAAGTTCTATTTAGCAACCTGTTAAAAGATGATTATTGTCAGGATTTGGATTTTCCTTATTTTTGATGACCGGAAATTATGAAAAAAGAAAAATACTCCCATTTGCTGGATACTTTTGCGGAGACACTGGAAGGTGATCTGAGGTATGACAGTATAACCACGACCATATATTCAACAGATGCTTCGGCATACAAGGAAGAACCACTGGCAGTAATCTGGCCTAAAAACAAAGACGATTTACGAAAGATCGTCGCTTTTGCAGGAAAGGAGAAGATCAGTATTACCATGAGGGCTGCAGGTACCTCACTGGCAGGCCAGGTGGTTGGTTCGGGCCTGATAGTGGACATTTCCAGATACATGAAGAAGATCATCGGATTCAGCAGGGAAGAAATGTGGGTAAGAGTTGAACCAGGAGTTGTTCTTGACGAGCTGAACCTTTTTCTTAAGGAATACGGACTCTTTTTCGGACCCGAGACATCAACTTCAAGCAGGTGCAATATCGGAGGTATGGCGGGGAATAATGCATGTGGTTCACATTCGATCATTTACGGATCCACGAGGGATCACACCCTTGAGATAAGCGCCATTCTTAGTGATGGCAGTGAAGTCCTGTTCGGAATTGTTGACAGGAACAGCTTCGAAGAAAAAACACGTCTGGATAATCTTGAAGGAGAGATCTACAGACAGGCAAAGAAAATGTTGTCAGATCCCGTAAACATTAAATCCATAAGGGATGATTTCCCCGACAGGGCCATTCCCAGGAGGAACACCGGTTATGCCCTTGACATGCTTGCCGACACTGAACTTTTCGATGATAATTCAAAGAGACCTTTCAATTTCTGCAATCTCCTGGCAGGTTCAGAAGGAACTCTTGCAATAATTACGGAGATAAAACTTAACCTGGTAAAGCTTCCTCCACCCAACAAAGCGGTGGTATGTGTTCATCTGAGAGAAAGAAATGATGCTTTTTATGCTAACCTGATAGCATTGAAATACAAACCTTCGGCTGTTGAAATGATGGACGACAGGATTCTGAAGCTCACCGAAGAAAACCTCAGCCAGAAGAACAACAGGTTTTTCCTTGTAGGGGAACCGGCCTCAATCCTGATCGTTGAATTTATGAATGAAGACGAGGCTGAAATGGAAAAACTTATCATCCGGATGGTGGATGAAATGAAAAAAGTAGGCTACGGATATGCATTCCCTGTAATCAGGGGAAAAGATATTTCAAGGGTGTGGGAGCTCAGAAAAGCAGGCCTGGGAGTCCTGTCCAACATGAAAGGTGATGCCAAGCCGGTGTCGCTGATCGAGGACACTGCCGTTAATGTGAATCAGATGCCTTATTATATAGCTGATTTTGAAAAGATGTTATCCGGATTCGGCAAGGATGTGGTTTACCATGCCCATATAGGGACGGGAGAACTACACATCAGGCCGGTGCTCAACCTTAAAGATCCGGATGATGTGGAACTCTTCAGAAAAATCGGACACGAAACAGCTTTACTGGTAAGAAAGTACAGAGGATCGATTAGCGGGGAACATGGTGACGGAAGGCTCAGAGGAGAGTTCATCCCTATGATCATTGGAGAGCATAATTACGATTTGCTGAGGCAGGTTAAGAAAACATGGGATCCTGAAAATATTCTTAATCCGGGAAAAATTATCGACACTCCGCCCATGAACAGTAACCTGAGATATGATCCCGGAAAAGGCACACCAGATATTGAGACTATATATGATTTTTCGTCAACCGGAGGTATACTCAGGGCTGCCGAAAAATGCAACGGATCAGCCGACTGCAGGAAGACCATGATAATAGGTGGGACAATGTGCCCCACCTATATGGCAACAGGTGAGGAACAGGCCTGTACAAGAGCCAGGGCAAACATAATCAGGGAGTATCTTAGCAAGGATGCAAATGATCCATGGGATCACAGAGAGATATATGAGGTGCTTGACCTATGCGTCTCCTGTAAGGGATGCAAATCTGAATGTCCCTCAGGTGTGGATATTGCAAAACTCAAGTCGGAATTTCTTCAGCACTGGTATGATAAGCACGGTGTTCCTCTCAGGACATTGCTTATTGCCTATATTTCGAGGATAAACAGGCTCGGATCACTCTTCCCTTCTCTTTTCAACTTTTTCTCAGGCAACAGGATTTTTGCGGGCCTGGTCAAAAAGCTGGCTGGGATAGCAGAAAAAAGATCCATTCCGCGCCTTTACAAAGTGACCCTCCGGAAATGGGCTGAAAGGAACCTCCCTCTGCTGAATCCTGAAAAACCGGTGAAACGAGTATGTCTTTTTATTGATGAATTCACCAATTACAATGACACCCCTGCCGGTATTGCAGCAATAAGTCTTCTTACCTCACTGGGATATGGAATAATAACCATACCTCACGGAGAGAGTGCGAGAACATTTATTTCGAAAGGTCTCGTGAGAAAGGCCAGGAAGATTATAAGGAAAAACATCGAATTACTTGCCGGTGTGGTGGATGAAGATGTCCCCCTGGTCGGTATAGAACCTTCAGCCATACTGGGATTCAGGGATGAATACCCCGATCTTGCAGGTGATGACCTTAAGGATCAAGCACATATTATTGCCAGGAACAGCTTTACTATAGAAGAATTCATAGCCTGCGAATATAGGGCGAAACGAATTAATACAGATTACTTCGCAGACACTCCGGCAGAGATAATTCTTCATGCACACTGTCAGCAGAAAGCTGTTTCATCATCGGCTCCCACAATAGAGATGCTTAGCATCCCGAAGAACTATAAGGTACGGGAAATACCGTCGGGTTGTTGTGGTATGGCCGGATCGTTCGGTTATGAAAAAGAGCATTATGATCTGTCGAACAGGATCGGAGAAATGATACTTTTTCCTGAAGTCAGGGATGCAGGAGAGTCTGTTATTATAGCCGCTCCTGGTACCAGTTGCAGGCACCACATTAAAGACGGGACAGGCAGGACAGCGATGCATCCTGTTGAGATACTGTACCAGGCTCTTAAAAAATGATTTTACAAGCCTATGGTAAAGTCGTCGGCATCGAGGTGAGCCGGGAATTTCTTTCGGAAAGAATTAAGATCTGCGAGGGAAAGGTATGCTGAAATTGTATTTTCAGTGTTCTTTCCGGCAGAGGCTATGGTTGATCCTTTCGGATCGATGATCAGGGAATCGCCGCTATATTTTACGTTCATCCCATCGGTTCCGATACGGTTCACTCCTGCCACAAAGCAAAGGTTTTCAATGGCTCTTGCTTTTAGCAGGGTCATCCATACCTCACGGCGGGCTGCCGGCCAGTTGGCGCAGTTTATGAGAAGGTCGTAGTCATTTCTGTTTCTGCTCCAAACCGGAAAACGGAGGTCATAGCAGATATTTGGGCATATTCTGAGTCCCCTGAACTTCAGTATCACTCTTATGCCTCCCCTGCTGAAGTTGTTTTCCACGTTATTCATTTTGAACAGATGTCTTTTGTCGTAATGCCATGCTTTCTTTGCGGGCGAAACGAACATAAAGCGGTTGAACAGATGATTGCCTGTTCTGACGATGTACGAGCCGCACACAGCTGTATCATATTTTTCTGCCGCATGTATCATCCAGTTGAAGGTCTCTCCCCGGGGAGGCTCTGACAATTCTTCCGACCTCGAAGTGAAACCGGTTGTAAACATTTCAGGGAGGATAATTACATCGGTTTTTGCGGTTGCTGAGATCAGTTTTTCATATCTCGCAAGATTGAAAGCCTTATCTTCCCATCTGATATCCGGCTGTATAATTGTGATATTCATAATCAACTTTTTTTGAGCTGTAGAAACATAAAAAAAGCACAGGTTGGTCCTGTACTTTTTTAATATTCAGCATCACTATTCTGTTATTGTGATGTCAGATCAGAATAATAGTCGTTAAAGATACCCTCAATAAGAGGTTTATAATACACCCAGAAGAACCTTCTGAAGTCGTCTGGTTTTTTTGAGTAGAGCAATCCCTTCATTTTATGAACACCTGTAAACCTTGAGGTCCAGTAAGGTATATTCACATGGCAGAAGTCGCCTGAAAAGTAATAAGTTCTCTCTGCTTCGGGATCGCGGATCACTGCCGGGAAGGTTTTTGATAGTCCGTATGCTGCGAGCATTGAATCGGCCAAAGCAGTGGTCTGGAGGTTAAATGTTGATATAACGGTATTATTTTGCGGTTCGATGATATCAAACCACTGATCGAAAGCAACCACAGGTGCAATATTCCATTTTTCCGCGAAGGCAGTGTCGGTTTTGATTTGCAGTATTGCGCTGTTAAGGTGAGTTCCTTCTTCCAGGACCATTATGACTTTATCTTTCAGCAGTACTATTCCGGGTTTTGTGAAGCTCCATGGTTTTTTACATTGCTTTCTGTACATTGAAGTCATCCACAAAGGAAAATCTTTTGAAGTGGTGTCCAGTGATGTAAAATATTTTCCAGTCCATCCCTCCCATTCGATACCAAGTCTTTCCTGAAGCCGGAATGATTCATATTCACCTGTAGGCCAGTCGAATGTATTATATTCCAGGATCACAAGTTTATTCTTGTCTTTCATTTCCTTGATGAGGACGTTATCCATTCCGTTAAGGGCTCCCTCGAGTTTTCTTGTACGCCTTGGAGGGCTTATTGCCGGGAACCAGTCGCTAAAGAACACTCCATAGGTGTCGGTAAAGTAAAGGGCATCATTTTCTGCCGGAAGGACCTGAATAGCTTCAGTCATGTCATACCTGACATTGTTCCACAGTTTCTCCTTAAGAGGACGGGTTGGATAGAAACCATAATAGTCTTTTCTGAAGGAGTAACTGGAATTGTTCTGCTTTTTTACATATCTGTTATTGGTCATAAGCCAGAAAAACGACTTATGCTTATCGCGATCTAGTGTAGGGACTGTCTTGTCGACAACAACTACGCCAATAGGTTTTTTTGCTTGGAAGGTCCAGCGCAGAAGATTGATTATCGGCAGGGCAATTATTACCGCCACGATAATTAAAACAATCAGCAGAGTTTTTTTCATAACCGGATTACTATCTGAAAAAATTCAAATAATTCATTCTACCTGTAAGAACACCTGTTTGCCAATAGCAAATATAAATATTAAAAGTATAATTTTTTTCTTGTAATGAAAATAAAATCGTAGCAATATAGTAAAAATATTCAAGATAATGTACTCTCAATATCCGCTTGCAGAGTTGTCTCCACGTTTATCTGCAACACCTTCCAGCAGTCCGTTCTGCAGAGCAAATACTGCATTTACCCTTCCCAATCCCGACACTTCGTGAAGTACATGTCCCATCTTTTGAAGCCTCCCGGCCGATTCTGCGGTCACACTGTTTCTCTCAATGCTTATCCGGTCAGGAAGCCACTGATGGTGAAATCTACCTGTATCAACGGCAACGCGTGGATCCATATTGTAATCGATCAGATTAATAATTACCTGGAATACAGATGTCGGAATTGTCGATCCTCCCGGTGAACCGGCGACAAGAAAAAGTTTTCCTTCTTTTTCAACAATAACCGGAGTCATAGAACTCAGCATTCTCTTTTCAGGTTCGATGGCATTAGCCAGGGAGCCCGTGAGCCCGTACATATTCGGAAATCCCGGCTTCACCGAAAAGTCGTCCATTTCGTTATTCAGCAGGAATCCGGCTCCTTTAACAACAATCCCGCTACCGTAGGAACCGTTGAGGGTCGTTGTAACAGCTACTGCATTACCTTCCTCGTCGACAACTGAATAGTGAGTTGTTTCCTGACTTTCGAAATTCACAGGATCGCCTGCTTCTATGGCAGATGAAGGAGTTGCGGCGAGGGGGTCAAAGGAAGCCATTCTTTCCTTCAGGTAGTTACCATTCAGCATTTCGCGAACAGGCATTTCAATAAAATCATCGTCGCCTGCATATTTGGCCCTGTCGGCAAAAGCTCTTCTTTGTGCTTCAGCTATAAGGTGTATCATTTCAGGGGAATGAAATTTCATTTCACCCGGCGAAAAGGGTTCAAGCATTCCGAGCAGCTGAAGGAGGATGATACCTCCTGCCGAGGGAGGAGGACATGTTACAATATCATAACCCCTGTATGTTGAACTAAGAGGTTTTCTGAAGACTGACGAATAATTTTCAAGATCATCAGCGGTAATAATCCCGTTGCCTCTTTTCATTTCATCAACTATGAGCCTGGCCGTCAATCCCGCATAGAATCCTTCACGCCCATAATCCCTTATCCTTTCGAGGGCAGCTGACAATTCAGGCTGGCATAGTGTGTCGCCTTGCTCCCACTGTCCTTCCTTTACGAAAGCACATCCGTCCGGATTTTTCTGCCTGAACATTTCAGCCAGGCGGTTCAGTGAAGAAGCCTGCTCACGGGTAAGGATGAAACCATTTGCTGCCAGGTCTACAGAGGGCTGGATGATTTCCCGGAAATCAAGTCTGCCGTATTTTGCATGGATACGGATCATCCCGTCGACGCTTCCCGGGACCCCGGCGGCAAGGTGGGTATCGGTACTGAGTCCCGTAACTACATTCCTTCCGGCATCGAGGTACATGTCTTTTGATGCGGCCTGTGGAGCTTTCTCCCTGAAGTCTATAAGATCATGATCACCGGTTGAGGTCCTTATCAGCATGAAGCCTCCGCCTCCGATGTTGCCGGCTGCAGGATAACAAACTGCCAGTGCAAAACCTGTTGCCACTGCTGCATCAACTGCATTTCCCCCTTTTTTCAGGATCATAACTCCGGCATGCGAAGCCTGGGGATGTGCAGATACAACAACAGCCTTCACATCCTTTATCACGCGGTTTTCCTTCATCTGATCTGTCACCCTGTCCTGCCGGCAACCCGCAAGCAGTATCGCCAGAAATACTATTGCCATTATCCTCTTCATGATCATATTCCCTTAATTAATGATTTTCAAATTTAGCTGAAACAGTTGAGAAAAATGAATAATACAAATACAGAACACTGTATGATGCAGGAATCTGTTTCAAAGATTATTTTTAACTACTTTTACGCAAATAAATTTTAAATGCTGGCTAACCAACCCCTGGCTGACAGATTAAGGCCTGCTGATCTGGATGACTTCTGCGGGCAGGAACATCTTGTCGGGAAAGAAGCGGTTTTAAGGAAGGTAATTGAATCGGGTCATATTCCATCCTTCATTTTGTGGGGGCCTCCCGGAGTTGGAAAAACCACTCTTGCCCGGATAATTTCCAACAGACTCGAGCGTCCGTTTTTTCATCTGAGTGCAGTTCATTCAGGGGTAAAGGATGTGAGGGATACCATTGAAAAAGCGAAGAAACAACAGTTCTTCAGTCAGCCCAATCCTGTCCTTTTTATTGATGAGATTCACCGTTTTAACAAGTCGCAGCAGGATTCTCTCCTTAGTGCCGTGGAACAGGGTACTATTACTCTTATAGGAGCTACGACTGAGAATCCTTCATTTGAAGTTATATCACCTCTCCTCTCGCGCTGCCAGGTATACACACTTAGTCCACTTAATGACGATCAGCTTAAAGAATTAATTGACAAGTCTTTAATAAAGGATGTATATCTCTCGGCCCTTAAAATAGAAATAAAGGAATACGAAGCTTTGTTGCGTATATCGGGGGGTGATGCCAGAAAACTGTACAATGCCCTGGAACTGGTTGTCTCCTCTGAAAAAGACAGAGCCGGTGAGGATACAACTATAATAATAACAAACGAAAAGGTGCTTTCAATCATTCAGAAGAACCTTGCGCTGTATGATAAAAAAGGGGAACAGCATTATGACATCATTTCAGCCTTCATAAAATCGATCAGGGGAAGTGATCCGAATGCAGCGGTATACTGGCTTGCCAGGATGGTTGAAGGAGGTGAAGATCTTAAGTTTATTGCCAGGAGGATGATCATACTTGCATCAGAGGATATAGGTCTGGCAAACCCTAATGCACTTTTGATGGCCCAGACGTGTTTTGAGGCAGTTAATGTTATCGGATGGCCCGAAGCGAGGATCATACTGGCTGAAGCGGTGGTTTATCTTGCCACATCCCCGAAAAGCAATGCATCCTATATGGCTATAGAAAATGCACTCGCCTCGGTCAGGGAAAAAGGAGACCTGCCTGTTCCCCTCCACCTGCGAAATGCTCCGACCAGGCTTATGAAGGACCTGGGTTATCACAGGGAATACAAATATGCACACGACTACGAAGATAATTTTGTAAAAGATAATTATCTGCCTGAGGAGATAAAAGGTTCTAAATTTTACGATCCGGGTATTTCACCAAAGGAAGAAGAGATAAGAAACCGGCTCAAAAAAATGTGGAGAGGATTATATGATTATGAAAAATGAATATCATTTCGGCACATTATTTGAAAATTTGCCTGATATTTAGTTAATTTTGGTGCTGATGAAAACATTACCCGCCGATATTCCGGGGATCAGGTACGCAGATAATGAGAATTTCATGCTCATTGCCGGTCCGTGTGTTGTGGAGAGCAGGGAAACAGTGTTTCAGATAGCGGAACACATGTCCGGTCTGGCTGCCAAATATCGGCTTCCATACATTTTCAAAGCCTCATACCGGAAAGCAAACAGGTCTAAGATTGATTCCTTTACCGGCATCGGCGATGAGGAAGCACTTGATATTCTTTCCGAAGTAAGGAACAGATTTTCACTCCCGGTAATAACCGACATCCATACTCCGAATGAAGCCGCCATTGCTGCAAAATATGTCGATGTCCTGCAGATACCTGCCTTTCTGTGCCGGCAGACCGATCTTCTAGTTGCAGCAGCAATGACGGGAAAGTGGATCAACATCAAGAAAGGTCAGTTTCTCTCGGGTGCCTCGATGGAGTTTGCGGTTCAGAAGGTAAGAGATTCAGGCAATAAAAAGATAATGGTCACCGACAGGGGAAACATGTTCGGGTACCAGGATATAGTTGTGGATTTCAGGAACATCCCCATGATGCAGAAAACCGGTGTTCCTGTCATAATGGATATAACACACTCACTTCAGCAACCAAATCAGGATGCCGGAGTATCAGGGGGGATTCCTGAAATGATCGAGACCATTGGAAGGGCTGCGATAAGTGTGGGCGCCGACGGGATTTTCATCGAGACTCATCCCGAGCCGCGTGTAGCAAAATCGGACGGAGCCAACATGCTGGCCCTAGACCGGATGGATGATCTGTTAAACAAGCTCGTTGCTCTAAGAAGAACGATATTATCATTCAACAATTAACCATTTAATTTTATTTTAATGAGAAAAGTAATTTTAACCTTAACATTTCTTCTCGCTGCAGTGATCGTAAACTCCCAGTCACTGGAAGAGATAGTGAAAAAGTACAGCGCAGCCAACAAGCTCGACAAGGTCGCAGCTTTCAAAACCATCAGGATCTCAGGGAATATGTCGATGATGGGCATGGACATTCCTGTTGAAGTCTGGATGAAGAAACCCGACAAAATCAAATCTGTAACCAATTTCAACGGCCAGGAGGTGATGCAGGTTTTTGACGGAACAAAGGGCTATATCATGAACCCGCTTACCGGAGCTTCAACTCCAGTTGAGATGAGTGCTGCTGAAACAAAACAGATACTCAGAAACAACATGTTCAACAACTACCTGGACAGTTACCTTAAGGAGGGAGCCCTGACGCTCGAGGGAGAAGAGAATGTAAACGGAAAAGCTGCACACAAAATCAAAGCAGTTCTTGACGGAGGAATATCAATGATAATGTACATCGACAAATCATCAGGTCTGATGGTGAAAACATCTGCTACCGTACCTGCAGAGGGAATGACCATGACTGTGGATTCATATCCTGCCGATTACAAAGAGATAAACGGGTTGTTCCTGCCCATGAAGACAACCACATCAGCTCAGGGAATGGAGTTTGTACAGACTTATTCCAAGGTTGAGGTTGATGTTCCGATGGATGACAGCATATTCACGGTAAAATAGCCCTTTGATTTTCAACTGCAGATCATAAGGCCATAGGAAAATGTCTGAGGGTATCCTCGAACGGGTGAAATTGCTCTGGGGATACCCTCAGTTATTTACAGACAAATTATATTCCGGTTGCAGCAGGCCTGTAAGCCGGGTTCTGTCGGGTTCCATCATTTATCTTGTCGCGCCATCACTGACGCGATCGTACGACCTACCCCCCGGCATCGGGCGAGCAGCCCTCAGCGCCGGTATACATGGTCTTTCAACCCATGGAGTGTACGGCTTCCCGTGTTGCCACGGGAACCGGTGAGCTCTTACCTCGCCTTTTCACCCTTATCCCAATTGCTCGGGACGGTTATTTTCTGTTACACCTGCATATCTTCGCAGATATCTTCCCGTTAGGAAGCATGGTGCTCTGTGTTGCCCGGACTTTCCTTCCCCGGTATTCGGGACGATGGAACAGCCTGCTGCACTGCAAAGTTAATAATAATGGAACAAACGGGGAAATTGATTATTTTTGCGGCTTCCATTTTCAGGTAAATGAATTTGACAATGAACATCGGCGGAATCAGAATCGAAGACTACGGATATGATCTCCCTGCGGATAGAATAGCGCAGTACCCGGCAAAAGAAAGAGACATGTCGAAGATACTGATTTACAACGGCAACAGTATTAAAGTTGAGCCTTTCAGAAATATAGCAGGTCACATTCCTTCTGATTCGCTGCTTGTTTTCAATAATACCAGGGTAATCAAGGCAAGGTTTCTTTTCACAAAAGAATCCGGAGCAGGGATAGAGGTTTTTTGCCTCGAACCTCTCTACCCTGCCGATTATGAGCAGGCTTTCTCATCGGCAGGACCGGTTGAATGGAAATGCCTGATCGGCAATCTGAAGAAATGGAAAGGCGGACAGCTTGCAATGAATTTCATATACAAAGGGAGAGAGAACATACTTAAGGCGGAAATGAAAGGTCCTGAAGGAGAAGCATGGAGGATATGCTTTTCATGGGATCAAAATGAGATCAGTTTCGGTGAGGTGGCTGAAGCAGCAGGACACATACCCCTGCCTCCCTATGTAAAAAGAGAAGATGAACAAGAGGATAATATCAGGTACCAGACAGTTTATTCAAAAGTTGATGGTTCGGTTGCTGCACCTACGGCCGGACTGCATTTCACAGGAAATATACTGGAGGATATATATAAAAGAGGTATAAGCACAGCAGAGCTGACCCTTCATATCGGGGCCGGGACTTTCAAACCCGTTAAGTCCAATGATATTTCTGAACACGAAATGCACTGCGAACATTATGTCGTTTCCAGAAGGCTGATTGAACAAATCAGAGACTTTAGCGGAAGAATAATAGCAACAGGCACCACAAGTGTAAGAACCCTTGAAAGCCTTTACTGGAGGGGAGTTCAGCTTATTGATAATAAGAACCGGGTTAACGCGGCACACACCACTCAGTGGGAGCCCTACAGGAAAGATAGTCCTGTTCCTCTTTATGCTTCACTTGAAGCGCTTTTAAGACATATGGATAAAAGGAAAACAGATTTGCTTCACGGATCAACATCACTGATGATAATACCCGGTTACAGATACAGGGTGATCAGAGGGATGATCACAAATTTTCATCAGCCCCGAAGCACCCTGCTGCTTCTTGTGGCAGCATATACAGGTAAAGACTGGAAAAAAATATATGAGCATGCACTTGAAAACAATTTTAGATTTCTGAGCTTCGGAGACACTTCGCTGCTTATAGCTCATAATCATGATAATTATTAAGAACAGAAAGACGTAAAAGTTTGAAATGAGGATGTTTTTTGTTTTCTTTGCACCGCAAAATATTTTGAGCACATGAACAACAACAGAATGCTTCAGCAATTTCACGCCGTTTTTGGTGTTTTCATGGTTTTGTTTTATGTTTTTGTAGGGATTTTTCTGCTGTTCTATGCCGACAGGATGTTTGTAATTGACAAGGCCATACGCGTTATCATCGGTTCCACTTTCCTGGTATACGGTCTGTACAGGACATATACAACATATAAACTGATCATCAAGGTTTTTTTCAGAGGTGATGATTATGAGAGATAGACTCTTCTGTTTAAAATCCCTGTTCTGCTTTCAAAATATACCATTAAACTTAATGGCACACACTTTGCAGTGATTATTATGAAAAATGGCAGAAAACATAAAATTAGAACTATGAATATAGTTAATTCTTCAAAAAAAATCATTAATATTGCAGTATCAGGGAATGAAGCACTTAAACCGATTTTTAATCCTATGTATAATATCTACCTAAGGAATTTACTGGTTTCTGCTGTAATAGTAATCATGGTGATGCTTGTCTCCTGTGCCGGCGGCGGCGGAGTGGCTCAGAATGAGACACCAACCAGGGGAAATATCAGGATAATAGCCGATGATTCCTTCAGACCTCTTGTTGAAACCGAGGTCAATACTTTCACCGGTCTTTATACCAATGCACATATTGAAGTCTCATATAAACCTGAAGTGGATGTAATAAACGATTTCATGCACGATTCGACAAAGGTGATCGTAACCGGAAGAAAGCTTAATGAAGACCAGATACAATATCTGCGTGATTCACTCATTGTTGCAAGAACGATAACCTTTGCCTACGACGCACTCGCCCTCATCACCAACAGGGAAAACAAGGATTCTCTTCTGAAATATGAAACTGTAAGGGATATTTTTCTGGGAAAGATCACTCAGTGGAGTGAAATAAATCCCAGATCGGACAGAGGTCCTGTCAGGGTTATTTTCGACAACACAAAATCGGGAAATATCAGATATTTTAAAGAGCTGTTTGAAATAAAGGACAATCTGCCGTCGAATTTCTATGCCCTTAATACCAATGCCGAAGTTATTGATTTCGTCTCGGGAAATCCCGATGCTCTTGGAATAGTAAGTGTTAACTGGATCAGCGACAAGGACGACTCGCTGAGCATGAGTTTCGTTAAAAGGATCAATGTTATTGCAGTCTCACACAAGTTCATCGACGACGGATCCTATTACAGGCCCCATCAGGGTTTCATTTACGACAAATCATACCCGTTTGTAAGAGAGATATATCTTATTTCGAGGGAGACTTTCCTTGGCCTGGGTTCAGGATTCATACAATGGGCAACAGCTGAACAGGGACAGAGAATAGTTCTTAAATCCGGACTTGTTCCTGCCACTATGCCTATCAGAATAGTTCAAATCAAAACAGAATAGAAGGAAAAATAAATTTATTAAAATAAACAAGTCTGATTATAAAGTAAAAATTAGTATTATTGACGCCAAAATAAAAGAAAAGCTATGAAACGTTCAATTTTCACAAAAGGGTTGGTTCTGACAGCAACGCTGGCTCTTATGTCGGTGAATTTCATTATCGCACAGGATCTTGCATCGGCACGGCTTCTCACAAAAAGTGAACAGTACGATAAAGCTGATGAAGTGCTCAGGGGACTGATCCAGAAGGAAACGGGAAACAGTAAGAATTACTTTTTCCTTGGAGAAAACATTCTCTTAAACTACTTCTCAGACACCATATCCAACTCGCTTACCATAGCCACCCAGGAAGCCAAAGATATTTTCCAGAAAGGAGTTGAAGCAAATCCTAACGATCCGCTTAATTATGTCGGTCTTGCAAAGGTTGCAATGTATCTTGGTGATAACAACACCGCCACAGAAATGAGGACCAAGGCAAGAAGCCTGCTCCTTCCCTATAAAAATCTTAAAAGGATAAATCCACCTGCACCGGAATATGCTTTAGCCCTGGCAAAAATAGCAGAATCATATATCAATTATGACCAGGTCGATACTGCTGCTGCCCTTCCTTTAATAAGGCAGGCACTTACAATCGACAAGAAAAATGAAGAAATTTACCTGATAGCCGGAGATATTTATATGACCGCCATTGATGGCTCAAACGCCATTAAGAACTACAACATGGCGCAGTTTGCAAATCCAAACTCCCCGACGGCCAATATGAAAATAGGTAACGTATATGTAAGGGGAAAAAACCTTCAGGTGGCCATACCTTATTTCGAGGAGGCAATAAATCTGGATCCAAACTATGCTCCTGCATACAGGGAACTGGGCCAGCTCTTCTGGATGGCGCAAAGACTTGAACAATCCAAAGCTAATTTTAAAAAATATCTTGAACTGACCGAAGGTAACATACCGGCAAAAACAAGGTATGTAAACTCCCTGTTCTATGCAGGTGACTATGATGAGGTTATCAAGAATGTTGAAGAGATACTGGCGGTTGACGACTCCCGTACCTATATGAACCGTCTGGCCGGTTACTCCTATTATGAAAGGAAAAATGCTGATTATGACAAGGCATTGTATTATATGGATGAGCTTTTCAGAAAAGTCGCTCCCGAAAGAATACTCCTTAAAGACTATCATTACCTGGCCAGAATCCTTATGAAGAAAAATCAGGACCATGTAAAGAATCTTGATGCCCTGGCAACAGCTCAGGAACAGCTGAAAAAAGCAAATGCACAATATTCAGCAGCAACTGCCGCAGCCAAACCCAAACTCAAACCTGCTCTCGATGAACTGACGGCAAAAGTCAGCGACCTCCAGGAAAAGGTCACAAATGGTGAGAAGGAACTTGACAGAGGGTTTGAGGCATATCATAAAGTAATGGAACTTAAGCCTCAGGATAAAAATGTCGTGAATGAGACTGCAAATTACTACCTTATTAACAGAAGATACAACCTGGGTGCAAAAACACTTGCCAGGCTTATTGATCCTGCATCAGCAGATCCTGAAGCCTACATGAGAGTAGGAAGAGCTTTCTATAACGGAGAAAACTTCAAGTCTGCCGATTCTGTATTCAATATCATACTTCAGAAATCCCCCGATTACCTGCCGGCATACTGCCAGATAGCCAGAACATATTACAGAATGGATCCTGATTACAAGATGGGTCTGGCCAGTCAGAAGTTTGAGAAGGTTGTTCAGGTAGCTCAGAAGGATTCTTTAGCAAATGAAAGTGAGATGATGGAAGCTTTTGGATATCTTGGATATTATAATCTTTTCAAGGAAAATTACTCCAGATCCAGGGACTTTTATAACAGGATGATCAATCTCAATCCCAATAACAATGACAATAAAATAAAGGGTTATAATGGTCTTGGCCTTATAGAGCTCAGACTCATGGGCAATGAAAAGACCAACGAAGGAAGACTTCCCTACCTTTCGAGATCGGCAGATTATTACAACAGGATACTTGCGCTCGATCCGAACAACACAGCTGCAAAGAACCAGCTGGCTTATATAAGGGATACCCAGGCTGCTGTCAAGGCAGGTATCAATCCCAATGAGATCAGAGGTGTCGTGCGTGACGGAGGAACAGGCCAGCCAATTGCATATGCTTCAATAAGGGTTAAGGACACTGCAGCTGAGATGATGTCAAACACCAGGGGTGAATTCAAGTTTGAGATTCCCTCTGCATCGGAGGTTCTTCTTGTAAGTGCCAAAGGTTATCAGACAAAGGAGATACCGATAACGAAGTCGAGGATATACAATGTTTCACTTGAAAAGTAATAAAAAACAGTAATAAAGCAGGCTGACAAAAATTTGATATTCAGTAACCTGCAGGTTGTTATAATTAAATTGTAAAAAATATTTAAAAATCAAGATTATTTCAGACATAGTTGGAAAAAAACAATCGATGATATATATTTGCGAATTGTAAAATCTTAAACCTAAACAAATCGATAAAAATGAGTAAACAAGGAAGTTCGTTCAAAGATGCACTGCAGAACATTTTTGCAGTTAGTGCTATTTTAATAGCTTTTGTGGCTTCTTATTTGTTGTTCGTCAACATAATGGGAAACCCGGTTAACTTCGAAGGCGGTAATCCGAAAGGACACGCATTGGAAGGCAACTATCTGGGAATTATCTACAAAGGTGGTTTCATCGTGCCTATCCTTATGACATGTGTTCTTTCCCTTATCATTTTCGTTTTTGAAAGGCTTATTACCCTTTCGAGAGCCAAAGGAAGAGGCAGGCTTAATACATTTGTTAGAAAACTCCAGATGCTTCTGCAGGAAGATAAGATTGAAGAGGCTATCGAAGCCTGTGATAAGCAGAAGGGATCTCTTGCCAATGTAATGAAAGCCGGGCTTACCCGTTACAGGAGTCTGCAGGCCGACAAGGAACTTGAGAAAGACCAGAAGATCCTGTCCATTCAGAAATCATTTGAGGAGGCAACAGCTCTTGAACTGCCTATGCTTTCAAGAAACATGGTGATCTTCTCGACTCTGGCGTCCATTTCAGTGCTTATCGGTCTTATCGGAACCGTTCTTGGTATGATCCGTGCTTTCGCAGCTCTTGCTCAGTCAGGTGCACCTGATGCACTGGCTCTTTCGCAGGGTATTTCGGAAGCTCTTGTTAATACTGCATTCGGTATCACAGGATCTACACTGTCAATTATTGCTTTCAACTATTTCAGCTCAAGCATTGACTCCTATACATTTAAAATTGATGAGGCAGGTTTCAGCCTGACGCAGAGTTTTGCAGCATCACTGAAAAACGCATAATCTGAATTTGTCTTTTGGACTAATTATTTAAAGAAACTGTAATGCCAAAGATTAAATTACCAACACAGTCGCCCCATATTGACATGACGCCTATGGTCGACCTTTTCTCGGTGGTACTTATTTTCCTTATGCTTACCACCACGATGAGGCAGCCTGAACCGGCTACTGTTGATACGCCCTTTTCAATATCAGAAACGCCTACTCCTGATTTTAATACGATGACATTCCTTCTTTCAGCTGACGGCAAGGTATACATGAATTTCGATAACGGCCCCGACACTCTTCTCAAATACAGACCAAAAATTCTCGATGAGATGGGAAAAAGGTACGAGATCGAATTCACTGATGAGGAACGCAGAGCCTTTGAGAAGTACAAATCAGCCATGGGTGTACCTATTACCAGAATGAAGGAATTCCTGACCACCAATGACAATAACCTGAGGAACAGTATTCAGGAAAACGGCATACCCATTGATTCAGCCGACAATCAGCTCGCGATGTGGATTCTTTGTGCCCGTCAGGTAAACCCGAATATTCAGGCCTCTATCAAAGGTGATTCCAATACTGAATTCTCAGTAGTAGAAAAAGTACTGGATATACTTCAGGATAAAAATGTTAATAGGTTTAATCTGGTAACCAGTCTGGAAGCAGCTAAAATAAACCTGGAAGAAATACAACAGTGATATGGCAGAGATTATCGTAGAAGAAAAAGGTGAAGGCGGGAAGAAGAAAGCGAAGAAGCATCCTCCCCATATCGACATGACCCCGATGGTAGACCTTATGTGTCTGCTTATCGTATTCTTCATGTTGACGACTGCATTCAGCAAGGCAAAGATCATGGAGATCATCCTGCCGGAAAAAGTTAAGGATCCGACACAACAGGAAGCTCCAAAAATCGTTGCCAGCCGTACTCTGAATATACTCCTCGGACCTGATGACAGGCTCTTCTGGTATCCTGGAGCAGTAAAAGAAGAAGATTTTAACAATCTTCCGCCTCTGATGGAAACAGATTTCAGCGCTGACGGTATCCGTAAGCTCCTGCTTGAGAGGAACAGAACCCTGGCCAGAACTATTACAGAATTCAGGGATGAAGTCATTTCAGGAAGGATAAATATCTCACAGGATTCACTTCAAAGCTCCATAAGCCAGCTGAAAAAGGATGACGACACAGGACCTATTGTGCTTATAAAAGCATATAAGGAAGCCGACTACGGAAATTTTGTGGATATACTCGACGAAATGAATATCTGCGGAATTGCCCGTTATACGTTTATGAAAATTGCATGGTATGAAGAGAAGATGGTAGAGACGGCTATAGGCACTCCTGCATTGGCATCTTCATCCAATTAACCCGTAAACCTTTAAATGATGGCAAAGGAAAAACTCAGAGCACCTGCATTCGACGACATAGTCTTTGAATTCAGGAATAAGGAATACGGAGCTTATACTCTAAGGAAGAAATACAAGAGGAACGTTATCATTGCGCTTACATTAGGGATAGCCCTTATGAGTGTTGTTATCATAACACCATATCTTAATGCCAAAGCCGCAGAGAGCAGGACACAGAGAGAGGAAAGACAGGTAGAGATCCAGATGGAGAACCTTGAGACTCCCGATCAGGATTTTGCTCCTCCTCCCCCTCCTCCCCCTCCTCCACAGGATGTAGTTCAGCAGGCAAAATATGTTCCTCCTGTTGTTGTAGACTCTGTTAAACCGGAAGACGCTGTCGTTGAACTTATGACGATGGACGAAGCTCAGGTTGAGGTTCAGAACGAAGAGGTGGTAGAGTATGTTGAACCCGTTAAGGAAGAAGTTGAAGAAGTTGAGGCAGAACCCGAACCATTCGTGGTCGTTGAGGAGATGCCTATGTTCCCGGGCGGGGAAACTGAACTTCTCAAGTATATTGGTGAACATACCAACTATCCTGAAGTAGCCAAGGAAAACAACATCCAGGGCCGCGTAATAGTAAGGTTCTGTGTCACTGCCAAAGGTACGGTAAGTCAGATCTCCGTACTCAAGGGAGTTGACCCTGAACTTGACAAAGAAGCAGTCAGAGTTGTATCGACACTTCCTACATTTAAGCCCGGTAAACAGGGCGGAAAACCCGTTCCGGTATGGTACATGGTACCGATTACCTTTACGCTTAAATAATCATTTTTTGATTATATACGTGAAAGGGCCCTTTTTGAGGGCCCTTTTTTTAATGTGACACTACTGTCATCTCCTGCTTCAGCAATACCGTAAACCTTTCTATATCCTCCTCAGTCGTATCCCAGCTTGTCATAAGACGGTATTCTGATCTGAATTCATCCCACGAATAAAAGAAATAATGCTTCATCATCTTTTCTGCAACATTATCGGGCATGATAACAAACACACCATTTGACTGAACAGGCTGTGTTATGGTTATCCCGCTGATGTCTTTAAGCCTTTCTTCAAGCAGCGAAGCCATAGCGTTGGCATGAGAGGCACATGACTTCCAGAGGTCATCACGGAAATAAGCCAGAAACTGCGAGGAGATGTATCTCATCTTGGAAGCCAGCTGCATCCCCTGTTTTCGAATGTATTTGAACCCTTCCGAAAGACCGGGTTTCAAAAAACATATGGCCTCTCCCATCATCATTCCATTCTTTGTCCCCCCGAATGATAGTACATCAACTCCTGCGTCGGTGGTGAAGGAACGAAACGGAAGGTTCAGTGAAACCGCTGCATTAGCCAGACGGGCTCCGTCCATATGGAGATACATACCATGGGAATGAGCATAATCGGCCATGGTCCTTATTTCATCGACCGAATATACTGTACCCATTTCGGAAGCCTGTGTTATCGATATAACTCCAGGCTGCGGATGATGCTCAAAACCAAAACCGTGCAAATGTTTTGCAATGAGGTCAGGGGTGATCTTCCCGTCAGGTGTCTCCGAAGTAAGCACCTTGCAGCCTGTGAATTTTTCAGGCGCACCACATTCATCCTGCTGCAGATGAGCTGTTTCTGCTGCTATCAATGAATTCCATGAGCGGGTTATCCCTGAAATGCCGAGAACATTTGCAGCGGTACCGGTAAAAACAAAGAAAACCTCAGTGTCGGGACCAAGTTGCTCCCTAAAAACTTCCATGGCTTTTTCTGTATAGGGATCGGCACCATAACCAACCACATGACCCTGATTAACGGTGAAAAATTCTTTCATAATATCCGGATGGACACCGGCATTATTGTCGCTTGCAAAACCTCTTTTTATCATGACAAAAATTACAATTAGCTTAACAGATGATCATTCCATTTAACATAATGGAAAGATGTACATATACTCATAAGACTTTAATTAGCCGGCTCCGCACACAGGCAGGCCGGCTTTTACCTCTTTCTTTTACCGACTGAGTTATCTGATCTTTGAACCTTTTTGTGCAAAGAAAGTGATATATGCATAATATATGAAGAGGCAGCATATTGCCACTAACAGACCTGTTCCCTTCTGAATGGCTCCCATCATAGGAGGCAGCAGAGCTGCTCCGATAACAGAAGTAGCAATCACTCCCGACCCTACTTTGGTATGAGGGCCAAGATCTTCGAGTGAAAGATTATAAATGCAGGGCCACATTATCGAATGCATCAGACCTGTACCAAGGAACAATACCAGTGCTATTGATTTCATTCCCATTAAACCGAGCACCAGAGACAACAAAAGCATCAGAGCTCCTATTATGGCATTGAAACTTAGAATTGTCCTTGCACTATATTTCCTCAGTATAAATATACCTGCCACACGACCAACCATTAATCCGGCCCAGTAATATGCCAGCAGCCTGGTTCTTGTGTCTCCAACGAAATTAAAACCCAGTTTGTCGGAATAGTCGGCAAAGAAGCTGGGGATACCGATTTCGACACCCATATAGAAAAAGATAGCCAGCGAGCCCAGCCACATATGAGTGTACTTATAGGCACTCGATTTTGATTTCCTGACCTCACCGGCTCCGTTTTCCCCCTCGTTTATCTCGGGCAGTTTGAGAAAGAACATCACCACCACAATGATAAGTGTGGCAATGCCTATTCCGGCAAACGGTCCCTGAACAGCTTTTGGATCAGCAGTTCCTGCATCATTGGCTGAAACAATAAGCATCGACACGAATATGGGCGCAATTACTGTTGCCACCGAGTTAAGCGCATTGGTCAGAGTAAGTCTGCTGGCTGCTGTTTCAGGTGTGCCCAGGGCATTTACATAAGGATTTGCTGCAACCTGCAGAATCACAACTCCTATTGCAAACACCGATACGGCACTCAGAAAACCATAGTATCCCAGTGTAACCCCGGGAATACAAAGAAAAAATCCCAGGGCTATGAGCGCCAGTGAACTCAGCACGCCCCATCTGTATCCTATCCGGTTCAGAAGATAGCCAACAGGTATCGAAAGAATATAGGCACCATAAAAGAATGTGTTGGGAAGCTGCTTCTCCACTTCATTCAGGCTGAATGCATTCTTAAGGTAGTCTATAAGAGAATTATTCATCGTTGTTATGAATCCCAGAAGAAAGAACATCGAGGCCATAACGATGAGAGGAAACAGAAATTTATTCTTGCTGTCAGTCATGGTATTTGTAAATTATTGATTTATAATGCATTGAAATTAAGGTTTATTTATCTGGTACTGAAGCGGTGCAGACAGCTATGCCTGTATTCTTCACCCTGATTCAAAATGGTTGAGGGAAAGTGAGCCTTGTTTACAGCATCTGCAAAGTGTTGTGTTTCAAGACAAAATGCCCAACGACGCTGATACTTTTTTCCTCCCTTACCGGACTCATTCTCGATCCAGTTTGCCGTATACAGCTGCATTCCGGGTTGTGTGGTAAAAAGCTCCATTACTCTTCCCGAAAGAGGGTCATAAGCTTCAGCAGCTTGTCCCAGGGTTCCCGTCCTGTGCCGGAGCACCCAGTTATGATCATATCCGGCACCATAGATCAGCTGCAGGTCCTCCTTTTCGATATCTGCACCTATCCTTTTCGGTATCGTGAAATCCATGGGAGTTCCTGCCACCGGACGTATTTCACCTGTGGGAACATTTGTTTCATCGGTAGGTGTGAAAAAATCACCGTCTATCGTGAGTTCATGATCATAAATGCTTCCAGAACCTTCTCCTGACAGATTAAAGTAAGAATGAGAAGCCAGATTTACAATCGTGGTTTTGTCGGCAAAAGCATGATAATCTATTTTAAACTCATTACTATTTGAAAGAGAGTATATTACAGTTACAGTAAGGTTTCCGGGATATCCTTCTTCTCCGTCAGTTGAAAGGTACTGCATCGAAACTTCAGAATCTGTGTTTGAGAGAACTGTCCAGACCACTTTGCTAAAGCCCCTGATACCCCCGTGAAGATGGTTAGGGCCGTTATTTACTGCGAGCTTATATTCTGTATCTCCCAGTGTGAATCTGCCATTTGCTATCCTGTTTGCACACCTTCCGCAAACTGCACCCATATATGGTCCGTTGCCATCGGTGTACTCCTTCAGGGTATCATATCCCTGGACAATATCAGCAAATTTTCCTGACCTGTCGGGAACGAACAGGCTTACTATTATGGCTCCGTAGTTTGTTATCTGTGCCGTTAAGCCATTTTTATTTTTCAGGGTATAAAGGGATACTGCTTTACCATCAACAAAACCTTCGAAGCGTTCCCTGGCTAAGATATTACTCATTATTAAAGGTTGTTAAAGTTCAACAATTCCGGCACCTCTGTGTCTGATGAACAGGTTTCTGCAGGCACCTTTTCCGAAGAAATGTTCGAGAGTAACAATATACTTCTGAAGAAGGTCTGCCGGCACGAATGCCTGAATTGTTCCGGCGAAACCGCCTCCGTGAACTCTCCATGCTCCTTCTCCTTTGAGAACCAGGTCACTGAGGGCGAGAGCCACAGACACACCCTGTTCCCTGACATTATTTACAGGGAAGATGTTCTGGTTATACATATAGGAGCTGTATCCTGAATCTACCACCATTGCAAGAAAAGCCCTGAAATCGTTTCTCTCGAGGGCTTCCACCTGGTTTACGACACGCTGATTATCCCCATGGAAATGAATGGCTCTGAGTAACGCTCTGTCGCCAACCTTCTCTCTGATTCCCGGGGCGGCAGTCAGTACCTGTTCGAGGCTTACTTCCCGCAGAACCCTGGCTCCCAGCTCAGTTGCAACGGCTTTCATATCCGATGGCAAAGATGCATATTCATCGTTAAGGTCGGCATGGTTTCCTCCTGTATCGGTGATGACAAGTGAAAAACCTGTTGCCACAAAATCGAAATCTACCTTTTTAACCACAGGTGAGGAAGGGTCTCTGAAATCGATAGTTATAAGTCCTCCCATGGCGCATGCAGTCTGGTCCATCAGACCGCAGGGTTTACCAAAGTAATTGTTTTCCGAATACTGACCTATTATTGCGTTTTGGATGGGGTCCATTCTGTCATTATTGAACAGTCTGTTAAGTATTGCCCCCACCAGCACTTCAAATGATGCTGAAGAGCTGAGTCCTGAACCCTTTGGCACCCCACCATCGATACATGCGTCGAAACCGCCTATATCAAAACCGAGCTCCTTAAATCGGGAGCATATACCCCTTACCAGAGCTGCTGATGTAAACCTTTCATTATCAACAGGAGCGAGTGACGACAAATCAACCTCGAAACGCGGATAGCCTTCAGACAGTATTCTGATGATGTTTGTTCCGTTGGGGCCTGCGACGGCCACATTGTCGAGGTTAACTGCACCGGCAAGCACCCTTCCCCAGTTATGGTCCGTATGATTACCGCCTATCTCAGTACGTCCGGGTGAACTGAAGAATTCTGCATCCTTAGCTCCGAACTCAGCTGTAAACTGACCGAGAAGCTTCAGGTACCGCTCTGCATTTCGTTTAAGTTCTGTAACATCATTACCATAGAGGTCACGGAAAGTATCGTTATTACCGTTGTTAATTCTTGATTCAAGTATTTCTTTTGTAGCCATCGATATTATGAGTTAATAAATAATTACCTTTTTTTGCTACCTACAAGGGCATAGAACACTATATAGAGATAACATATAATGGGAAGAACGAAAGCAGCCCTCACACCTAAAGTGTCAGCCATAATTCCCATAAGCACGGGTATTACGGCACCTCCGACAATAAGTGTGTTTATCAGACCAGAAGCCATGCTCAATTCTCCCTTATCGAGTCCATCGACACCGAGGGTAAAAATATTCGGGAACATAATGGAGTTAAAGAAGCCTATTGCGAGACCTACCCATAGAGTATAGCTGCCACTTGTAGACATGACAACTACCAGAAGGATTGTTGCTATAATACCGAAAACAGCCAGAGAGCGTGCAGCTTTGCCCCTTCCAAGCTGTATCGCAAGATAATTCAGCAATGCAATGCCTGCAAAGATGAGACCGTCAGTAACTTCAGACCGTACGAACCAGCCTACAAAAAATGCAAGAGCTATAACGATCACAGTATAAAGATACTTCCTTGAACTCCTGACATTGGATAGCATGAATGATCCATAAAATCGTCCAACCATTGACCCTCCCCAGTATAGTGCTATCATTCTGGCAGCATCCGATTGTGCCATGTTCAGTGCTGTCTGAAGATAACGCTGGAGGAATGCAGCCGTACCAACCTCAGCCCCCACGTAACAAAAGATACCAAGGGCGCCCAGAGTCACATGAGGATATTTCCATACGCTCTTCCTTTCGATACCCTGAGTTGGTATCATGGGAAGACGGAGCAGATATACTGCAAAAGCTATAACAACAACTACTATACCTATTATCAGGAAGGGACCAGGAACAGATTTGGCGGCTCCTGCAGGAGTCAGGGCAGCATCGGCTGCTGTCTTGAAGACAAAAACTCCCGCAACGATCGGCGCCAGGTAAGTGGCAATTGAATTCAGAGCCTGTGTCAGGTTCAGTCGGCCCGAGGCTGTTTCAGAAGGACCGAGTGCTGTAACATAAGGATTTGCAGCAACCTGAAGAAAAACAACGCCGCCGGCCATTATAAATATTGCGAACAGAAAAAACGGAAATGAAAGAGCTTTTGCAGCCGGGAAAAAGAGGAAACTACCTGCAGCTACCAACAGCAGTCCGAGAATAACACCTCCCTTGTATCCAATTCTTTTTATAATACCCCCGGCAGTAAATGAGAGCACAAAGTAAGTGAAGAAGAATGCCCCGTTCACCAGTTGGGCCTGGAAATTTGAAAGTTCAAAAACTGCCTTGAACTTATCAGCAAGGGTTATATTGAAAGTCGTTACGAAGCCGAAAAGGAAAAATATCATTCCCATAAATGCCATTCCGGCTACCTGAGTGTTTTTCTGTTCAGTCATTTTGCAATAATTAGGTTAAACACATGATTGTTATTTAGTGATCGTAAATTTACATTTAAAGATGGATTTTCAAAGAGTATGGATTAATTAATTCTTTCAGTATTTCGATAACTGCCAGGGATAACTCATGACCATTTAGCTATATTTGCACAAACCAGGAAGTGAAAAGGAGATATTTCATATTTCTATCATTCAACGGGGCTGCTTATCATGGCTGGCAGCTTCAGCCCCATGCCACGACTGTCCAGAAAATGCTGGAAAATGCCCTCAGCACCATATCCGGTGAAAAAATAAATGTGACAGGAGCAGGAAGAACTGATACCGGTGTTCACGCAAGTTTCTATTGTGCACATTTTGACTCTGATACATATCACACAAAAGACCCTGATAAATTCATACACAGGCTTAACAGATTCCTTCCCCAGGACATCGCAATAAAAAGAATAGCAGAAGTCAATACGGAGGCGCATGCAAGATTCAGTGCTCTTTCCAGAACTTACAGGTATTATGTCGTTAATGCAAAAGATCCTTTCAGCACCGACCGTGCGTGGTATGTTCCCGGATCAATTGATATCGAAGCTATGAATAAGGGGTGCAGGATACTGATGAAAAATAATGATTTCACCAGTTTCAGCAAACTCCATTCCGGTAGCAGGACAAATATCTGCAGGATTGATCATGCAGGTTGGGAAAAAGATCAGGAAAGGTTAATCCTGACCATAAAGGCCGACAGGTTTTTAAGAAATATGGTAAGATCCATTACAGGTACAATGATCGACATTGGGAAGGGAAAACTTACAATGAATCAGTTTGAAGAGGTAATACTGGCCAAAGACCGCTGCAGGGCAGGAAAGTCGGCACCTGCAAGGGGGCTCTTCCTTGAAGATATTGAGTACCCCGCCAAGCTGTTCCTTCATGAATAATCACTATAATTGCCAGTGTGAAAAGACAGCGGATATGCCGGAAATAAAAATGAACAAATATTGAAGATATGACTACCGTTCAGATTTTGTTCCTGCTTTATTGCTCAGTGATACTAGTTATTACATTTCTTTCAGTGGCAACCCGGTCGGCTGCCAGGTCGGCAATCTGCATCTCATTAGTGCTTATCGCTACATCAGGTATACTTATTACACTCAAACTTTTCCTTCTGGCGGTAATATATCTTTTCATCTGTGCCGGCGGCACGATCCTTTTTCTTCGTAAGTCGGGAGTGTTTGAAAAAAAACCTCCGGATGAGAATAAAAAACTGACATGGCCAAGGCAGTCTGCAGCAATTATTACAGCCGTTGCATTTCTTGCCATATCCATAATTACAATGCTCCGCTTCAGATTTGCACCATACCAGAACACCGATGGTGAAGTCCATCTGCCGGAAAACCTGAACAATTCCCTCACGGCAATTACAGACGGAATAATTCTGCCTGCGCTGATAATTGTTTTACTGTTTACAACAGCTGCTGTCGTGATAAGTTCGGTCTTACGCGACAGTTACAATAAGGATATGAAAAAAAATAAAAATAAATGAACATTGTTATACCCCTCGAATATTATCTCATCACATCAGTCATAATGTTCGCTGCCGGGATTTATGGTTTTATCAGCCAAAGGAACAGGCTGACAGTCATAATATCGCTGATCCTGATGTTCAATGCAGTAATTATAAATTTCGCTGCTTTCAACAAACACCTTTTCTATGATAAATCAGAAGGCATTCAGGCATCTGTACTGCTCATGGTTGTATTGTTATGTGAGGCAGCAATTGCTGCTGCGGTATTTATCAGGATAAGTAAAAAAGAAATGCAGGCGGGAAAAAACGAAACCGGGATTTAAAATTTTAACCGATGAGTATTCTGACACTATTTATTTTATTACCACTGCTGACGATAATGGGTATTCTTGTTGTCAGGAAACCTGATAATATAAGGGCTCTTGCCAGAACAGGTACAGGTTTGCAGTTGCTTTTATCATTCATTCTGATACCATTATATCTCTCAGGAATAAAAAACGACGCCTCCGATAATATGCTTTTCGTTGAAAACCTGATGTGGTTTGGAAGTTTGAACATCCATTTTGTAACCGGAGCTGACGGAATTACTATTGTGATGCTTGTACTTGGTTCGCTGGCAGCATTCGCTGCAGTTTTTCTTACACAGGATGGTGATAACAAACCACGGGAGTATTATGTAACACTGCTGCTGACTGTAAGTGCATCATCAGGATTCATTGTATCGATCGATATGGTGACAGGCTTTATGTTTTTCGCCGGAATTCTGGTGCCCTTTTTCATCCTGCAGAGTATTAAGGCAAAAGAAAATGAAATAGCCTCATCAATGAAATTCATTCTGATTCCTGCCGGAGGCGCAGCACTTTTACTTGTCGGATTATTGGGAGTGTATATGAATTCGGCACCTGATGGCAATTATCTTACATTCAACATAACAGACATCCAGAAATATCTGATGAACAGGGCTCCCCAGAAGGTTTTCTTCACAATGGTTTTTACAGGTTTTGCAGTTATAGGCGGAATGGCCCCTTTCAGCATCTGGCTTCCGGGAAGTATATCATCCTTATCACCTGAGCTACGGTCATATTATTCCGGCATCATAATCAAGCTGGGTATTTATGGAGCTTTCAGATTCGGGATAAACCTTATGCCTGAAGGTGCGCAGGATGTGTCGTTGTTCTTTCTGTTGCTTGCAGCCACAGGTACGGTTTTAGGATCAGTGCTCACAATATTTGAGAAAGACCTGAGAAAAATACTCATCTGGTCATCTCTGAGTTTCAGCGGACTTATTTTTTTCGCTCTTCTCCTGTTGAATAAGGAAGCCCTTACAGGTGCAATTCTGATGATGTTCTCGCATGGAACTGCTGTCATACTGCTTTTTGCAATTGCCGGGATGAAAAATTCTCAGTCACATACAACTGAAGCCAGGAGTATTTTCAGAAGCCGCAAACACCTTCTGGTTTTATCTGTCGTCTTTTTTGTTGCAGTCCTGATATTAGGAGGCATCCCCGGCTCTGTGGGTTTTATAGGATGGAGATCGCTGATCAGCGCTTTTTTAAACGTCAACGAACCGATACGGAAAATAGCCGCTTATGTGGTCCTCCTTTCAATGGCTTTAGTGATAGTTTTCATTCTGATAGTCGCTCTGAGGATGCTGCTTTCATCTGCAGGCACTGCTGAGCTAAATAAAAAAGAAAGGGGAAAATACAGAGTTAAATTTTCAGAAAAGATGGCAATAGTGATACTCTTTCTGCTCCCTCTGGCAGCAGGTATGTTCCCCTCATGGATACTTTCACTTATTAATACGGGGCTCCGGCCATTATTGGAAAGGATAGGTACAATCAATCCGTTGTAATGAATTTTACCTACAGGATAATTTATGAACTTGGAAGAACTGGTATATATTCGTCATGAAGTGTTGCTGACCGCAGTAACTGTTCTGATTTTGACAGCAGGCTCAGTCAGAAAAATTTTCAATGCATACACATTAAGCATTACTGCGACGGGACTCTTTATGGTTTTAACCTGGATAGGGTTCTTAAGAGCCGGCGATGGCATTGCCTTCGGAGGAATGTTACTTTCATCACCGCTGCCGTTAATTATGAAAAACATCCTTAACGTGGCGGTCCTGATAATCCTGTTCTTTTCATTCAAACACAATAGCAGGCAACAAGATCTTCGTGATTCAAGAGACTTCTATTTCCTGATATTCATATCTCTGGCAGGCATGTACCTTATGATATCAGCAGGTCATTTTCTGGTGTTTTATCTCGGTATTGAGCTGGCATTACTACCTGTTACGGCCCTGGTAAAAATATTAAAAAACAAAAATGATCTTCCCGCGCCAAGTGGCAGTATGATACATGCTTCATTATTTTCATCATTGATTATATTGTTTGGTATATCAATAACATACGGAGTTTGTGGCACCCTTTATTTTTCCAAACTGATAACCATAAACATGAATAACACTCTCCAGGTCCTCGCCTTTTTTGCAATTTTCGGAGGAATACTGATTAAGATATTAATTCTCCCCTACTATCTTATCAGAGAAGGAATGGAGGAACGTCATCCATCAGGGCTACTGTCTCTTTCTGCGATCATCATTTCTGTTTCGGGCGTTTTTATACTATTGATACTCCTTTTTTCCATTTTCCCGTCGGTTTCGTTACTCTGGCAAAAGACTATCTTTTATCTCACTATTGCAGGCTTAACGGCCGGAAATATCATTACACTGAGGCAGAAAAAAACAAGCCGCTTCCTGGCATGGTCCTCACTTGTCCAGACAGGCTATATACTTACCGGAATTATTGGTGCCAGCCCTTTGGCAATGACATCAATCATTTCATCATCAGCGGCTTATATTTTTTCTGCCATGGGTTTATATGTAATGGTAATGATCGTTAAAGGTGCGACAGGCAGCGATGAAATTGCTGATTTCCGGGGTTTGTACCATTCTAACAGGGGTTTGGGACTTTCAATGACAATTGCCTTACTTTCGCTGGCAGCAATACCTCCCTTTGCGGGATTTTTCGGAAGATTTTTTGTATTTGCATCGGCTGCCGAAAAGGGGTTTTATTTCTTCCTCCTGGTCATTTCAGCAAATACTCTGCTCACATTATTCTACTACCTAAACATTATCAGGATTATCTTCACAGAAGACAATACACGACATTTAAAAACGATAAAGAGTCCTCTTTCCACCCGCCTTGCGCTGATAATCTGTATTGCAGGGATATTACTGGCCGGGATAGCCGGGATTCTGTTCGACAAGCTGAACGGGTTTAGCTTTGGCGTGTAAATCACAGAGTCTGAACACGATGTTATGCTAGAGGGAATCGTCGTTCCAGATATCCCAGGAACGCTCTGCCTGTGACCGCAGCATCTTCATGCCTGTAATTATGGTGCATCCTCTTTCCTTTCCTGATTTAAGGAATTCTGTCATCTCCGGATTATATACCAGATCAAAGAGAATATGTTTCTGGCTCAGACAGCCATAGTCAATATCGGGCTTTGCTCCGGTATCGGGATACATCCCAACTGGTGTCGTATTAACTATAATATCGACAGTTTCCAGAATTTCGGGTGTGATTTCCTTGTATGTCAGAATCCCCGGCCTGCTTCTCCTTGATATCAGAATAGTCTCACACCCCATTTTCTTCAGGGTCCAGACTACTGCCTTACTGCTTCCGCCAGTACCAAGAATCATCACTTTACTGGCAGTCCCTCTGGTACACGGAACCAGGGAATCCTTAATGCCCGTTACATCGCTGTTGTATGCTGAGATATATGGTCTGTCCTTCAGCCATTTAATTTTAATTACATTTGCCGCTCCTATCCGGTCAACTTCATCCCCTGTTATATCGACATATTTCAGTATTTTAGTTTTATAGGGGATGGTGACGTTCAGACCTGAAAGGTCAGGATTCTTTTCGAGGAGAGCCGGAAATTCTTCTATTGATTTAATGGGGAAATTTTCATAAACGGCGTCAGCAATATTTTCGCGTCTGAATTTTTCAGAAAAATAAGTGACAGAAAAAGAATGTGTCAGGGGATATCCTATGAGTCCGAATTTTCTCATCAGAGACTTTTGAGAAGGATTTTCGAAGAGCTATTATTTAAGATCCTCCGGCAGGAACTGGAAAAAGGTATCGCCACGAAGACCGAGTCTGAGCGTTTCGAGTGGTATTATTTCGGAGGGGGCTATGTTACCAAGGTTCACGTTGGCACCGAAATGCTTTATAAACCATGCCTGCTGGCTTTTCAGCGGTGCTTCCCATATAACGTTTTCGAGTTTCACCTGGTCAGAAATAGCACCGATGATAGAATTATTTATCGATCCGTCTTCGTTGTAAATGCCTGTGGTGCCTGATTCTCTGGCCTCAGCTATGACTTTGACAGAACCGGCATCAAGTTCTGACTTCATCATTTCCACCCACTGAGCAGGACTGTAAACCACCTCTTTCTTTTTAGAGCCAACCTCTGAAATTACCGTCCTGTGTCTGGCAAGCTTGTGAATATATTCAAGTTTACGATCATGGTCAATATCGTAAGATCCGTCAGATACTTCAACCAAATCTATCCTGTACTTATCCAGAAACTTCACAAATTCCCTGAACATGTCACGGATAACGAAAACTTCAAAAAGTGTTCCTCCAAAATAAGGTATTACTCCCTTCTTTTTGTAGAGGTTGATCTTTTTTTCCAGTCCCGGTGTTATTATTGATGTACCGAACCCGAGTTTCACGTAATCAGTATAATTGCTTCCAATTGACATAAAACCTGCAGCTTCATTCAGGCTCAGTCCCTTGTCCATAACCATGGTAAGACCATGTTTTCTGGGTTTGCGCGGACGGTCGGGAAGATACGGCAGTATTTTTTTCATAATTCTTCAGTTTTTAAGATTCGGCGTTCAGATCAGTTTATACCTGATGAGAAGCCTGATGATCTTTCTTGACAGAATTTCACGAGGGAAAAGTTCACGGTATACAATAAACAGACCGTGGTCAATTCCCAGTGCAAGGGAGAGGTGTGTAAAAGCCTTATCGGCATTTCCTGACTTGAGGTGGAAGGAAGCAAGCAGGTAGTTTAATCCAGGTACTTCGCCTGTAGCCTTGCAGGCATGATCAAGGTAAGGCAATGCCTTTTTTTCAAGATTTTCGCTGAGGATGATCTTTGCAAAATCGAGCCAGACCTCGTCAAAGTATGGATCCAGTTTAAGAGCCTCCCTGAAACATGTGACAGAACTCTTGAGTTCACCTCCTGCATGATGGGCTTTCCCCATGAAATACCAGTATTCGGGATTTTCGTCATCGAGACGTACAGCTTTTCTGAAAAAAATAATACTGTCGTCAGGATTCCCCGTTTTAAGCTCGACGACCCCCAGTCCGAACCATGGTTCAGCATATTCGGGGGCTATTTCGATTGCATCGTGATAATATTGTTTTGCAAGTATGACATCGCCTGTTTTTTCATAGCATTCACCAAGATAGTTCAGAGCTTCAAAACTATCCGGTTCCAGCCCCAGGTATTCATGGTATACAGGGATAGCTTCGAAGTACCTTTCGAGATTACTGAGAATATTTGCTTTATTGAAGAGGGCAAATGAGTTCTGGTTGTTAACGGCCAGAGCGTAATCATAAGCTTCCAGAGCCTTTTCAGGCTGATCGATCTTATTATAAATGATTCCAAGATTATACCATGCGCTGTCGGAAAAGGGTTCTTCCTCAAGGTATTTTATGTAGTAGTTGATGCTGTTGGCATAATCTTCTGTCTTCTCGTACGCATAAGCCAGATCATAGAGATGAGACTGGAAATCTGGTTCAAGCTCAATTAACCTGAGCAAATACGGGATGAGGTGATCGTAATAATTAAGATTCTGAAGAACAGATACTATTGAAAAGAGTATCCCTGCGATATCGTCATAATCGAGTGATAGAGCATAATCAAACATCCTCCTGGCTCCATGAATATCGCCCAGAATACCCATGGCAGTTCCCTTTGCAATAAATATCTCATGATTTCCGGGTTCGATACTCTCAAGTTGTTTAAGTATACCCAAAGCCTCTACGGCACGTCCCTTTTCGAGAAGAACTTTTGCTTTGCGAAGCTGTAGTGAAACCGAATAAGGATGCTGTTTTGAAGCAAGAGCAGCTGCTTCGTATGCCTTTACAGAATTGTTGTTCTCTATGTAATAATCAATTATTGATTCGAATTCAACGACATCGAAAAAATAACTCTCATTATTTTTTCTCATCCGTTCGAACTTCTGGACAGCCTGATTTATTTCATCCTCCCACTGTAACCCAAATTTATCCTCTTCCATGGCCAGAGTTATTATTGCACAAAAATAGCATTATTTATTGCAAACCTTTTGCGGTTGGGTTTCAATTATTAACAATGAACCATTTTTTTAAACAACTGTATTTCAAAACAATATGATTAACATATATATTTTTTTATTTTTTTTAATTTAAAAACGCAACCTATGGAGTCAAATATTCATCTTTTGTGTATAAAAGCAGATTAGATTACCCTATACCCAATTTACCCTGGAATTAACCTAAATTCTACCCCAGAAAGACCGGGCTCACACCCGGTCTTTCTATTGATACTAAATTTAATATCTTTGCGTTAATGTAGTATTAATGTCTGTCATGAAAACACTATCAAAAATTTCAGCCACCTTCTTTTTTTCGATTACCCTTCTGTTCGTATCAGGACTGGTGTCTTGCAAAAAAGAGGAAAATCCGATCAAATTTCCCTTCGGCACTTTTCCCGATACTGCAACATTTGCGCTAACCGATCTGAATACTGAGTATGATGATTACAACCTCGATATCTATCAGATTTACAATAATGTAATACTCTTTTTTTCAAGTAACAGGCACAGTATGGGGGAAGATTTCGACCTGGTTCAGGGAATGGTTTCCTTTTTATGGGACCAGACATCGGGTGCCTTCGGATTTGGTTGTGAAGTGACCAACGATCCATTCCTTACTCAGCTTGCCTCCAGGGTAAATACTTCAGGCAATGAATTCGGACCATACAGGTTTTTCAGCACTGTTGACGGATATGAATATCTGTTGATTTCATCACAAAATGAAGATGGCGACCTTGATTTTTACTATTGCAAGAACCAGCCTGCTCTCGGGACAGCTCTTCCTGTGATTTCAGGCCCATTCCCTGTCAGCCTGCTCAACACCGTTAACGACGACGCGTATATCTGCTTTGATACCAACCAGGACACAGCCATTTTTTCAACTAATGCAGGAGGCAATTTTGATATATTTATCGCGACACGACCTGCTGAAACCGATCCTGAAACGTGGTTCAGTGGTTTGTATTCCGAAGCTTCTGTGGCGGTCGACAGCGTCAACAGCAGCAGCGATGACAAATGTCCCTTTATTTTCGGCGATATCATGGTTTTTGCATCCGACCGCCCGGGAGGGATGGGAGGATTTGACCTGTATATGTCGGTCTTCAGAAACGGTAAGTGGAGTACGGCAGAAAACCTGGGTCCGGATATCAACACCCAGTATGATGAATACAGACCTGTAACAGGCACGGTAAACAATTATACAAATCTTCTTTTAATGTTTTCATCCAACAGGCCTGGAGGAAAGGGAGGTTTCGATCTGTACTTCAGGGGAATGTCCGATCCTGTTGAATGACCCTGAATATCATTCCCTGTTCCGCGCAGCCAGAAGAGTATTTCTCAGAAGCGAGACTCTGGTCATAGGTCCTACGCCTCCGGGTACAGGTGTTATGAAGGAGCATCTGGGCGCAACATTTTGGAAGTCGACATCACCTGACAGCCTGAAGCCCGATTTTGTACCCGGTGCTTCCACACGCGTTGTACCAACATCGATTACCACAGCTCCTTCCTTGACCATATCTGCAGTTACATATCCGGGCGAACCTATTGCTGCAACAATTATGTCGGCTTCCCTCACAACGGCAGGAATATTTGCTGTACGGCTGTGAACAAGTGTTACTGTAGCATCGATCCCCTTTCTTGAAAGCAGGATGCTTACCGGGCGGCCTACGATGTTGCTTCTTCCTATTACTACACAGTTCTTCCCCTTTGTTTCTATCCTGTATCTCTTAATAAGTTCCATGATCCCGTAAGGTGTGGCAGGAAGAAATCCATCAAGGCCAATCATCATTTTTCCAAGGTTGACAGGATGGAATCCGTCAGCATCCTTTGAAGGATCGATGGCTTCTATAACCTTTGTTTCCGTTATATGACCAGGAAGCGGAAGCTGGACGATGAATCCGTCAATAGCGCTGTCTCTGTTGAGATCATCAATTGCGGCCAACAGCGTCTTCTCCGGCACATCATTACCGAATGTTATCAGTGTAGAGCGAAATCCTACCTCTTCACAGTCTTTTACCTTATTGTTAACGTAGGTCTGGCTCGAGGGATCGTCGCCCACAAGGATAGCTGCCAGATGAGGCACTGCAAGTCCACTCTTCCGCTTTGAAGCAACCTCATCGGCAATTTCGCGTCTGATATCGGCTGCAGTCTGTTTTCCGTCGATCAGAGTATACATAGTATCATTTATCTTTTGCCAAGCAATTTAGAAGCATTTCCCCCACTTTTTGTCACCATTTTCATCATTTTCCTGGTATCGTCGAACTGTTTGAGAAGCTTATTCACTTCCTGGACTGTGGTACCACTTCCCATAGCTATGCGCTTTCGCCTGCTTCCGTTCAGTACAACGGGATTTGACCTCTCCTCCGGTGTCATGCTTCTGATAATAGCTTCAATACTTTTAAATGCGTTATCATCGATATCAAGGTCTTTAACAGCTTTTCCCACTCCCGGAATCATTGCCATCAGATCCTTTATGTTGCCCATTTTTTTAATCTGCTGGATCTGAGAAATGAAATCGTTGAAATCGAACTGGTCTTTGGCGATCTTTTTCTGAAGTTTTCTGGCTTCTTCGGCATCATATTGTTCCTGGGCTTTTTCTACAAGCGATACGATGTCTCCCATTCCCAGTATCCTGTCTGCCATTCTCACCGGGTAAAAAATGTCGATGGCATCCAGTTTCTCTCCCGAACTTATAAATTTTATGGGTTTATTGACAACAGACTTGATAGAAAGGGCAGCTCCTCCCCTTGTATCACCGTCGAGTTTTGTCAGGACTACACCGTCAAAATCGAGGCGGTCATTGAACTCTTTTGCCGTGTTGACAGCGTCCTGACCTGTCATTGAGTCAACTACGAAGAGTATCTCGTGAGGACTGACAGCTGATTTAACGGAAGATATCTCGTTCATCATCTCCTCGTCGACTGCAAGACGGCCGGCTGTATCAATTATTACAACGTCGTTACCCTTGAGTTTTGCTTCTCTCACAGCGTTCCTGGCAATCTGGACCGGGTTCATGTTCCCCTCCTCCGTATATACAGCAACTTCCGCTTGTTCTCCTATGATCTTCAGCTGCTCAATGGCTGCAGGACGGTATACGTCGCCGGCAACAAGGAGCGGGTTCCTGTTACGCTTCGATTTAATCCATTTTGCCAGCTTTCCGCTGAAAGTCGTTTTTCCTGAACCCTGAAGTCCTGCAATAAGTATGATCGCAGGGTTGACCTTGATATTTATGTCGGTCTTATCTCCTCCCATCAGTCCGGCAAGTTCATCATGGACGATCTTAACCATCATCTGGGAAGGATTGACAGCTTTAAGTACTTCCTGACCAAGAGCTTTTGCCCTGACCGTATCAGTGAACTGCTTTGCTATCCTGAAGTTGACGTCAGCATCGAGCAAAGCTCTCCTCACCTCCTTGAGTGTTTCGGCTATATTTATTTCCGATATTCTGCCCTGTCCTTTAAGTATCTTAAAGGATCTCTCCAAACGTTCACTTAAATTTTCAAACATCGTTTTATATCGCTGAATTTTAATATAATACTACATCCTCTCCGGCATCTCTATCCCCAGAAGCCACATACCGGCACCAAGCACCCTGCTGGTGGCATCAGATATTGCAAGACGGAGGTTGCGTATTGAACTGTCGGGTTCTCCAAGAATGGAAAAATCATGATAAAACTGGTTATATTCCCTTGCCAGCTCGTAGCAATAATTTGCGACAAGGGCAGGACTATAGGTTCCTGCTGCCTCAGATACCACTGCAGTGAATCTTCTGAGTATCTTTATCAGGGATATTTCTTTTTCTCCGGCCTTAATACCCGCATTTATGACTGGATCATATACCACTCCGTTTTGACCAGCTTTACGGAATACCGATTTTATTCTTGCATAGGTATACTGAATAAAGGGCCCTGTATTTCCGTTAAAGTCGATCGATTCGGAAGGGTTGAAGGTCATGTTTTTCCTGGGATCAACTTTCAGTATAAAATATTTAAGTGCCCCCAGTCCTATTTTTGAGAATATATCCTCCTTTTCTTCTTCTGTAAAATCAGCCAGTTTGCCAAGCTCGGCCGACACATCGCGTGCTGTCTCTTTCATTTCTTCTATCAGGTCGTCGGCATCAACAATGGTTCCTTCCCTCGATTTCATTTTACCTTCAGGAAGTTCAACCATCCCGTATGAAAAATGATAAAGACCATCAGACCAGGGGTATCCCATTTTCTTAAGGACAGCCTTAAGAACCTGAAAATGATAATTCTGTTCATTGCCAACAACATACAGACAACGGTCAAATCCGTACTCATCATGTCTCAGGACAGCTGTACCGAGATCCTGGGTCATATATACTGCTGTTCCGTCGGACCTTAGAAGGAGTTTCTGATCGAGACCTTCACTGTTCAGGTCAACCCAGATCGAACTGTCGTCATGCCTGTACAGGATATTATCTTTCAACGCGTTCATTACAAGATCACGACCAATCTTATATGTATCTGATTCGTAATATATCTTATCAAATTCGACGCCCAGCAACCTGTATGTTTTATCAAAGCCTGAATATACCCATTGGTTCATTTTCTTCCACAATTCAAGAACCTCACTGTCGCCGGATTCCCATTTTAAAAGCATTTCGCGTGCTTCCCTTATGAGAGGAGCCGAATTCCTTGCTTCAGCCTCGCTGACACCTTTCTCCTTCAGCTCTTCTGCTTCCTGTTTGTATTTTCTTTCAAAGAGGACATAGTATTTTCCAACAAGATGGTCTCCTTTTATACCTGACGACTCTGGTGTTTCCCCGTCACCATATTTCTGCCAGGCCAGCATCGACTTGCAGATATGTATTCCCCTGTCGTTTACTATATTTGTTTTAATTACCTTATGGCCGCAGGCAGAAAGAATCCTGTATAAAGAATATCCCAGCAAATTGTTACGAATATGTCCTAGATGCAAAGGTTTATTGGTGTTTGGAGAAGAATACTCCACCATTATCGTTTCAGGCTTTTTAACCCTGCATGATGCAAGATAATCATCACCGGCGACCATTTGTGAAAAGAATTCAATCCACCATTTATCTGCAACCTCAAGGTTGAGGAATCCTTTTATGACATTATAGCCTGAAAGTGATGGGCACTTTGAAATGAGATAATTCCCGATTGATTCTCCGGTCTTTTCCGGGGTGTTTTTTGAAAACCTCAGCAGTGGAAATACCACAAGGGTAAAATCGCCCCTGAACTCCTTCTTTGTCTCCTGTAACTGAATAAGGTCCTCTAAGGCTTCTCCGGCATATAAAACCCTTATGGCTTCAATAATTTTATGTTTGAGCAGATCTTCCATTATCACGAAAAATTTCAGCCGCAAAGATAATACTTTCAGACAATGGACTGAAAGATAAAGATGTCAAAACGAAAGCGAACGGACAAAAACTTGGAGATACGTGAATTTTTATTTTTTCAACATCCTGATTAATATCTTTAATAATTTTAACATGTAATTACAAAAGAGTCTTATTTTTATGACCAAATCTTTTCTTCAAATTTAACAGCGAGAAAGTGGAGCTAAAAAATCTTTTGATAGAGCCGACGGCAAAAACTCCAAGGATTGAGCTTAATCCTTCAGCGGGTGAACTTGTATTCACAGGAAGATCAATACCCGAGAATGCTGTCGACTTGTATGAGAATGTCTTTAAATGGGTGACTCATTATTCCAAAGATCCCCGGAAGATAACAAACCTGCGGCTTAATCTGGAGTATTTCAATACAGCTTCGTCTATCTGGCTGGCAAAAATTGTGAAGACACTCTGTTCCATAAATGAGCCCGAGAACACCCTTATGATCCATATGTATTTCAATGCAGATGAATTTGAAAGCATGGAGCTTGAAGAACTTAAGGACAGTTTCGGTCCAGTAATTGATATGATCGCAAATCCGATCGTGAATATAGGCATCAAAATATATGCACTCGACGATGACGGAGAGATCCTCAAGGAGTCGGTGGTTTTATTATAGGTCTCTGCACTCTTCTCAATATGGATTTTTCATGATTTTTTGGTAACTTTATTACGCCAAAATCATGTAATATCATGCGCACCGGAATTGTTTTCCTGCTCACAATCTTCACTATCATGGACCTATTTTCACAGACAAGACCGGCTGACAGACAACCGGTTGCTGCCGGACGCTTTTACACGTCAGACAAATCAACTCTCAGCAATCAGTTAAGACAATTATTTACAGAATGCAAGAAACCAGATAAGCCGTTGAATACCAGGGCAATAATATCTCCCCATGCCGGTTATATGTTTTCAGGCAAAATCGCGGCATCGGCATTTTCAGCAACATCTCCGGATGCAGGATACAAAAATATTTTCCTGATAGGCTCAAGCCATGTAATGGCTTTCGAAGGTGCTTCTGTATATCATACGGGGGATTTTATAACTCCTCTGGGTCGTGCCGTCGTGAACAGGGAGATAGGAGAAAAACTACGAAAAGATAATTCCGTTTTTAACTTTCCGACTACAGCTCATAATCAGGATCATTGCCTTGAGGTGCAGATACCTTTCATTCAACATTATTATAAAAACACTCCGAAAATTGTTCCGGTAATTATCGGCACAACAAACCCTGTTACCATCAGGAAAATCGCCGAGGCTCTCAGCCCATGGTTTACAGCCGAGAATTTATTTATAATAAGCAGTGACTTTTCACATTATCCGTCATACAAAGATGGCATAAAGACAGACGAACTGACAGCAACAGGCCTTATTTCAGGAGATCCTGATAGATTCTTGTCAGGCCTGAGGAAGAATGCATCAGCCAACATACCGAATCTCGCAACTTCCATGTGCGGATGGAGTTCCGGCCTGACTCTTTTATACCTCACAGAAGGAAGAGACGAATTTGAATATGTGAAGCTCGATTATTGCAACTCAGGCGACTCGGAATACGGAAGCAAAGACGAAGTGGTAGGTTATCATGCCATAGCTGTTGTGGAAAAGAATGATAAAAAAACCAACTCCGGAAGTCTGACCATTTCCGGTGAGGAAAAAGATATTCTGTTCTCAATAGCACGAAATACAATTAAAAGCACTCTGGCGCATAAAAAAGAATATATTATTGATGAAAGTATTATAACCCCGGGGCTGAGAAAAACATTAGGGGCCTTTGTCACACTGAAGATAAACGGAGTGCTGAGAGGATGCATCGGCAGATTCGTAAGCGAGGATCCCCTCTATAAAGTTGTTAAATCTTCAGCATACTCATCAGCTTTTGAAGATCCCAGATTTCCTGCACTTTCAGAAAAAGAATACGAAAAAACAGAAATGGAAATCACAGTTCTTGGTCCGCATCAAAAGATTGAAAGCATCAAAGAGATAGAACTTGGCAGACATGGTATATATATCAGAAAAGGTCCACGCTCGGGTACCATGCTTCCACAGGTTGCTATAGAGCATGGCTGGACTGTGGAGGAATTCCTTGGATATACATCGCGCGACAAGGCAGGAATAGGATGGGACGGATGGAAGGATGCCGAGATCTATATTTATGAAGGTAAGGTGCTGGAAGAAAACAGGAAATGACCATGTATCATGTCACAGGTACTGTAATCATTATCTCCCTTCTTTACCTGACAAGTCTTTTTTTTCATAGGTCGGGTATATATTCCCTGTATTTTCACAGGATGCTGTGGAACTCTATCCTGGCATTAAGTTTCCTGTTCACCGCACTTGCCGGTATCTTCATGGCTCTCAGGATAAATTATAACTGGGATATACCCTTTGCAGAACAGCTTCTCGACTGGCATGTGGAGACAGGTGTAGCCATGGGGCTGACAGGGATTTTTCATTTAATATGGCATCTTTCATATTTCAGGAATATCTTTCATAAGGCATCGACAAACCAGCTCACTAATATCATCCAGGGTATCAGGAAACCCATTGACATACGGGCAAACCTCTTTATGGTTGGCTTTGTAAGTACGGCAATACAGATCCTTCTCATAAGAGAACTGATGAATATTACCGGAGGCTATGAGCTTATAAGCGGTGTTTTTCTTGCTTCATGGCTAATCACATCAGCTGCCGGAGCTGCAATTGGCGGAAAATCATCTCTAAACAACCTGAAAAAGATCAATCTTCTTTTTGCAATATCACCTTGCATTTCAATTGTACTGCTTCTGACTCTCTCCCGGCTTTTTCTTCATACCGGAGAAGTACCGGCTTTTCTTGCAGGAATGATCCTTACCCTTATTATTCTCTTCCCTTTCTGTGTGATCTCTGGTTTTACATTTGTCAGACTGTTAAACATCGCAAAAGAGCTGAACAACTTTTCACCGGGAAGGTCTTTTGCCATCGAGACAGCAGGAGGTATAAGCTCAGGAATTGTGCTGACACTGCTCACTTCAGGCATAATCAACACCTGGAAACTTTTGCTTCTGATCCTCCTGTTATTCCTTGCCTACGTGATACTCTCCCTTTATGTTGACAGGAAAGGCCAGGCGTTTGCAATAAAATTACTCTTTACAGCTGTTATTTCCGTTATTGTCATTTCTGAACCTGATATACTCTTCCGGCAATTCCTGATTCCATCAATTCATGTTACATCAACAAAGGACACTCCCTACGGCAACATAACGACAGGTGAATATTCAGGAGAATTAAGTGTATGGTATAACCATGTTCTTCATAGCTATCCTGATGATGCCATTGAAAGAGAAGAGAACATCCATTTTGCAATGCTTCAGGCTGATGACCCTGAGGCTGTCCTTCTGATATCAGGTAAAGCGGAATCGCACATACCTGAGATCCTCAAATACGATGTAAACAGGATCACATATATTGAAAGGGATCCTTATCTGGCAAAAAATGCCAAAGAAATAATGGATACCGGATCCTCTGCCGTCATAAATGTTGAGAACCGGGATGCTTTCAGCTATATCAGGAAAACAAAACAGCTTTTCGATGTAATAATCATGCTCCTACCTCCACCATCAACACTTTCGCTGAACAGGTACTACACATATGAGTTTTTCAGTGACCTCAAAAAAAGGCTCTCACCGGGAGGAGTTTTCATGTGTTCACCCGGACCTAACGACTATTATTTAAACCGCGAATCCGTTAACCTGTATTCTTCTGTCTTTAAAAGTCTCGGAGCCAGCTTTGGCAATATTATTCCCGTTGCCGGAAATAAACTCTTCTTCATCGCTTCCGACAAGGATGTCTCTGTCGCATTTTCAAGACTTGTCTCTGAGAAAGGGATCAATAACCTGTACGTGAATTCCGGCTTTCTTTCCGACGACCTTACAGAAAGTAAATCAGCTGAAATTAAAGCTCTTATGGATCCCGACGCAAGAATGAACCTTTCCACTCATCCTGTGGCATGTTTCCATTTCCAGTCATATAATTTCAGTAAAAATCTGACCCAGAAGATACCTGCAATCCTGCTTATGATCGCAGCATTTTTGCTTCCACTTCCGGCAGTAAGAAGGAGAAACATGTTAATGTACTTTTCTGCGGCCTCCCTGGCAGGCTATGAGATCATAGTATTGCTTGCCCTTCAGATAGTTGTCGGCAACATGTACCAGATGACAGGTCTGGTCATTGCTGTAATGATGTCCGGACTTGCAGCAGGAGCGGGCATAGGTGTCAGAGGGCAAAATGCGGGAAGCCTTAAGCCTGTTGCCTTTTTGCTCATCCTGTATTACCTGCCAGCAGCATTCAGTTTCAGCGCTGTTGCGGGGATAAAAAGTTCATTCATACCCGGATCGCTGATTCTTCTTTCGGTGTTACCCCCGGCCTTTGTTACCGGTTATATTTTCCGGACACTGACAGGAAGGAAGGTGGAAAAAACGCCTGCAGGTGAAACTTACAGCGCCGATCTTGCAGGTTCTGCGCTGGGCTTTATCCTGTTGTCGGGTGTTGCAGTTCCTGTCCTTGGGATAAGTAATTCCATTATCCTTTTGTCGGTCTTTATGTTCACAGGCATGATTTTCGCCAAAAAATCATAAATGATGCGATCCTGATATCATTAACTGTCAGCTAAAGGATTATTTTTGATAAAAATCAATTCGTGGTATTTTGGGAAACAATAATCGCAATATTAGCAAGAGAGAATTCTTAAGGCAGTGCTTTACCGTGGCATCAGGTTTTGTATGCCTGCCGGGCAATCCTATATGGGATGAGTATGGCAGAGGTAACCAGGAACTTCACCGCAGGGTTGCCATGTATCAGGAGGAAACACCACGTGGGATTATGTGCAGGATATGTCCCAACGAATGCGTTCTTAAGGAAGGAGAAATAAGCGATTGCAGAAACAGGATCGTGCGTAATTCGAGGTTGTACACCATGGCCTTTGGCAATCCGTGTTCGGCAAATGTCGATCCTGTTGAGAAGAAACCTTTGTATCATTTTTTACCGGGCACACGAGCTTTTTCAATAGCCACGGCCGGATGTAACATGTCATGTCTGAACTGTCAGAACTGGGCCATATCACAGTCAAGCCCCGACAAGACAAGAAATTACGATCTAATGCCCGACAAGGTGGTAAGTGAAGCTGCCCGTAACAAATGCCACTCGATAGCTTACACATATTCTGAACCGACAACATTCTATGAATATGCTTACGAAACATCTGTGGCAGCACGAAGGGAAGGAATACGAAATATCTTCAAAACAAACGGCTATATCAATCCTGATCCGCTCAGGAATATCTGTAAATACCTCGATGGAGCAAATGTCGATCTAAAATCATTTAACGAGAGCACATATCTCAGGCTTACCGGCGGGAAACTGCAGCCGGTTCTTGATTCTCTCAAAATTTACAGGGACATGGGTGTGTGGCTTGAAATCACCAGCCTGATAGTCCCCGGATGGACCGACAACATGGATGAAATCGGAAAAATGTGTAAATGGCTTTCTGATAACGGATTCCGGGACACTCCCCTTCATTTCAGCCGTTTTCATCCAACCTACAAGCTGCAGCAACTGCCTCCCACTCCCATCGAGAATCTGAAAAATGCTGTGAAGATAGCCACTTCGGAAGGTATAAGGTATGTATATACGGGTAATGCCCCGGGTCATGATATTTCAGATACCTTATGTGCATCGTGCGGTACAACCATTATTACCCGACAGGGGTACACAATAACATCTAACTCCATAAAAAACGGAAAGTGCAGCAACTGTGGAAATCCCGTCCCGGGAGTATGGAGCTGAAAAGAAAAGCACTCAAAAAGCCAGCAGATATAACTATGATTTCTAAGCAGGAAGCAAAAATAAGGATTGAGAAACTCAGGAAGGAGATTGAAGAACATAACCATAACTATTATGTGCTTAACAGTCCTGTTATTTCAGATTTTGAATTCGATCTTCTTCTGAACGAACTTCAGACCCTTGAAAAAAAATATCCTGAATATGTTACTTCGGATTCGCCCACACAAAAAGTGGGAAGCGACATCTCGCGGGAGTTCAGGCAATATGAACACAGGTATCCTATGTTGTCGCTTGGGAACACATACACTGAAGAAGAGCTCATGGAATTCAATAACAGGATCGAAAAAGTGTCCGGTACTGCTGTTGAATTTGTCTGTGAACTTAAATTTGACGGAGCTTCTGTAAGCATCACATACCGTAACGGAAGCCTTTTCCGGGCTCTCACCCGTGGCGACGGCACAAGCGGCGACGATGTCACCCGTAACATAATGACTATAAGAAGCATACCCCGGCAGATTTCCGGAAACAATGTTCCAGATGAATTTATTGTAAGGGGTGAGGTACTTATGCCAAGGGCTGTCTTCAACAGACTTAACAGCGAAAGGATCAGCGGGGAACTTCAGCCTTTTGCCAATCCGCGCAATGCAGCTTCCGGGACGCTGAAGCTTCTTGATCCTGAAATTGTAGCTTCAAGGGAGCTTGACTGCATGTTTTATTTTCTGTTGTCGGAAGAATTACCGGCAGAGACACATTATGAAAATATGATGCAGGCCGCATCTTGGGGGTTCCCTGTGCCTGACAGCATAAGGCTGTGCAGGAACATTGACGAGGTGAAACAATACATCTCCGAATGGGAGTCAAAACGTAACGACCTGCCTTTCGACATCGACGGAGTTGTTGTAAAAGTCAATTCCCTTGAGCTTCAGCGAAAACTGGGGTTCACTGCAAAATCACCACGATGGGCGATATCCTATAAATACAAGGCCGAGCAGGCTCTTACAAAGTTGATCTCGGTGTCTTTTCAGGTGGGCCGTACAGGTACCATAACTCCTGTGGCAAATCTGGAACCGGTAAGCCTTGCAGGTACCACAGTGAAGAGAGCTTCACTTCACAATGCAGACCAGATTGAACTTCTTGACCTTCACATCGGCGATATGGTGTATGTTGAAAAAGGAGGTGAAATAATACCAAAGATCGTGGGTGTCGACCATTCTGTAAGAAGTGATGAGAACAGGAAGATAGAATTCATATCTCAATGCCCTGAATGCGGAACAGCTCTCGTAAGGATCGAAGGCGAAGCAAATCACTACTGTCCCAACTACCTGCATTGTCCTCCTCAGCTAAAAGGAAGGATAGAACATTTCATAAGTCGTAAGGCTATGGACATAGAAGGTCTTGGCGAAGAAACGGTTGATCTTCTCTTCAGCAAAGACCTGATAAGGAACTATGCCGACCTGTATGACCTTACAGTACAAGATCTTATACCTCTTGAGAGACTGGGCGAGAAGTCGGCCTCTAATATTATAAGAAGCATTAAGAACTCCCTTGAAGTACCATACAGCAGGGTTCTGTTTGCCCTGGGGATAAGGCATGTTGGGGAGACTGTGGCCAAAACCATAGCTGCCCGGTTCAATTCAATCGATGAACTCATGAAAGCTGATGAGGAAAAGCTTATATCGGTTAATGAAATAGGCCCCCGCATTGCTTCCAGCATCATTTCATTCTTTTCCGACGAGGATAATATTAAAATAATTGAGCGCCTGAGGTTGTGCGGATTGCAATTAGAGGGAGAAGATGTCAGGCTGCCGGAGAGTGACATCCTCAGGGATAAGACAATTGTAATTTCGGGGGTTTTCTTAAAACATTCACGGGAAGAATACATAAACCTGATAGAAAAACACGGTGGAAGAAATTCATCGTCGATATCAGGAAGCACATCATTCATTCTTGCAGGAGAGAATATGGGGCCTGCAAAAAGGGAGAAAGCTGAAAAGCTCAAAATAAGAATGGTCAGTGAAGAAGAATTCCTTGAAATTATCGGTGAAGATTAATCGACGGTCTCTTATCTACATTAACAAAAAACTGTTAGGTTTGCATCATGGAATTACTCAGGAGACAAAGACTTAAAATAGGCAACTGGATCCTCGCCGGGAAGATCGGGGGAAAACAAAGGAAGCCTTTTTACGCCGGCATCAACGGGGTACGGAATATAGGTATCGTCTGGGATGCTTCAAATACCGGAGATTTTCCCGCATTATCCAGATTCCATCTTCAGATGCAGGAGAGAAAGATTAACGTAAAAATACTTGGATATTACCCGGAACCCGAGCTTCCAGACCAGTATACAGCCATCAGGTACCTGTCGTGCATAAGGAGAAAAGAGCTTAATTACTTTTATATCCCTGGTTCAACGGAGACCGATGTTTTTATCAATACAAAGTTTGATGTACTTATTGATATTAACTTCAACAAAGTTTTTCCGCTTATATATATTACTTCACTGTCTAAGTCATTATTCAGAGTAGGTCTTTTCACCACAGAGCAGGAATCAGCCCCGTATGATCTTATGATGGAAATGAAAATGCCCGTCAGCATCGACAACTACCTTGAGCAGATAATACGCTACCTCGAAATGATAAAACCGGATTCTCCGGACAATATAGTCAATCAATAGGAAATGAAAAGATTCAAAGGAACAGGTGTTGCCATTATCACACCTTTTAAGAATGACTCCAGCATCGATTTTTCGGCACTGGGACGCGTAATCAACCATGTCGTTGACGGAGGAGTGAATTATATTGTTGCCATGGGAACCACAGGTGAAGCTTCGACTCTCACAATGGACGAAAAAAGTGCCCTTATCTCCTATGTGACAGAGGTTATCGACAACCGTGTTCCTCTTATGGTCGGCATCGGAGGTAACAACACAAGTGAAGTGATAAAGGCTGTCAGGGAACTGAGCGCTCCCGGTGTAGATGCCATTCTGTCTGTGGCTCCATACTACAACAAGCCTGGTCAGCGGGGTCTTTTCGAACATTTCAAGGCTGTTGCCGACTGCACTCCCCTGCCGTTAATCATTTATAATGTACCTGGGCGTACTGCATGTAACATTTCATCAGAAACATGTGTTGAGCTGGCACTTAAATTTGAGAACATTATAGGTGTGAAGGAAGCGTCGGGAGATATAGGCCAGATTATGAGGATCGTCAGGGATAAACCCGATAATTTCCTGGTTATTTCCGGCGACGACAGTATGACCATACCCATAATTGCAGCAGGAGGTGCAGGAGTGATTTCAGTTCTCGCCAATGCCTACCCTGCCGAATGCAGTGAACTCGTTTCAAATGCCCTGAAAAATAACTTCAGAGCTGCCAGGGAAATACATTTCCGCTTCATAGAGACAATAGAACTATTGTTTGCTGACGGCAATCCTGCAGGAATAAAGGCATTTTTAAGCCATAAAGGACTGTGCAATAATAATCTGCGACTTCCGCTTGTACCTGTGAACAAGTCAGTATCTTCACGGATACAGAAGGTTGTAGAAGAGCTAAAATAATTTCATCTTATCTGTCAGACACCAGGACTGGCTGCATCACCCTTCTGCATGCCGTGACAGTGTTTATATTTCTTACCGCTTCCGCAGGGGCACAGATCATTTCTCCCTACCTTCTTATCGACACGCACCGGCTCGGTTTTGCGTTCCTTGTCAGGTCCTCCTCCTGCTGAACCATACTGGCTGAATTCGCTCTTCTGTGTTTTAAGGTTCTCAGCCTGTCGCCGCCGCTGTGCTTCTCTGACCTGATCAGGGTCCTGCGTTGGTATATAGCCTTTCATCAGAGTACTCACCACGTCCTTGTTAACCTTATTGATCATGGTCTTGAAAAGCTCGTATGATTCAAACTTATAGATAAGAAGCGGGTCTTTTTGTTCGTAGGTTGCATTCTGAACAGATTGTTTCAGCTCATCCATTTCACGAAGGTGCTCTTTCCACGAATCATCAATGGTGGCGAGCATTACAGTTTTTTCATAGGCTTTTGCCAGTTCACGTCCCTCCGACTCGGCAGTGGCTTTAAGGTTTGTAATAACCTGAAAAACTTTCAGTCCGTCGCTGATTGGCACCACTACATTCTCATACTGATGTGACATCCTTTCATATACATCCTTCAGTACAGGGTAGGCCTGCTGTGAGATAGACTCCACCTTCCTTCTGTAAGTATCTATCACTTTGGAATATATCTTATCTATGATCTCATTTGAAGATTCTTTCAGGAACTCACTATCCTTCACCGGGGAATCGATTGAAAATGACCTGATCAGATCAAAATCAAAACCTTCAAAATCACCATCATTCTGGTATGTTTCCACCAGATTTGCAGTCACATCGTACATTGCGTTGGCCACATCGACACTAAGTCGTTCACCGAGGAGTGCATGTCTTCTTTTCTTGTAGATCACCGTTCTCTGTGAGTTCATCACATCATCATATTCGAGAAGTCTTTTTCGTATCCCGAAATTGTTTTCTTCAACTTTTTTCTGTGCTCTTTCTATCGATTTGGTGATCATGGGATGCTGTATCATCTCACCGTCTTTCAGACCCAGTCTGTCCATTATACCTGCTATTCTCTCCGATCCGAAGAGTCTCATGAGCTCATCTTCAAGCGACACAAAGAATTGTGATGAACCGGGATCCCCCTGCCGTCCTGAACGGCCTCTGAGCTGACGGTCTACGCGCCGCGATTCATGTCTTTCGGTACCTATGATCGCAAGCCCTCCGGCTTTTCTGACTTCAGGGGTTAGCTTTATGTCTGTACCCCTTCCGGCCATATTTGTTGCAATCGTGATGGTGCCGCTTTTTCCTGCTTCAGCAACTATTTCTGCTTCTCTCTGATGAAGCTTGGCATTGAGGACATTATGCCTTAGGCCTTTCATTTTGAGCATCCTGCTCAGCAGTTCGGAAATTTCAACCGAGGTGGTACCAACGAGAACCGGTCTTCCTTCTTTGTTAAGCTTTACGATCTCATCGATCACGGCATTATATTTTTCCCTCTTGGTCTTGTATATTGTATCTTCACGGTCGTCTCTTACAACAGGTTTGTTTGTGGGAATGACGACGACATCTAGCTTGTAGATGTTCCAGAATTCCCCGGCTTCTGTTTCAGCTGTACCTGTCATTCCGGCCAGCTTATGATACATCCTGAAATAGTTCTGGAGTGTTATCGTCGCATATGTCTGGGTTGCAGCTTCTACCTTGACATTCTCCTTGGCTTCAATAGCCTGGTGCAGCCCGTCGGAATACCTTCTGCCTTCCAGAATACGTCCTGTCTGCTCATCAACGATCTTCACCTTATTGTCCATGATCACATATTCCACGTCCTTTTCAAAAAGCGTATAAGCTTTAAGCAACTGAGTCATGGTATGCACTCTTTCCGACTTAACTGAGTAATCCTGAAGAAGCTCGTCTTTGAGCTTCAGTTTCTCCCTGTCGCCGGCACCTGATTTCTCAAGATCAGCAATTTTCGAACCCACATCGGGAAGTATGAAGAAACCTGCATCTTCGACGGAAGTCGAGATAAGGTCAAGTCCCTTTTCAGTCAGCTCAATGGAATTTGATTTTTCATCGATAACGAAAAAGAGTTCTTCAGTCACCTTGGGCATCTCCTTGCTGTTGTTCTGCATGTAGAAATTCTCGGTTTTCTGCAGCAGAGTCTTATTGCCTTCCTCACTTAAAAACTTGATAAGGGCGTTATTCTTTGGAAGACCCTTGAATGCTCTCAGGAGAAGAAGTCCACCCTCTTCACTTTTACCTTCCGATACAAGTCTTTTTGAATCTGCAAGAATTTGAGTAACAAGTTTTTTCTGAGCGCTGACAAGCTTTTCTACTTTAGGTTTTAATTCATCAAACTGCTGGGTATCACTTTTGGCAGTAGGACCGGAAATGATAAGAGGTGTCCTTGCATCGTCGATAAGCACTGAATCGACCTCATCAACGATAGCGTAATGGTGCTTGCGCTGCACAAGATCCTCAGGGTTAATGGCCATATTATCCCTCAGATAGTCAAATCCAAACTCGTTATTGGTACCGAATGTTATGTCGGCATTATAGGCTTTTCTCCTTTCGGCCGAGTTGGGTTGATGTTTATCGATACAATCTACTGTAAGGCCGTGAAATTCATATATAGGACCCATCCATTCTGAGTCGCGTTTGGAAAGGTAATCGTTCACTGTCACTATATGGACTCCCCTGCCTGCCAGAGCATTGAGAAAAACCGGCAAAGTGGCTACCACTGTTTTACCCTCGCCTGTGGCCATCTCAGATATCTTTCCCTTGTGCAGAGCAACACCACCGATAAGCTGGACATCATAATGAACCATATCCCACAATATCTCATTGCCCCCGGCCAGCCATCTGTTATTCCATATTGCCTTATCGCCTTTGACTGTGATGCTTTCACGTATGGCTGCAAGGTCGCGGTCATACTGCAGGGCTGACACTTCAAGCGTATCATTCTCTTTAAACCTTCTGGCTGTCTCCTTAACTATTGCAAAAGCACGGGGAAGACATTCGTCAAGTATTTTCTCCAGCTTCTCTTCTATTTTTTTCTCCTGCTTGTCGGCTTCATTATATAACTCTTCCTTAAGATTTACATCTTCCTCCAGATCAGCTTTGGACTTAAGAGCCCTGATCTCCTCCTCATCGGCAGAAATGAATGCTTTGATTTCCTTCCTGAGTTCGTTTGTCTTTTCCCGAAGCTCATCATTTGTGAGTCCCTGCAGCTTTTCATATTCTGCATGTGTCTTTTCAACGTATGGGCTGATTTCCTTGATATCACGCTCATATTTATTGCCCAGGAAAAGACCGAGAATATTATTAATGATGCTCATGACAGAGTTAATTTTTTCTAAAATGTAAAATAAGATGCAAAATTAGTTTATTTTTTCGAAATGAGCCTTATTAATGAAGAAGGTATACAGCAGCATGCCTGATCCATTTCTGCATGTAAGCCCACAAATTCAGGGGAAAAGCCATTTCTACCTGACCAGGTTGTATTTTAGAACCTGCTGTTCTATTCCATTGTCCAGCACAATGAAATAGATGCCTGCCGGAAATTGTGATATATCAACCTGTATTTCTTCCTTAGCTTCAATATCACCTTTGAGAAGATTCACTCCGCCTGCAGAAATTATGTTGTAGCTCAGATATGGGTGAGGTAAAGATGACCGTAACGTGAAAGTTCCGTTTCCCGGATTGGGGTATACTGCAAAAGTTCCGGACCGTATTTCCTCTATACTGTTAATCAGTGGTCCGGCGTGCAGGTTCTGTATAACCCAGCCCCATCCATTTGCATAGGGATCTGAAAAGAGCCTGAACCGCAGCAGGATTATGTCGCCGTCATTGAAGAATTGCGACGTACTCAGATAGATGGTATGTTTTACAAGCATCGATTCCTTACCGGCGAAAGTAGAGTTCATATCATCGATGGAACTGTTATAATCCCTTAGCCATGAATCCATATACCTGCTGTCGTAACCGTCAGTAAGGGCTATCCAGGTCTTTCCATAATCAGGAGAACCTTCAATAATCACATAATCATAGAAATATATTGATCCAAACAAAGAACCCTCTTCTCCCGGCTCAACCAGGACCACTTCGTCAAAGCTGATTATCATGCCGCTGTCGTCAAACCTCAAAGGAGTCCTGAGCAGGGCAGTGTAGCCTATACTGTCGCCGGTTTCTTCCGGGCTTTCATAGGGATGCCGGGTATGCAGGCCGAAGTCAGAAAAACCAGCGGGAATGGTTATTTCAAAACCATTATTCAGAAAATCGTTATTCGCCCCCGAGAAATCAGTAGTGTAACTTTCTGCTACCGGATTAATTAGTATGAAATCGACAGTGAACCAGCCTTCCATGGGAAGGATCCTGATGTTGGGTGAAGAAGCCCTGTCGGTTGCAATGATCCTGTATTGCAGCGAATCGCCACCGGAGAAAGGAAGCTCAGCCGCATCGATAACTGTTTTATACTGGTACTTGCCGGTCTTGTTCATGCCTGCAAAAGATGATATACCCTCATTTATTCGGAATTCAACATAAACGGTGTCAACATCAATATTATCGGCAGCATCGGCAAACAGACTTATCGAATCAATAACAGACAGGTAATATTCAGCCGGAGTGTGAAGGATTACAGGCTTTACCGTGTCAGTGCCAACAAAAACAGTATAGGGAAAAGCTGTATCGGAAGGAGAAACATACCTGCGGAGGAAATGATCCTCGGCCGTAAAGAAATAATCGATACGTGTTTCGTAGGATGGTACCGGGATGGTGGCGGAATAGCTGTCCCCGGAACCAGGAAAATTCATTAAGATCTCATTGCTGGTGGCAAAATTATCCGACGACCATGTAAGAATCACATTATTCTGGTTATATGCTGTATCTGATTCGATCTCAACGTTTATTGCAAGAGAGGAGATATTTTCTTCAGTGTCGGGAAGAGGCTCATGGATTATCCTTGTATTTATCCAGCCCATTTCTCCCAGCATTGCCCTTACGATCGGACCGGGATTATGTAATGCCTCTCCCCTGCTGATGAATGGCGTCATCAGTGCATTGGAACTATTGTAGGTATCCTCATCGAGATGGGCAATACTGGAACCGGGATCATATTCGGAGGGAGCGTAGATCCTTGCTCTCTGTCCTCCGGTGGCTGCTCTCACCACCGGACCGTCGAACCACAGGGAACCACCGGTAATTTGAGTCTTCAGCTCAGGAGAAGGGTTTGAAAAAATAAGTGTGTCGGTAAGGTTATGGCCATCGATGTTCTCTACAAAGATATCGTATATCATCGGGATACCCGACGCTCCGTAAGAACCTGTCGAAGATTCCACATAATAGCTGTCAAAGAATCCCAGGCCATGTATCATTTCATGAAGAGCCACGGTAACAAGATCATATTTCAGGGTCGGAGTGTTTCCGTCGGTACCGTAATACCAGTTTGCTGAACTGTTGAGGTTCAGGTCGATATCACCTGTAAATGGCTCATTAAGAGGCTCACCCGCGATTTTCTCAGCGAGTGCAACAGGGTAAATAGCCACAGGTTGCCATGCATCTATTCCCCATCCAATTGCATAGGCTGAAGCTGATGAATTACCCAATACTCCGGATGTTGTAATGTTGATCCAGTTAGCATTCACATCTATTACTGCACCGGATGGCAAAATGGATGAAAGAATTGATGCGGCATAGGTTATGGCATCTTTGGCAAAGAGAGGGAAGCCCTCAAAATTTATGTTAACTGCAGCACCTCCCTTAGTTTGTTTAAAAAACTCGGGCGGCGGAGGAATGTAAATCCTGTTCACCTTGTCGGATGCATAAGTCGACCCGGTGAACAGGGATCTATTTATCAGCCTCTGAGCAGAGATGTCAGAAAGCGACAGTAAAAAAATCAGTCCTGATAATAATAAGAAGCTCCTTCTCATCAGGTTTATTCAGCTACATCCGATGCGGTTCTCATTTTCATGATATCCCTGTCGAAAGCATAAAGACTGTTCTTTCCGACAAGACGAAGTTTATCGATGATTGCCTGCACCGACGATTCCTCTTCTATCTGCTCGGTAACAAACCACTGAAGGAAGTTATTTGTGGTGTAATCCTTTTCGGCAAGGGTAAGTTCCACAATCTCATTTATACTTTGTGTCACAAACTGTTCATGCTTAAGCACTTCACCAAACATTTCCTCTATATTTTTATAGTCGGCAGGTGGCTTTTTAAATGCAGGAATTACAGCTTTTCCGCCCCTTTCATTAATGTATTTTATGAACTTGAGCATATGCATTTTTTCTTCCTCAGCCTGTGCATAGAGCCAGGATGAGACACCGGCAAAACCTGATGTCTCTGCCCACGATGCCATGGCCAGATAAAGGTTTGACGAATAACCTTCACGCTCTACCTGCCTGTTGCAGATGTCTTCAATTTTTTTCTTTAACATAACGCTTCTTTTTAAATTGTTTTCTGTTTAAACATTTAAATTATTACCTTGTTCAAATAAGGTCCGCCAAAACAGTACTTTCATGGCAGATCGAGATTAAACGATTTTCTGAACTCCTTCAGAACGGGATATTTATTCAGGAGGTAATTATATTTTTGTTCATCTGTGTAAAGAAGCTGATCGCTTTCCGAAAGATCGACTGAAGTTTCAATGTCGACTGGTGGGATGATGAACCTGTTCTCCAGGAAACCGATCAGTTTTGGTTTATAGGTCATAATAAAAAGGTCTTTCTGAGCTGCATTGCTGAGATGTATCCTGATGGTATTTTCTTCTTCCACCTCTGGTTTTATTGATCTGAACATGCTCATCACCCTTGTACCTTCACCTTTAAGGCTTTCAACGAAATCGTTCCACGAGGCATGAAATGCGTCCATGCTGAATTCCGTTTTTTTGTTCACAGGAGAACTGCCGGCAGAGGAAGGGTTTTCAGAAGTATCATTTATGGTTCCCTCCGGAGCCCTGTTTTCGGAAAAAACCTCTTTTACAGAGAACGACTTTACCTTCTTCTCTATTACCGGATTGTGTTTAGGATTTGAATTCGCTCTATCTGCCGGAGCCTGATGATGTTTGTTTTCTTCTTTCCTTATTAACTCTGATTTGGAAGGAAGCGGGAATTCTGTGACCTGATCATCAGATTTTCCTTCTTCAGGCTTTTTTTTTTGAATATTACTGTCGGCTGATCCGTTTATCCGGCAGAGTTTGATAAGCCAGAGTTCGGCATGCAGCCTCTGGTTTTTACTGTTTTTGTATGTAATATCGCAGTTGCTGCCGGCATCAAGGGCATTAAAGAGGAAGTCGACAGGGCACAGTGATGATTGTTCAAGATATTTCTGTTTTACGGAAGGGGTGGCTTCAAGAAGTCTGAGAGTGACCTCATCCTTGCTTACCAGAAGGTTACGAAGATGGTTGTTTAATCCGGCCACAAAATTATGCCCGTCAAAACCATTCTCAAGTATTTCGTTGAATATCAATAAAACAGATGAGACATCTCCTTTAAGGGCTGAATCAACACATTTAAAATAATACTCATAATCAAGCACATTCAGGTTCCCTATCACATCGTGGTAGCTGATGTTGCGTCCGCACAGACTTACCACCTGGTCAAATATCGAGAGTGCATCTCTCAGGGCTCCGTCGGCTTTCTGAGCGATGATATGAAGGGCTTCTTCCTCGGCAGTCACAGACTCTTTTGCCGCCACGTATTCAAGCCGCTTCACTATGTCTTCAATCCTGATCCTGTTGAAATCAAAGATCTGGCACCTTGAAAGAATTGTGGGAATTATTTTATGTTTTTCGGTTGTGGCCAGGATAAAGATAGCATGAGGAGGAGGTTCCTCCAGCGTCTTCAGGAAGGCGTTAAAAGCCGATGAAGACAACATATGGACTTCATCGATTATATAGACGCTGTATTTTCCTACCTGGGGAGGTATGCGCACCTGTTCATTGAGGCTTCTGATATCTTCGACCTTATTATTTGATGCGGCATCAAGTTCGTGTATGTTGAATGACCTTGAGTCGTTAAAAGACAGACATGATTCACATTTATCGCAGGCTTCACCGCTTTCGGTCAGGCTGGTGCAGTTTATTGTTTTTGCAAAAATCCTTGCACATGTAGTTTTTCCCACTCCACGCGGTCCGCAGAAAAGGTACGCCTGTGCCAGCAGCCTGTTCCTGATGGCGCTCCTGAGAGTATTTGTTATTGTATCCTGTCCCACCACCATTTCGAATGTGGCCGGGCGATATTTTCGTGCTGAAACGATGAAATTATCCATAAATAAACTGCTTCAGTGTTTGTCACAAGCGTCATGCAAATATAGTTAAAAAGGCATCATTAAAATGCTTTGTTGATAACTAGGATTGTCACCTGTATGGTCTTTTAAACTGCCGTGAATGAATATTTTTCATCAGATAATTTTTTGATTAAAAGAAAAATATTGTACTTTTGCGAGCCAAATTTAATAAACTAAAGTAACAGAAAAATTATGTTGAACCATTACGAAACCGTTTTCATTGCAACTCCCGTTTTGTCTGAGAACCAGATGAAGGAAGCGGTACAAAAATTCAAGAAGGTTATCACCGATAATGGAGGTGAAATCGTTCATGAAGAGAACTGGGGCCTGAAAAAACTGGCCTACCCTATTCAGAAAAAGTCGACTGGCTTTTATTATCTTATCGAATTCATTGGTAAAGGAGATCTCATTGAAAAACTGGAAGTACAATACAGGCGTGATGAAAGGATCATCAGGTTCCTGACTTTCAGGATGGAGAAATTTGCCGTCGAATATGCAGAGAAGAAAAGAAGACTCAAAGAAGAAATAAAAGCAGAGGAGGTTTAAAAAATGGCACAGAATGAATCAGAAATAAGATATCTTACCCCTCCCACAGTAGAGGTTAAGAAAAAGAAATATTGCAGGTTCAAAAAGAACAGGATCCGCTACATCGACTACAAGGACCCCGAGTTTCTTAAGAAATTCCTTAACGACCAGGGAAAAATATTACCCCGGAGATTAACCGGAACATCACTGAAATATCAGAGGAAAGTGGCAAAAGCAGTAAAAAGAGCCCGCCATATAGCCCTTCTTCCTTATGTAGCTGACCTGTTAAAATAAGGAGGGAAACAAATGGAAATACTATTATTACAGGATGTCAGCAAACTTGGTCAGAAAGATGACCTTGTTAATGTTAAGGACGGATATGCCAGGAATTATCTTATCCCCCAGGGTTATGCAATTGCAGCCACCCCATCGGTGAAGAAATCCCATGCAGAGAACCTTAAGCAAAGAGCCCATAAAGAGGAGAAAATTAAGATAGAAGCTGAAGAACTTGCAGCAAAAATGGCTGATATATCTCTCGTTTTAGGTGCTAAAACCAGCAGCTCTGGTAAGATATTCGGGTCAGTGAATACCATTCAGATTGCTGAAGCTCTTAAGGCCAAGGGATTTGAAATCGACAGAAAGAATATAACCATTGCCGGCGATGCAATAAAAGAAGTCGGCAAATATATGGCTTCAGTAAAACTTCACAGGGACGTGAAAGTAGATATCAGCCTCGAAATAGTCGCTGAATAGTTCATTACCATAAAAGATACAAAGGAGGATATCTCAACAAGATCCGTTGCCTGACGCTTCCGCGATAAGAGATGATGCTTACCATTTTATAGTCACAAAACCTCTTTCAGAAGCACCCGGCAAAGATCGCACAACGGTTACAGTTATTGAGATATCCTCTTTTTTTAACCTTTGGCTGCAATAGTCTCTATCTCAATCAGTGCACCCAGAGGCAATTCCTTCACCGCAAAAGCAGCTCTTGCCGGCTGATGTTCGAAATAAACTTTCCCATAAACTTCATTCATGGCCCTGAAGTCGGCCATGTCTTTAAGCAGACAGGTTGATTTCACCACCTCAACAAAACTGTATCCGGCAGCCTGAAGAATAGCCTCTATGTTTTTCAGAACCTGTATTGTCTGTTCCCTGATCCCTCCTTCAACCATTTTTCCTGTTGAGGGATCGATGGCCACCTGTCCTGATATATACAGAGTGTTGTTGATTTCCACAGCCTGACTGTATGGTCCGATAGCCGCGGGAGCGCTGGAAGTACTGATTATTCTTTTCATCGGGCGATGTTTTAAAAATTATCGTGATAGTCTTTTCTTCTTTCATATTTCAGGTCGGAAAGGATAGAAGCATTAACCCTGATGGCAAATTCCCACATTTTCATGTTCCCGTTGGGTATCCAGTTAAAGCTCATGTTCCAGCAGTGCAGGTCCCGGGTTATCTGGAACTGTGTCATCGTGATGGCTTTTGCAGTAAAATCGTATCCTGTCGTGTATGTAATGTTCATCTTGCCTGTAAGCTGCAGATGACCTCGCATGGTCAGGGTCTGAGATACAACTGATTTAAAGGCAGGTTTCGAATAGTTGAGAGAATAACTGACATTCATCGACCAGGGAGCGCTGAACTTCATATAGCCGTACTCATCAAATTGCGAATCCCCGGTATCCTGTTCGTCGGGAGAAGCGATGTCGGGCTGATTCAGCTGTCTCCCGGAAACTGATGCCGAAGTTACAGAGCTTGAAGATGTTTGTGAGTTTTTATCCTCCTTCCTTTTAAAAAGGTCGCTTACACTAAAGTCGATGCTTACACCGAAATTATTAAGCCTCATCGGCTTTTTGCTCTGGCTGTAGTAAAAAGTGCCTGTCTGACGGCCCCTGCTGTCGAGAGCGTATAGTGAAAATGAACCGTTGGCAGATATTCCTATGTTTTCCATGAGTGATGTCCGCAGCACCATGTTAACAGGGCTCCAGTTGAGAGAATCGGCGAAGATATTATATGATGTCGATATTCCGAAGTTATCGATAAGGTTTACCTTTTTAGGTTTACCGGTTGTGTCGTTACGTTCGAAGATTTTGGCTTCAAGAATGTTGGTAAGGCTGAAAGAGACAGTTCCGTTCTTCCTTGACAATGATGGCGTTCCGTATATGTTACCGTCAAAGATCGAATATTCGGTTGTACGACCCGTTGTATCGATCTGGACCTGTCTGTACATATCTGAACTGAGCCCGCTGAAGGAAGGCACAAAGCTGATACTCACCGAAGGTTTCATGACATGTCGTATAGCGTCAATCCTTGCGTCGGGTCTCGTAAAATCGAACGTACCGAATATCTGTGGACTGTAACCCGCACTGATAGATGGATTTAGTGCCTGTCCGTAAAAATATCCCCTCAGGGTATCGCGGACCACAGCCTGAAGATCATCATTCCATATCCTTTCGATCTTCTGAGTATACAGCACACCTTTATATGAAACGTTCGGTGAAATTGTGAAATTTCTGAAAGGCCGAAGCTGGAGGCTTATCGGTATTTCATGGGTGAAGCCGCTTCTCATATTCTTCCACACGGCATCAGTGAACAGAAGGCTGTCGTAGGTGCTGATCTGGTTATCGAGCGATGCAGAATACTGCAACTGAAACTCCTGCCACCATTTTGACGGACCTGTCTGGTTTTTACCCTTGAATGGATAGATCCTTGACGCAGTGAAGCTCATCTTCGGCAGATTAAGGCTTACCGTTTTGTTTCTGACGTTCTGACTGTGATTCATACTGGCCGCGAAATTGAAAGGCGTGCCGGTGAATGTCTTTGAATAGCTAATACTCGACTGACGCTGCGTGGTTATGTGATCATTAATGTTATAGCTGTTGTTCCTGTCGTATTCACTGGAGCTCATGTTGACGCTGGCCGAAAAACGGGAACCGGGTCTTGCCTTTGCATCCTGGCTGTAGTTCCATCCCAGACTGTAGTTTTTCGATTTTGACTCATCCTGGAGTCCCTTGTGCCCCGATATGTTGTTGGCATAACTGAATGTAAAGTTACCCCGGTACCTGTATCGTTTATTATATGTTGTGGCTGCATTCAGAAGCCATGATCCGTTGGTGAAAAGACTACCCTTGAGTGTAAGATCAAAATACTGGCTCAAAGCGAAATAATAACCTCCCTCTGTAAGGGCATAGCCTCTCTCTGCCTCATAATGAGGTTTTGGAATCAGTATCCCCGATGCAGCTTTTTTCGTCTGGATCGGGAAATATCCGAAAGGAAGGAAAAGAGGAAGCGGTATACCTTCAAGAACAAGGTTGCCCGGACCTGACACTATTTTCTGTCCGGGGTAAATTTTTGCTCTCGGAAGATTAATATAGAAGTGTGGTGTGTCGAGGTCGCAGGTGGAATAGGTGCTTTTATATATGTTTGAGGTACCATCATCAAGCAGCTTCGTCACCCTGCTGTGAAGATAGCCTTCATCCTGCTGGGTAACGATATTCTTCACAACGGCTTTTTTGGTTGTGAAATTATACCTTAATGTATCCGATTCAAATGACTGATCACCCGATTTAAAGGCAGGCTTCCCTGTTATGTCGCCCGAAGTGTCCCTGATTCCGACGGCAAAGACCTCACTGGTCTCCATGTCGAACACTATTGAATCGGCCTTGATTTCAATATCTCCGTAGTTAACGACACCACCTTTTACTATAGTTGCCCGTCTGTTGACCAGGTCATTTTTAATGTAACCATCGGGATCACTGCTATATATTACCTTTTCATCAACAGCATCAGCGGAAATCTTCCTGATCATCGATGTGGTGTCGGATGACATGAAAAGGTCACGAATCAGTGTTGTATCCTGCAGGGGAATATCTTCCTGTGAGAAGACACGAAGAGACATAAGCGTCACCAGGAACACTATAACCAACCGCTTTTTGTTAAAATAATACAACTTAAATACTATTTTTGTATAGTTTTTGTACGACGTCGGATGTCAGCGTCAAAACTATTAAAAAAACGCGAACTTGAAATGAGTACCGGAATTAAAAACGGCAAATGGAAGGCCTTTAATATATCTCTGGCAGCATTACTTCTGTCATTATTATTACCGGCCGCTTCCCTTACGCCGGAACCGGTTGCGAAATCTGATGGCAAATGGGTTATTGTGATCGATCCGGGACATGGCGGCAAGGATCCGGGAGCCGTGGGCGCCTACAGTAAAGAGAAAGACATTACCCTGGCAATAGCCATAAAGACAGCTAATTACATAAAAGAAAACATAAAGGATGTAAAAGTCGTTCTGACGAGGCAGGACGATTCGGCAGTAGATCTTATTGAAAGACCGAGAATTGCAAACAGGAATCATGCAGACCTTTTCATTTCGATCCATGCCAACGCCATGCCTTCAGGGGCTAAACACATAATGGGTGCCGAAACATGGATTATGGGACTGGCCTCCAATGAAGAGAACCTGCAGGTGGCCATGAAAGAGAATGAGGTTATATATCTCGAAGACGACTATTCAACAAAATATGAAGGTTTTGATCCCAAATCACCTGAATCATATATAATATTTTCCCTTACACAGAACCTTTATCAGAAACAGAGTCTTGACCTGGCATCTAAAATACAGACACAATTCAGGGAAAGGGTGAACAGAAAGGACAGAGGTGTAAAACAGGCAGGTTTCTGGGTTCTTAAAAACACAACCATGCCAAGTGTCCTGGTCGAAACAGGGTTCATGACAAATCCTGCCGAGGAAAGATTCCTTAATTCAAAACAGGGACAGGAATATCTTGCTTCTGCAATATACAGGGCCTGCAGGGATTTTCTCAGCGAGATTGAAATGAGAAGCGGGATCAAAGTGGACCAGAGCAGTTCTTCTGTTGAAACACCTGAACCGGAAGAAAGAGAGAATGAGAAGACTTTTTCATCACCTCAGGGCCAGACGGTTTTCACCATCCAGATAGCAGCTTCGGCAGAGCCCGGAGAAATAAATCCCGAAAAATTCAGGGGCCTGACCGGTATTCATGAAATTAACTCAGAGGGTCGTTACAGATACGTTTCCGGTATATTCGGAAACTATGATGAAGCCGTAAGCCACAGGAAAAAGATAGAAGCAGTGTATCCCGATGCATTTGTGATTGCAGTTAAAGACAACAAAATATTACCTTTGCAGCAGGCCATCCGGGAAAAAAATAATTAAAAACCCAGATCACACGATGAAGATCTCAAATGAAGTAAAAGTAGGTGCAATAGCACTGGTCACAATAATTGCGTTTATCTGGCTCTTTAATTTCCTTAAAGGAAAGGACTATTTCAGCAAAACAGCAAAGTATTATGCAGTATATGACAAAATAGGAGGACTTGCAGAATCAAGCCCTGTTGAGATCAATGGTTATAAGGTAGGTGTCGTTCAGTCGATCGATTTTATCGACGCAACAAGCGGAAGGCTACTGGTTGTCTTTTCGGTAAGCAAGGATTTCAGGCTTCCGAAGGGGACCAGGGCTGAAGTGCTGCCTGTATCTATAATAGCTGGCATGAAGGTCCAGTTTCTGTACGGCGACGGACCCGGGTTCCACGAATATGGCGATACACTGCAGGGCGTCCTTTCCGAATCAATCCTCACATCCCTTGATGAAGAACTTCAGCCTGTAAAGGAAAAAATAACCGGACTTGTCGATGTAATTGATTCGGTTATTACTTCAATAAATGATATCCTCACCCCGGAATTCAGAAATAACCTGGGAGTAACAATGGCTAATCTCGATAACACTACCGGAAGCATGGCAAGGATACTGGGATCAAAAGAACAGGAACTGAAGATCACTCTTGACAATCTTACAAAGTTCTCGGATATGCTGGCCGTGAATACCGGAAAGATGAATGAAACTTTCAGCAATCTTGAATCTATAAGTGACACTCTCGCCGCATCGGATCTGTTTAACACAATTGCCGGACTTAAAGCCAGCCTTGAAAAAACATCCGTCCTGCTCGGTAACCTGAATGAAGGAAAAGGAAGTGCCGGTCAGCTTCTGACTGACGATTCACTGTATGTAAACCTGAGCAATTCTCTCGAAAGCCTTAACCTCCTTCTGGAAGATCTCAAAGAACATCCAGGGAAATATGTCCACTTTTCACTCTTCGGAAGAAAAAACAATTCTGATTAGTAACCGGCATATCTTTCCGGATTCTCCTGAGGCAGAAGATGAAACTAAAAGCAATGTCAAAATTTTACTAATTTTCCTGAAGGCATGTTAAATTTTGAGCAGGATCGCCTAAGAAATTGTAACACACGTACAAGCCCCAGGTAAATTTTATAACACCCTGATATCCAGATGTATATATGCATCGATTTTTTTTCATGGCATTAAGTTACTGATGTTTAAAAACATATACTTTTTTTGAATTTATCAAGAGAAAAAAATTTTTTTTTTAAGTTTTTTTTTTACAAATATTGCTCCACGAATCAGCATAAAACGTACCTTTAAAAAAACTAACTTTTTCAATGAACAAATCTCATCATGACGTATGGAATAACTGTCTTCAGATCATCAGGGATATTATTCCGGCTGTCAGTTTCAAGACCTGGTTTGAGCCTATCACACCCCTGAAGCTTGAGAACAATGTATTGACTATTCAGGTACCCAGCCCTTTCTTTTACGAGTACCTCGAAGAACAATATATTGATATCCTCAGGAAGACCCTCAGGCGTGAGATTGGTGCCGATGCCAAGCTTGAATACAACGTCGTGATGGAGAATGCGAATTTTGCCGACGGCAAACCATACACTGTCAGGTATCCTTCAAGGAACAAGACTGATCTTCACAACAAACCGGTTCAGGTCCCTTTTGAGGTTGCACAGCCGGAAATAAAAAATCCTTTCGTAATTCCGGGCATCAAGAAGATACACTTCGATCCCAAACTGAATCCCGATTACAACTTCAACAATTACGTGGAAGGCGAATGTAACCGGCTGGCAAGGTCTGCAGGGCTGGCCGTTGGAAATAATCCGGGAGGAACAGCCTTCAATCCGTTGATGATATACGGTGATTCAGGACTCGGGAAGACACATCTTGCTCAGGCCATCGGCATCCTGGTGAAGGAACAGCATCCCGACAAGATCGTGTTGTATGTTAACGCCAACAAATTCCAGACACAGTTCGTTGAGTCTGTGAGAAACAATAACAAGAATGATTTCCTTCATTTCTACCAGATGATCGACGTCCTGATTCTCGACGACGTTCATGAATTTGCAGGAAAGGAAAAAACACAGGATACATTCTTCCACATTTTCAACCATCTTCATCAGTCGGGGAAACAGCTTATCCTCACCTGCGATAAACCTCCTGTCGACCTTCAGGGAATGGAGCAACGCCTGCTTTCAAGATTCAAATGGGGTCTTCAGGCTGACCTTCAGCGCCCTGACTATGAAACAAGGCTGGCAATTCTAAGAAAAAAAGCCTATAACGACGGAATAGAACTTCCCGATGAAATATTTGAATACCTCGCGGCAAATATTTCAAATAACATCAGGGAACTTGAAGCAGTGCTCATCTCACTGTATGCCCAGTCGACACTTAACAGGAAGGAGATCACACTCGAACTGGCAAAACTGATGGTAGAGAAACTCATCAGCACCACAAGAAAAGAAATTACTATCGATTATATTCAGAAGATCGTCTGCGAATACTACAAAATTCCCCTTGACCTTATCCAGGGCAAGACACGCAAAAGAGAGATTGTCCAGGCACGGCAGGTTTCAATGTACTTCTCAAAAAACCTTACCAAGGCGTCGCTTGCCAGCATAGGATCACACATCGGAGGTAAAGACCATGCCACTGTTCTTCACGCATGTAAAACCGTCAACAATCTGATCGATACCGATAAGCATTTCAGGAACCAGATCAACGAGATCGAGAAGAAACTGAAGGTTTAACTCCCGGGCTTACATCCTTAACACACCTGAATCCCACTGTCGGGCTTCTGTCGTAACCGGGCGACACAAGAAGCATTATCTGGGTACGGTCGAGTGACTGGGGACCTCCTTTGATATACCACCAGCTCGAATCAGGATTGTAATAACTACCTCCCCTTATCACGGTAAAATAGTTTGACCCGTTGAAATACATATCATTGGTCATCTGCCACACATTTCCAACGAGGTCCATCACTCCCGACTGACTCTGCCCTTTCGGAAAAGCATCCACCGGGGTAGGCCTTCCGAATGCGTTGTTACAGTTGGTCCCGTGAAAATTGTTACCCCATGGCCACAGCCGGCCATCTGTTCCCTGGGCAGCAAGCTGCCATTCAGATTCAGAAGGAAGCCTTTTGCCCGCCCACCCGGCATATGCTTTCATATCCTCATAACTTACGTTTACAACAGGATAGTTATCCTGGCCCTGCCTGTAAATAACCGAACCCCAGTGCCTGAGATAATTGACGGTGTCAGCAGGCACATAACCCGATTTTGTTATGAATTCATAATATTGTGCATTCGTCACAGGGTACCTGTCAATAAGAAAAGTATCAACCGTTGCTACCCTGCTGCCCGTACGCGGATAGGGAATGAAATCTTCAGAAGTGCTTACATTATATGTGAAGGTGGCACCGGGCACCAGTACCATTCCGTCGGGCACAAGCTCTGCCCTTTCTGTCCTTTCCGCCCTGCTGACAAGCCAGGGTTTTCCTCCCCTTAAATTAATGATATTCTCATCCTTAAGTATCTTACCATCAAGCAACTGAATTACAATTTTACCTTCATAATACCCGAAGAGGTTTCTTGTGCATACCGTAGTGTCGCTTAGATTGCGAAATTGACGTTTTTCTGTCTTGTAGGATGGATTTCCCTTCCAGAAGACTACCATGCCTGAACCGGTAGCCCTAAGCCTTATGGAATCTCCGACCAGATGTGACCGCAATATATCGGGCAGCTCTGCTATACAGTCAACCGATCCTTCCAGCCTCGTTCCGGAAAGGCTTCCAAGCCACCCCTCTGTTGTGGAGGTTATATACAGATCATCTCCTTCCGGTACCGGGGTGATGTCCTCATGATTCCACAACGAAACATAATGTTTGCCTTCCCTGAAAGGGATTTTGAAAAGTCTTCCTGAGAAACCTTCATGCCGCATATTCAGTACCGTGAAAATGGTCTTCTCACCCGCATTCCATCTGTTAACATATATGTTGTCAACCAGTGTCCCCAGGAGAGGCGTCCAGTCATTATCGAGAAATGCATCATTGTTCTGTCTGAGCATGAAGGTTGTAAGTGCAAGGTAATCCAGATCAGAATCATAATTCCCGTTCCTTCCACCAGGACGGAACATATTCAGTTCTGTTCCGTAGCCATTGAAAAAGGCAATTGCAATTTCGCGGTGCAGTACATCCTCTCCTACATCACAAACCCTGAAAATAGAGAAGTCGGGTTTTATAAGCTTGTTAAGGTTCAGTTCGGGACTGTAGTAGATTGCATTATGGACACGCCCCGAAATAATTCCCGGCATGTCGCGTGTAATTGCCATCCCTTCTGAGAACATAACCACACCCTGTCTCACACTGTCGGCTGCAGCCTGAAGTTCATAACTCGAATTCCCCCTGGTATCGAGCACAACTCCGTCGGCTTCTGTTTCTTCTATTAATTTCGCCATTCCCCTTAAATGGTCTTCCTTTCTGGTGCTGTTATCCCAGGGGTTATAGGCTATGAAAAAACGTGTTCCATACGGGCGTGACAGCCTGGCAAAGTTCTTCAGCTGGTCTGTTCCACCGGGAAGATCGCGGTAGAGATCCCACTGATTTCTTTCATCCAGTCCGAGCCTCGGCCAGGTTGGCCATATTCCCATTACATCAATATATCCGAACCTTTCTATCCCTTTCTTCAGGTATTCTCCATAATTGTACCTGCCTGATTGCCTGTCGTAAAAATCTATGTCCCATGCCATCTGCAGGATGATCAGATAACTTTCTTTTATCCATGAAAGGTCATTTCTTTCATACAGGGAATTGTCAAATTCCTTAAGATCGTATAAAAATCTGTCCCTGAACATGAGTCTCAAACCGTTCTGCCACTCACCCTGGTAAGTTTCCGCATATATTATATAGCTTACCTTTGATCCGGGAGGAAGCATGGTTTCATATCTTCTTCGCTCTCCTCCTTCGGTTTTCTGTCTTCGTGCGATGGCACATACCGAGATCCCGTTACCGGTTGAGAAAGATGAATAGCCCATTTCCCATGCGTTATCAGGCAAAATTACCCTCAGAGGTCTGAAACCCGGTCTGAACAGGGCTGCCCTCGCCAGTCCGGGAGGGCCATAACCGGTTATATAAACAGATGATATGTCTTCACCAAAGGGAACAACGTTGCTGATTGTAAGAGTATCCTCTCCCCTGTTTTCAAAGGATAAGTTAGCGGTCCAGCTTCCCGACCCAGGTTCCGGGGTACTGAAAGCAACTGCAAGATGGTTGTCATATACCAGACAATAGTATGATGAAGAATCGACAGCTTCCGCTTCGGCCGATGTATAAGCTTTGCCGTCAGCCATGAAACTGAAGAGCGGCCTTGCCTGGCTGAGAGTTACTATCGTGTTGCCTTCAATGGTGAAATTTCTAAGTGCAATACCTTTGCTTCTGTCAATTCCGGCAGATAAAATTGACTGAGAATAAACCGGGTGAGAAACAATTAACAGTAAAAATACAGGGATTACCGTTATCCCGTGGCTTTTGGCCGACAAGGCATTTAATATTCTGAACATATGCTTCAACGATACTAAAAATATTCTCTTTCTGCTGATCTGCAACCTTAGATCTGCAAATTTGATGCAATATAAAACATAAGAGACACTAAAAAAATTGTTTTAGCGTTTTGGTATTAATGTGTTAAGGTAATATTTATCAATATTTTTGTCAGAAATATTTATTATCTTTAAAGTATACGTTAATCTTTAAATCTACAAGATGTCGAAAGTTGCCCGGATATTAAGGTATTCACTTATCTTTTTTATTATCGCAATATTCACGTCATGTGCATCAACGCAAAAGAGCAACTGGACGAAGAAGAGAAAGCAGGCTTCGAGGGTTAACACCACACAACTCGGGAGGAACAGGTTCTTTTATTCTCCCCATTATCAGAAAAAGCTGTATAAAAGCTACAGGAACAGCCGTTACAGGTGATTCATTCGTCACATTCAAAGTTAAGGCCATCGTAAGCAAGCATGATCCCCTGGGGAAGTTCTTCTGATACTTGACTGTGAAGACCCATCTGGTGGCTTATATGTGTGATCCAGGCTTTTCTCGGGGCAATTTCCCTTATAAGATCAACAGCTTCACGCAGGGAGAAATGAGAAATGTGCTTCTCTTTTCTTAATGCATTAACTACCAGATATTTAACGCCAAACAATCTTTCCTTGCTCTGTTCCGGAACATAGTTAGCATCGGTGATGTAGGCAAAGTTGCCTATTCTGAATCCGAATATCTCGAGGTTCATGTGACGCACACGTACCGGCAAAACGTCAATTCCTTTTACATTGAAGCTGTAATCGGGAATATCAATAAGTCTCATCTTTGGTATACCGGGATACTGGTATTCTGAAAAGACATAGGCAAACTCGCGTTTTATAGTTTTCTGCACCCTTTCCTCGGCATACACGTCAACTGCCTTCTGGCTCCTGTGATTGAAGGCTCTTACATCGTCCATTCCTGCAATATGATCTTTGTGTTCGTGGGTGATCAGAATAGCATCCAGTTTCCTGACATGCTCTCTGAGCATCTGCTGACGGAAATCCGGTCCGGCATCTATAAGGATGGTTACTTCCGTTGTTTCTATCAAAACTGAGGTTCTGAGACGTTTGTCGCGGAAGTCGGCGGAAAGACATACCGGGCATTCACAAGCTATGACCGGAACACCCTGAGAGGTACCGGTGCCGAGGAAAGTGATTTTCAATGTTAAGGTTTTTCACGGCAAACCTATTACAAAAATCGCAGACAGGCAACAATGATCACATTTTAATGAGACGTTATTTTTTCTATATTTGATAAACTTTATCATCCGTGAAAGGAAAGATCTACCTGATCCCTGTAACACTGGGAGGTGATGATTTCATGTCGGTAATACCACAGGGCTGCCTGGATATTACCAGGAGGCTTCGTTGTTTTGCTGTCGAAGATATCAGGAGCGCAAGGCGCTACCTGAGGCTTATCGACAGAAACTTTCCGATTGACTCAACTGAATTCCATGAACTGAGCGAACATACCGGCGACAGGGAGGCGGAAAGTCTGATAGAACCTGCCCTGAGAGGCACCGATATAGGTATCATGAGTGAAGCGGGTCTGCCGGGTATTGCCGATCCGGGCTCAAAACTCATTATGGCAGCACACTCAAAGCAGGTACAGGTCATACCCCTGCCCGGACCGTCATCCATCATACTTGCACTGATTTCTTCGGGGCTCGACGGCCAGAATTTTACATTCAACGGATACCTCCCGGTCAGGGAAGGAGAACGCGCAAAAAAGCTGAAAGAGCTTGAAAGGAGAGCAAGAGAGGGATTCTCACAGATTTTTATGGAGACCCCCTACCGTAACCAGAAACTGTTTGAGGCAGTACTGTCGGTCTGCAGCGAAGATTTATTTCTTTCAGTAGCTGCCGACCTCACTTTACCGGGCGAATTTATAAAAACCAGGAAGATAGCTGAATGGAAAAAAGACAGACCGGACCTTCATAAAAGGCTGTCGGTATTTGTACTCCGCTAATTCCGGAGAGACACTTTTTCTATTTCGTACACGACCACTGCATTTGAGGGTATCTTTTTCCCATCACCGGGAAATCCCCATGCCAGGAAAGGAGGTAATATTAATACAGCCGATCCTCCGGGCCTGAGCATCCTCAGACCCTGATCCAGTCCCGATTCGATACGGCTTTTCCCGACAATCACTTCCATTGGACCCGAATCTTCCGAAGAATAGCAGAAAGTCCCGTCGAGAAGTGTACACCTGTATTCCATTATTACATGATCGTTTTCTCTGAACAGTTCTCCGCTTCCCTCCGACCTGATCATGTACCATAAACCCGAGCCCGTCTCATGCATTTCAAGTTCTTTCCTCTCAATGTAGTTCAGGATCCGTTCCCTGTCCTTCTTCACCAGGTACCTGTTGAGCTCGGCCATTTCCCCGGCTCCCGGCTTCCGTCCGCCTCCTGCACTTTCCGTACCACTGTTACAGGCCGGAACAAACAAAATGCACATCAATATTAACACAGGTAACCTGAAGATCATTTCTCAAACAGAGTTATTCATGGCAGCATAGTTTTCACCGAGAATTTTGAGAAAATAGCTTATGGTATTCTCAAGGCTGTCGTAAAACTCACCACCTGATGCATTAACATGTCCCCCTCCGTTGAAAAAGCGGGATGCAAACTCATTGGAAGGGAAATTTCCCTTCGATCTTAAAGAAAGCTTTACAAATCCTTCCTTTTCTATAAAGAGAACTGAAAAAACGATGCCATTAATTGATAAAGGCAGGTTAACAAATCCTTCCGTGTCGCCTTTTGTGTGCCTGAATGATTTCAATTCGTCAACCGAAAGTGCTATGTAGGCAGTCTTATATTCGGGCAGGATCACCATTTTTTCATGCAGGGCATAACCCATGAGTTTCATCCTTTCAGCCGTAAAATTGTTATAAATAAGATCATTTATCAAGGATCTGTCTATACCTGTATCCAGCAGGTCGGCTACTATCCTGAAGGTATCTCCCGAATAGGTTCCATGGTCGAATTTGCCTGTATCAGTTATAATCCCAACATATACAGCTTCTGCAAATTTACTGTTCCTGTAAGGTGAAACGTTCATATATGTCACAATGCGGTACACTATTTCGGCAGTTGAACATACTGAAGTATCTGATATCAGCAGGTCGGCAAAATCTGACGGATCAGTATGGTGATCAATAATTACCTTTTTCGCATTAGATGACACCACTGCGTTTTCTGCTTCACCAAGACGGTTGGAATGGTTGAAATCGAGCATCACTATCAGATCGGCAGAATTTATAATTGTCATGCATTTTGACCGGTTGCGGATGAAGATGTTGATCTGATCGGATCCCTGCATCCACTTTAGGAACTCCTGCAGATAGTTGGGCGTCATCATCGTAACCTGTTTTCCCTTCTCTTTCAGATAATGCCAGAGGGCAAGCTGTGAACCGATTGCATCCCCGTCGGGATTGATGTGACTTATCAGTAATATATTCTCCGATGCTGTAAAGAGTTTTATTAATTCTTTTGTATATTTGAATGGTTCAGGCACTTTTACTGCTGTTGATGAGGGGTTAAATATAATGAATATTCCTTAAGTGACGTAAACCTGACAGCACACTTAACATCTTATTTATGAGCGGCAATTTCACTTTTTCCATTATCAAGCCCAACGCAGTCAGGACGGGCAAAACCGGGCCGATAATGGCCATAATAAATGAAGCCGGATTTGAAATTACAGCCATGAAAATGGTAAGAATATCAAGGAAGCAGGCTGAGGTGTTCTACGAAGTGCACAAGGGAAAGCCTTTCTATGAAGGTCTTATCGGTTTTATGACCTCTGGTCCTGTGTTCGTAATGATCCTTAAACATGAGAATGCTGTTGAAGAGTTCCGCAGACTTATCGGAGACACTGACCCTGAGAAGGCAGATGCAGGAACGATAAGAAAGACCTATGCAGTTTCGGTGCAGATGAATGCCATTCACGGATCCGACAGCGATGAAAATGCAGTCAGAGAGGCGGATCTTTTCTTCTCAGGCTTCGAAAGATTCTGAAAAAAGGCCTGATAATATTTTATACCATAAACTTTTATTTCCGGATGCTGTTATTAGCTTTGCACGATCCGGATTTTTTTTATGAAAAGAATAATAAATACAGACTTCCGCAACAGGAAAACCCTTGAAAAATATTCTTCAGCCTTCACTCTCTCCGACATGGAGATTTTCATATTCCCCGACCTTTTCTATCCCCTGGTCCTTGCAAATATCATGTCGCCAATAATCTGGAAATGGAGAGAAGATCCATGGTTCGATGGTATTGAAAAAAAGAGTTTCACCTATAAAACCAACAGGATCAAACAGTTCATTATACAAAATTATGTTTTCAACCTCGACCTCGCCACATGGGGACTTACAGATAAAACACGGGAAATCGACCGCTTCAAGGATTTCTTCGACACGGAAATGCTGAAGCAGTCGAATGCACTCTTTGGTTACGAGGGCGATAAGTATTATTTCGATATCGATATAAGAAAACATTTCGGTCTCGACAAATACGACTCCGACGTCATTCCATACTGGAAAACAGAAACCGTTGAAGCAATGACTGCTTTCAGGCACAGGGAAAATTTCACCACCGGCGCCGGGGAATGTGTCTCTTTATCCTCACTTTATGCGGCAGCCATGTTCGTTGTGGGCAGGATCCCGCTTGAGAAAATATTCCTGATAGCCACACCTCTGCACTCACAGAATTTCATCACGGAAAAGGAAGGACTTATAACCAACAACAGAAGGATTGTAACCAGGAATATGTGGTTCAACGGGACTGCCCTTTCAGAAAAAGCCAGAAGAGCTCTGGAAAATGAAAAAGTAACCGTTGTTTCCCACATCACAGGCCATATTCATATCCTGTACCGGGAAGCTACAATCGACAGAAAAGCATACGATCATTTCACAGCCATGCTTAAGAGCTTCCTTATCACGGGGCTTACTTCTCATATTTTTATAAACTTCCTCAGGTTCAAGCCTGTATATAAATCATTATTCCAGTTTGTTTGCGAATGTTCTGGTGTCAGAAGGTATATACCTCTTGATAAGATGTTTGAGTATGAGCATACAAGCCGGTTCAGCGTCTCAAAAGAAACACGGGAGCAGCTTATCAGAGAGATTGAAGGTGATGAATTCCACCTGAGCCCCATTTCTGACAGAATACTTCTTAACAGTGTTGAAGAGTTCCTGGATAACACTGCCGATAGGGATCTGCAGGAAATAGAGCAATGGTTCATGGAAATAAAAGGAGAGATCCCTGCCGATACTATCAGGTGCCTCTTCTCCGACCTTGGAAGGTTTACAATAACCGAACCGCGGCTTCCCTCAACCGATAAAGAATTTACAACCCTGACACACCCGGTCCTGTCGGTAAAACACTCCCGTCAGGAGATCATTGATATTATCACCCGTTCTGCAGGTGAATCCGAAATGTCTCTCCTCACCCTGTATGCGTACAGGCAGATGGACAGAATTGACTGGCGTCCGTTTATCATGGCAGCAATAGAAAGAAACCCGGTTTCATTTGAAGAACTGAGAGATATGAATCTGATGCAAATCCACGAAATGCTCAGGTCGTTGCCGGATGAATCAATATACGACGGCAACAGGCTTGCAATGCCCGACGAGGTATGGAACTTCAGAAGAGGTGACGGTGTGGAAAAAGCCTTTTTGCTTGCAGCAAATATCATCAACAGGGATAAGGAAGCTTTCATTTCCCTGAAGATCGAAAACAAAGATGTAAATCTCACTTATAAAGGTATCAGTTACAGCTTCACTTCAAAAAAATCATTCAGAAAATCTTTCAGTATCTCCACAGATTCGGCTGAATCTATCTGAGAACAATATCTTTTACTATTTCGGCTCCTGCTTTCTCGTTTATCTTGTCTACCAGTGAACGCCGCAGCATGAGTAACTCATTTCGTACCACTGAGGAACTAAGCTTAACATGCATTATCCCGTCACGTATATAGATTTTTGTCGTTCTTGATGCTATTGCCTTGCCGACAATATCTTCCCACGAATTAATTATCCCGGTTTCTTTAAGTTTTCCGTCCAGTTTCATCTCCTTCAGATAATCCTGAACAGCTTCAGCCAGTGATATGGTCCTGCTTCTTCTCATTTTTCAGCCCTGCCGTTTTGAATTATCTCTGCAACAGAGTTGTCGCTTATTCTGAAAAGCCTGTAATCGGTATCGTGCGATGACAGTATATCATGAAGTCTGCTCTGGTGAGTATCTGTTATGAATATCTGTCCGAACCGGTGATTGCCTACAAGTCTGATGATCTGTTCCACCCTTTCGGCATCAAATTTATCAAATATATCGTCGAGGAGAAGTACAGGTGCGATACCCGATTTCCGGGATATATAGTCGAATTTTGCAAGTTTGAGAGCCACGAGGTATGACTTTTGCTGTCCCTGCGAACCGAGTATCCTGACGGGATGACCGCCCATCTCAAGAGAAAGATCATCTTTATGAATCCCTGTGGTGGTATATTCCAGAGCCCTGTCCTTTCCGACATTATCGATAAGCGCCTCGGCGAAATCCCCTTCGTCGAGATGCGATTTGTATGATAGTCTAACCTCTTCCTTTCCCGAAGAGATCATCGAATAGTATTCCCTGAATACCGGAACAAGTTCATCTACTAGGGTTTTTCTCTCGTTGTAGACGGATGTACCGTATTTAACAAGCTGGACATCCCACATCCTGAGCATTTCTTCATCAAAACCGCCGCTGATACCAAAATTTTTAAGTAGCTTATTTCTCTGCTGCAGAGCTTTGCCGTACCTGAGAACTGAATCGAGATAGCCGGCGTCGTACTGACTGATTATCTTGTTCATGAATTTTCTTCTCTCCTCGCTGCCTTCCAGTATAAGAGCGCTGTCGGCAGGTGAGATCATGACCACAGGGTACCTTCCCACATGATCAGAAAGTCTCTGGTATTCCTTCCCGTTTTTCTTCAGCACCTTCTGCTTCTGCTTCTGGAAAGCACAATAGATCCTGTCCTCATCATCGTATCTAATAAAGGTGCCGTCGATAATAAAATACTCTTCCCCGTGCTTTATACTTATTCCGTCGATACTGTTGAAAAAGCTTTTCGTAAGTGACAGGTAGTGAATGGCATCAAGGATATTTGTCTTTCCCACACCATTGTTACCGACAAAACAGTTTATACGTGGTGAAAATTCAAGGTCCACACTCTGGTAATTTTTGAAATTGGTAAGAGACAGGTTTCTGATATACATTGAATTAAAATATATTTTGGCTGCAGGATGCTGTTGCAACCAGGGCCTTAAGTTACTAAAAGTATTGTTGATTAAGGAATCAGAATCACTGACAGCTTATATCATCACAACTTAAATCATTGATTTTATGCAAATTTGCGTTAGCCAGTCAAATATTTTTTAAATAGCTTAAAATAATTACTTTTGCGGTTGTAAAATTTTGACGTACAAATTATCTGGCAAAATGGCAAAAAAATCAAAACAGGAGACACCTCCGACAATGAAGAATGTTGAGCAGACACTTACCACTACCGAACAGTTTCTGGAAAATCATTACAAAGAACTCATTACGGCGCTGGCTGTTGTTGTAGGAATAATAGGAATTGTGTGGATAGGCAGGATATATCTTGAGAAGAGGAATACAGAAGCTCAGTCGCAGATCTTTCAGGCGGAGAGATATCTTGAAATGGATTCCCTGAACCTTGCCCTGTACGGAGACGGAAATTATCTTGGTTTTATCGACATAGCCAGCGATTACAAATTTACCAGGTCGGGAAACCTGGCTAAATATGGTGCAGGGATATGTTTTCTTCATTTGGGGCAGTATGAAGAAGCAATAGAATATCTGGAGGATTATTCTACAAAGGATAAGGTAATGGGCTCTCTTGCCATAGGGGCCATAGGAGATGCTTATGTTGAGATGGGTGATACTGAAGCCGGTGCTGACAAATATCTGGAAGCCGCCGATTTAGCCGGAAATTCTTTCAATTCTCCTCTCTATCTCATGAAAGCAGGTGAATTGTATGAACTTGAAGGCAACTATAATGAAGCTCTGCGCCTTTACGAAATGATAAGTGATAAATATCCTGCGAGCACTGAAGGAAATTCTATCGATAAATACATCGCACGGGTCAAGCTTTTAATGAATTAGGATGGCCACCACCGATCTTTCGGCTTTTGATCCTCACCATGTACCTGATGCCGGTGAGATGAGGTTCTGTATTGTTGTTTCAGACTGGAACAGTGATATTACCTCGGCGCTGCTCAACGGTGCGGTCAATACCCTGAAACAGTCGGGAGCACGCGAGGAGGATATTATAATAAAACATGTACCCGGCAGTTTTGAGCTTACTCTCGGGGCTCAGTTCATGGCTGAATATGATGATCCTGATGCGGTTATCTGCCTGGGCTGCGTTATAAGGGGTGAAACTCCCCACTTTGATTACATATGTCAGGGTGTTACTTACGGCATCACGCAGCTCAACATGGAATACAACATACCTTTTATCTTCGGTGTCCTTACCACCGACAATCAGCAACAGGCTCTCGACAGGGCAGGTGGCAAACATGGCAACAAAGGTGATGAAGCAGCTGTAACAGCTATCAGAATGGCTGCTCTTCAGAGAGAGATGGAAAAGTAGATTGTTAAGAAATCCCTTATTAATGTTGAAATTATCCTGAGCTTCAGGAGTGAGGGACAAAAGCTTCTTAGTAGTTTTGATATGGGTTAAATGAAATTACCCATGGCAAAGCGCAAGAGAGTTCCGTTCCGGGATGCTGTAATAATGCTTTCCGGATATGCAAAAACCAGGATCAGGGAACAGATAAGGTCTGTAGCTTTTATCATCATATATCTCATTATTTTTCAGACCTTAATTTTAAGGGTCCCTCTGTCGAATGCGCCTGCAACCCTGGGAGGCATAGCACTTGTAATACTGGGCCTGGCTATTTTTCTCGAAGGACTGGTTCTGGGACTGATGCCCCTTGGTGAACGTGTCGGTGTAAAACTGCCTGCCAAAACCGGAATTATTATCATTGCCATATTCGGTCTTGTGCTGGGATTCGGGGCAACTCTTGCCGAACCGGCCATCAGTGCACTCCGGACAGCAGGGTCCACAGTAACAGCATGGGATTCTCCGCTTCTCTTCACCATGCTGGAAAACTATCCTGACTGGGTAGTTCTTTCAGTAGGTATCGGTGTTGGAGTTGCCGTTGCACTGGGTATGTTCAGGTTTTATTACAACCTGGCAATAAAACCATTTATCCTCGTAATCATACCTGTAATTCTGGGTCTGACTGTCTATTTTTCGCTAAATCCGAACCTTAACAAAATAATCGGACTGGCCTGGGATTGCGGTGCTGTGACAACAGGAGCGGTAACCGTGCCCCTGGTGCTTGCACTGGGAATTGGAGTTTCAAGGGCAGCAGGTAAAGGTAAGGGTACCTCCAGCGGATTCGGAATAATAATGCTTGCATCAGCATTCCCTGTTTTAAGCATTTTTACTCTTGGGCTGATATTGAATTCAAAAGCACCACATGCTACTTCTGAAGAAATATTTTTCTCACCGGAAGAAAGACAAAATGCCTGTTTACTTTTTAAAACGGAAGAAAATGTTCTTCGGCACGCTTTTACACATGGTAGTGAATCGGGTCGCCGTGCATTTTTCAGTACCGGAGAGGAGTACCTCATGGCAATAGAAACAATTGGAAATGGAACAGAAGAATACAGGAATTTTATTGGTGATATGCCATTGCACAATTGGATCATGAATATTGCTTCAGAGTCGGAAAGAAATATGCTTGCAGGTTTGGATATCCCTGAAAATAAAAATGCCGCTGTGCCTTTTTCCGGTACAATGAAGCAGGAATCAGTTGCAGGAATCAGAGCTGTAATCCCATTATCTCTTTTGCTGCTGATCGTGCTCCTGCTGTTCCTCAGAGAAAAACTGCGATATAAAGATGAGGTGGCCCTTGGAATAGCATTCACGCTGGCCGGTATGATATTACTGACTTCAGGTATCAGGCTGGGACTTGCAACACTTGGAGGAGAAGTCGGAGCCCAGCTTCCAAGAGCTTTTGCAAGTGAAGAAAAATACATTGACCAGATAAACATCAGCAACTTTGACAAGGACTTGTTATATAAAACAATCTCTCCCGACGGAACACAAAAGACTTTCTTCAATTATTCCGAAAACGGAAAGATACGGCCTGTTGAATTCCGTGAGGATCATTACGATGAAAACACCGGGAGATACGAATATATAATTACCCGTGCTCCGCTCTTTGGAAGTAAGCTTTCAGTACTGGGTATAGTACTGGTACTTCTTTTTGCTTTCGGAATGGGATATGGCGCCACGCTGGCTGAGCCGGCTCTGAACGCCCTCGGGATGACAGTAGAAAACATAACGGTTGGGACCATCAAACGAAACCAGATCGTTCAGGTTGTTTCGGTAGGTGTGGGAATAGGAATTCTTCTTGGACTGTGCAGAATACTTTTCAATCTGCCCCTTGTATGGCTGATAGTTCCGGCCTACATTATCCTTATCCCTCTTACCCTTCTGAGTGAGGAAGAATTCACTGCAATAGCCTGGGACAGCGGAGGTGTAACCACAGGTCCGGTTACAGTCCCCCTGGTACTGGCAATGGGTCTGAGCATTGGAGGAGAACTTAATATTTCTGACGGTTTCGGAGTCCTTGCCCTGGCATCAGCATTTCCTATCCTTACAGTTCTTCTTTATGGCTTACTCTCACAGGTACGACAGAGAAGAACACTCCTTACTCAAAGCGATGAGAACAATGAGTAATATTAAAGACCATACGGTAAAAGTCTTCTCTCCGTCAAGGACTGTATGGAGAACGCAGATGTCGAAGGGAATTTATACTCCTCACAGGGTAAGCAGGATAACATGCATTGTCAACCAGCTTCTGAGTGAGAAGATCGCTTCTTTTCTTAGCGAACTCGATGTAATAGTATATATTGAAACCGGAAGAGTCGTCCGCGAACTTATCAGGCCCCGGCCCTTTAATCTTCCTGGAGAAATTGTTAAACTCAAGGATTCTCCTGTTGATGTCTTCAGGTTCACTGTTCCACGGGAAAACTCACGTGATGTGATCAATTGCCTCATTGACACCGGAAATCTGGAAATTCCCGGACGAGGAACCGTTTTCTCACAGGATCTTATGGAATTCTGCAAGGAACCGCCTCATATCAACCTTGATTACCTTGCTAAATCAGTAAAAAATGATCATGATGCGATTTTACTTCATAATTTATCTTATGTCATCTGCGTGCTTTCTGAACCAGGAAGTGGAGAACTAATGTCGAAAGTAGCTCTCGATCTTGGAATATGCGTCCCACTGGTTACCTTTGGATCCGGCAATGACATACGTGATCAGCTCGGTCTGATCAGGATAACAATTCCTGCAGAAAAGGAAATTGTTCACATGGTAATGCCCGAACATGATTCTGAGAGTCTTATAAGGACGCTGATTGAGCAGGTGCACCTCGACCGGCCCGGACGCGGTTTCATATATAAGACACCTGTTTCCTCGGGGCTGATTGACACCTACATGAAAGCTGGCCATCAGAAATATGCTGCCAGCATGGAACAGATAATTGCAGCCATCGACCAGCTGAAATCAGGAACCGGATGGAGAAAACGCCTTGATCCCGACCAGGGTAGCGTAAAAACAGGAAGGTCTTTACTCCCTCACGATAATTGCGAAATATCAATAATCTCCGATGAGGACAGAATCGACAGGCTCAGGGAAGCATGTCTGAAAGTAGGAGCTACAGGAGCTGTTACCGCCAGAGTAACTCCCCTGGCTGCAAAAAAGGAAGAAACGATAACCTCAACAATGATAAGAAGTGCAATAAGCGTACCTGCCGATCTTACTGATTCGGTCGTGGATATTTTACTTGAAGTCAGTACCATCAGGAATAACAATACCGACCGTATCCACGTCCTTGATTCTCCTGCCGCCTATGTACATTCCATAAAATAGGTTTTACTGAACATCCCCTGCCCTATCTCCGGCAAAGTACTCTGAAAGGACAAAATGAGCATTTATTTCTTTTGGCGGTCATCACGAAAGGCTCATCAATGCTGAAAATCTTATCTGTCAGGCTCTTAAAATACATCAAAAATTCTTCTCTCACCCTTGTATAATCCTCAAGGGCTTCATTCCCCAGGATCATTTTGTCGGCATCTGCTGAGCCTGGTATTCTCCTGATCTTATAAACGGAAGGTCTTACAGCAACATCCTTTGCATACGGCAAAAATGCCTCGCAATAGATAAGTGTCTGAAGCCAGGCATCAAGGCCCCTGTCTCTGTCTTCTTCGAACAATCCGGCCAGTGATTTTACCTTTTCAGAGGGAACTCCTGTTTTGTAATCCAGTATCCTTATGATCCCTCTCTGACTGTCCACCCTGTCTATGCTGCCACCAACCTTCAGGGATTTACCGTTAAAAAGACTTGTCCCGGGGTAATCGAAATAATACTGAGTCTCCATAGAGATAATGGTGAATGGTGCCGAAATCCTGTCCATCTCCAGGATTCTTCCGATATAACTTCCAAGCACTTCTTTAACCATTAACTCATTAAGGATCAGATAAAATCCGCTCTTTCTCTTTAGAACCTCATCCACAGAGGCATTGGTGACATTTATAATGTTCTCTTTGTCGTCAATGATACCGGCAATTTCATCGGCACCAACCATTTTTCCGGTGAATGGCGTGTATAACCGTCGTAAAGCTGCATGTACCATTGAACCAAGGGCTGCAGGATCGATCTCAGTCATGATCTTTTCCGGTTCCCTGAGTCCGTTCACGTAACGGTAATAAAATCTCAACCTGCAGTTAAGCCATGTGTTGACAGCAGACGGTGAAAGTGGACTTACCCTTACTCCTGAAGCATATCGGTCCAGAAGCCCTGTGATATGTTCGGGAGTCCTGTCAATAAAACCGGAAACTGATACGGGATTTTTTATTTCAAAACCGACATTCCGGAAATCAGGTGCGGTATCGGGTGAGTACTTCAACTGCAGGAGAAAACGGCTCATCTCTCCGCTCCTCAGCCCTTCAGGATTAGAATTATAAAGGAATGTAACATTCTCCGCCCTGTGAAGCAGCCGGTAAAAATGATACGCATAGATTGACTCCCTGTGGTTTATTGAGGGAAGCCCGAAAGCCTGTCTGAGGCTGAAAGGGATGAATGACGAAGCGGTCGTCGCTGATGGAATAACCCCTTCATTTACCGAGATCATGATCAGGTTCTTAAAATCGAGCGTTCTGGTCTCAAGAACACCCATGATCTGTATCCCCGACAATGGTTCCCCCGAAAAAGAAACTGTCTGTAACCTCAGTATCCTGTCAAGAAGCCTTGTCCATATATCAACCGACATTGTTACCTCTTTATCCTCCGTAAGGGGCCTGAGCCGGTTCAGGGCCAGAATAATCCTGTAAATAAATTCACTGCGCACATTTCCCGGCATAGTGGAATCAGGCAGTTCCTTCAGTCTTGATGCAGCGACAGAGAGAACATGTGCAACATAGTCACAAAGTCCGGAAGGAGTTGTTTTTCTTTCAAAGACAAATGCAAGCTTCTCCGACCCGGAAAAATATTCTTCATCAACATAAACCATGTTATGTTCGATTATCTCCTCCGGTATTTTCCTATCACTTTCGTCAAGTAGGTTGAAAATAAGTTCATTCTTAAGGACTGCTACAACATCCGTGTACCTGAAAAACACAACTCCATCATGCAGCTCTGCATTGTGCTGAAGTGCAAGAAGCTGTTTTACAAGCAAATAAGCTGTTGTCTGCTTCAGCGGGAAGCCCATAGTAATATTTATGTCGGGTATTTCAGGGGGTAAACACGACAGCAAAGGGATAAGGAGGTTTTCGTCAGCCAGAACCACTGCTGTATTATGAGCACTCCCCTTGTCGAGGTTCGGAAGCTTCGCCAGCAGACCCGGAATTAGTTTGACCTGTGCTATATCGGATGATGTCTCTATGACCGTCCTTTCAGATTTTCCAGGTTTACCCGAAACCAGTGTGTCATAGTTCCAGTCTGGTGGCATATCATTTCCGAATATTTTTATATTCTTTTTCAGGAAAAAACCCGCAGAGTTATAGCCATTTTCGCCGATATAGGAATTATCATAATCCCAGTAGAATCTTGCCTTTTTGCTTTCCTTAAGTTTAAGCATAACTCTTTTTTCACAATCATTCAGTGCATTGAAGCCGATAAAATGCACCATCTTCCACCGGTGACCTTTATTTTCATGGAAATCAGGGTCTTCTGCCACACTTCTGAAAATCATCCCCTCGTAGGCCAGGTTTTTTGCAAAAAGACGCAACCTGAATTCCGGGTACAGTTTTTCAAGTACCGACCATACGGCAATGAACCTCTCCTTGGCCTTAGTCTCTATTGCAGGTTCAAAATTTACCCAGAAACGCTTAACCAGGGTTACCTCCTCCTCAGTCAGACCCCCGAAAAGAGCTTCTATTTCCTTAAGATCTCTGACATTACGGAATAGTTTTGAGGCATCAGCAAGATATTTATCGGCGTCGTCAAAGTCGTTCAGAATAATGTCGCCCCAGAAATAAAAGTCATCAAAATTCTCAGTTGTCTTACTGATAGTCCGGTATGCCTTGAAAAGCTCAAACAGAAGTATCTCGTTTTCGGCAGGTATCAGGTCTGACAGGGATCTGAAGTATTCATTTATGGTCATTACAGGCGGAGCCCATACCGGTCGTTTAATTTCCGCCGACAGGTACTTAAGAAAGAAAATCCCTGAACGCCGTCCGGGAAATACCAGACAGTGATCGCGAAGGTCATCACCATATCTGTCGTGAATATCCCTTGCTATGCGCTGAAGAAAGTATTCCATTTAGTTGTTAGGTTGTAAAGGTCGTGCAGGTCTTTTTATTAGTCAAATTTAGCGAAAAGGTTACAGCAACTCAGTATTTGTGAATATATTTGTTTAAACATTAATCGTTCCGGCAATGAAAAAAATACTCTGCATTACTCTGACCACATCCCTTTTTATTGCATTTTTTTCCTGTAAAACAGAAAGGTCTTTCACCCCTGACCAGGAGAATTTTTTCAGCCAGGCTTCAGCATATGGCCCGCTGGTAAATGAAGGCTTCAACCGTTGCCTGAGTTTCGTTGATGGCTGGCTCGGGCTTCGTGATTCAGCAACAGGTCTGATACCCAGAAACATAAATGACGAACCCAGCAAGGATATATGGAATGCAAAAGACTGTGCGGCAGACAACTACCCATTTATGGTACTTACAACCGCCCTGCTCGACCATGACCTTTTCAATGGAACTATGCGCAAAATGCTGGATACGGAAATTAAACTAACTTCCAGGATAGGGAACATGCCTGACACCTGGTCGTTTTCAAAGCAGGGATTTGCGGTTGCTGATACGGTATTGCCTGATATCATTTTCGGTTCGGCTGAATATATTAAAGACGGGCTGATCCCTCTGACTGAATGGCTGGGGCCAAGTCCGTGGCTCGACAGGCTCATCTCCATCCTCGACGATATCTGGCAGCATGCTCCCCTCGAAACCCCGTATGGAATGATCTGCTCCAACAACCCTGAAGTAAACGGCGACATGCTTCAGAGTCTTTCCAGGGTATACTGGATCACCGGCGACAGAAAATATCTTGAATGGGCTGAGAGGCTGGGCGATTATTACCTTCTTGGAAATAATCATCCCACAAGGGATTTCAAGGTACTTCGCCTGAGGGACCATGGTTGTGAGGTGGTATCAGGTCTTTGTGAACTATATGCAACAGTGTCATTTGCCAATGCCCCTAAAAAGGAGGTCTATAAACCTCATATCTACGAGATGCTGGATCGTATACTGGAGGTGGGCCGTAATGAAGACGGACTCTTCTACAACTCGATAGATCCGGTAAAGGGAATACCCGTTAACAGTGGTATTGCTGATAATTTCGGATACACACTCAATGGCTTTTACACGGTATTTCTTCTTGATAAAATTGAAAAATACAGAACTCCTGTACTCACAGCTCTTGAAGTCCTGAATGAGAAATATAAGAACTTTGCCTGGGAAGGCAAAAGTCAGGACGGTTATGCCGACGCAATCGAAGGTGCTCTCAACCTGTATGTCAGAGAACCTGTTCCGGCAGCGCGCGAATGGATCGACAGTGAAACGCAGGTTCTATGGAGCAAGCAACAGGAGTCGGGTATTATTGAGGGATGGCACGGCGACGGTAATTTTGCCCGTACAACCATCATGTACTGTTTATGGAAAACAGGAGGCGTTCATCTGGTGCCGTGGAGGGAAGATCTTAAACTGGGCGGCGTATGGAAGGATAACACGCTTTATCTTACCGTAAGCGGAGAGGACAACTGGACAGGGAAAATAATGTTTGACAGAAAACGGCACAGTGAATATATGAACCTGCCGCTGGACTGGCCCAGAATAAACCAGTTTCCCGAATACTTCACCGCAGAAAAAGAAAAGAGTTATCTTGTCACTTCAGGTACTAGCAAAAAAGATCTTACAGTTCAGGGAGAGACCCTTCTGAACGGAATGCCGGTTAAAATAAAAGCAGGCAGGACCTTGAAGATCATTGTTCAGCCTTTGTAAAGCCTACCCTGCCAGGTATCCAGTTCTTCGAGCTTTTTTTCGACAAGGCCCACTATCTGTTCTGTCCGTTTCATTCCCCAGAGTGAAGAGATAAGATACCGCGGAGGAGCTTCTCCGGTGAAACGTTCAACAACTATTGCCGGGTTCAGCCTTTCCAGGAAACTCACAAAAAAGTCGAGATACTCCCCGAAAGAGAAAAGGTGAAAATCTTCCGGATTTTCAAGGTATTCTCTTTCCATTTCAGTGCCGCGTATTATCTGCAACTGATGAAATTTAACAGTTGTCAGAGGCAACTTTGAAATTATGTCCGCTTCAGCCATCATTTCTGAGAGCGACTCTCCCGGCAGACCGAAAATAAAATGAGCACCTGTGTGTATACCTTTACGTGCCGTTTCTTCCACGACTTCGACAGCCTCCCGGAAAGAATGACCTCTGTTTATCCTTTCAAGAGTCTTATCGTAACAGGATTCCAAACCGTATTCAACAGCTATATAATGATGAGCTGAAAGTTCCTTTATATATTCAAGCTTCTCATCATCAACACAGTCGGGCCTGGTACCTATAACGAGTCCTTTGATACCGGGTACGGCAAGGGCTTCGCCGTAAAGTTCCCTTAGTCTCTGAACAGGTGCATATGTGTTTGAATATGCTTGAAAATAAACAAGATACGAATCAGCCTTCCTGTATCGCCTTCTGTGAAAAGCGATTCCTTCTTCAATTTGTTGCCTGATACTCTTCTCCGGTAAGCAATATGAAGGATTGAAAGCATCGTTATTGCAATATGTACATCCGCCTGTCCCTTTTTTTCCGTCGCGGTTTGGGCATGTAAAACCGGCATCGACCGAAACTTTCTGCACCCTTGATCCAAACAGCTTTCTGAAATATCCCGAACATGAATTGAAACGTCTGTCGTTACCCCACGGGTATTTCTGACTGCCGTGTGCTTCCACCATGGTCATACTTTAGTTATTTTGTCCATTTCAACATACCAAATATACCCTTCAGTGTCTGGAAAGCCCATCTCTCTTAGGAGACTGCAGTATTTGCGCACCTGAGCAGAATGATGCGGATCTGTTTCTTCACCGAACTTATAATCGATGACCACCACTTTTTCTCCGTCAAAGATTACCCTGTCGGGACGTTTTATGTTGCCCCCGGGAATAAGAATATCTGCCTCAGTCAATACATCAAGCTCAGGAGAGAACCAATCCGATACCTGTGGCCGCATGACAATTTCTCTCAGCCTGTTTGTCATTGGGCTTCTTTCCGGGGCAGGAAGTTCACCTTCTCTTATCAGCCTGTCGACCGAATTTTCGACATCCTCCGTCACAGTGATATATTCAAGAGCTCTGTGCATAAGCTTTCCATAGTTAATCTTTCCTGCAATGTCATCGGTTCCATGAAGGAAATAGCTTTCTCCGTGAAGTCTCAGCCTCAGGGAATCAGGTTTCACAGATACTTCATAAGTGCTAAGGTCCATTGCAGATCTTTCCGGTACACTGAGAGGCTCATCCCTTATTTCACCCAGTTCAAATACCTTTTTTTCTTCATCATAAAAATCTGCCAGTGCTATTCCGGGGCGGTTTTGGGGTTTCAGAACTGACCGGAAAGCCATCATCAGAAGCTCTGATATACCTTCATTGGTACCCGGTCTGGCTGCTGCGTATCCCCATATTACGTCGCGGGCCCTCGTAAGTGCCACATACAGGAGATTCAGATTGTCGAGATATGCTGAATACTTTTCCTGCCTCAGGGCATCATCGAAAACAGTCTGATCAGGGTCTCTTTTATAGACCACCGGCAGAATGCCAAGGTCGTTGAATGGTTCATTATCAGGTGGTTTTACCCATATAATTTCCCTGAATCCAGTATGATGATCGTCATTCCACGACAGAAATGGTGCAATCACCACTTTAAACTCCAGTCCTTTGGATTTATGGATAGTAAATATTCTTGCAGCATTCTGGTTTTGTGGAAGAACCACCGAGCTATCGCATCCCTTTTTATCCCACCAGTCGAGAAAAGCATTCAGATCGTTATTCTTACCGGTCGAATAACCAAGAACCAGGTCCTGGAAGGTCGTCAGCCAGGCTGTATTCCACGAATAATCGCCCAGCCCAAAGAAACGGATTATACTTTCAACTGCTTCAAAAATGGTGAGACGTGCTAACTGACTTATAAATCCGGAGTAACCTTCCGGGAAGATATCCAGTGAACCATTTCTTAGTGATTCCGCATCGAGGAGTGCTTTTTCTGCTTCCGCGGAGCCTGTTGAAAGAAGCCAGAATCGCAACATCGCGGCCCTGCTTATGTCATCGCCCGGGTCATTCATAACCCTCAGGACGGAAATGATGAAAGTTATGGCAGGTGAGTTTGAGAGTGTCAGGGAATAATCAGAAACAATATTATAGTTATATTTTCTTTTCTTTTCAGCCGGCGCATCATTGCTGTAATTCACCATGGTATTCAGCACCTCTGTTCCCTGTCGTGAATATCTTACAATTATCCCTATATCTGATGCAGAATAGCCTTTGTCCTGCAGTGACTCAATTACAGCAGGAAGCTGTTCAAGGACTTTGTCCTCCCATGCTCTAACTATCTTTTTATGCTCTCTTCCCTTTTCATCTGTCCTGATTTCGTAATCATTATCCACGAATTCTATCCTCACATATCCTCCCTCCTGTTTACAGGCATCTTCCTGGGCAACTCCGGCATAGATATTTTTAAAAGAAGCGGGGGTTGAATCGGCCTTTACCTTTGAATCAATGATTTCGGGCAGGACGGTGAAAAGCGTATTGTTAAATTTAATTATATCTGACCGGCTCCTCCAGTTTGCATCCAGTGGAACACTAACGAATCGCGGGGAAGGTATTTGCATATCGAGCTCCTTACCCAGTATCTGCCATTCGCTGTTACGGAACCTGTAAATTGACTGTTTAACATCCCCGACAACAAGGCTGTCATTGCCATTTCCCAGGCTCTCCATAATAAGAGGGAAAAAATTAGCCCACTGCATCCGGGATGTATCCTGGAATTCATCTATCATATACATGTCGTAACGGGTCCCGATCTTTTCATAAATAAAAGGTGCCTGATCGCCGGCAGTTAAGCCAAGCAACAATTCTCCCGCATCAGAAAGAAGAAAGCTGTTTTCACGATTTGCTATCTCCCTTACTTTTGTAAGAATATCGGATAAGATTCCAAGAGCGTAGATATTGGACAGTATTTCCCTGGCACTGTTATAGTAGATCAGGTTTCTTTCATAGAAGCCAACAGCTTCACTGAGGATGACATCCAGCCCCGCTCCCACTGCCCTTTCCAGGTCCGGTGATATTTTTCCTGTTGTCCATCGGGGTGGCTGATCAAGCGCGGCTTTTACGTAAGTGTTCGGTTCTGCAATTATACCAGATGACAGGGAATGAATGAAACCCGGCACACCCTTTCCCTTGTAGTAGAACATATCGTCGGCAAGATCAAATTCAGCAAAGAGTTTCTCACCTTCCCTGCCAGCCCTGATCAGTGTTTCCTCAAATTCATCTTTCACTTTCCTGAGCCTGGAGATAAACCCGAGGAGGTAGTTCTTATCGGATAATTTTTCTCTTTCCGGCCCGGAGAGAAGCTTGAATTTTTCACTGAAAAGCTCACCTGCCAGTTTCAGTATCTCATCGCGCGGATTCCAGCTTTTTTCTTCTGTCAATTTTATCCGTACGTATGTATTCATCCACTTCCTGAGCTCCCTGTCTGTGGCTGTGGAAGCTATTGTCTGGTCAACAGCTTCTGACAGTATCAGACTGTGATCCAGCTCGATACTGAATCCTGAGTTAAGTCCTGATTCTCGTGCGAAAGCCCTGATGACCTTCTGAAAAAATGCATCTATGGTACTTACCGAAAATCTGGAATAATCATGTATGACTGATTTCAATATTTCACCGGCCATCTGTCTGACTTCCTCCACGCTTTTACCAGATTCCTTCAATATAACGTCAAGATATTTCGATTCCTGGCCTGTCGACAGGTTAAAAAGCTGGTCAAGTATTCTGCTCTTCATTTCCGCAGTTGCCTTGTTGGTAAAGGTAACTGCCAGGATGTGCCTGTAGCTGTCCGGATTTCTGAAGAGGCAGGAGAGGTATATTGAAGCCAGTCTGAAGGTTTTTCCTGAGCCGGCTGAAGCACTGTATCTTGTTAATGTACCTTTTCCCATAGGGTTAAAGGTATCATTTTTTTGGTGATCCCTTATCCTCTTTTGCTATCTTTGCCGGGTGAAGAAGAAGGTTATCATAGGGTTATCGGGAGGTGTCGATTCAAGTGTTGCAGCATGGGTACTGAAGCAGCAGGGTTATGAAGTTGAAGGGCTCTTCATGAGGAACTGGCATGATACTACGGGCCTTCTCCAGAGCGACTGTCACTGGGAAGATGACCTTATGTTTGCTGAGATGACAGCTTCGAAGCTGGGCATCCCCTTTCATTTTACCGACCTGAGTGAGCCATACAGAAAAAGGGTGATAGATTACATGTTCTCCGAGTATGAAAAGGGACGTACTCCAAATCCTGATATCCTTTGTAACAGGGAGATCAAATTCGATTCTTTCGCTGAAGAAGCAAAAAAACTGGGAGGTGATTTTGTTGCGACAGGACACTATTGCAGGAAGGATGAGTTCATAAGCGGAAGGGAAAAAATTTTCAGATTGCTGGCAGGTATGGATGAAAACAAGGATCAGAGCTATTTTTTATGTCAGGTAAGCCAGGAACAACTTGCATATTCTCTTTTTCCCATTGGAAATATGACGAAGGCGGATGTCAGAAAAATTGCTGCAGATCTGGGCCTGGCAACTGCACAAAGGAAGGATTCGCAGGGAATCTGTTTTGTCGGAAAGGTACATCTTCCGACCTTTCTTCAGCAGAAACTCCGGGCAGTAAAGGGCGATATTATAGAAATACCGGCTTCGGAGCCTTTCCATAAATGGGAACCGGGGATTCCCGGAGCAGAAATATCAGATGATGAACTCTGCAAAATGGCCGGTCAACATGAATTTTCAGCAGTTCAGGGTAAGGTAGCAGGAATCCATAACGGAGCTCATTTTTTCACAATCGGGCAAAGGAAAGGGATTAATATCGGCGGACATAAAGAACCCCTTTTCGTCATCGGGACCGATGTAAACCGCAACATCCTTTATGTGGGTGAAGGGCAGTCACATCCCGGGTTATACAGGAAAGGGCTTTTTGTTAGAAAAGAGGAGATTCACTGGATAAGAAATGACCTTGCCATGAAGAAGGGAGAAAACCGCGAATACATGGTGAGGATAAGATACAGACAGCCTTTGCAGAAGGCCTGGCTTTACATGCGCGATAATGGTATGTATATAATATTCAATAAATTACAAAGAGGCATTGCAGCCGGGC
>DAIOVL010000010.1:0-132011 GCA_036759025.1 Bacteroidales bacterium
AGGATTATTCTCCCTGATAAACCTGATGGCTTCATCGGTGAGCCTGTCAGCCAGGTATTCGCCCTTTGCATTAAAATGGTTCCCTTTATATCCAAGGCTGTCACGGTCAAAGCCGATATCGAATCCATGTTCAACAGGTGTTTTTCCTATATGCCATTTACCTATTGATGCTGTTACATACCCTCCCTTCTTCAGTGCCTCGGCAATAATTATTTTGTCGGTTGAAACGATCTCATTATTCTCTGTGGGGACAAGTCTGCGATCCTTCGATTTGCCACGGTCAGAATTTGAAACAGTATAAAGACCATGTCGTGGTGTATACTGCCCTGTAAGCAGGCAGGCCCTTGTGGGGGCGCTGTTAGCTGCATTCGAATAGGCCTGGGTAAAGATCATCCCTGCTTTTGCCAGGCTGTCAATACCGGGTGTTTCATAATATTGAGACCCCATATAGCTTATATCCTTCCAGCCAAGGTCATCTATCATTATAAAGACGATATTCGGTTTCAGGTCAGCTTTTTTGCCGGATGAACAACCCACACCCGTCATAAAGGCACAGGTCAGCAATAACAGGTTCTGATCATGCTTCATCGTTCATTAATATTCCGGATCACTATTATATTGTATTACTATAAGCCGAAGTATTTTTTCAATGTATATTCCGGCTGCCAGGAGTCGGGTTTTCGAGTCAGTTTTTTGTAATCATATTCCATCGGTTGGATGCCCGCAGGCGTAAGAGAGCATGTATCATTTGTCTCAACCTGCCATTCCTTCAACAGCTCCTCCATTTTGAGCAATACTTCCCAGTGATCTTCATCTGATGCAAGATTATTAAGCTCAAGAGGGTCGCTCTTAAGATTGAATAGCTGGGTGTAGTTTCTATACGGATACCTTATCAGTTTCCATTCTTCAGTCCTCACGGCCCTTACAGTATTACGATAGGCGGTGAAAATTGATGTTCTCACGTGATCAGCAGTTCCCTCGAGTATCGGAACAAGGCTTATACCATCAATACTATCGGGAGGGCTTACATTACACAATTCTGAAAGAGTCGGAAAGAGATCGAAGAGATAGACCAGGGCATCATTCATTACTCCTTCAGGGATTCCCGGACCTCTGATTATCAGGGGAACATTCATGCTGTGCTCATAAAGATTCTGCTTGCCCAGCAAGCCGTGACTTCCGATTGCAAGCCCGTTATCTGCGGCATAGATAATTATAGTATTTTCATAAAGACCATTCCTTTTAAGAGTCCTGACAATATCACCAATCCTCTTATCAAGATAGGTGATGAGTCCGTAATAATCAGAGAGGGCTGACCGTACCATTTCCGGAGGTCGCGGCCATGGCAAAAGGTTCTCATCCCTGACTGTCAGGTCGTCGAACTGGAAGGGATGCAGGGGCAGGTAATTGCCCGGCAGGGGAAGAGACTGATCGGGATAATAATCTATATATTCGGGTTTGGGTGAGTAGGGATCATGCGGTGAAGTAAAGGCAACATAGCAGAAGAAGGGCTTATCCATTTTACCTGCTGCATATTCTTCAAGGAAGTCAATGGCTGCATCTGAAAAGACATCGGTGGAGAATCCTTTCACAACCGGCCGGGAAAGTTTCCCTTCAGGTGATAGTTCCCTGCATGGTACCTTGAAATGATCACTCATTCCTCCGAGGAAAACGTCCCTGCCATTCTGAAATGAAGCTTCGAATGTATTTCCACCGTTATGCCATTTTCCTGTACCAAAGGTGATATAGCCGCCGGCTCCAAAGTGCATGGGCATTGTATTTACCCCATCCAGGACGTCATAGACATTGAAAAGGTATTTCCCGCTTAGCAGCATGGCCCTGCTGGGAGCGCTGATGGCTCCATGATGCCCTCCCATGATAAAGGCATTCATGAAATGTACCCCCGTATTTGCCAGGCTGTCTATATTCGGGGTCCTGATGTAGGTATTGCCGCTACATCCGAGGGCATCAGCCCTCTGATCATCGGCGAGAAGAATAAGCACATTTGGTTTTTTGTGATAGTTGCCGTCATTTGCCTCCTTAAGGCCTCCCCTGGAATTACATCCGGCAACAATACCAAACAGCACAAGAGAGGAACAGGAATAAAAACTAAGTTTCATAATCTTTAAGTTAACAGGTCAGCAGGGCTATTAAAGCATAATCAGGATTCAGAATGTGTCAAAAATAAATACGGATGCTGAAAACCATATAAAGTGTTAAAGCTTTTTTGCTTAATATTGTAATCATTGAGCAATATAAGCTTAAAATTAATTCTTTCCGACTTATTTATAATCATATGAGACCATTTCGTATTATTTCCATTCCATTTTTCATGGCACTCTCAGTCATGTTTTTCAGCTGCCTGAGCAGGCCTGATTCACCGCAGGCTAAAAATGATTACGGGTTACATTTACTTAGGGGAGTCACTGGATTCGGACTCGATTCAAAAGGAGGATCGGGAGGAGAGATAATAAAGGTAACAAATCTAAACAGGGATGGTGAAGGATCCTTTGCCGCTGCTCTTGAGCATAAGGGTCCCCGGATCATTGTCTTCGAGGTGGCAGGTGTTATAAACCTTGAAAGAAAATCATTAAGGATCACCGAGCCCTTCGTCACCATAGCCGGCCAGACAGCCCCTTCGCCCGGGATAACTCTTATCAGGGGAGGCTTATCCATCCAGGCTCATGATGTGATCATTCAGCATATAAAGGTAAGGCCGGGAGAAGCGGAGCAGGAGAAGAAAAGCGGGTGGGAAGTCGATGGAATAGGCTGTGCCAAAGGTGCGTGGAATGTAATAATCGACCATTGTTCCGTGACCTGGTCGACAGACGAAAACATATCACCTTCAGGACCCAGATTCGACGGTGCAGGTCCGGAAGAATGGAGAGAAAACACATCACACAATATTGTGATCAGCAACTGTATAATTGCTGAAGGACTCAGTAATTCGACCCATTCGAAGGGGGAACATTCAAAGGGGACCCTGGTTCACGATAACGCTTCCGGTATTCTGATCACCGGGAATCTCTATTCCTGCAATATGCAGAGGAATCCATTATTCAAGGGAGGCGCACAGGGTGTAGTCAGCAACAATTATATCTACAATCCGGGAAATGCGGCAATTCATTTTGGTCTTGTGGAATCAGAATGGGAAGGACACGAATGGCTCACGGGGATTATGGTAGTGGAAGGCAACCACATTGAAGCCGGTCCCGACACCAGGAGCAACATGGTGGCAGGTTCCTTCAGGGGGCCTGTGGAAGTCTTCTGGTCAGATAATATGTTTACACCTTCATCAGACAGGAAGGAGTTTAACGGCACTTTCACCCGTCTGGAATCCAGGCCTTTCTGGCCGGATGGATTGAGGTCAATCCAATCCTCTGAAGTAAAGAAAAATGTTCTTCAGAATGCCGGTGCCTTCCCATGGGACAGGGATTACATCGATAAGAGGATCACAGAGGGTGCTGCCGATGGTACAGGAAGGATCATCAACAGCGAAAATGAGGTTGGAGGATATCCGGCATTCAAACCAGTATACAGGAAGTTTAATCCTGACGACTGGGATATTGAAACGATGACGATGAAATAAAAGCCCGGTTTTTCAACCGGTCAGATCATTTTATCACCACCAGAGCCCCCTTTTCCAGGTCTGACTGCAGTTCAACAACTGCCCCTCCTCTGATCTTTTCTGTCTTATCCCATTCTCCTGTCTCAATGCTGATCCAGCGGGTAGTCAGTTTACCGGAATGACCTGTCAGATCGAGGCTGCATTTCCACGGACCGGTGAAATATAACAGATATGTTTCATCCTCTTTTGCGGCAAGATATACCTGGTTATCCTGGTTTGTTTTCAGCAGATCCATCCTTGGATCTGTATCCCATATTTTTACAAGCGTCTCTGCTTTTCTTACCGTCCTCAGACAGTTTATTGATGTCTCACTAAGTCCGAGCCCTGAAGGAGGTCTGTGGAAACGGCTTGATGCAAATCCCCCTGTAATATTCCTGAAGAAGGTCTGAACGGCATGTTCCGTGTTAATTCCCCTGCTAAGCCAGCTGCCGCTGTCGCTGCCGTAAATCTTAGTGCTGTTGACAGGCCGGGGATTGTCTTTGATATAACTGAAAACATACTGTGCATTTTCCCAGTTGGTGTATCCTGTAAGCTGGCTGTTCTGTGATATGTCAATGAAACCATACCTTTCCGGATGATCGATGGTACGTTTATGGGTAGCGCTTTTTACATCCCAGTTATCCCACATCTGGGTAATGTAAATATCCTTATCCCCGGAGTTCTCTTTTAGAAAAGCAGCCCAGTATGTAGCCCATTCTTCAACGCCGCTGGTTTCATTATCGATACAGTAAAGGACATTATCGTATTTAAGGGAAACTGACAGGAGCTTCTTTACAAATGCCTGCTGGTATTTCAGCAGCAGTTCATTATTCTGAAGTTCAGGCACGGTAAAGAAGAAGGGCTGCTTATTCTGTCCAGGATGAAGAGGATAGATTGAATCGAGACCTGCCTCTTCATATGTATAGTTAACATTGTTGCATGGATTATAAGGATCTGTAAGCCATTGATCACGTGAATGATCGAACCTGTCCCATATTTCTATCTGAACAATTATATCACGTTCGGAAGTGAGCGCCAACATTTTTTCAAATCGTTGCCAGTAAGCATCATTCCATTTATTAAGATCATATTTACCTTCAGGAGTTCTCATGAAGGCACGTTCATCACCGGGGTCACGGTCGCTCATTGTATTTCTGATAACATTGCCGCCGGCAGCCTTCAGGCTGTCGAGATGAGCCTCGAGATTGACATTCTGGAAGAGATTGTCGTTACTGGTTGCTCCCAGAAGAAGTACCGGTTTACCCTTATATTGCCAGTAGCCCGGGTTTTCAGACCATGGTCTGATCCATGTTTCTTTACTAACGGGATCGTTGCAGGCATTCAGTAAAAACCCTGCGCCAGCTAAAAAAAACCATAAATATTTCATATGAGATTTTCTTTAAAATTTCAGTGGTAATATCAGTATTTATTGCAATCCGGGAGTAACGAGAAGAGTCCAGTCGGATTTCATTTTCTGCTCAAACTTATCTTCCCATAATTTTTTATATTCCGGTTCATTATAGTAGCGTGCGGCACGCCGGATCAAAAGCCCGAGATTATTCATAGATCCTGAAAAACCTCCTATCTGCTGCCACTGCCAGTCTTCTTCCCTGTCGATATATACTGTGAGGAAATCCAAAGCTTTTCTTAACGAGCCTCCTTTCGGATTTGAGTAGCCAAAGATATCGACTCCAACTTTGAGACCGGTCTCACCTGCATCGAAGAAGTTTCTCAGGTTACCTGACGAATATCCGAAGGCATTAGTCCTGATCAGTTCCTCGGGTTGCCGGCCGTCAGCTTCTATCATCGGATCGATCCTCCTGGCAGGCAATTCAGATATTTTACTGGCGGCATATTCATTATTTCCAAGATACCTGGCTATGCTGCTGACAATTACATCATAGGCCACCGAATGGTTATTATGATAATCATCTTCATCCTTCCCGTTCTTACTTGTAGTGAGCCATTCGAAGAAGGCGGTGAACCATTCAGTGATCCCTTTTATCTCTGCTTCATCAAGGGCTCCCGAACCTTCAAGCAGCACAAGCGCATCCACAAGGGTATGCATACCCCTGACATCTATTATACCTATTCCCCTGCCAGTGGTTCTTCCGGGTATCGACTGGGCATATTCGAGGTGAGGGTTCATCAGTGTTTCAGGGTCGAGGAACCACACTCTTGTAATATATGCGGCTCTATCTGCATATTTCATTTCCCCTGTAAAGAACCAGGCTAGTGTAAGTGTCTTCACCGATTCCATCATATTTCCCAGCTGGTTGCGGTCTATTCCTGCCTCGGGATATCTCTCTCCATCGCGACGGATGAAGGGCAGCCCGTCGGGTTTGGTGGTATCAGGCCACCAGTAAGGGCCCTGGCTCATATAATCATTTTTTGTACCGCCGGGAGGTGTCATCTTTTTGTATGTCACCGAATATGGCCCTTTTTCAAGAGCCTTGTCAGCCTCTGCAACCAGTTGTTCATAAGCCGGAATAAGATCAGATCCGGTATTTTTCAGTTCCTTTTTGACGGATTTCATGTAGTTGTAATCCCAGCCGGCAAATCTGTCTCCGGGTGAATTTCTTTCACATGAGCAGAGTGGCAGAAACAACAGAGTAATAATAAGCCTGGTTGTCGTGGTTGTCATCGTATAATTAAATGGGTTCTCAATTTTTCAAAAATAGATCAAATCTGTCAATTTCCGGTTTCTGATGCTCCTTTTCCATTATCGCAATGATCTGTTCGGTCACGCCGGGGTTTTCCTTCGAAACGTCGTTTTCTTCAGTTATGTCAACTGAGAGATCGAAGAGTTTGATTTCCATATTACCGTCACGGGTATTTTCCCTGATTCCCTTCCAGTCATCAATCCTGACGGCCTGCTGGCCTCTCCTCTCGGGATATTCCCAGTACAGATAGGGATGTTCCTTTTGCTTGCCTTTACCTGATATAATGGGAAGCATGCTTATTCCATCCAGATTCCCGGAATGATCTGCACCTGCAATATCGCAGATGGTGGGGAAGATATCATACGAAGCACAGATATGGTCAATGACGCCTGCTTTTTTTATCACACCGGGCCACGCTATGATCATAGGGACTCTTATGCCTCCCTCATAGAGAGATCCTTTGAGACGGTTTGGATCCTGGTTGAAAGGCCATGCATTTTCAAAGTAACTGCTTACGGCACCTCCTGTTGTCACAGGTCCGTTATCACTTGTAAAGAAAATTAAAGTATTTTCATATATCCCGAGCTTTACCAGTTCATCAACCATACGACCCACCTGGTAATCAAGATATCCTACCATAGCTGCGTAGGTAGCCATCGGGTACCTGCAGGGGAAATATCCCCTGTCGCCATTATAAGGTTCTTCTTCACCTATAATATTGTGGTACCTGTCGACCCATTCCTTTGGCGCCTGAAGGGGAACGTGAGGGATTGTTGTAGTGAAATGCAGGAAGAATGGTTCATTCTTCGATGCTTTTATAAAGGAGAGAGCCTCTTCCAGCATCAGTGCAGGAGCATAGTCATTCAGGTTATATCTTTCATAACTCTCTTCCCTGTAAGGATCACCGTCAAGTTCCCTGGTACGGGGTGCAACAAACCTGTTATTGAGCTTCACAATACTTTCATTCCTCCAGAGATGCGTCGGATAATAAGTATGAGCCTGACGCTGGCAATTGTAGCCGAAGAAAAAATCGAATCCCTGCCTGTTCGGGACACCGTCGGTAAAAGGAGCACCCAGGCCCCACTTTCCGATGCATGCAGTTTTATATCCCACATGCTGAAGTATCTTGCTGAAAGTGACGGTCTCTGCCGGTATGGGATACTGACCTTCCAGGGACGGATCGGCTTCCATTTTACTGAAATCCCACACATCACCTCTCTCAGCCCACTCATGATTACCCCTGATGAATGAGTGTCCGGAATGCATTCCTGTAAGCAATATACATCTTGACGGTGCACTTACCGGTGATCCGGAATAATACTGTGTGAACCGCAGACCACTGGCAGCCAGGGCATCGATGTTGGGTGTTTGAATTAATTGCTGTCCGTAACAACCGGGATCACTGTAACCAAGGTCGTCGGCAATGATAAAGATGATATTTGGTTTGTGACTATCCTGCTGGCCTGATCCACCGCATCCTGTCAGTGAAAGTGATACTGCACCTGCTATTCCCGTGAAAAGATAATATCTCATGCAGAATTTTATTGTTATTTATTTAACAGAGAACCTGTAGATAGTTGTTGACTTAAAAGTTTCGCCCGGATTAAGAACTGTGGAAGGAAAATCGGGATGATTGGGGCTGTCGGGGAAATGTCCGGTTTCGAGGCATAAACCCGAACGGTGTATATAAGGTTTGCCTCCGTGTCCGATACGGGTCCCGTTCAGAAAATTGCCGCAATAAAATTGTACGCCGGGCTGATCAGAAATCACTTCCATGAATCTGCCGCTGACAGGTTCATAGACAGTAGCATCAACTTCTTCAATATTGTCAAAAACAAATGTATGATCATAACCGTTGCCGAAATTGAGCTGATCATAATCTTCTTCTATTCTTTCTCCTACCGTGTGGGGTGTGGTAAAATCAAAAGGACTTCCTGCCACCGGCCTCAGTTCTCCTGTAGGTATTAAAAATTCATCGACAGGGACAAATTTTGAAGCTTTGATAACAAGCTGGTGATCGAGGATATCTCCGTTGCCTGCGCCATGAAGGTTGAAATAGGCATGATTCGTTATGTTGAATACGGTCCTTTTATCAGTGGTGAGTGTATAATCAATAATGATCTCATTGTTGTCGGTCCAGGTATAGAGTGCTTCAACAGTCATATTTCCAGGGTAACCGGCTTCCATATCGGGACTTTTATAGGTGAATTTCACTGTTGGAAAGTCAGTGTCTTCAGGTATTTCAGTATCCCAGGCCTGGCTGTGCCATCCTTCCGGTCCGCCATGAAGCGAATTGGGCCCGTTATTTATCGGAAGCGTATATTCAACTCCATCGAGAGTGAATCTGCCTTTTGCTATCCTGTTGGCATAACGACCCACCACAGCTCCAAAATAGGGATCGCCGCCGATCATACCATCGAAAGTGTCAAATCCAAAAGTTATATTATCCTTGTTGCCGTTCCTGTCGGGAACTTCAATCCATGTTATCCTTGCACCGAAGTTTGTAAGCTTAAGCACATTACCGGATTTGTTTGTTAGTGTCAGCAGGAAGACCTCTTTTCCTTTGAAGTTACCGTAAAGCTCTTTTGTGACCATTTCCTTTTTTGACTGATTGCAAGCTGCCGCAAGCAGGATTACTGCAACCACCGCAAATAACAAGTTGAGTTTTTTCATGATTATTATGTATTTATGTTAATTGATTTGCCCACCCCTACCCCTCTGCAAAGAGGAGATTTATAATGTTTAAGTCATTGATTATCTTTTACAACCACTTCATCACCAGTATATCTGACAACATGACCGGCTCTTAAAGCAGTGTCAAAACCTGCAGGTCTTTCTTTTCCCACCCATATAATGTTAAAAATCCGTGATTTCAGCATCCCACCGAACTCACCGTTGCGCTTACCTATGGTCAGTGTCTCAGTTTCCTCATCATATCTGATCCTGATCGAACTGAATTTCCCCATTTCATAATTGTAATTTACACCTTCGTCTTCATAAAGGGTAAATACACAATCATGTCCCTTATACACCCAAAGTGTAATGGGATTGGCGGGTACTTCATCAGTATAGTTCATTGCTGGTCCAACAGGAATGATCGAACCGGCTCTCACGAACAAAGGTATTCTCTCATAAGGCGCTTCAGCTTCAATCGCATGTCCTCCTTCATGATATTCCCCGGTATACATTTCGTACCATCCGAATGATGAGGGCAGATACACCTCACGCTTCCTTGCCTTGTATTCATACACGGGAGCGACCAGCAGTGAGGGGCCGAACATATATTGATCGCCGGTGTTAAAAACATTTCTGTCACTTCCGAAATCCATAGCCATTGCTCTCATGATGGTGTAATCGGTAAAGGATGTTGCTGCAGCAACTGAATATATATATGGCATAAGGCGGTACCTGAACCTGTCGTACCATACCATGCTGTTATATGCAGGATGTCCCACGGGTGCAATATTATAGATCTCCCGGAAAGGATACTGACCATGGCTTCTGAACAGCGGGCAAAAAGCACCGAACTGGAACCACCGCGTATTTAGTTCCCTCCATTCCTCGATATCTTCAGAACCTTCTCTGGCTGTTCTGTACCTGTTCTCGACACAAAATCCTCCTATATCGAAAGTCCAGTAAGGAATTCCTGAGAGGGAGTAATTAAGCCCTGCGGGAATCTGGGCCTTCATGTCCTCCCACCTGGCAGCAATATCTCCGCTCCATGTTGCCGCTGAAAACCGCTGCAGGCCTGCGAAGCCGGACCTTGTCAGAAGAAAGACCCTTTTGTCAGGGTCTGCAGAGCGCTGACCCTCATAAATAGTCATGGCATTCATCAGGGCATAAGCGTTGAAGTATTTTTCTGAAGGTCCGAGTTCCGTAGGGGTCATCAGCTTTTTACGGTATTGAATGCTCGCATTTGACAGAATATCGGGTTCAGAAGCGTCCATCCACCAGGCGTCGAAACCTTTTGTGTAAAGATGTTCGTGTATCTGATTCCAGAACAGTTCACGGGCTCCGGGGCTGTAAGCATCATAGAATGACCCAACGTAACCTCTTCCTATCCAGTCGCGGATGCTGTCCCTTACTGCCTGTTTGTACATCCAGCCCCTGCTGTCGAATTCCCTGAAATGTTCGGTGTTTATATAGAATTTTGGCCAAACGGATATCATTATCCTGGCTTTCAGCATATGCACCTCACCGACCATCCTTTCAGGTGCCGGGAAGTACTTTGGATCGAACTCGTGTGAGCCCCATGAATCGACAGGCCAGTACGACCAGTCGAGTACTATATTGTCGAGAGGAATGTTTCTAATTCTGTATTCCCTGACAACGTCGAGCAGCTCTTTCTGAGATTTGTACCTTTCCCTGCTCTGCCAGTACCCTAATGCCCATTTTGGCATTAGAGGGGCTTTGCCGGTCAGTGTCCTGTAACCGCTGATAACCTCGTCGATACTGTTGCCGTGAATGAAATAATAATCGATGCAGTCGCCCATTTCGGAGAAAAGAGATATATTTTCCCTTTCAGATGAGGGAAGAGGACTTAATGCCTTTAATCCTATATAGGAAGCTCCTCCGTCAGGTATCCATTCAAGCCTTACTGAACGGCGTTCTCCTTCTTCCAGATCAAGGAAAAACTTTTTTGTATTAGGATTCCATGATGTCCTCCATCTTTCAGGTACAATCAGGGTGTCGTCAAGATATAGTTTTACATATCCTGCATAATAAAGCCTGAACTGGTAACGTCCTGTTTCCCTTACTTTTATGTGTCCTGTCCACGTTGCCGAGGAATTTTGGGAAGGAAACCGTCCGGGAAGGTTTCTGACAGTCTCCAGGTTTTCATAGTCTATGGACGATTCGGTTCTTTTCAGGAGGACATTCTTCATACCCCGGTCGGAATAATAAGTTGCTGTCAGCCCTCCCTCATTGCCATCCTCATCGTACAGACTGAACATACTGAGCTGTGAATAATCGCGGGGATCCCCAAACCTTGTGAGGGAATAGTTATCCCACAGGATGCCATAGTTGCGTGTTGAGACAAAAAATGGAACCGATACTTTTGTGTTATACTGGTAAAGGGTTTCATTCAGCCCTTTGTAGTTGAATTCATCAGACTGATGCTGACCGAGACCATATAATGCTTCATCATCATCTGACCCGAATACCTGACTGAAGGAATAACCATGTGTGCCTTCCGATTCCACCGGATTAAAGCTCCTGGCATCTTTTTCCGGTTCAGCAAGTATTATCCGTCCATTCCTGTCATGAAAGCTGATCCTTCCTGTAAGGAGTGAAACAGACGCTTTTATCCCGGGTGTTTCCAGTAAAAGTGAACCAGACTTTTCGGTTACTGTAAAAGATGTAGTCAGCGAGTCGCCCACAACACAAAGACTTTCAGTTTCTGCCTTTTTATGAAACGGATATGCTTTTACATGCATTATCCGCTCATTTACCACCTCAATCGAGATAAGCCCTGCCTCATGGTCATCAGAAAGCGGATATTTTACTGTCACACCATTGCCTGTCTGTTTCCAGCTTACATCTGTGCATGAGCACAGAAGCAGAATTAGAAGAAAATGCAAGAAGAAGTTTTTCATAACTATCCGTTCCCGGAAACGTTATCTTACTATCCATTCATATACTCCTGCAGAGAAATCCCTGCTTAATCTGACCTTTATTTTTACCGAAGAAACCCTTACCGGGGAAAAGTTAAGCGTATCCCAGCCATTTTTGGTGACTGTATATTTCGTCCTTGCCCTTACCGGTTTCCAGATATTATCGGAAAGATACAACATTTCCCAGGCATCGGGGATCCTGCACCCGCCATCAGGGCCATCGTCGAACCAGTAAATCATTGACGATGAAATGGTGTGAGGCTTCTCAAAGTCATACTGTATCCATTCCCACTGGTCCTTTGCAGGCCACCAGTGATAATAAGAAACTGAGCGGTCGTTTGAATGTTCAGGCAGATCCTGATCGTTGACAGCTGGCAGAAGATTTGTCATCCGGCTTGCTGTGACTCTGCTATTGAATGCGATTGTAGGAGCCGGGAGCGGACGTGCTCTTTCCCTGACAAGTGGCAGCCATACTCTCATCTGACCCGGTCCCCTGTTGTTCCACAGGGCATAAGGGATGAGAGTTATGTATTCACCAGGAAGCAGATCAACATTACCTTCGAGTGTTCTTCTCGTTTGCCACCCTGAGGTCTTGATAACCTGGGTTCCGTTAAGAAGAGAGGGGTCAAACTCAGTTGAGAACTGTGCGTTTTCATCCAGAACAAGATTCAGTACATTCCCCGTATTGTTATCGGGCCATTCTGCACAATAGATAACAGGACCACGCTGAATTGCCACCTTCCCTATGTCGTCCCTGATCCTTTCATCAGCTTTCACCTTCCTCACCGGTAAGGGGAATGAGATCGCAATCTGATCGCCTTTATCCCATTTATGTTCTATTACAGCGTAGCCATTTTCGACCAGTGGAATTATTGTATCACCATTAAGCTGAATAAGATAGTCCTCGTCATTTTTCCCGTCAAATTTATAAAGCCCGCAGGGGATAGCCTCATTTACAGCCCATCCCGGGATCCGGATCCGGACAGAAAACCTGCCCGGAGTTTCAGGGAAGAGAGATATTTCGACATTCCCGTCCCAGGGGAAATCTGTCCTCTGTGCTATCCTGATCTTCCTTTCGCCCATCATGAATTCGGCATTGTTTGAGGCAAAAAGGTTCACATATAAATCCTTGTCGGTAACTGCGTAAATATAACCGGGGATGGCCGGTACAAACCTTGCCACATTAGAGGGGCAGCATGCGCATCCAAACCAGGCCTGCCGGCTATGCTGTCCATTCGACTCAAGAGGATTCGGATAAAAGAAACGGTCGCCCGACAATGAGACACCCGACAACATTGAGTTGTAAAGTGTCTTTTCCAGTATGTCGATATATTTCGATTCCCCGTGAAGAAGGAAGAGACGGTGGTTTGTAAAAATATCGCCTATTGAAGCACAGGTTTCGCAATACGCTGACATGTTTGGAAGAAAATATGGTTCAGCAAAGCCTTCATTCCCTCCTGTGGCTCCGATACCTCCTGTGATGTAAATTTTTCTGCAGACTATATCTTCCCAGATTTTCGATATTGCATCCAGATAATCTTCACCCCCTTCAATTGCAGCTATGTCAGCCATCCCGGAATACATGTATGTAGCTCTTACTGAGTGTCCTACGGCTTCAGTCTGGTCAACGACCTTCATGTGTGCCTGGTTATACATGTCTCCGTTATCACGAATATCCAGAAAAAACCTGGCCAGGTCGAGATATTTCTTTTCACCTGTCACCCTGTAAAGTTTGACAAGTCCCATTTCAATAACCTGATGGCCAGGATACACTTTTACCCTGTCGGGTCCGAAATCCTTGTCAACCAGATCGGCCGATTTTAAGGCAATATCGAGCAATGATCTTTTCCCCGTTGCCTGGAAATGCGCAACGGCTGCCTCATAAAGGTGACCGAGGTTATAAAGCTCATGACTGAGAATGGAATCGAGTTCCCAGCGGTTTGGGCTGGCCCAGTCGTGAAGACCTTCACCGCCGTGCATTTCGGCAATGGTCCGGTTTGTATACAGATAGCCGTCTTCCTCCTGAGCCATTCCGATCTTGTAAATAAGGGTATCGAGATAAGCTTCCAGTTGTGGATCAGGGAATGTCTGGAGTGAATAGGAGGCACCTTCGATGATCTTGAATACATCAGAATCGTCGAAAGGGTATATGGTCCGGAATCTGCCTGTATCAAGGCCTCCTGCAATCTCAAAATTCTTTATCCTTCCTGTCGATTCGCAATATGAAAATGCGATGGGTATGGTAACAGAAGCATTCTTTTTAATACGGGGTGCCCAGAAATTATCGGTAAGCTTCACTGAGGTGAAGGTAACCGGTCGTATCGGGTAGTCGGCAGGAGAATCTTCAGCTGAACATCCTCCGAAAAGTATTGTTCCGGCGATAAAGACATAAATAAGAGCACCGTAATTTTTCATTTCATTATTTTTTTAACTCGAGGAGCACAACCGATTTGGCAGGCATTGTTACCGTGAGTATTCCTTCCTTCATCCTGAAATCCTTAAATGTCTGCGGCTTCACTGACTCAGGATTATCAAAGCTGTTCAGGGCAGCCATGGAATTTGCAGTAAGGACTTCTCCGCTAATTGTTTTATATGTATCGCCTATAACCGGACAGGTAAGTACAATTGATTTACCCGGATTAAGGTTTGCCAGAGAGAGATGCACCTTACCTTCGCTGTCGACTGATGCCGAGGCAGATATTGCGGGGATGCCGCGGCCGTCGATGGTATAATCTTCACATATCAGATCAGTTTCAAGGAGCCTGGCATCTTGGTGAACCCTGAACATTCTGAAAACATGGTACGTAGGTGTGAGAACCATAAGATCGTCTTTTGTTAGGATCACGGCCTGTAGTACGTTAACCACCTGGGCGAGGTTAGCCACCTTTACCCTGTCGGCATGCTGGTTGAAAATATTAAGGTGAATTGCGGCTGTAATGGCATCTCTGAGTGTGTTTTGCTGATAAAGGAAACCGGGATTGGTACCGGGTTCAACCTGGAACCAGTTACCCCATTCATCGATTACAAGACCCTTGGTATTTCTTGGGTCATACCTGTCCATAATGGCTTTATGTCCTTTTATGATATTGTCTATCTCATAGTTAAGTCTGAAGGTTTCCCACCATTCCGTTTCTGTAAAGTTGGTTGCGCTGCTTTTCCTGCCCCAGCCTCCGGGAACCGAATAGTAATGCAGGGAAAGACCCTGGAACATATTCCGGTTTTTTGGCTCCTTCATTACGGTTTCAGTCCAGACAAGATCATTGTCGCTGGCGCCGCAGGCAACTTTATAAAGCCTGTTACCCGAATAGTTCTTGAGATAGGTTGAAAACTGCCTCATCACATCGCTGTAAAATTCAGGTGTCATATTTCCGCCACAGCCCCAGTTCTCATTCCCGATAGCAAAATATTTCACCTTCCATGGCTCTTCACGGCCATTTTGTTTTCTAAGCCTGGTCATGGGGCTGTCGGAGCCGGAAGTAAGATACTCGACCCAGTCAGCCATCTCCCTGATCGTTCCCGATCCCACATTTCCGCTTATATAAGGCTCACATTCAAGGAGTTCGGCTAGCCTCATAAACTCATGGGTTCCGAATGAGTTATCTTCGGTCACACCACCCCAGTGGGTATTGATAATTGAGGCTCTTTTTTCCTGGGGGCCTATTCCGTCCATCCAGTGGTAGGTATCTGCAAAACAACCTCCGGGCCAGCGAAGGTTGGGTATTTTCATTTCGCGAAGGGCATTCAGAACATCGTTCCTTATACCGTCTGTATTTGGAATTCTGGAGTCTTTTCCCACCCAAATTCCTCCATAGATGCATGTACCAAGATGTTCCGAAAAATGGCCGTATATGTCACGGCTGATTACCGGTCCGGGGTTATTTGCTACAATGACAAGCTGGTTCACTGAAGCTCCTTCTCTCTGTGCATTTACATTCAGTAATGCAGCAAAGAACATTAAGATAAGAATTGAGGGTAATTTTTTCATAGCATTGGTTTTATTTAATTTCTTTTTGACCGTTCACGAAAATTAATAGTTAATCATTACCATGCCTTTCCTACAATATCTGGAACAGCATGCAGCAGAAAGCATCAGGTTAGATGGTTCTCAATGAAGGTTCCGAGTTTCTTATACTTCTCAAACAGAATTTTATATTTTTCAGCTCTTGCCGGGTTGGGATTGTATTCTGTTTCAAATCCTCCCCCCATTGCCTCCTGAGCCTGTGCAATGTTCTTATATATACCTGCGACCACAGCGGCTGCCATTGCTGATCCGAGGGCACAGGTCTGATCGGTGGCTGCAATCTTTATCGGCATATTCAGAACATCAGCCACAGTCTGCATAACGAAAGGATTTTTCCTGGCAACTCCGCCTATGGCTATTACACCGTCTATTCTCACTCCCTCGGAAATGAATCTTTCGTTAATCATTTTTGAGCCGAAAGCCGTTGCCTCCACCAGGGTTTTAAATATCCTCGGGGCATCAGAACCAAGCGAGATGCCTGCAATAGCTCCTTTAAGCTCCTGGTTTGCATCAGGGGTTCTTCTTCCGTTCAGCCAGTCAAGGGCTACCAGAGCTGTCTCATCATCCCCGATGGCTTCAGCCGCACTGCTAAGGTCAGCAATGATCCTGTCGGCTGTTTCATCAGATATCCGTGACCTGGTTTTTTCATCGAGCCATTCCATCTTTTCAATTATCTCCCTGACAGGCCAGAGAAGAAGCCTGGAGAACCATGCATATACATCGCCGAAGGCTGACTGACCGGCTTCAAGACCCAGCATACCCGGGACAATGGAACCGTCAACCTGACCGCAGATACCTGCAACCAGCTTCTCCCCGGCTTCGCCAACTGGCGCCACCAGCATATCGCATGTGGATGTTCCCATTACTTTCACCAGGTAGTAAGGTTTGATCTGGCCGCCCACAGCCCCGAGATGTGCATCAAAAGCTCCCGCTCCGATCTTTACATCGCCGGGGAGACCGAGACGCTGAGCCCACTCCTGTGAAATGGTTCCCACAGCCACGTCGCAGGTATATGTTTCAGAGAAAAGTCTGTCCTTCAGACCTGAGAGCAAAGGATCGAGTGATGTCAGGAACTTCTCATCGGGCAGTCCATTGAAATCCTCATGCCACATAGCCTTATGACCTGCTGCGCACCTGCTTCTTTTCAACTTCAGAGGATCAGTGTCAGAAGTCAGAAGGGCAGGTATCCAGTCGCAGTGTTCCACCCATGAGAAGGCACTCTTCCTTACCTCTTCGTTATTCCGGAGGATATGCAGTAATTTGGCCCAGAACCACTCAGAAGAATATACTCCTCCCTCATATCTGGTAAAATCGACACCTCCCCATGTCCTGGCTTTTTCGTTTATCTCTGCAGCTTCCTTCACTGCAGTGTGGTCTTTCCAGAGAATGAACATTGCATCAGGATCGTTTTCAAATTCCGGCTTCAGTGACAAAGGCACACCATTGTAGTCGACTGCTACCGGGGTGGAGCCCGTTGTATCAACGGTTATTGCAGCTACTGATGTAACAATTTCCGGAGGCAGACCTTTAAGTGCTCCTTTTACCGAATGTTCAAGGCCTTCGATATAGTCGAGGGGATGCTGCCTGAATTGATTCAGGGCAGGATCACAAAAAAGTCCTTTTTTCCACCGGGGATATTCGAATACCTCTGTGCCGGCTATCTCTCCCGTTCCGGTATCAACTACCACAGAGCGCACTGAATCAGTACCATAGTCAATACCTATGACATATTTCTTTTGCATATCAGATCTTTATTATCATTTCTTTTTTTTCTGTCCGTAATAGGCCTCTTTCCCATGCTTGCGCAAGAAATGCTTTTCCAGCAGATATTTATCCACAGGTTCCCGTTGGCCAAGAAGAACCGTATAAAAAGCCATCCTGGAAATTTCTTCGAGAGCCACTGCATTATGCACCGCATCTTCGGCATCTATTCCCCAGCTGAAAGGTCCGTGCCCGTTAACCAGGACAGAAGGTATGGCAAGAGGGTCAAAGATACCCAGCCTTTCTATAATGACTTCACCTGTATTCCGCTCGTAATCCCTGAGAACTTCCTGCTCCGACAGTTTCCGGGTACAGGGTACTGCTCCGTAAAAATGGTCGGCATGAGTCGTCCCGAAGGCAGGAATATCCCTTCCTGCCTGAGCCCATGCTGTTGCATAGGTGGAATGAGTATGGACGATACCGCCTATCGGGGCATATTCACTATATATGGCAAGATGAGTCGGTGTGTCAGTTGAAGGTTTGTACTTCCCCTCAACAACATTTCCCTCCTGATCGATGACAACCATATCGTCGGGCCTCATCGATTTATAGCTTAGCCCTGATGGTTTTATGACTATAAGTCCTGTCTCACTGTCTCGTCCGCTTACGTTACCCCAGGTTTGGATAACCAATCCTTCATTTACAAGGTCGAGATTAGCCTTGTATACAGTAACTTTTAATGTGTCGAGCATCTGATTAATATTTTGTTAGTCAAGTTGTTCCCTTACCTCTTGTTTTTATAATCAACTAACTTACATCAAGGTTGAAATAATATCCGTTTTCAACCAGCTTATTATATCTTCCGACAATGAACCTGTAATAGTATGCACCTTTTTTAGATGTCTCCTTCTCTTTCTCATCGAGCTTTTCAAGGATATCCATTGAAAGTATTTTTTTTCTGAAATTCCTTTTATCGATACGTCTCTGGTAAATCGCTTCGTAAAGGTCGAGCATCTGTACCAGGGTGAACTTTTCAGGCAGCAGTTCGAATCCCAAAGGCTTGATCTTAATCTGCAGCTTAAGTTCTCCGAGAGCTTGTTCAACCATACTGTTGTGATCAAAAATGAGGCGGGGAAGTTTTTTCATTGATTGCCACCGGGCTCCGTTCCTTCCTGTAAGATCAGTATCGAAGTCCATTAATTTTATAAGTGCCCAGTATGCCACCGAGATTACCCTTGCCCCCGGGTCTCTGTCATTATCGCCGTAACAATGGAGCTGTTTCATGTACACATTATTAAGTCCGGTCAGACTGCACAGCACCCTGCAAGCAGCGACATCGAGACTTTCGTTTTTTTCGACAAAACCGCCGGCAAGCGACCATTCACCCTTTGCAGGCTTGAAGCTTCGTTTAACAAGAAGCAGTTTTATCTCTTTTTCGATAATATCGTAACCGAATATTATACAGTCAACAGCCACCAGGTGTTTCGGGTATTCTGAATAAAGTTCCATAGATATCCCCGACGGTCAGATTTATTGTGAATAAAATAACAGTCTCTATTTTATGCCCCCGGATATATAACAGGAGACCTCATTCCATCTAAGCTCCTTCTTGAGAGAATAGAGATCACATTTCTCATCTATATGAACGTACTCAATATCAAGCATATCGGCAAAATCCTCAAGATATTCTGAATCAATGGCAGTACTGAAGCCGGTATGGTGGGCTCCACCAGCCATTATCCATGCGGCAGCTCCTGTTTTAAGGTCGGGCAGCGGTTTCCATAGCACTCTTGCGACTGGAAGTTTAGGCATTTCGGGGCATTTAACAACTTCTATATCGTTCACTATCATTCTGAACCTGTTGCCCAGGTCGATAACCGAAACATTAATACCTTTGCCCGGAGAGGTTGTGAAGACGAGCCTTGCGGGGTCAGCCTTGCCTCCGATTGAAAGCTGGTGTATCTCCACTTTGGGTTTTCCTGTTGCAACCGATGGACATACCTCAAGCATATGTGCTCCAAGGACTCTCATTCCCTTTGGGTCAAAATGATAAGTATAATCTTCCATGAAGGAAGTACCACCTTTGAGTCCTTCAGCCATTACTTTCATAGACCTGACAAGAGCTGCTGTTTTCCAGTCCCCTTCAGCTCCAAAGCCGTAACCGGCTGCCATAAGCCTCTGCACAGCTATTCCCGGCAGTTGCTTCAAACCGTGAAGATCTTCAAATGTGGTAGTGAAAGCCTTGAAGTTGCCGGCTTTCAGGAATGCTTCCATACCGGCTTCGATACGTGCTGCTTCTTTCAGCGCGTCAGACGCTGCAACCTCCCTGGTCATTTTATACAGTCCGGCATATTCCGAAACAAGCTTTTTTACCGATGAGGCAGAAACATCATTTACGGCTTTTACAAGATCGCCAACGCCGTAACCGTAAACAGAGTAACCCATTTTTATCTGGGCGCTGACCTTATCACCCTCGGTAACCGCCACATCGCGCATGTTGTCACCGAACCTCGCCACTTTCATGTTACGTGCATCATCGAAGGCTTTGGCTGCCCTTATCCATACTGCTATCCTGTCGACAGGTTCAGGATCTTCGTAATGACCTACCACAATCTTGCGGTTGAGTCTCAACCTCGTTCCTATGAACCCGAACTCACGGTCGCCATGAGCCGACTGATTAAGGTTCATGAAATCCATGTCGATGGTTCCCCATGGAATGTCCCTGTTAAGCTGGGTGTGAAAATGCAGAAATGGCTTGCTGAGAGATGACAGTCCTTTTATCCACATCTTTGCAGGAGAGAAGGTGTGCATCCAGGTGATTAGTCCGATACAATTCTTGTCGGCGTTTGCCTGGAGACATAGTTCATATACTGACTCAGGTGTTGTAAGCACAGGCCTGAATACAATTCCTGCAACTATCTTTTTAGAGGCATTGAGTGCTCCGGCAATCTTTTTTGAATCGTCAGCAACCTGATTAAGTGTTTCAGGTCCATACAGATGCTGGCTTCCGGTAACAAACCAGACCTCTTTATTTTTTATTTTATCCATATCGCTTGAATATTAAATCAGGCAGGCTACCAGAAATAAATATAGAATGCCATGATAACAACTATTACCACTGCTGAAAAGATAACATCCCATTTATTCCAGCTTGCCCTTGTAAAAGCTTTCTCTTCATCCGTTGCAGAACCGACATATAATCCTCTTATGGCTACAGGATCGGCTTTGGGAGTGAATTTACTGATAACGAGCATAAGAAATATCACGATAAAGAACAGGGCTATCTCGTAATGCAGCCAGTTAGGTGCAACGAATACCTTGTAGATAAGGCTTTCCTCTGCAAGAGAGCCTGAAAACACATTGAGTCCCAGCCTTATCATACCCAGGGTAAATCCTGCCAGCAGACCCCACAGACCTGCTTTTGGAGTTGTTCTTTTGGAAGCAATACCCAGAAGGAATACTGCTGCAATTCCGGGAGCAAGAAGCGACTGGACATCCTGGAGGTACGCATAAAGGACTTTACCAAGGCCTCTCATCACCGGGATCCACAGCACGCCAAGTACCACCACTACCACCGTGGCTATCCTTCCCACTTTCACAAGTTCCTTTTCAGTGGCGTTTGGCTTGAACTTCTCATAGAAATCAACTGTAAACAGAGTTGCAGATGAATTGAACAGTGAAGCCAGGGAGCTCATAAGTGCGGCAAGTATACCTCCAACTACAAGTCCTTTAAACCCTATCGGCAGGAGATCTTTTACCAGCACCGAAAACGCTGAATCGGAATCGGGAAGATGAATCATTCCTTTGTAATTCAATGCATAGGCTATCATGCCAGGAATGAGAAAAATAAATACTGGTGAAAGCTTGAATGCAGCTCCCAGGATAGCTCCCCGTCTTGATTCGGTCTGGTTCCTTCCCGAAAGAACTCTCTGAACTATAAACTGATCCGTACACCAGTACCAGAATCCGATTATGGCAGAACCGAGAATAACACCTGTCCACGGGAACTCCGGATCTTTCGCCGACCTCATCAGTTCTGTCATGGTGTTACCTTCGGCATTTACCGGAACTGCCCGGCATATTTCCATCATTTCGTTCCATCCGCCAAGTTTGATAAGTCCGATAACCAGTACAGCCAGGGATCCGACAAGTAGTATCGGAGTCTGAAGTACAGAGGTCCAGAGAACAGCTTTCATGCCTCCGAGAGTTGTATAGATCCCTGTTAGCACTACAAGGCCCACAGCACTTATCCAGAAAAAATCAATGCCAAACATAGATTCAATTCCAAAAACCTGCTTGAATACTACTCCTCCGGCATAAACGGTCACGGCAACCTTTGTAAAGACATAACTCACAAGTGAGATCACCGACAGCACGCTGCGTGCTCCCTTGTTATACCTTTTCTCAAGAAACTCGGGCATGGTAAAAACCCCGCTTCGTGAATAGAACGGGACAAAGAACCAGCCCAGAATGAGAATGAGCCATCCGTGCATTTCCCAGTGGGCCATCGCCATTCCGCTTGAAGCTCCCGCCCCTGCAAGTCCTACAAGGTGCTCAGAACCGATGTTTGAGGCGAAGATAGATGCTCCTATTACGAGCCATGTCGCATCACGCCCTGCCAGAAAATAATCTGTCGAGGTTTCATTCTTCTTGCTGGTCACCCAGATAATGATACCTACCAGGGCAAGACAAAATAGTCCAAGGACAATCCAATCCAATGTTGCCATATTAACTTAAGTATTTTAATAAGTTGAAAATAGGTTGATTCAAGAATATCAAAGGTTTTAACTGATTACCAGGCTATCAAAATGCTTTTATATACTCTACTACAAATCTATGAAATTATTTCTTTTAAATGTAAATGTTACACTCAAAAAAAAGCCGGATTCCGGCAAATTGAATTTCGGTTTTAAAATTATCGCTGGAGAATTCTCAGAAGTTTTTCAGGATGAAGCATTATTCCATTCCTCAAGTGAGGAGATGATAAAGTCAATTATCATCTGGTTTTCCTCCTTTCCGGTTCCGCTGATACTGATGGGTTCTCCGAATCTGATGAAGATCGGTTTGTTCCGGTCAATAGGCCCCACCTCCCTGATCAATCTGCCGTTTCCCCAGAAATCGGTTTTCAGGGCCACAGGAACAACCTTTACCCCTGCTTTTTTCGCGAGCTTAACACCAAGGGAGTTAAAATCTTCCGGTCTGAAAACAACGCTTCTCGTACTCTGGGGAAATATGACCAGAGATATACCCTTGGACAGCAATTCCATCCCTCCGTTCATTACAGCCTCAAGATCTTTCCTCGGATCGGTTCTTCCTACTATTATTGGATTTCTCGACTTCATCACATCACCAAACAACGGGTGTTTGACGAGACTTTCCTTCACGACGAAGGTAACCCTCCTGTGAGGAGAGATAAGACCAGGCAGTATCATTGTCTCCAGGGTGCTCATGTGATTACAGATAAACACAACCGGCTCAGGAGACTTTGCTATGTTTTCCATCCCCGAAAGATGGAATATCCCTCCTGCCTTCTCGATGAAGCGGAAAATGTAATAAGATGAGTCAGCCCAGGCTTTATCGTCATATAACCCCCGTCTTGCCTGTTTCCTTGTTCTGAAAACTATAATTGCGTATTTATAAATGAAATAAAGAAGGTTATTAAGTTTTAGTCTCTCACAAAGAGTGATCTTTTTCCCGGAGGGCGTATCATAGGAATAAGAACTAAAGTAACCTTTCTGCATGGGTAGAGAAACCATCTGTAAATTCTCCGTAAAGTTAAATTTCATTTGGAAAATGTCAATATTTTTTAATCAACTGAGGTTTGAATTAATTAATGACATTATTTTTAAGGTCCGAACGAAACAGTTAAAAAATGAAGCTTCACCTGCTCGATCTGATAGTATTTACAGTAATTGTTGCCGGCAATGTAATTTTCGGAGCAAGCTTCTATTTCAAAAACAAGACAGCTGATCAGTTTACCTCAGGTGAAAGGAAACTGCCTGCATGGGTAGCCGGGATGTCAATATTTGCAACCTTTGTCAGCAGCATAAGCTTCCTGGCGCTTCCCGGGAAAGCATACATGTCGGACTGGAATGCCTTTGTTTTCAGCCTCTCCATTCCCTTTGCGGCAATACTCACAGTGAAATATTTTATCCCTCATTACAGGGGTATAGGCAGCATATCGGCCTATTATTATCTCGAACAGAGATTTGGTGCCTGGGCGAGGGCATATGCTTCGGCATGTTACATCCTGACACAGCTCATGAGAACAGGCGCGATCCTGATGCTTCTGGCTCTACCGCTGAATGCCCTCTTCGGGTGGGATCAAAAAACCATAATCATAGTAACGGGTATTCTTGTAATGCTCTATTCCATGCTTGGAGGAATAAAGGCAGTTATGTGGACCGATGCCATTCAGGGAATAGTGCTGATAACGGGAGCAGTAGTATGTGCTCTGGTAATAACATTTTCAATGCCTGAAGGACCCCGGCAGCTGTTTGAAATAGCCGGTCAGAACAACAAATTTGGACTGGGCAGCTTTGGCCCCGGTCTGAGGGATTCGACATTCTGGGTGGTACTTGTCTATGGATTATTCATAAACATGCAGAATTACGGTATAGATCAGAATTATATTCAGCGTTATATGACGACCGGTACCGACAGGGAAGCAAAATGGTCGGCAATGTTCGGATCCCTGCTTTATATACCCGTTTCGATGTTGTTCTTTTTCATCGGCACAGCGCTTTTTGCATATTACACTGCAAGCCCCGGTTTATTACCATCAGAACTGATGGCAGCGGGCAGCGGCGATAAAATTTTCCCCCACTTTATTATTCACGGTCTGCCCGCAGGCATAACCGGACTTTTGATAGCAGCAATCTTTGCAGCTGGTATGAGTACAGTGTCCACAAGTCTGAACAGCACTGCAACCATCATATTCACAGATTATTACAAAAGATATTTCAACAAAGAGGCAGATGAAAGATCATCAATGAGGGTACTTTATTTGTCATCATTTGTTACCGGGGTTGCAGGCATAGGTATCGCGCTTGCCCTGGTAGGGGTTGAAAGCGCCCTTGATGCATGGTGGTCGCTTGCTTCAATATTCAGCGGAGGTATGCTGGGCCTGTTCCTGCTCGGTTTTATCTCACACAAGACACGTAAAGCTGAGGCTGTTGCCGGTGTTATTACGGGTGTTATACTGATCGTATGGATGAGTCTGTCCCCTGTCTTATTCAAAGAAGGAAGGCTTGTCGCATTCAGCAGCCCGTTTCATACCAATCTTACAATTGTTTTCGGGACCCTGACAATCTTTCTGGTCGGATTCGTTTCAACCCTTCTGATAACAAAAGGTAAGAACAGAGAAAAAGGATTCTTAACCTGACTCAGATAATAAAAGGAATGATTGCCTTCCTTCGTGAAGGATAATCGTCAAAATACTGCCTGTACCACCTGTGAGTTCTGACAGCCCGGGGAAAGAGGTTTGCAAAGGTGAATACAAAAAATGCAAGTCCTGGCACCGACCATGTCATAATTGCCCAGCCCGCCCATTCAATAAGTTCGCCCAGATAGTGCGGACACGATACGTAATCAAACAACCATCCTTTGGGAATAACATAATCCTGTCCGTTATTTTTCCTCAGGATCCTTAATTTTTCATCAGCGGTTTTATTGATGATAAATCCCGCTGTAAAAAGCACTGTCCCTGTAATGAACTGCCATGAGCCGAGCCAGGATAAACCGTACTCATTCAAATGAAAGATACCGTATCCGTTGACGAATCCGTTAAGGATATTGAAGACTACAGCCATGAGTGCCACTGCCACAGGGAAATGCTTATCCCTGCCCGACTGGCTGAAAGGGTATATGAAAGTACGGTGCACATAATGGATCAGCCATGCCGAAACAAATATTATTTCCACAATATTTTTATCCCGGGCGAACAGAAAAAATACCAGTATAAGTGCCGGCGACATGAATTCCATTGTAAGCCAGGCCCATTTGCTTCGTATCCCAGGACCCCATCCCTTTCTCATGAATTTACCATATGGTGCAGAGACAAAGAAAAGAATCACAAAGACGATTAAAGCGCAGCTGAAAATTGCTATAAGAGAGTAGCTGTACAAAATATCCATCACAGTAACCGGTTTAAGTAAAAAAATCAAATGTATAACATATAAGTCTGTCCCTGAAATTCAGGATTAAATACTTTTATCTGAAGGAGGATTCATGATATTACGGTTTTTGATTTTGACATCATTAAATCACTCCTTTTTTGAGGACTCTGCAGGTAAGACTTAAAATAATTTTACAGGGGCGTTTATTCAGGTGGATGCTGGAGAAAAACTATTAAATATAATTTCAATAACAGCAGCAGTCGGTTAACTTCTATTCATTTCCCTTTACCCATTCCTCAACAGGTTTTTCGAAAGGAAGAACAGGTGAAAGAATGTTTTTTAATGTATATTTTTCTGCTTCGTCCCTGGTCAGATGATGGCTCCAGGAAACTCTTTGTGAAATATCCGCACCGGCTCCCCTGTTGCCGTATTCAGCATAATACGCGGTTTTATCCCTGCCCGTTCCCTGCCAGTTCGACCATCCTGCCGGTGCAATTTGCTGACCAAGATCACAATATATATAAGCCGTCTTTGCATGATCACGCCAGGGCCTGCCCAGAAACACTCTCTGAACCCCCGGATCAGCTGTCAGCTGGCAGTTCATGAAAACATATCCATAAGGTTTCCCTTCAGGTGTGCTTGCAGCGGTGATAAATGAATCCCTTTTGCTGTGGATGGTGCAATTCCTGAAAAGGGCTGTCGCAGGTCCGAAAATGAAATCAGTTGTGCCGGTAATGAAGCATCCCTCAAAATACTGACGGCTGTTCTGTCCGTCGGTATAGAGAGTATCCTGGTTACCCAGTATCCTGCAATTGCGAAAGACACACCTGTCACCATAAACATAAAGTGCAATCGCCTGCCCGACAGGTCCGGCACTGTTTTCTATTGTCAGATTTTCGGCATAAAAATCATCTGCGATAACCAGAAGTGTGTATGTATAGAAAGTACTGTTCCTCCCCCGCTTCATCCTTGCAAACGAATCATCCCAGGTTATGACGGTCTTCTCAGCATCCTCCCCGATGATTGAAAGATGAGTGTTTACCGCCGGTACGACGATCTTCTCCCGGTACACACCGTTCCTGACATGGATGGTGACCCTCTGGTCGGGAAATGATTTTGATGCATCAACAGCTTCCTGTATCGTTCTGTAATCTCCGCTGCCATCCTGTGCCACCGTTATATTGTAATTTTCCTGCGCAGACACACCATTTAACATAAAAACAAACAGGAGGAATGTCATATATGTTGAAGCTGACATTAATTTCATAATACCCGGTTTTAGTTTAAAAAAGATTTTATAATTCCCTGCAAGTTAAAACAAATATAGATTTTCTTCAATGAGAATTGCATCTCCCGACAACCGGATTAATTATCTTTGACCATTTAAATTTATCAGATGACAAAAAGGAAAAGATTCAACCTCAGGAGTTTTACAAGCTTTGCACTTGTTATATCCACTTTAATAATGTCGTGGTCAGGATTCATTCTGTACATCGCACCGCCCGGAAGAATAGCAAACTGGGGCTCCTGGAAACTGATGCTCTTTACCAAAACGGAATGGCAGGCTCTGCATACAATTTTCTCCTATCTTTTTTTCATACTTGTGGTTATCCATCTGTTCTTCATTAACTGGAGAACTTTCCTGAATTATTTCAAAAGTAAACTCAAAGCAGGCCTTAACAGGAAATGGGAACTTATTTCGGCTGTCATTCTTAGCACAATAATATTTGCAGGCACTCTGAGGTCATGGACTCCTTTCGGACCGGTCATGACTTTTGGAGAAAAGGTTAAGGAGGGCTGGGGAAACAAATTTGAGACACCCCCGGTTGTACATATGGAAAATTATACTCTTGAACAGCTCTCTCCACTTTTCGACAGCATACCTGCCGAAGAGCTGGCCCGGACCCTGATACAAAAGAATATAAGGATAAAAGAATCCGACACCACGCTGAAACTTATCGGAGAAGAAAACCATATCACACCTTCAAAGATATATGAGACACTGGTTGAGGTGTACGGAACAAATAGCAATGAAACCCATTCTGCCGGACGACAGGGTAACTCTACGGGACAAGGAGGTTCGGGGCAGGGTTTTGGAAGGACAACGCTGAAAATGGCTGCCGATAACCTGGGGCTTGAGGTATCGGGCCTCATAAATATACTAAAGGAAAAAGGGATCGAGGCCGCTCCTGAGACTACCATACGTGATATTGCCGATAAACTTGGTATAAGCCCCAGGGAAGCATACGACATGCTGTCAGAAAAATAATTTCTGCTCCCATATTGAATTTACTCTTCTCTGCAGCCAGGGAACACAAGTACCCTGACTGTAAAAATATTCCGGGAAAAATTTGGAATTATGAACTATTGTTCAATATCTTTGTAGTGAACAATAGCTCATAATTCATGTCCCCACGTCCCGCAAGACTAAGAAAAATAAGTAATCCGCCGTCTATTTCGGGTTTCAGACCTTATGGCGGCAAAGCTATGAAGAGAAAACCTGAAGCTATTTTCCTTCATATTGAAGAATTTGAGGCTTTGCGTCTCTGCGATCATGAGCAGCTCAATCACCAGCAGGCAGCAGAAGCAATGGCCGTATCAAGACCCACGCTGACGCGTATATATGCCAGGGCAAGAAGCAAGGTTGCAGAAGCGTTTGTTTTTGGAAAACAGATCATTATTGAGGGAGGGAAGATTTACTTTGACAGCGAATGGTATTCGTGCAGATCATGCGGCTGCTCCTTTAACAATCCCCACTTGCATGAACCTGTTGAAAGATGTGCCCTTTGCGGGAGTAAAGACTTCACAAACTACAATTAAGCATATAATAAAAGGAGAATATACAAAACTGATAACATATGAAAGTAGCAATCACCAGTACAGGGAGCACACCCGACAGTAAGGTTGATCAGCGTTTTGGCCGCTGTTCATATTTTGCGGTCTATGACACAGAGACAAAAGATACCGAGTTCCTCGCCAATCCTAACAGGGATGCCAGGGAAGGTGCCGGTCCGGCATCTGTTCAGATTGTGGCATCGAAAAAGGTTCAGAAGATCATATCGGGAGAATTCGGAATAAAGATCAAATCCTTGCTCGACAGTCTTAACATCCAGATGATAGTTCTCAAGGATCCTGAAAAAAGTATTCAGGAAGTCATAAATATGTTAAACAATTAAATATCAAGTCATGCCAAAAATGAACGGAACCGGTCCTGACGGAAAAGGGCCGGGAACAGGCCGCGGGCTGGGCCGATGCAAAAAAGGCCAGAAAAAAGACGAGCAGTCGCAGCTTGGCAGAGGCCAGGGTAAACGCCGTAAAGCCGGTGACGGCCAGGGTCAGGGAAAGGGAAAAAGGCTGCAAAGCGGGACCTGAAAAAACAACAAGACAAATGAAGCCCTGTCACATCCGGCTTTGTTATAAAAGTTACTTTACAAAAACAGAACAGAAAGGGTTTCAGTTTAAAATTATAATTTAAAACAGATACAGATGAAAAGACGAATTGCCGTCCCTCTCGAAGATGGGATTCTTTGCTCTCATTTTGGTCATTGTGAGCAGTTTGCGATAATTGACACAGATAACAACTCTATCTCTGCAGAAGAACTTCTGACACCTCCTCCGCATGAACCCGGATTGCTTCCTGCATGGCTTGCCGAAAAAGGTGTTACAGACGTGATTGCAGGGGGAATGGGACAAAGAGCAATTAATTTATTCAATCAGCAAAATATTAATGTTTTCGTTGGGGCCCCTGTAAAGGAACCCAGAATGCTTGCAGGCGATCTGCTGAACGATTCACTGCATGCAGGAGCTAATTATTGCGATCATTAAATCAGAACCACCAGGCAGAAAACAAACCGTGATGATAACCTTCGGTCCGGTACCATCGAGAAGACTGGGCATGAGTTTGGGAATCAACAACATTGTCAGCCCGAAAACATGCTCCTACAGCTGTATCTATTGCCAGGTTGGTAAAACAAGGTTACAGAGTACCAGGCGCGAAGCATTTTTTAAGCCTGAGCAGATCCTCCAAAGCCTGACTGAACACCTCAGTAAACTAAAAAAAGATAATTACCCTGATTATCTGACATTCGTTTCAAACGGCGAACCGACCCTCGACATTAACCTGGGAAGATCGATCACATTAATCAGGGGAACAGGCATACCAGTAGCAGTAATTTCAAATGCGTCAATGCTTTATGACGAAAGGGTAAGAGAAGAACTGTCCCTGGCCGACTGGGTATCTGTGAAGATGGACGCTGCCGATGCAAGTACATGGATGATGCTTAACAGGCCGGATCCTACCCTCAGTTTTGAAAGACACATGAAAGGAATCAACCTCTTTGCAGGTATGTACAAGGGCATTCTCAATACTGAGACTATGGTTGTCAGGGGTATCAACGACAGCCGTGAGCACCTTTCTTCACTTGCCCCTCTTATTGCTGATCTCAAACCGGGAAATGCATGGATATCAATACCCACCAGACCACCTGCTGACAAGTCGGTCCTGCCTCCCGACCCTGAGACACTGACCATGGCCTGGCATATATTTACCGGCAGTAATCTTGAAACCGAACTGCTGACCGGCTTTGAGGGAACAAACACTGGCTTTACGGGAAATATTTACGAAGACATCCTGAACATAACCGCAGTCCATCCACTGAGAGAGGATTCACTTGCAGAACTTCTTAAAAAGGACAAGGCTGACAAACTGGTTGTGGATTCACTCCTTAAACAGAAACTGATAAAACAGATAGTATATAACGGCAAAATATATTATCTGCGAGATTACCATATGAATATTTGATTTCCGGCTTGTCCGGCTGCAAAAATACGTGATTTGAAAGTTAAACTGAAGGTCTGCTCATTATGCCCCGGTTATATGAAATGCTCGAAAAGGATGTCCGCTACCGCGAGGGGATGAAAGCCTGTCTGAACTGTGGAGTCTGCACCGCAATATGTCCGGCGGCGGAAGTAAGTGATTATGATCCCAGACAGATCATGAACATAGTTCAGGAAAGCGACGAAGCCGCACTCGAAAAACTATTGAAAAGCGACGATATATGGCGATGCGGAGAGTGCCTTTCGTGCAAAACCCGTTGTCCGAGAGGAAATACACCCTGCTATGTGATACAGGCACTTAGAGCCCTGTCGATCGAAACAGGTTTTTTCATTGAGAGCGAACAGGGCCGGAAACAGCTTGCAATAAAACGGACCGTGGGCGATCATATCCTTCAGTATGGATATTGTGTCTACATTGACGAAGTTGATAATGAAACCTATCCCGAACAGGGGCCGGTCTGGAAATGGATAAGGAAAAACAGGAGCCATGTAATGCAACGTCTCGGGACCAGCTACGGGCAAAGCAAGGCAGGCACGCTCAGAAACACAGCTAAGGAATCTCTTGAGGACCTGAAAAAGATCTTTGATGAAACAGGAGGTACGGCGCGATTTGAGAAAATTGAAAAATTCTCTGCAAAAAAAGCCGGGGAGATGAATAAGGAATTCAGTAAAGGGAAAGACGAATACTGGAGATATCTTTATAATGAATAAGATTTTTGGCCAACTATTTATAGTACTATGAAGCAAGTCAGAAATGAGCTATGGAGTGCCTATCAGAAAGATATTGCCGATGACAGTTATTACTTCGCACGCAGCTGCATAAGACAAAATTTTTTCCCCGCAGCTGAAAACCTGTATCTTGATATACTTGCCAATGATCTTGGCAGAGATGTTTTTGACGATGAAAAACAAACTTCCTGTACAGGTATCGCATATCATTCCGGATTAATACCAATGGAGACTATCATGACTGTCGTTGCGCGCCAGTTTGCACTTATGAATGAAGCAGGTTATGAGAATTTCATTGTTTCGTGTGTAACCTCCTTCGGGATATATGTCGAAATGCTGGAAACCTGGAAACATTTTCCTGAAACAGAGAAAACCACTCGTGAGGCGCTTAAGAGAGCGACAGGCAAAAGTTTTGAAATCCCCCGGAACCTCGTTCATGCCAGCGACATAATATATAAGTACAGAAAAGAAATTGCTGAAAAGTTAAAGTACAGGCTTGTTAATGCAAAAACAGGCGAACCCCTGAAAGTTGTCGATCATATCGGATGTCATTATGCCAAGATCTTCCCCTCCCACGGAATAGGTGGCGCCGAATATCCATACGTGCTTGCAGGTCTTATCGATGAATGGGGCGGGTCCCAGGTCGATTATCCCGAACGAAGGCATTGCTGCGGATTTGGTTTCAGGCAATATCTCCTGAAATCAAACAGGGGATATTCTGTCACAAATTCCAAGAAGAAATTTGATTCCATGGAACCATATAAGCCCGACCTGATAATCGCAAACTGCCCGGGATGCACATATTTTCTTGACAGATGGCAGTATGTTATTGCAGAACAGGACGGCAGGATTTACGGAGAAAAAGGATACGGGATTCCTGTTCTGACCTACGAGGAACTGGCAGGGCTTCTGCTTGGATATAATCCCTGGGACATAGGGCTGCAGACACACCAGGTACAGTCAGAACCGCTGATGGACAAGCTTGGGATCGCCTATGACCCGTCTTCCAAATACCAAGGTATCGGAGGTGCCGATCTTGGGCTTCCCGAAAAACCGGAAATTCTCAGATGTGGTTATTGATAAAGATAAGAGGGAATTAATACAATTATGCTTGCAGAAAATAAGACATCATTCAGGGTTACCTATTCAGATACTGATCAGATGGGATACATGCACCACTCAAACTATCTGAAATACTATGAAACAGCCCGGTGGGAACTATTCAGGAATATCGGAATACCATACCGGGAGCTTGAGGAACAAGGAATTTTACTGCCTGTGGTCGACACATCTATAAAGTACCTGAAACCGGCACTGTACGACCAGCATTTAAAGATAACCACCCGACTGGAGGCTATCAGGGGAGCCAGGATTCTCTTCAGATATATTACTGAAAATGAATCAGGTGAAGTAATAAATGAAGCCGGCATTGCAGTTGCCTGCGTCAGGAAAAGCACGGGAAAAGCCTGCATCCCTCCAAAATGGATAACGGAAATTTTGAAAAACCCGACAACATAAATTATAAAATATGGAAAAAATAAAAATAGGTATCATTATCTGCGACAGGTACAGAACCTGTGCCGGAGGCAAATGCTTCCGGTCAGCAGCAAACCGCGAAGGAGCATTCTCGGTATACAGGGATAAGGAGATTGAAATTGCCGGTTTTACAACCTGTGGAGGATGTCCGGGAGGTAATATTGAATATGCCCCCGAAGAAATGGCAAAAAACGGTGTAACACATATTCATTTTGCGACCGGACTTATCGTCGGCTATCCTCCATGCCCCTATATGGAATATTTTGAAAAATTCATCTCCGAAAAATACGGCATGAAAGTGATCGCGGGTACACATCCTGTTCCTCAAAAATACTATCATACTCATATGAACCTCGACACCTGGAATAACGATTACCTTATGAATGCTGTTGAGAACATCCTTGGAGAAGAAAAAACGAGGATCGATTACGACTGATTCCCATGTTCAAAATTGCAATAGCCAGCGGAAAAGGAGGCACAGGAAAGACATTCGTCGCAACAAATATTTTCAGTTCACTGCTAACGGTGAAAAAGAACGTGGTCCTTGCCGACTGCGACGCCGAAGCTCCCAATTCAGGCGCTTTCTTTGAAAAAAGCCTGATTGAAACAAAAGATGTGACACAGCCTGTTCCGGTAATCGACACCGGCAAATGTACCTATTGTTCAAAATGTCACGAATACTGCAACTATAACGCAATCTTTATCCTGCCTCCGTCAAAGGTCATCAGCGTTATCGAAGACCTTTGTCATGGGTGCGGAGCCTGCACTGTCGCATGCCCTGAAGGTGCAATAACAGAAAAACCTGTTTCACTAGGGAAGGTCACCCTCTATAGTGCTGACGGAAATAAATCGCTCATTGAGTCGAGAATGAACATCGGAGTAATGTCGCCTGTGAAGGTCATAAAGGAAGCTGTAAAAAGTATCGACGGCGATGCTGAAATCGCAATCCTTGATTCTCCACCCGGAACCTCATGTCCCTTTATTCAGACCGTTGCGCCTGCCGACTACGTCATTCTTGTTACAGAGCCTACTCCCTTCGGGCTCAGCGATCTTAAACAAAGTGTTGAAACTCTCAGAACCATGGCAAAACCCTGCGGAGTGATAATAAACCGTTCCGGAACAGGCAACAACGGCATATACCAGTATCTGAGTGCAGAAAAAATACCTCTGCTGCTTGAAATACCATTTAAAAAAGAAACGGCAATGACATATTCAAAAGGTGATCTTGTGGTAAAAGAAGATCATGTTTTCGCGGAACAACTCCTGGATATGGTAAATAAAATTACCGGCAGATGATGGAAACAGCGATAATAAGCGGGAAAGGCGGAACCGGAAAATCAAGCATCAGCGCTGCCTTCGCTTCCATGAAGGAGAATGTGGTCCTTGCCGACTGCGATGTGGATGCAGCGAATCTTTTTATTCTGTTTGATCCTGCCCGGGAGGAAGAGGAAATATATATAGCAGGACACAAGGCCGCGATAGACTATTCACTCTGCACTTCATGTGGATTATGTGTCGATTATTGCCGCTTTGATGCTATCACATCCCCGAACGGAAAGGTTGAAATATCAGAGGTACTTTGTGACGGATGTTTCCTCTGCTCAAGAATCTGCCCCGTAAACGCAATTAATATGCTCCCCAATGATAAAAGCAGAATGTATGCTGGTTCATTCCGGAACGGTTTTATGGTTTACGGCAGACTGGCACCGGGAGAGGAAAACTCCGGCAAGCTTGTAAGCATGGTTAGGGAGAAGGCAAAGAAGATCTCCGAAGAGCAAGGTATTGAAAATATCATTCTCGATGGTCCTCCGGGAATAGGATGCCCGGTAATCTCGACAATAACCGGAGCTGATATGGTCATTATTATAACCGAACCTACAATTTCAGGTCTCTCCGACCTACAGAGAGCCACAGGTGTTGTTAACAAATTCCGGCTCAGTCCTTACGTTATCATCAATAAGTATGACCTGAATACTGAAATGACAGAAAAGATAGAACGATGGTGCCTTGAGGAAAATATCACGCTTGCAGGAAAATTACCTTTCGATCCTGTAATGGTGAAGTCAATGATAAGTAAAAAGTCAATTATTGAATATGCACCTGATCATAGTATCAGCAGGGAATTAACATCTATATGGAGTAATATCTTTAAAAAAAATAATTATGAATACACTGTTTGAGAAAATCCCCATGGAAGGGGTTAAAAATATCATTGTGATAGCTTCGGGTAAAGGCGGAGTAGGAAAATCAACCGTGGCAGCAAATCTCGCTATAGCAATTGCCCGTAACGGTTACAAGGCAGCCCTTGTCGATGCTGACATCTTCGGCCCCTCAATACCGCATATGTTCGGAATAGAGAATGCGCGACCCGATGTTACAGCTAACGGAGATAAAGAAATGATCTTCCCGATCGAAAAGTACGGCGTAAGTATCATGTCCATTGGATTTTTCATCGACCAGAGACAATCGCTGATATGGAGAGGACCGATGGCATCAAAGGCACTGACACAGCTTTTTGAGAATACCCAGTGGGGTGAAACAGATTATATGATCATCGATTTTCCTCCCGGAACAAGCGATATACAGCTTACCACAGTACAAAAACTGAATCTCACCGGAGCAATAATAGTCACGACCCCTCAGGAAATTTCACTCAACGACGCCCGCAAGGCTGCATCAATGTTCGAAAACCAGGATTTAAAAGTGCCCATTATTGGAGTAATAGAAAACATGTCGTGGTTTAGCCCGGCCATCCATCCTGATGAAATATATTATATATTTGGCAAGGGAGGAGGACATAAACTGGCAGGAGAATTTAACACCACACTGCTCGGTCAGATACCCATGGTACTTGAAGTCGGAGAAGCTGCCGAAAGAGGCCTCAGTGTCTTCAGCCAGTCAAATAAACAGGCTGTTGAAGCATTTGAACAGATTGCCTCAGCTATTATTTCTAAAGGAGGATGAAATTATATTACAAGATAAAGATTTTAACTTTAATCTGTTTTATTTTACCGGTCATTGTCTGTTCATGCAGGAACCGCGGAGAAGTCACTACTGGTGGTATCACCAGGCTGATCACCGATGCTGCGGGCAGAAATGTGGCTATACCCGACACAGTAAAATCAGTAGTTGCAATAAGACCCGGAACCCTTCGCCTTCTTTCTTACATGAGGGTTACCGACAGGGTGGGCTATATTGAGGGGAATGAAAAAATAAGGAATATTCCCTACCTGATGGCAAATCCCGACCTTCGTAATCTTGAGATAATCGGAACCGGAAACAACTACGATACCGAGCTCCTGGCGGCGTGCGATGCTGAACTTATTATTTCAACCTTCATGAATTCTGCAGAAGCTGACAGACTACAGAAGATTACCGGCAAACCTGTCTTTTTACTCGAATACGGAAACATGGGGAACAGGATTGAAGATTTGTTCAGAAGCCTGAAGCTGCTGGGAGAAGTCTTTTACTGCCGGCACAGAGCCGACACATTAATCAGTTACATCAACCAGACAATAACAGAACTTAAATCATTCTCATCAGGATCACAAAAAGAAGGTATTACGGTTTATATCGGAGGAGTGGCTTACAGCGGATCTCATGGCATTACTTCAACTGTTCCGGGCTATCCTCCGTTCAATTTCCTCTCCCTTAACAATTCCGCATCGGTAATTGAATCCATGATGAAGAGTTCAGGCATTGCCCAGGATAATGCCTTTATTGAGAAGGAACAACTTATCACATGGAATCCTGATTATATTTTTCTCGATGCTTCAGGAATAGCCATATGGGAGAATGAAATTGCAGATCCCGCTCTGAAGAACACCCTAAAAGCCCTGAAAGAGGGTGAAATATACATCGTTTTACCATACAACTGGTATACGGTAAATTACGAGAATCTCCTGTGTAATTCCTGGTTTATTGCCGGAATATTATTCCCGGAACGTATAAGTGAAACCGAACTTGAACAGAAATACAGGGAGATATACAAATTTTTCCTTGGAACTGATATATTTGATGATCTCAAAAAACTGTACAACCCCTTTACCAGGTTCGAAATTTCCTGACAAGCAATGAGTAAAACGGAAGTACTCAAAAAATATAACAGCTATACCAGAAGACGGTTATCATATCTCTGGATAGTTCTGATCATGATGCTTTTATTTGCTGCCCTGGGAATTTCTGTAGGTCCAAGCAATATAAGCATGGGAGATCTGACAGCTGTCTTTTACGGAGGTGGCGATGAAACAAAGAACCAGATAATACTTAATCTCAGGCTCCCGCGTATCCTGGGGGCAGTTTTAAGCGGGGCAGCACTGTCGGTAAGCGGCGTTGTTATGCAGAGCATCCTCAGAAACCCGCTGGGTTCTCCGTTTACCCTGGGTCTTTCAAATGCAGCAGCCTTTGGAGCCGCACTGGCAGTCATTCTTTTCGGTGCCGGCAGTACATTCAGCAGCAATACCGATGCAGTAATAATCTCGAATCCCTATATTACGACCATATCAGCCTTCTTCTGGTCACTTGTTGCCAGTCTGCTGATAATCATTGTGGCCAGTAGAAAAGGTGCTACTCCCGAGAACATGATCCTCACCGGTATCATCGCCAGCACGCTCTTCACAGCACTGACAACAGGTTTGCAGTATATTGCCGATGATATCCAGCTGGCAGCAATAGTCTTCTGGACATTCGGTGACCTTTCAAAAGGAGGCTGGAAGGAACTTTTGATTCAGTCACTTATCATAGTTCCCGTACTTGTCTATTTTTATTACAACAGGTGGAATTATAATGCCATCGATTCGGGTGATGAGGCAGCTCACAGCCTGGGAACAAACACCCCGGTCCTACGGCTTTCGGGAATGATAGCAGCATCGCTGGCTACCGCAGCCGTAGTGTCATTCTACGGGATAATTGCCTTTGTTGGTCTGGTAGTTCCTCATATTGTGAGAAGGATAATTGGAAGCAATGAAAGATTTCTGATACCGGGAGCAGCTCTGACCGGTGCAGCCTTTCTTCTGGGATGCGATATCCTGGCACGTACGGTCATCAGTCCGATGGTGCTGCCGGTTGGGATACTGACATCATTGGTAGGAGCTCCACTCTTCATCTTCCTTCTTATGAAAGGAATAGGTTCATCACAGTGGAAATGATAGAAATAAAAGACATATACTTTTCCTATAACCACTTCCCGGTTATCAAAGGTATCTCCCACAGGTTTGAAAAAGGCTCCTTTTCAGCAATCCTGGGACCTAACGGATCGGGGAAAACCACACTTATAAGGCTTCTTAACCTTATACTGAAGCCTCTTTCGGGCGACATACTTCTTAACGGGACCAGTCTAAACCGAATGAAGTTAAGGGAAATAGCCCGTGAAATTGCCTATGTCCCTCAGTTCCAGAGCAATGTCTTTCCCGCCACAGTTTTTGATACAGTTCTGCTTGGAAGAAATCCTTATATAACGTGGTCACCCGGTGCCCGCGACAGGGAAATAACATCAGATATCCTCGAGCAGCTTCATCTTTCGGAGGTGGCACTTAAAGATATAAACCAGCTTAGCGGAGGTCAGAGGCAGAGGGTTTTCATCGCAAGAGCGCTGGCTCAGCAACCTTCAATAATAATTCTGGATGAACCTACTGCTAACCTCGATATCAGGTTTCAGAATGAAGTGCTGGAACTTCTCGGAAAACTCAGACAAACTGGCATCACCATAATTATGGCTATTCACGACCTAAACCAGGCTCTAAGGTACTGTCCGGAGTTCCTGATCATAGATGACGGACATATTGTGGCAAAAGGTGGACTGGAAGTATTTGATGAACAGCTTATTGAGTCGGTATACAAGATAAGGGTTAAAATCTTCAGGGAATCAGGTCAGATATATATTCTGCCACAGTAAAATAAGGATTCAAATGCAGATCGCAATAATAGGATACGTAAGGAACACCTGGAAGGAAGCAGAGCCGGGCTCAGCCGAACTGATAAAAAAGGATATTTCCGAAATAGAGATTCTGAGCAATTTTGAGGATGGACTTTATAAGATTGAGAATTTCCCCGATCTGAACATTTTCTTTTATTTTCACAAATCGGATGGATTTGAACTTCAGACAACAACCCGCTCGGGTGATTTCAGGGGAGTCTTCTCAACCTGTTCGCCCCGTCGTCCCAGCCTTATCGGGATGACTTCGGTAAGGCTGGTTGAACGAAAGGGTAATATTCTCAGGGTTACAGGTCTTGATGCCCTCGACGGAACACCTGTTCTCGACATTAAGCCCGTGGTATGGGACAAATCGTGATCAGCTCAATAGTAAGCAGGGTGACTTTATTCTTCTTTCTCAAGTTCGTTTAGTCTTTTTTCTATCTCTTTCTGAGATCTCTTCAGAGAGTCGGCTTCCGATTTAAGCATCTTTATCTCATCCTCCCTGCTCATTGAAGGTGCCGGGGGGTAAGTCTGGAACGGGGTATCGAATCCCCGCGACCATCCCCAACCTCTGCCGTAACGGCCGCCTCCACGGCCGAAACCTCCTACGTAGCCCATACCTCTTCCATAACCGCCTCCGCGGCCCATTCCTGCTCCCATTCCCTTTGTGAATCCGGGAGAATCAAAACCTGTACAATAACCTAATCCTCTTCCGGTGAAAGGACCCTGTCCTATCGGTCCGGTACGATCTCCTCGTGGCATAACTTAATGTTTTTTGTTTTGTAATAATATGTTAATTGTTATTAGTTGCTGGTTGCTGGTTGCTGGTTGCTAGTTGCTAGTTGCTGGTTGCTGGTTGCTAGTTGCTAGTTGCTGGTTGCTAGTTGCTAGTTGCTAGTTGCTGGCTTTGCACTCCGTAGCCTTGGCGAAGGAGTGTTGCTGGTTGCATATTATTTTCCGTTCAGTTTACCGATATTATTCTACAAAGATAGTAAATTATGTGAACATATGTTCACTTCGGATTAATATTTTTTTTGTTTTTTTTGATTTTAGGGCTTCTTCAGGTATACTGCAAACTGCCCACAGCCAATTCAAACTGGTCTTGGTTTAGTCTCCGCAGCCTAAGCTAAAGAGGTCGTCTCCGGTCAGAATTCGAAAACATCCCCGGTTTTAACCTGCCTGATCCCGAATTCGTTATAAAATGCTGCAAGAGCAGGGAGTTCTGTACAATGAGAAGGCATCACGTACCTTACTTTGTTATCCTTAAGGTATTTTATTGTTTCAATTGTCTGCCGGTCTGTGGCTTTAAGATGAAAACCGCCCATTATACCGGCAATTCTCTTCTCTCCCGTAACTTTCACGGCATGGCCGATTGTATTTACAATTCCTGCATGTCCGCATCCTGTGACAATAAATAATCCTTCATCAGTTATCATTGCAATGGCGCTGTCGTCGTCAACAAAGTCAGGGGATCCGTCCTTAAAGATGAATGGTGTTTTTTGTGATTCAAAATCCGTTATACGGGGCACAAAGCCCAGGAACCAGATTTTTTCCGAGATCCTGTATGGTTTTTCGGCAGTTACCAGACTGAAACTTTGTTCAAGTTCTTTTCTTGAATATTTCAATCCGATATATGAATGATCCTGTTTTCTGAACCGTGATACAAAACATCCCGGGTGACAAATCAGCTTCTTCCCGTTAAGTATTCCCAGACCGTCGCCATGATCAAAGTGACCATGACTCAGAACGATGGTATCAATATCTTCAAGGGAGATCTTCATCTTCGATGCATTCTCTGTAAACAAAGAGCTCTGTCCGGCATCAAGTAAAATTTTCAGATGATCATGTTCTATCAGGTATGAGAGACCATGCTCTGCCCTTGTGAAAGCTCCGGCGTGATTATCGGCAAGTACTGAGATTTTCATATTATACGACTGTTAAAAAAGGTTATAATAACGTCTTTAAACATGAGGCGAATAATGGTCAGGATCGACCAATTCGCGGTATCGGTAAACGATCTTTTTAAAATCTTCCCAGGTGGGTCTTTTAAGTCGGGGATCCCTTAATAATGCTGCAGGGTGATATACCGGAACGGCGGAACGGTTATTCAAATTAATCCATCTGCCATGATCTGCTGTTATTTTGTAGCCACTTCCGGCCATATATTTAAGGGCTGTTGCTCCGAGCAGGATAAGAATTTGCGGATTTATAATATCAATCTGCTCTAACAGCCACGGCATGCAGATAGCAGCTTCATCAGGTGTCGGAACCCTGTTTTCCGGAGGCCGGCATTTTACAATATTGCTGATAAAGACGTGTTTTTCGCGTGTAAAACCGCAGGCGGCAAGAATTTTGTCAAGCAACTGTCCTGACTTTCCGACAAAGGGTCTGCCAACGATATCCTCATCTCTTCCGGGAGCTTCTCCGATAATCAGGATCCCGGCCTCAGGATTTCCTTCTCCAAAGATTACGTTCCTGCGGGTGTCAGACAGATCGCATTTGGTACATCTCAGGACATCGGTATAAAGATTATCGAATTCAGAATTTTTAAGTTGCATTGTTCTATGAAGGGAACAAAACGGTTTTTTCAGTATTTATTTATCACACGCCATGCTGATAATGAAATAACAACCTATTTTCTTTGGCGATGTCGATGCTGCTTCGAAGAACTCAGGGAAGTTAGATTTTCCGAATCACATCCGCTGCAATGATTGACCGGGTGATCTGAAACCGTCGTTTCATGGCAGTCATCGCAACGATACCAGTAGTCTTCGGTCTGGTATGTTCCGCCCCGGATAATTATCGCTTTCCCTTCAACAAAGGCTTTTGCAATATTTTTACGTGCTTTGGCATAGAGTCGGGTAAATGTCGGCCTCGATATATTCATTTTCCCGGCGGCCTCTTCCTGGGTGAGATCTTCATAATCTGCAAGTCTCAGGGCTTCAAACTCCTCGCAGAGCAGATCAATGGAATCGAGCTCACGCATAGGCACCCCGAAAGGTTTGAAACCATCCATTCTGGGGAGCATTTTAATTCTTCTCGATCTTATCCGGTTTGGCATTGTCAGGGATTTTATCCGTTAGTACTTATAATTTTCATCATATCCTTTCTTAGAATTTCCACGCTTCTGCCCTTCATTTTAATGATGCCGTCCTTAATAAATTCAGCGATTACACGACTCACACTTTCTCTCGATGAGTCAATGAGATTACCCATTTCTTCCTGGCTTACAGGAAGTTTAAAGGATTCCGAACAATAGATCCGTTCCGACATTTCAAGTAATACATCAGCTATCTTACCCCTGATCTGTTTCTGTGTCCTGTTCGCACACCTGTTGTAAACATCAAGTTCATTCCTGCAAACTTCAAGCAGAACTTCATAGGAGAACTCCGGATTGTTTGCCAGCAGATAACGGAAGGCATTAATGTCGATAAAACAAACCTCGGCAGGTTCTATTACCGTCACCGAATACTGGTTTATCTTATCTCCGAAGGTAGTCGGCAGGGCCAGATAAGATGGAGCCCTTACTATTCTTACTATCTGTTCAAAGTATGGTCCAGCTATATGGATCTTCGCCAATCCTGATCGCAGGTAGGCTACATTTGTTGAGAAGGTTCCCTGTCTGATCACAGAGTCACCTTTTCTGACACTCACAAGTGCACAGTTAAGTGACAGCTTTTCAATCTCCTCATCGTTCAGCTTGGTAGCCGGGCCCGATTTAAACTTACATAACCGGCATTCATTTTTCATAATTCAAATGTACTACTTTGTGACACATATCACAATTTTTAATAAGCAATCTCACAGTTTGATAAAACCGAAACCAAATATAATTTGCGTTATTTGTTAATTAATTAACACTAAAATTTATTTGCTATGGAAGAGAAAAAAATGTGCATCGGACTTTATACCGGAAGCGTCGATAAGCTTACGGCCGCAGGTGTTATCATTTCCGGAGCTGCAGCGCTGGATATGAAAGTAGATATATATGTCTTATTGCAGGGTGCCCGGGCCTTCAGAAAGGACATTGGAGATAATCCTGACAAACTTCATATGGCTGAAAATTCTTCAATGAAAGAGGAATTTATGCAGGCTTTGAAAAATCTGAACGTAAAAACATGGGTTGAATTTTTCAGGGAAGCCAAAGAACTGACAGATGTAAAGATCCATATTTGCGGACTTGCCGGAAAGATATGGGGAGGGGAGAAACTCGAAGATTTTCTGGATATAGCTGATGATATATGTGGAATTGGCGCTTATATAGCCTCAGCCCAGGAAGCAGATGTAAATCTCTTTATTTAATTAATAATTTTCACTCAATATCGTACCGCTAATGCAGGAAGATATAATTAATAAGCTGAATCTGTTACAATCAGAAATTGATTCTTTAAAGAGCAAAATAGTTGCACTCGAGAGCACGAGAAAAGATCAGCTATCCATAGCGCTTGTCTCCGGAGATCTTGACAAGATATTAGCTGCAATGGTAATTTCTCTGGCAGCTGCTGCACTGGACACTCAGGTTAAACTCTTCTTTTCCTTCTGGTCACTCTCGGCTTTAAGAGACAGAAAAAAGAAAGTTACAGGCAAGGACTTTATCCCGAAGATGTTCGGACTGATGCTGCCAAATGGTAAAAACAAGCTAAAACTCTCAAAAATGAACATGGGTGGAATGGGCCCGAGGATGATAAACTACCTGATGAAAAAGCAGGGTGTCCTGTCTCTTGATAAAATGTTCAGTGAAGCTGCCGATCTTGGAATAGAAATTACGGTATGTGAGATGTCGATGAACCTTATGGGATTTAAAAAGGAAGAAATTATTGATTACCCGAATCTTCGCTTTGCAGGAGCAACAACATTTGTTGCCGAAGCTAATGAGAGCAGCATTCAGTTATTTATTTGAAATCACTTTAAGTACTATTTTATTAAACAAGTTAAAATTACAATTATGACACCGGAAGAATTGAAAAACATCAGTGTTGCAAAATCAGTAGATGCAAGGGGAACAGCATGTCCCGGACCGCTTCTCGAAGCAAAAAAGGCGATAGGAACCATTAACGCAGGCGATATCATGGAGGTCCTTTCGGCCGATGAAGGAACCAGGGTAGATATACCCAAGTGGTGTACCAAGCAGGGACACGAATATCTGGGAACCATAGAGGAAAGCGGTTATTATAAGATTTTCCTGAAGAAAAAATAGACACCCGAATCACTATCATGAACAGAAAAAGTGCCAGGATTCTGGTATTTTCAACGGAAAAAATATCCGATCCGGCCATTGACATGGCCGGATTGCTAAAGCTCCATTATCCGCCAACAGTTTATACAATTTCTGTTCCGTGTTCAAGCGGGGTAAAACCCAGGTGGATATTGCATGCCCTGGAAAAGGGCTTCGACGGGGTATTCATTGCTGCCGACGGACTTGACTGCACCTATGGTGAGACCTGTACCGAAAAAACAGGACATCTTGTCAGCCGGACTCACGAGATCCTGAAGGAGAAGAATATGGATCCTGCAAGGCTGAGAATGGCTGCTATCTGTTCTGTTTGCAGTGAAGCATTTGTAAAACAGATGAAAAGCTTTAACGAATACCTACTTAAAACTATCATTAAGAGCTGATTATGGCAGAAAATATTAAAAATGCCTCTTACGATACACTGGTTATTGGTGCAGGGATTGCAGGAGGAGAGGCTGCTCTTAACCTGGCAAACAACGGTTATAAGGTGCTTCTTCTCGAAAAAGATCTCTCAATAGGGGGGAAAATGATCCTTCTGAGCAAAGTCTTCCCGACACTCGACTGTGCAGCCTGTATTACAACTCCCAAAGTATCTGAAATTGCGCGTCATCCCGGGATAACAATTATCACCGGCAGTGAAGTGGAGAAAATCGAAAAAAAACCTGGTAATGATTTTGAGGCATTTGTTAAAAAGAACCCCAGATACGTTATAGAAGCTGACTGTACGGCCTGCCAGCTTTGCGAACAGGCCTGTCCGGTTGTTGTCAGAGATGAATATCAATATAACCTTGTTGGCCGGAAAGCTGCATTTATTCCCTTCACAATTGCAAGTCCCAGGGTAGCAGCCATCGACATTGAAAACTGCACACTGTGCGGAGCATGTGAAAAAGTCTGCCCCACAAAATGTATCGACTTCACACAGGAAACCGAATATTACAGGATCAGTGTAAAAACTGTTATCGTCGCCACGGGCTTTAAGCTTTTTGACCCGTTGAAAATACCAAGGTTCAGTTATGGTGAGTCCAAAAATGTGATCACATCAATGGAGATGGAAAGGCAGCTTGCTCCAACCCGTCCGTACAACACCATCCTCAGGCCCGGTGACGGCAAAGTGCCGGACAAACTTGCATATGTACTCTGTACCGGGTCGAGAGACATTACAATCGGGAATCCTATATGCTCACAGATATGCTGCATGTATTCCATTAAACAGGCGCAGTTGTTAATGGGAGCACTCCCGATGGCCGATGTAACAATCTATTATATTAATATCCGGTCGTTCGGAAAGGGCTTCGAGGAATTCTACGAACAGGCCAAAGGAATGGGTGTAAACTTCATCAAGGGTAAAATAGGAAAAATAACCGAGAAGGAGAACGGAAACCTGATCCTGAGGTATGAGGATATTAACGAAAACAAGGTCAAAGAAGCCGAGCACGACATGGTGATCCTCTCTGTCGGAACCCTTTCAAACCCCGATAATGCATCTTTGTTTGAGGATAAAGCCCTGGCTCTAGATCAGTTTAACTTTGTCAGTCAGCCTGATCCTCTCGCCAGCCCTGCCGAAACAAATATTAAAGGAGTATTCGTGGCAGGAACAGCATCAGGACCTATGGACATTCCCGATTCAATTTTATCAGCCGGAGCAGCATCTTCAGCTGCAATGAGTTATCTAATCAGTACAAAATGAGAAAGAAGTTAGGAGTCTATATTTGCCATTGCGGAGGCAACATCTCTGATTATGTGGATGTTGAGAAAGTAAAGGAGGCCGTTGAGAATGAAGAGGGTGTTTTTCTTGCCCGGACAACGATGTTTGCGTGCAGTGATGCAACCCAGAAAGAGATGGTTGAGGATATAAAAAAGAATGAACTCGACGGGATTGTCGTTGCATCATGTTCACCGAAACTTCATCTGATAACATTCAGGGCTGTCACAGAAAGAGCCGATCTCAACAAATACAATTACGTTCACTCCAATATCAGGGAACAGGGTTCATGGGCACATTCCGACGACAAGGCAGGTGCCACGGAAAAAGCCATCCATCTGGTCAAAGCTGCAGTTGCAAAAGTGCGGCTTTCCAAACCCCTGGAACCTATTAAAATTCCCTCGAAAAAAGCAGTCGTGGTCATAGGTGCAGGTATAGCAGGAATGCGGTCAGCCATCGAGCTGTCGGATATGCAATGCCCGGTGACGCTTATTGAAAAGGAACATTTCGTCGGTGGTCGTGTAGCCCAGTGGGATGTTTTGTTTACAACCGACCAGACAGGAAAGGAACTGGTCTCAAGGCTCTATAGCGAAATCGAAAAAAGAGAAAACATTAGTCTACTCACAGGAGCCGAGGTAATTACAAATACAGGCAGCATAGGCGATTTTAAACTTAAAGTAAAGATAACTCCGAGGTACATAAAAGAAAAATGCGACAGGGACAAACTCAAAAAAGCAATAGAGTTGTGCCCTGTAGAAGTCCCCGATGAGTTTAATTTCAACATAACAACCAGGAAAGCAATCTATCACAACTTCCCTAGTGAATATCCGCAGTATCCTGTTATAGACATGACCACATGCACCCGCTGCGGTGAATGTGAAAAAGTGTGTGAGAGCGTCGATTTTTCAATGAAAGAAGAGATCGTTGAGATCGAAGCCGGTTCTGTGCTTGTCGCAACCGGATTCGACCCCTACACACCGTCAGAGGGAGAATTTGGCTATGTCCGGTCGGAAAATGTAGTAACCCTTCCGCAGTTCAAAAGAATCATTGATATGAATTCGGAAAAGCTTATATACAGGGGTATGGAGATCAGGAATATTGCATATATATACTGTGTGGGCAGCCGTCAGAGTGAAGGGGAGAATAAGTACTGTTCAAGGTATTGCTGCACTTCTGCAATTCATGCATCAATAAAGGCAAAGAAGAAGTTTCCGGGGATCACCAACTTCCATTTCACAAGAGGCATCCGGACCTATGGCAAGCAGGAACTGCTATATGCTGAATCCCTGAAGCTCGGCGACATATATCTCCAGTCGTACGAGGAAGATCCTCCCACTGTATCAGTAGAAGATAATAAAGTTACCGTCAGGATAAACGACATTCTGACAGGTAAACGTGAAATCTCTGTCGAACCTGATCTGACAGTGCTTATCACCGGTATGGTGCCCAGGGCAGACAAAAGTGTCAGCACGATATTCAAGCTGCCCAGGGGCAGGGATAATTTCTTCAATGAGATACACATGAAACTCCGTCCCGTTGAAACTGTAATTGATGGAATTACCATTGCAGGTGCCGGACAGGGGCCCAAGAACATCACCGAATCAATCAGTTCAGGTCTGTCGGCTGCAGCTAAATCCTTCTCATTTGTAAGCAAGGGAGAACTGGAGCTTGAGCCGATAATAGCAGAGGTCGACAATGATGCCTGCACATGGTGCGGAGAGTGTGAAAAAGCATGTCCGTTTGATGCAATAAAAATGGAGAAACACGGAGATAAAGATGTAGCAGTCATAAAACAATCAGTATGTAAGGGGTGCGGCATGTGTCTCCCGGTATGTCCTGTAAATGCGATCAATCTTATCGCATACTCCGATAACGAAATAGAGAGTATGATTGATGCGCTGGCAGGTAATCATAACTGACACCATAAAATTTATTCAAAAGATCATGGAAATAGAGAAAGGCAAGACTTTCAGGTATCTCAGAGAAAAAAGGGAGATATCCGAATCTGCAAAGGAAAATCTCAAAAACTTCACCAGGGTGAAGAAATCGATAACGGATGCCCTTAAAGAAGAAGAGATGACCATCGACCAGCTTGCAAAGAAGCTTGGTATGGCAAAACATGATGTGGTATATTACCTGATGACACTCGTAAAATACGGACTTGTGGAAACCGGATCTATTGACGACATGGATGAATATTATTCCTACAAATTAAAAAAATAATGGCTGCGATAAATATTGATTTCGGAAAGAAGCTGTCAGAATTCGGGGCATTTGATTTCAATGCATGTTACAATTGCGGGACATGCACAGCTGTTTGTTCCCTTTCGACTGAAGAGGATTCCTTTCCCAGGGAGATGCTTCGCTTCAGTGTACTGGGCATGGAAGATGACATCAAGTCTTCATTGAAGCCATGGTTATGTTATTACTGCGGTCAGTGCAGTACCTACTGTCCACAGGAAGCCAATCCTGCCGAACTGATGATGTCGCTGAGGAGATGGCTTACTTCGGCCTATGACTGGACAAAGTTATCAGGGCTTCTTTACAGGTCGCTTACCGCGACGATAACTGCGATGGTAATTCTGGCATTGGGGGTCGTTGCCTTTGCGATATCGGAAAAATTCGATCTTGGGAGGATCATGCACACGGGTCATCTGTTCGAGATGATAGCCATAGGCAGTGTTTTTCTTATAATTCTGCTTCCGAACATAATCAGGATGTGGTGGTTGATCATTCTGAAGCCCGGCATCAGGGTACCATTGATTAAATATGTCAGCAGTTTTTGGGATTTGATTTTACACATGTTCACGCAGAAGAGGGCATTGGATTGTGATGATAACCGGTTCAGGTGGTTTGAGCATTTCATTCTTGTTATCGGATATCTGGGATTATTATTCACGACAGTTTTTCTTGACTGGTTTGCGAGTGAGAGTTTGTTTGTCATAGTTCTGGGATATGTTGTAAGTATCATAATTTTCATAATTACGATAGATTTTGTTTATGACCGGATAAAGAAGACGAAGGAGATTAGCAAGTATTCACAGCCATCAGACTGGATGTTTGTGGTTTGGTTATTTCTGATGGGTATTTCGGCTTTTGGAGTAAGGTTGTTTATTGATCTGGGGATAATGGAAAGGAATATCTGGTTATATCTTGTTCACATGATCATTTTGGTACAGTGGGCTCTTATCATTGTTCCCTTTGGCAAGTGGACTCACTTTTTATACAGGTCGTTTGCGATGTATTTTCAGAAGGTTAAGGAGTCGTAGGGGGGAGAAACAATCAGAAGGATTATGAGTTAAGCCCTGGAGTGGGCAGTTTTATTTAGAATGATTATCATTAGAGAATGATTCTCTTTTGATATTTATTATCCTTTGATATTTTTTCTCTTTTGATAGTTATTATTATTTGATATTAACTATCTACTGATATTTATTATCTTTTGATACTTAATATCTTTTAATACCTAATATCCCTTGATACTTATTATCATCTGATAATTATTCTATTTTAATATTGGAATTCCAAAACAAATTCCATATATTTGATCTGTGCTACGATTTGTAACCGACTCATTTTATAACTTACTGATCTTATAGTATGCCAGATAATAAACTGATCGAAATACTCGCCCGTAACGATTTGAAAATAACACCACAACGAATCGCCGTCCTCGAAGTGATCCTTAACCTGGAATTCCACCCTTCCGCTGAAGATATTGTAGATTATATCAAAATAAGCTTCCCCCACGTACCCATTGGTACCGTATATAAAATCCTCGACGCATTCGAAAAAAAAGGAATAATAAACAGGGTCAAAACAGATACCGATACCGTCAGGTATGACGCCGTCAAAGAAAAACACCATCACCTGTATGCACAAAATTCCGACAGAATAGAAGATTATTTCGACGACGACCTGAACAAAATCCTGACAAATTATTTCAGAAAAAAGAAAATCCCCAATTTCGAAATACAGGAATTTAAAGTCCAGATCATCGGGAATTTCACTAACAAACAGAATACCTGAAATAAATGATCAAACCATTATTCATATTTTCCGGAACAATATCACTTTGCCTTGGAATAGCAGGAATATTCATCCCCGTACTGCCTTCTACACCCTTCTTTATCCTGTCTACAGGACTGTATGTCCGCAGCTCTCCTGCCCTCTGCAAAAAAATAAACGACAACAGGTTCATACAAAAACATATCAGGGATAAAACCAACAGCTATAACCCCCTGACCCTGAGTGCAGCCATCGTACTAATGTGGATCACAATCATACTTGCCTCGTCACAAATCTCCGACAACATTTTCCTGATATCCCTGCTCATTTTGGCTGGAATCACAGGGACATTCTTCAAAGGCGGATTAATAATAAGACATTTCAAAAACCTCAATAAAGGAACGAAACCTCAGGAGACCAGGAAAAATTAAACAATACACATATATATAACCTAAAAAACTCAAAACATGGCAGAAATTGGAAGATCAATCGTAAAAATGAACGTTGAAGAACTTATCAACCTCCTCAACAAAGCTCTGGCCGATGAATGGCTCGCCTACTACCAGTACTGGATAGGTGCCAAGGTCGTCAAAGGCCCGATGAAAGATGCAGTGATATCAGAACTCGACCTTCATGCTACCGAAGAACTCACACACGCCAACCTCCTTGTTACAAGGATAGTCCAGCTCGGCGGAACACCGGTTCTCACACCGGAAGACTGGTTTAAAATCACCAACTGTGGGTATGATATCCCCTCAGATCCCTACGTGGAAGAGATTCTAAATCAGAATATCAAGGGAGAACAATGCGCAATTAGAACTTACAGCTCTCTTCTCGATGTAACACGAGAAGGCGATCCGGTAACATACGACATCATATTGCAGATACTGGCCGACGAAGTCGAGCATGAGGAAGACCTTGCTGCTCTTAAAGAAGATCTCGACATGATGCTAGTCCGCAGAAAATAATATTTATAAACTTTTAATTGCTTATCTATCATTAACTTAAATTTATATCTACTATGGAAGAAAAAACTTATTCAATGCCTCGTATAGGCGAAAAAGCACCTGAATTCAAGGCTGTAACCACACAGGGTGAAATCAATTTCCCTTCCGATTATAAAGGAAGCTGGGTAATCCTCTTCAGCCATCCGGCCGATTTTACTCCTGTATGCACATCAGAGTTTATGACATTTGCCACAATGGAAAAAAGATTCAACGAAGCAAACTGCAAACTGGTAGGACTTTCAGTTGATGGCCTCTACAGTCATATCGCATGGCTCCGTACAATAAAGGAGAAAATCGAATATAAGGGTATGAAGAATGTTGAAGTCAACTTCCCTCTGATCGAAGACATAACCATGGAAGTCGCAAACCTCTACGGCATGATGCAACCGGGAGAAAGCTCTACAAAAGCTGTAAGAGCCGTCTTCTTCATCGACCCAAAGGGAATAATTCGTACGATCCTTTACTACCCCCTGAGCCTCGGACGTAATTTTGAAGAGATTTACAGAGCTCTTATCGGACTCCAGACAGCAGATGAGTTTTCAGTTGCACTCCCTGCCGACTGGCAGCCAGGCGACGATGTCATCGTTCCCACAGCCGGATCATGCGGAGTGGCCAAACAGCGCATGGAAAACAAGGAGGAAATGACCTGCTACGACTGGTTCTTCTGCACAAAGAAACTCGACAAGGAAATAGTGCTTAAAAAGATACTTAAGAAATAGTAAAAGGTATACTTACAGAAGAAAGCTGTCACACTATACGGACTGTATCACGATTTATCCCGGGCCCTCTGACTGACGGGGTGGAATATATAAACCGCTGTTCCACAAAGCATCATTAAGAATCCACAGACCATCCCCCGGATAAACCGATGAATTTAACAATTTTTGTGACAGCTTCTTTTTTATCTGTTGCTTTCAGAAGCAAATATATTTTATATTTGTGTCCTGATCCCATGATCTGTTCAAAGTGTTGCAGGCAAGAAAGATAGCACGTTTAATTATACCGGTATTACTCGTTATTACCCTTGCTTTTTTAACCAACACAACTGTAAATCAACATTTTCACAGGCTTTCCTCAGGCATCGTCGTTAAACATGCTCACCCCGTGAAACAGGGGAATGCCGGAAACCCCTTCCAGGGCCATAATCATACATCATCAGAATTTTTGCTTCTCGACCAGATGTTCAATACACTGTCGTGGGTATTTCTCTTTTTCATCTATTTATTAATTATACTCAAGGCCTTTAGGGCAATTTTTTCAACATTCTGTAGTCACCACTTAAAGCGATATCTCTTCTACCTTCGCAACTATCACGCCCCCCCCTCAAGCTCTTATTAGTCATTTATGAAGTCCGTCACTGCAGAAATTCTGCATGACAGTAATTTTAACCTGACCATTTTTAAGAGTTTCTAATGAGGAAAAAAATAATAATTACATGCCTGTTCATCTTTTTCATTACGCAACATCTGCTTACTGCCCAGACGAATGAACCCGACAAAGATTCTCTTGGCATTGTGAAAAATGAACTAATACGCATTGATCAGGAAAACAGAATTCTGAATTCCAGGATTGATTCTCTGATCCGCTCTATAAACCTCGAAAAGTCCGCCCTTGAAGAAGAAAATGCTCTTCAGAAACTACTCGACGAGGCTGAACAGCTTACAATGAAAGAAAAGGAAAAAGAAACCAGTCTTGCCAAAAAATTTATAAGCGGAGTCAGACAGCAACAGGGCCTGAATCCCAACATAAGCCTGGGAGGAGATTTTTTCGGAGCCCTCAGCTCCTCAAATAATCAGTACATTACCGAACCCGGACCGGTATCCTATGGCAACGATAATTTCTTTCTCAGGGAAGTCGAACTTGCCCTCGAAGCCCCACTGGATCCATTCACACGGGGAAAAAGCTTCATCTCTGTCTCAAAGGAATCCATAAGTATAGAAGAAGCATATATGGAATGGCTCAACCTTCCTTTAAATATGAACCTCAAGATAGGTATCTTCTACACCGAGTTCGGTCCTCTTAACCGTTACCACGATCACGCCCTTCCTCAGTTTGACAGGCCAAGGGCTCTCGTCAACCTGTTCAGCAACAAGGGCCTCGGAGGAACAGGAGTTGCAGCATCATTTATGCTTCCGCGACTGTTCTTTGCTGATGCAACATCTCTCGACCTGTCAGTACTGGACGGAACCAACACCGGTGAAGATTTTAGCTTCGCCGACAAAGGATTATTATATACCGGCCAGTTCAAGAATTATTATGATATCACCACTAACAGCTACTTCGAAATCAGGATTAGCGGTGTCGCAGGCAGAAATCCATCAGCGGGAGAAAACAATTCCTATGTCGGAAGCGCCGGACTTACATATAAGTGGGTTCCGGCAGGCAGGGAAAAATACAGAACCTTCGACTGGAAGACAGAATTATTGTACAGTCAAAGGATCAACGATACTGCAACAGTAAAAAGCAAGGGCTTTTATACTTCAGTACAGAACAAACTTAGCGCACGATTCTGGATAGGAGGCAGGATAGGTTATTCGGAGCTGCCTTACAACAGGAATAAGCATGAATGGGATTTTACTTTCAATCTCGACTTCTGGCAAAGCGAATTTGTTTTTACACGGTTGCAATATCAGCATAACAGAAGGTTCACGGAAACCGGTACTGATCCCCTTATGACAATGCCGCACGATCATACCTTTCTTATCCAGGTGTGTTGGGCAATGGGACCACATAAACATGAAGCTTATTAACTTGTAATAATCTAATTAATAAAATAATGAAGAAATACTTCACTTCAAACCTGAAAACAATTATAACAGCGGCCTTCCTGATCATTGCAGAAGGATTCATCACAACCTCTCTGAGCCAGGTTCAGGGACGGGTTCAGCAGCGAAACAGGTACGGTCAGTCAGGAGCAAAACTTAACATAGTCTGTTCATTCTCCGACTATGCGACAATAACAAGGGAAATTGCTGGCGACAGAGCTGAAGTCTCTTTTATCGCTAACGGTGAACAGGACCCTCATTTTGTCCCGCCGAAACCCAGTTTTGCTGTTATGCTCTCATCGGCAGATATGTGGATAGCAACAGGAATGGACCTTGAAATGTGGTCAGCAACACTTCTCGATAAAGCCCGTAACAGGAAGATCATGGACGGTGAACCGGGTTTTGTATCTGTATCGGATGGAATAAATATTCTTGAAAAAGTGGAGTTCGGCGACAGAACCGAAGGCGACGTCCATCTGATGGGAAACCCTCATATAACCACCAGCCCTGTAAACTGGAAGGTGATTGCCCGTAACATAACCATCGGGCTTATGAAAGTTGACCCTGCCAATGCTGCATTTTATGAACAGAACCGCGATGCATACATCAACAGGATCGACAGGGCACTTTTTGGTGATCGTCTTGTAGATCTTTTCGGAGGAGAGACACTTACCAAGCTTCTTGAAAACAACACCCTCTTCACTTTCCTTGAAAGACCTTACGAAGGCGGGAAGCTTTCAGATCTGCTCGGAGGCTGGCTCAAAAAGGCACTTCCCCTCAGAGGAAAAAGGATCATAGCATACCATAAAAACTGGTCATATCTGACAAACACTTTTGGATTGGAAGTAATGGGCTATATCGAACCTAAACCGGGAATCCCGCCTTCCGCAAAACACGTACAGAACATGATCCAGTTAATAAAAGAACAGGACATCAATCTTATGGTTGTCGCCAGCTATTTTGAGAAAAAGACTGCAACAATGATAGAACAAAAAACAGGAATAAAGGCTTTGTATCTGCCCCTTTTCGTTCACGGACCTGAAGGAATAGAAGACAATTTCGACCTCCTGGATCTGTGGCTTGATCAGATCCTTAAGAACATCCAATAGTAACCGGCCATGATTGACAACCTGTTATTCCTTGCAGCTCCGATAACGGTAAGTATAATCCTTGCCGGCATCCTGAGCTATTTCGGAAACCATATTCTTTCCCGGGGCATCATATTTATTGATATAGCCGTAGCCCAGATTGCGGCTCTCGGGACAATGATCGGCCTACTTCTGGGTTTTGCGGAAGAATCAGGCAGCGTCAAAATGATATCCTACATCTTTACTATAGCGGTAATTTCTGTTTTTGCTCTAACCAAGTTCAAAAAACAGGTCATTTCACAGGAAGCCATTATAGGGATTTTCTATTGCCTTGCTCTGGGGATTGCAATGCTTCTGGCTGAAAAGATACCGGGAGGCTCCAACTTCATCTCCAAGACTATAACAGGAAACCTTCTCTGGGTTACATGGAAAAGTGTTCTTTCATGCCTCATTATGATTGTCGGGATCGGGATTATCCATGTAATCTTCCGGCGTCAGTTTATTAAGATCTCCGACTCAAAAAACGGCTTGCCCTACAGCCTCTGGAAAACCAGGGCCTATGAACTGCTTTTTTACATTACATTCAGCATGGTAATCGTCAAAGCAGTGCCCATCGGAGGTGTGTTTTTCGTATTTACCCTTCTGATAGCACCGGCATCAGCGGCGACATTATTTACTGACAGCTGGAAGAAGAGACTCATCTGGAGCTGGATAATCGGATTAACAGGAGCTGTTGCCGGTATGTATCTGTCTTACACCATGAATATATCAAATGCACCGGCGATAGTTACTCTCCTGGGATTAATTGTCTTCCTTCTGGCCTTTGCCAGGCTGGCCACAAAAAAGATCGTCACACGTACAATACCTAAAGAGAAAGGATCATGACGGGCATGGAATTTATGCTTGCCCCACTTGCGGCAAGTCTTCTTCTGATAATCATTACTGTATATTTCGGAATACATGTAATAGAGAGAGAGATAATTTTTATCGACATAGCTCTTGCTCAGATCGCAGCATTGGGCAGTGCAGTTTCGCTGGTAATAAAAAACATATCCGGACATGCCGGGCATGAACATGATTCAAGGACCATATTGGCATATCTTTTCTGCGTGGGAGCAGCCTTCTTCTTTACCATCCTGAAAAATAAGAAGATCCGCATCCCTCTTGAAGCTGTTATTGGTATTGCCTACGCTGTTGCAACAACAAGCGCGGTAATAATACTCGACAAGGGTGCTGGCAGCGATGTCCATATTCATGACATGCTAACAGGGTCAATACTATGGGTCACATGGCCCCAGATACTTAGACTTGCAGTTGTTGTCATCCTGACAGGAGGCTTCCATTATGTTTTCAGGGAGAAATTCAGAAAAGTAACTCTCTCATACCACGGAACAGAAACAGGTTTGAAAAATCCAAAACTGTGGGATTTCATTTTCTATATGACCTTCGGCATAGTGATAGTTGAAGCTGTTAACATAGGCGGAATCCTGACCATCTTTGCTTTTCTCATAATACCCTCCTCTGTCTCCTCTCTCTTCGCGGGCAGATGGACCAACAGAATATTGATAGGATTACTTGTAGGGGGCATATCCACACTTCTGGGTCTTTACCTTTCGTGGAATATGGACATACCATGCTCACCTGCAATAATCATGTTCCTTGGAGTCGCACTGCTTCTTGCCGTAATGGTAAGAGTGATCCGTAAATTATTGGTGCGTCAGAAACAAAGCGGTTGAATGTAACAAGCGAACCAATAATACCAGATCGTTGTTAATACTCAAAAAAACACATGAATGAATTTGATCTGAAAGCTTCAGCCTGGGACAACAATCCAATGCATTTGGACAGGTCGGCATCTGTAAGCCGCGAAATCATAAAGAGGATAAAGCTTAATAAAAATATGCGTGCTCTGGAATTCGGGGCAGGAACAGGTATTACAAGTTTCCTGTTGAAGGACCATGTGAAGGAAATAATCATGCTGGATTCATCTTCCGGAATGGCAGCAGTAATGAACGAAAAAATAAGTATATCAGAAGTTACAAATCTCAGGGCTCTATACTTTGATCTTGAAAACCAGAGTTTTACCGACGGCACTTTCGATCTGATCTTTACACAGATGGCTTTACACCATGTCCTGGATGTTGAAGATATTTTAAAAAAATTCTCTTTGTTGTTAAATCCGCGGGGATTTATTGCAATAGCTGACCTGTATCCCGAAGACGGATCGTTTCACGGACCCGAATTTTCAGGCCACAAAGGTTTCAGTATTAAAGAATTGTCAACCCTGCTTGCGGAGAATGGCTTTATAAACATTTCAGAAGAACCATGCTTTACCATAAATAAAAAAACACATGACGGAAGCATGAAAAGTTTTGATCTTTTTCTGATGATCGCTCAAAAGGCATGAACAATTCACTTCTAATCGTTGTTAAGAGGAAAACAATAAATTAAGAAATACAGTATGGAAATCACTTTTTCAGGAGGCAAGGTTGTAACAGCGAAACTGGGCGGTCATACGATTATCACCGACCAGCCTCTCGATAATGGAGGAGGGAATACTGCACCTGCTCCTTTTGACCTTTACCTAGCTTCAATAGGCACTTGTGCCGGAATTTATGTAAAATCATTCTGTGATAAAAGGGGAATCCCCGCTGAAGATATCAAAATCATTCAGAAGGTCGAATTTGATCCTGAGAAACGGGTACCTTCAAAAATAAACCTCGACATTCAGGTTCCTCCTTCTTTTCCTGAAAAATACAGGGAATCTCTTATCAGCGTGGCAGAACTATGCGCAGTGAAAAAATCGATAATGAATCCGCCCGAATTCAGTATAGAAACATCACTGATACAGGAAGAAACTCTCTTCAATATAAGCCCTGAATAAAACAAGGCCGGTTTTGCCCTATCTTCATGCAAAACCGGCTTTGCCTGATAATATGTTACTTCCGGCTGCTGATCAGATATACATGTTGATCAGCATTTCAAAAAGTTCCTGCTTGCCGCTAATTAATTTTGGCTCACCCGATTTGAGTGCCAGCTCCCTGAGCTTGACAAGTGTAAGCATGCCCTTTTCATAATCTTTACCTGCACCCCGGTCGAAGGATGAGTACCTTTTCTTACGCATCTTCAGATAATCGCTTTCATTGAGGACTTTATCAGCAACCAGAAGAGCCCTGGCGAAGGTGTCCATACCGCTTATGTGGGCAATGAAAATATCGTCAGGATCTGTTGAGTTTCTTCGTATGTGGGCATCAAAATTTATCCCTCCGGTCTTAAATCCGCCCGCCCGAAGGATAACCATCATTGCTTCGGTTATCTCATAGATATTTGTCGGGAATTCATCAGTATCCCATCCATTCTGGTAATCGCCTTTGTTTGCATCAATGCTTCCAAGCAATCCGGCGTCGGCGGCAACCTGAAGATCATGCGCAAAGGTATGCCCGGCCAGAGTGGCGTGATTCACCTCTATGTTTAGTTTAAAATCCTTATCAAGACCATAGTGCCGGAGAAATCCGACAACGGTTCCTGAATCATAATCGTACTGGTGTTTGGTGGGTTCCATTGGCTTAGGTTCAATCAGGAATGTCCCCCTGAATCCTTTTTTCCTACCGTAATCGCGGGCCAGGGTCAGCATCAAAGCGAGATGGTCGAGTTCACGCTTCATGTCGGTGTTATGAAGGCTCATATAGCCTTCTCTTCCTCCCCAGAATACATAATTCTCTCCTCCGAGTTCAATTGTGGCATCTATTGCATTTTTAAGCTGGACAGCAGCATTGGTAACGACGGTAAAATCAGGATTTGTGGCAGCCCCGTTCATGTAGCGCGGGTGCGAGAAAAGATTGGCTGTTCCCCAAAGAAGCTTTACCCCTGTGTCCTTCTGCATTTTCTTCATTACAGGAACAAATTTGTCCAGCCGTTTCTCTATATCAAAAACAGATCCATCACCGCCCACAACATCCACATCATGGAAACAGTAATAGGGAGCTCCTATCTTGGTTATGAATTCAAAGGCAGCCTCAAGCCTCTGAGCAATCTTATCATCCGGAGGAAGATCTTTCCAGGGATACTGATGAGTTGCATTTCCGAACTGATCTGTCCCGTCGCCACAGAAAGAATGCCAGTAGGCTATGGCAAACCGAAGATGATCTTTCATCTTCTTACCCGATACAACCTGATCAGGATTGTACCATCTGAATGCAAGGGGGTTTTTTGATTTTGGACCCTCATACTTAATCTTCCCGATACCGGGGTAGAATTCTTTTTTTCCTTTGTAGATCATATCTGTATAATTTAAACTGTTTAAAATTGCTGTTTCTGTGTAAAGTAAATCTTTTTACCTATTGGTTATCCTTACTTGTTTTTTCTGCCCGGCTGTTGGGATAATTATCTCCTAAATAAGACATTAAAACAGATCACCCTGAAATTTTATCGAGATGTCTGAGCCAGTTATTATAGGCTTTTACGTAGTCTTCTTCCTTCGATCTGTCGGGCTCGACCGAACCGACGGTTTTAAGTCCGGAAAATGCTTCTTTTTCGGATTTGTAATAACCGCAGCCTATACCTGCTCCCCTTGCTGCGCCAACCGAGCCGTCGGTATTATAAAGATCTATACGTGTACCCGTAATACACGACAGTGCTTCCCGGAAAACAGGGCTTAGGAACATATTTGCCGAACCTGCCCTGATAACAGAAGGGATCATACCACTCTCCTTCATGATATCAAGTCCGTATTTTATTGAAAAAACTATTCCTTCCTGAGCCGCCCTGAACAGATGAGCACTCGAATGAGTGTTAAAATTAAGTCCCTGTATTCCTGCACCCGGGTTACGGTTTTCCAGTATCCTCTCGGCTCCGTTTCCGAACGGTACTATCGTAAGTCCGTCGGAACCCGGATTGATACCTGCCGCCATCCTGTTCATCTCGTTATATGATAAGACGTTACCCGTATTTTTTCTGAGCCATGAGTTTAGTATTCCCGTACCGTTAATACATAAGAGCACTCCGGCCCGTGGTAAAATTTCAGAATGATTGACATGAAGGAAGGTGTTCACCCTCGAATGCTGATCGTATTTTCTCTGATCGGTGACACCGTAGATGACTCCCGAAGTACCTGCTGTCGCTGCAACCTCCCCGGGCTGAAGCACATTAAGTGAGAAGGCATTGTTGGGCTGATCACCGGCACGGTATGAAACCGGTATACCGCGGGGGATACCAAGCTCATCAGCGATATTGTCCATGATGTCTCCCTGATGCGAAAAAGAGTTTACCGGTTCTGCCAGAAGTGAATGGTCGAATCCGAAGAAATCCATAAGTTCTTCTGAGATGCCGTTTCTGACAAAATCCCAGAAGATGCCCTCCGACAATCCTGAATAGGTCGTGAGCGGCATACCAGTCATCCTGAGGGATATGTAATCGCCGGGAAGGAGAATTTTGTATATTTTTTTATAGATATCCGGTTCATTTTCCTTAACCCAGGCAAGTTTTGCTGCGGTGAAATTGCCGGGAGAATTGAGAAGCCGGGAAAGACAGAAATCCCTTCCAAGAGCATTGAAAGCTTTTTCACCATATTCCACAGCCCGGCCGTCACACCAGATTATCGAGGGTCGTAATGGTCTGAAGTCACGATCCACAACCACCAGCCCATGCATCTGATAAGATATCCCGACAGCTCCTATCAGGTGCCTGCTGTCGCCAAGCTGAACATTACAGTCAGCAATGGAGGCTTTCAGATTTGTCCACCACATTTCCGGATCCTGCTCTGCCCAGCCGGGCTTACCTGCGTTAATTTTCATCTCATCAGCCGGATGAAATGCCGTTGCCAGACAGGCTCCTGACTCTCCGTCAACAACCGACACCTTTACCGATGAGCTACCCAGATCTATGCCAAGAAGTAACATAATGTTATAAATTTTCTAAAGTACTTAAAATTATAATTTATCCTTAAGCCTGCCTAATCATCCTTACCAATAAAATATTGTCCCGTCAGTTTTTCTGTTAACCGGCAGTGAGGCCATTTCATATGGATAACCTGCCGCCTTCTTTTCGTCAATATCCACTCCTATGCCAGGGCTGTCATCAATGAACATATATCCGTCATCATACCGATAATTAATGCTGAACACTTCATGCACCATTTCCTGATGAGGCATATATTCCTGAATGCCAAAGTTGTTTATTGCAGTATTGAAATGCAGTGCAGCGGCAAGATTGACCGGCGACAGGTCGGTTGCCCCATGGAAACCCGTGTTAATATGGTACACTGATGCCATAGCTGCCACTTTTAGCATGTGAGTAATTCCTCCTCCGTGCACAAGAGGCATTCTGATATAATCGATGAGCTGTTCGGTAATCAGCGTAGTATGGTCATATATAGTATTATAGACTTCACCTATGGCTATCGGGGTTGTGGAGTGATGACGTATCAGGCGCAGACTTTCCTGAAGTTCTCCGGTGACAGGGTCTTCGAGCCAGAAAAGATGAAAGGGCTCCAGTTCCCTGGCAAGACGCGCACCCTCAACAGGTGTGCACCGGTGATGGGCATCATGAAGAAGATGGACGTTCTCACCGTAAACATCCCTGACCTTTCTGAACAACAGGGGAAGAAAATTAAGATATTTTGTGGTATCCCATATTTCCTCACGGGCGAGACCTTTTGAAGCAGGCTCATACGGTTTGCCGTCTTTTGTAACTCCGTAAGCATCGTCTATTCCCGGAACCCCTGACTGAACCCGCACAGCCCTGAACCCCTTGCCAATTTTTTCTCCTACTTTGTCGATTGTCTCCTCAGCATCTTTTCCATTGGCATGGCAGTAGACAAGAATGCGTTCTCTGCTTTTTCCTCCTATCAGGTTGTACAGAGGTGTATTCAGCGATTTGCCCTTAATGTCCCACAGAGCCATGTCGATTGCAGAGATTGCAGTGAGGCTCACCGAGCCCCTGAGCCAGTAGACACCTCTGTAGAAATAGTGCCAGATATCTTCTATCCTGCACGGGTCTTTCCCTATTAGGGCAGGAATACAATAATTCTCAAGATATGCCACAACGGCCTTCTCCATACCGTTCAGTGTTGCATCACCCAGACCATAAACTTCTTCATCGGTCATAATTTTAAGTGTCACGAAATTTCTTCCCGGACAACTTAAGATCACTTTTGCTTTAGTTATCTTCACTGTTCCACAACATTTAATTTTACACTATATTCTTTATAACCGGTCGGGGTCAGGAGTGCCGCCCGGTTATTAAAATCCAACTGAGTTTCCACCATCAACCGGAAGAACCACTCCTGTTATAAATGATGCTTCATCCGACACAAGGAAGTATGCTGCATTTGCAACCTCCTCGGGCTTCCCCAGCCTTCCAAGTGGAGTTCTCGAAAGTACTTTTTCCTTCCTTTCAGCATCTTTTTCAAGAGCTACTGATGACATATTGGTACGTATGAAACCCGGTGCGATACAATTGACACGTATCCCCATTTCGGCGAGTTCAACAGCCATGGCACGTGTCATGCCCTCTATTGCAGACTTTGAAGCAGTGTATGCTATAACATAGGGTAACCCGTATATTGCGGCCATCGAACTGATATTCAGAACCACTCCGGCACCCTGTTCCTGCATAAACCCCGCCACTGACCTTGTAATACAGAAGGCAGAAGTCTGATTTGTCAGTATTATGTTCTGGTATTCTTCATCTGTTACTTCCAGGATTTTTTTCTTAAGATTTATGCCCGCATTGTTTACCAGTATGTCTATCTTGCCGTACCTGTCAATTATCTTTTGTACCATTTCCGGAATTGACCTGATGTCGGAAAGATCACTTTGAAAGAAGTCGGAATTTTCACCCAGTACCGAGCAGGCATGTTTAAGTTTCTTCACATCTCTTCCGACAAGGATTGTCATGATTCCTTCCCTGACAAACCTCCGTGCAATGGCAAGGCCAATTCCCGATGCACCTCCTGTTATCACTGCTGTTTTTTTCATTTCTTCAGATTGTTATGTTTTGTCGCCGGGACGTCACCTTCCGTTTCACATACCTCTGGTTATCCCGGGGATATCAGTATATCTGTGCCTTTGGTAAAAATCGAGATCATGCTCCGGAGCTTCCACACCAGCAGGGATTTTCATTTTAGAGAAAGTCTGAAAATACAATATACATCCATCTTTCCATATCCTGGCATCCCTTTCCTGCTTTGTAAGAAGCTCTTCCACTTCAGAAAATCTGTCTGTATCGATATATTGCCTTAATCCATCCCATTCCTTCTGCATCCATCTTACCGATCTTACTCCCTCATCATATCTTGTACATATCTCATCCCACAGGGTTCTTCCCGACTTCATCCTGAAGTTCCAGGGAACATGATGAAACCACAGAAGAAGGTTTTCAGGACAGGTTTCTATGTTTTCATAAAGGTCTCTGACAGGCTTAAAATACTGTGCCACAGCGTTTGACCCCCCTGATGTCCTGTCGAAACCTATCCCGGCTGAATCGGCTTTGTGGTAATACACCGATGTCCAGTCCTGTCTTCCCCTGTCAACCCACGGACCGGGACCATAATGATGACCAGAGTACATGATATGATGTAATCCGAGAGGGGTCATGTAGTTAACTGCAAATTCGCGCGAGCCGAGCATCATTTTACTGATTCTTTCAACAGCACTTTCCTGAGTTGTAAAAGTCATCCGGATCCATTCATTGGCAATATCGGCCGATTTCATGCCGGGGTCCCAGGCCAGACGACCGAATGCATACCAGTTTGCCTGGGCAAAAGGATGGCCGGTCCAGTTTCTTTTGTTCCCGATGTTTGAAACTCCTGCCATTGCCGTCAGTGTGTGACCGTCGATGCTCCCGTCAACGATCCTGGCCACGGGAGTTCCTTTGCCCCTGGCATAGGTGTCTGATTGAAGACACTCCTCAAAAAGAGGTGCAAGGAATACAAGGTGAACTGACGAACCGAGATATTCCTGTGTTATCTGCAGCTCAGGCATCAAAGGTGTAAGGGGCATAGCACCGAAGAGGGGATGGAAAGGCTCCCTGGGCTGGAAATCCACAGGGCCGTTCTTTACCTGAACAAGTACATTATCCCTGAATTTTCCATCAAGGGGAACAAATTCATTATAAGCCTGTTTAGCCCTGTCGTCAGGTACATTGTTATCATAAACAAAGGCACGCCACATTACTATACCTCCGTGAGGGGCAACAGCATCGGCAAGCAAATTTGCACCTTCAGCGTGAGAACGATTGTAATTCTGTGGCCCCGGCTGTCCTTCAGAGTTTGCCTTCACCGTGAAACCACCAAAATCGGGTATCAGCTCATAAATTTCATCAGCCTTATTTTTCCACCATGCTATTACTTCAGGATCAAGAGGGTCAGCTGTTTTAAGTTTCCCGATCTCGATCGGGGCACTGAAGCGGGCTGTGAGATAAACCTTTATATTGTAAGGACGGAATACTTTTGCTATTTCAGCCACCTTGAGCAGATAATCCCTTGTAAGGATCAGTGCATTGGCATTTACATTCGTCAAAACCGATCCGTTTATCCCAACTGAAGCATTTGCCCTGGCATAGTCGGTATACCTCGGATCAACAGAGTCGGGAAGAGCTTTCCAGTCCCACAGTGAGAGCCCCGCGTATCCACGTTCAACACTTCTGTTCAGGTTATCCCAGTGATTCAGCAATCGTACCTTAAGTGCAGGCCGGCTGCTGATATTTAGCGAACTTATATCCTTACCTGTCTGTATAAGCCTCAGGTAACTGAAAACTCCGTAAAGAACTCCTGCATCAGTATTTGCTGCGATAGCTGTTATCTGCTTACGCCTGTGCCTGACGGTAATGATAAGGAAGCCTTCTTCACCGAGTGAACCAAGATTTTTCTCAAGCTTAAGGGATGCGATATACTTCGAATCTGAAGGAGTCCCTGCAACAATGGTGCCATGCTCCCTGACACGAGTAACCTGCTGTATATCCGATCCAAGCATGCTGCTCAGACCTGTTCTGAGCTCACCGGCAGCAAGGATCATGGTTGGCGATTCACCTTCAACCATAATTGCATTTACAGCGTCATTGTAATGCTGAAGGAGCCGGGTATCGGATACGGGCTTATATCTGAGCCAGAGATCATAGCCGTCTTCAGCCCTGGAAATTCGTATTGAAGCCGTAACAAGAATTAAAAAGATAAAAAATGAAGTCCTGATCATATCGCTGGAATTTTAATCAAACATACTGTTTCTTTCTGAGGGACGAATCCCTGACCACCAGGGAATGCTTAAGCACTATCGTGCTCAGGTTGGCCTGGCGGATATCCTTAATTTTCCCAATAAGGGATGTGGCAGCTATTTCGCCTATATCCTGTGCGGGATAATCGACAGTGGTAAGGTTGGGTTTTACAACCTGGCTTACCGGTTCATTATTGAATCCTGCAACAGCTATATCGTCAGGTATTTTCACGCCGGCTTTTTCGAGTTCGACAATTGCCGAAACTGCAGTTGTATCACTGGATGCAAAAATCCCGTCAGGTACAGGCCTCATCCTGAGCATATTAATTGCGGCCTCCCTGCCTGCCTGTGCGCTCATATCACTTTCAATCACCAGGCTCTGCAGAAAGGGTATCCTGTGTGCGGCAAGGGCTTCCCTGTATCCCCTGAAGCGTTCAGAATATACGTTCCTCTGCATGTTACCTCCAAGATGAAGGATTCTTCTGCAACCCTGTTCCAGGAGGTGTGTTGTAACCTCAAAACCGGCTCTGAAATTGTCGATTATGACGCTCGTGCAATCACCGCAAATTGAAACCCTGTCAAAAAAGACAACAGGTATATCTTTCTTAAAAAAAATGTTGAAGTGGTCCATATTTTTGGTATCGAAAGCCAGAGATACCAGAAGCCCGTCGACCCTGCTGTTGAACATCGTGGAAACGGAAAGGATTTCTTTTCTCCATGATTCGAGCGACTGGCTTATAATAAGACCATAACCATTTTCTGAAGTTATCTTTTCAATTCCTGCAATTGCAGTTGCCATGAAATAGCTGTTCAGACGAGGCACCACAATTCCAATGGTATTTGTATGCTTCTGACGTAGATTGCTGGCAAACTTATTCTGCCTGTAACCCATTTCACCCGCTGCCGTCTGTATCTTTTTTCTTGTTTCTTTTTTTATGTGCGGATGATTCTTCAGCCCTCTGCTTACTGTTGAAGGTGAAAGGTTAAGCGCCTTTGCAACATCATAAATTGTAACTTCCCTGCTGCTTTTCATCCGGAAAAGGTTGGTCTTACAAAATTATTATAATCCATGACTTTCCGGAACAAAATGAATAAAAATCTGCAATCGGTTGCAAATAACTGTTAAAAAAGTTGAAAGATCTTGTAGTTTTCGATAGCTTTGGATACTTTTATAATCAGAAAACTCTATCCGAAAATATAACCAAACTAAATCTGAAAGCGATGCAAAATTCAAAAAATCAAAAGATCTCAAGAAGGAAATTCCTTGACACCTCTGCAAAAGCCACTCTCTTTTCCGGGGTTGCTCTTACAGGATTTCCCACGATCATTCCTGCCAGTGTGATAGGCAAAAATCCACCCAGTGACAAGATTAACATTGGATGGATTGGATGTGGCAGACAGGGAAGAGGCGACGTAATGGGAACACTGAGGTACGACACATGTCAGTTTGTTGCTGTTTCAGATGTCGACTCAAACAGAATGGCGCTGGGCAAAAAGATGATTGATGATTACTATACCAGGCAAACGAAAAATCCAAATTTTTCAAATGTAAAGCAATTCGGTGACTACAAGGAGATGCTTCTCGACAAGTCGATAGATGCAGTCATGATAACCACTCCCGACCACTGGCATTCACAACCTGCCATCGAAGCTGCGCTTGCAGGAAAAGATATGTACCTGGAGAAGCCCACTTCGCTCACCATCGTTGAAGGTCGTCAGCTCGTGGATGTGGTAAGGCGTAAAAAAATAATCCTCCAGGTCGGAACACAACAGAGGTCAAGCGCCCAGTTCAGGGTTGCAGCCGAGCTTGTCAGGAACGGAAGGATCGGAAAACTGCATACCGTAAAGATAGGCCTTCCGGGTGACCCTGCAGGTCCCGAAGAACCTGAAATGCCGATACCTTCAAACCTCAACTACGACATGTGGCTGGGGTCAACTCCTGAAGTATATTACACTGAAACACGGGTTCATCCACAGAAAGACTTCGGACGCCCCGGCTGGCTGAGATGTGAACAATTCGGTGCAGGTATGATAACCGGATGGGGACAGCATCACTATGATTCCGCTATGTGGGGCATGGATACAGAACTTACAACTCCCATTTCATACGAAGCTGTTGCAGAATTCCCTAAATCAGGGCTGTGGGATGTACACGGCGATTTCATGGCAAAAGCTGAATACGCCAACGGAGTCACAATGTATACCAGCGGAGGTTTCCCCAACGGGGTCCGCTATGAGGGTTCAGACGGATGGATCTTCGTTACAAGAGGTAACTACAGAGCAACCGACAGCGATCCTATCCCTCAGGGACAGAGCAATCCTCCGCTCTCTGCCAGCGATCCCAAACTTATGACCCCTATAGGCGAAAATGAGCTCCATCTCTATGTAAGCACCCATCAGCAGGGCAACTGGCTCGATTGTATCAAATCACGCAAGGATCCAATCTCCCCTGTCGACATCGGACATTATGCATGCTCCGTCTGTCTGCTTACTCACATAGCAATGAAACTCGGCAGGAAACTTAACTGGGATCCAAAAGCAGAAAAATTCATAAACGACAACGAAGCAAACTCCATGCTTTCCAGACCCCAGAGAAAACCTTACGGTACTAATTACATAAGAGGAATATGAGAAAATCTCTGACAACAATTTTGCTCATTCTCGCAGGGGCAATATTCACCCTGCCCCTGCAGGGAGCAAAAATAACTGCCGATAAGGTAGGCTCAAAAATAAACGTCTCCGTTAACGGTAAGTTCTTTACCAGTTATATTTTTTCGGAAGATGAAAAATATCCATTCTTCTACCCTGTAAACGGACCTCTGTCAGGTGGTTCGGTAACCTCAATGAGGAATGCAGTATATCCTCATCACAGTTCCCTTTTCTTCGGTTGCGACATGGTTAACGGAGGAAACTACTGGCAGGAAGGGTTGGAACGCGGAAGGATAATCTCTGTCAATGCCCGGATACTGAAACAGGGCGGCGACACGGTGATCATAACCGACGAATGCATCTGGAGCAGGCCCGGAGCTCTTTCACCAGTGAAGGATATACGAACCTTTACAATCACAGCTCCGTCAGCAAATATGACTCAGATAGACGTGGACATAACCATGGAAATGTTGATGGATGTTACTATCAGAAAAACAAATCATTCGCTCTTCAGCGCAAGACTGGCCGCAGATATCTCGGTTACTAACGGTGGCACAATGATCAATGCCGAAGGTTTACAGGGAGAAAAGGCTACTTTTGGCAAAGGCTCACCCTGGATCGATTTCTATGGAAAAAGAGGTGAGGCAACTGAAGGACTGGCAATACTGCAGCATCCCTCAAATCCCTGGTATCCTTCCCCATGGTTTACCCGCGATTACGGTTTCATCTCTCCCACCCCGATGTACTGGCCTGAGAACGGAACTGATACCAGAATGCAAAAAGGAAGCTCCCTCAGGCTCCGTTACCGGGTGCTCGTTCACGGCGGAACACACAGGGAAGCCGACATTGCAGGGAACTTTGAAAAATACAGGAACATAAAGTAGACTTTACATTCTGCCTTCTTCGTGATTATTTTATTCCGGGCTGTCAGATAAGTTCTACCGTTTTCTTAAGGACTCCTGTTTCCTTATCAGATGTAACCTTTTCAGGTTGTCTGCCTCCGACTGTTATGATATACTGACCGGGGTCAGCGGTTCTCTTATTGTTTTTGTCGATAACGGTAAAAGCATCGGCAGCAACCTCAAAAATCACTGTCTTGCTCTCTCCGGGCTTCAGGTGAATCCGCTTAAATCCCCTTAATGACCTTACCGGCACAGGAACGTCAGCTTCAAGGTTCGAAACATACAGCTGTGCAACCTCATCACCTGCCATAGTACCTGTGTTCCTTATTTTTACTGATACTTTAAGAGTTTCACCCGATCTTAATTTCTTCGGAGCCTTGAATTTGCTGTACTCGAATCCTGTATAACTCAAACCATAGCCGAATGGATACAAAGGTTCTCCCCTGAAATAACGGTATGTCCTGTTATCCATTTTGTAATCGGAGAAATCGGGAAGATCATTCACTGATTTATAAAAGGTCACAGGCAGGCGGCCCCCGGGATTGTAATCGCCGAAGATTACATCGGCAAGAGCTTCCCCGGCAGCCTGACCTCCGTACCATGTTTCTATTATTGCCGGTATATTTTCCTTCTCCCAATTAACAGCAATGGCACTGCCGTTAAGCAAGACAAGTATGACAGGTTTTCCGGTGGCATGTACAGCTTTTATCAGTTCCTGCTGCACGTCGGGAAGGTCTATTCTTGTCCTGTCTCCTCCCCTGAATCCTTCGATAGCCACCCTCATCTCTTCTCCCTCCAGACGGGGTGTGATGCCCATGCACATTATAACCACATCGGCCTTCTGAGCCACTTCAAGAGCTTCAGACTTAAGTTCCTCTTCAGTTTTCTGCTGAGGCAGCCCAGCGGCCCAGTTGCAACCCTGAGCGTACAACACCTCCGATACCCCTTCAACTTTCTCCTTAATACCCCGAAGAGGAGTGACCGGATCGGAAGGTATTCCGTTGTAGTTACCCAGAAGAACGAACGACTGGTCGGAATTGGGTCCGATGACCGCTATGGTACCGATGTCCTTCTTCAAGGGAAGGATGCTGCTCTGGTTTTTGAGAAGTACTATTGACTTAAGAGCCGTTTCCTTTGCCAGTTGCTTATTCGCCTCCGAATCATTAACACTGTAAGGGATGGAAGCCCATTTTACCATCTCTGGAGGATCGAACATTCCAAGGCGGAACCTCGCAACAAACAACCTGCGCAGAGCAACATCGAGTTCCTTTTCGGTAATGAGGTTCTTCTCCAGGGCTTCCCTGAGGTTTCTGTAAGCCGATCCGCATTCAAGATCGGTACCTGTTTTGACGGCTAGTGCCGATGCTTCTGCAGCCGTTCCAACAAGCTTATGCCCCCTGTAAATATCGTTAATGGCACCACAGTCGGACACTATATACCCATCAAATCCAAACTCCGTCCTCAGTATCCCGTTAAGAAGGTCGTCACTTCCACAGGTAGCTTCACCGTTATACCTGTTATAGGCACACATCACCGAATATGCTTTTCCTTCCTTAATGCCCATCTCAAACTGAGGGAGATATGTCTCCCTGAAATCCCTCTCGTCAGTCACGGCATCAAAGGAATGCCTTTCCGGTTCAGGACCGCTGTGAACGACGTAGTGTTTGAGAGTGGCTATGGTTTTAAAGTACTTCGGATCGTCACCCTGAAGTCCTTTGACAAACTGAACAGCCAGTTTCCCCGTAAGAAAAGGATCCTCTCCATATGTCTCCTGTCCTCTCCCCCATCGGGGGTCCCTGAAAATATTTATATTGGGTGTCCAGAAGGTAAGTCCCTGATATCTCCTTCTTTGCCCGTTCCTTACAAATTCATGATGCTTGGCCCTGGCTTCATCGGATATCGCCGTCGACATTCTGAAAAACAGGTCTTCATCCCATGTGGCAGCAAGTCCGATGGCCTGGGGATAAACAGTTGCAAGTCCTGCCCTTGCAACACCATGCAGGCATTCATTCCACCAGTCATAAGCTGGTATTCCAAGCCTCTCAACGGCAGGAGAAGAATTCATCATCTGGCTGATTTTCTCTTCCACGGTCATTCGTCCGATGAGATCGTCAACACGGACATCAACCGTCAGCGACGGATCCTGGTATGGAAAATCGTATTTCTGCTGTGCTGTAAGAGGAAGCACATTCATGATGAACAGAAGCATTAAACTTAACGATACTGCACTTCCGGTAAAGGATTTTGATTTCATGGATCTATGTTTTATTGTTATTGATATTATTTCCTGTTCCTGCATATTCGGAAAACCGGATCCTGCTTACCCGGGTTATTCTCTTCTCCTGTATATGCAATTCTCCATTTTACAGAATTTACATGTATACGCCTTGCGTTTCACATTCACACCTATTCCGATAATCCCGCTAACTGACTTTACAGGGTTCATCAACGCCGACGGAGTCAGACTGATACCGCAAAAGTTGCCGGGTAAAAGACTGAACAGTTTGTGCTGTTCAACTACATCCCAGCCGCAGTAACCGGGGCTGAACCTGTTGCTTATCTTTCGTCCGGACGACATAACATTTTGCTCCAGATCATCCTGCATCAGGTCTGCGACTGCTTCCACTGCTGCACTGCCAACAATATCCAAGATATAACCCTCAAGAACATCACATTCTTTCATTATCCTCCGGCTTCTTTCTTCAATCTCCTTACCGGCAGTACAGACAAAAAGCGCGACAGCATCCGACTTTTTGATCTGCCGGTAAATAATGCTGCCCGTATTTAACACAGTCCCCTCAACGGTCATTTTCCGGTCCTGATCATCGCAGGATATGTCGTGAAATATCCTGTATTCTGCTTTCAGATCGCATATTGCTTCAGCTTCCTTCATTACTTTTGCCACGATATCATATATCGTCTCATGCGATTCTCCTTCAGGGTAGCCCATAACCCTTTCAATCTGATCAACGGTGAGATTCAGATCTCTGAAATCAAACTGAAAAGTATTTCCTGTCAAACCAAGAGATTTTGCTTAACATAATTCTTTGTGGTACCTTGTGTAATCATTGGTGTCCTATGTGGTAAAATATTTAACCACAATGTGTCTCAAAATACACACTAAGGATCACAAAAGGCAAAAAAGTTATCCTTTATTACCTGTCAGTCCTGCTTCCTTAATAATCCGTTCCACCACTTCCTCCCATCCCATTGTCATCAGGTGTATACCGTTTATTCCTTTCTTCTTTTTTAGTGAATCAATTATCTCCAGGGCTATCTGAATGCCTTCTTCGGCTTCTGCGCTACCAGCTTTTTCCATCCGTTTCATAATATTGGCAGGGAGGACCACTCCAGGCACCTTTGAATTAAGATACTGTGCCACCCTGTAACTCTTCAGGGGGGCAACTCCGGCCAGAATATAGACTTTACCGAGAACATCCCTTCGGTCAAGCTCTTCGAGCCAGGCATCAAGACGTGCAGGTTCAAAGATAAGGTTTGTCTGAAAGAACTGTGCTCCTGCATTGACCTTTTTCTGATCCCGTATAGCCTGAAGCTTTGGTTCTGCAGCAAAGGGAGTGGTAGCTGCTCCAAGAAATAATTCCGGTGGGATTTTTATCTTTCTTCCGTCGAGATAAACGGCATCGTCACGCATACGCCTTAGAATCCACAGCATCTGAACAGAATCGATATCAACAAAATTCATTGGACCTGTGGGTGCGGGCCCGATTACTGCATTATCCCCAGTAATACAGAGGATATTTTTTATCCCCAGGGTGTTGGCTCCTATGACAGCAGCCTGCAAACCGTTCCGGGTCGTGTCTCTCGATGCAATCTGCAGAACCGGTTCCACTCCCAGATCAACAGCAAGTTTGCAGCAGGATATGCTCGACATCTTGGGGATGGCCGATGATGAATCAGTAAAGTTCACAGCTGAAACAAAGGGTTTTACCTTTTCAATGTCGCGTACTATTTTTGGTGAGTTCGCGCTGAGAGGTGGAGTAACTTCGGTTGCAACCACGAATTCCCCGTTTCGTAATTTCCTTTCCAGCTCTGATACCGGTTCATGAGACGGAGCAGGGTGATAAGCTGAATCGCCGTTCCACCATTCAGGTTGTCTTATTGTCCGGAAGACACTCTCCCATACAATATTGTGTTTTTCCTTATCTTTTATGAATAAGCTCCCGATAAATTTCCCTGTGCCAACTTTTCGTATCTGTCGTATCACGTCGCCCCATGTTTCAGTTCCGACTTTACTCCAGTCGAGCGGGGGAAGAACTTCCAGGAGTTTTTCTTCCCTGCCGGTTTTTACGGACCTGTCATAAATGGCGTACCAGATACATTTTCTGGTCTCATCTACATAACAGTTTTTCCCGGGCGTTATTCCACCGCAGGGTCCGTTCCTCATGCCTTTGGGACATTCCATCGGGCAGATGAAAGCTGTTTCCTGAAGAAGGCAGTTACCGCACATCCTGCATCCGAAAACAGGCCCCTTGACGGCCAGCTCAATCCGTGCAAGCAGCCTTCGTGCAAATTTTTCCTTTTTAAAGGGGTAAAAAGCAGGCTGCCATCTTCGTGCAGGTTTCAGCGATGACATGAGAAATAAAAATTAGAATTGTATCTGCTGCCGGCTCTGGAAATACTCAACAAAGCGGACTGCAAAATCATCTCTGCCCAGCACCAGATCCGTAGCTCTGACCGCAGCAGTGATCTTCTCCGGATTGGCTATCGGGCAGGTAAGACCATTGAAAATCGCTAGACTCATAAAGGCTGCATTCAGGAACTCTCTGTCGGGCAGACCGAATGAGATGTTGCTTGCACCCTGGGTAATATTGTGTCCAAGCCTGGTATGCACAAGCCTGATGGTTTCAAGGGTGACAAGGCATGCATTCGGATCGGCGCTGACGGCCATTGCCAGAGGATCAATCACAACATCTTCCTGACTGATCCCTATTTTCATAGCCCGTTCAATGATTTTTTCCGCAATGGAAAGTCGTTTTTCAGGATCGTGTGTTATACCGTCATCGTCCATGCATAACCCGATTATTGCAGCTCCATATTCTTTAGCCACAGGAAGAAGAGCTGCAAGCGACTTTTCTTCTCCATTCACTGAATTAATAAGGCATTTCCCGACTGCGACCTTCAGCGCAGCCTCTATAGCACGCGGATTAGGAGAATCGAGACAAAGCGGAACGTCAATATTATCCTGGAGTACCCTCACTGTTTCAGGGAGAAGCTTTTCATCGTCAACACCCGGGAAGCCGACATTTACGTCGAGCACATCGGCTCCGGCTTTTACCTGACTTTCAGCAAGTTCCAGCACGAAGCTGAAATCTTTCTCCTGGAGGGTTGAAACCAGCTTTTTTCTTCGTGTAGGATTAATACTTTCGCCTATTATCACTACAGGGCCGGCTGTATTTATGTCCACCCCGGAGTTCTTACCTTTAAGTGTGGTTATCATTTTGCGACAAGTTGGTTAAGATAATTGACTGCACCCTGGGGGTCGGGAGAATAGAAATCGGCACCTATCTTAATACAATAGTCCATAGTAACAGGGGCTCCGCCTACAAGCATAGTGACTCCGGAATAATTACCCTTTATCTCTTCCACGGTCTTTTTCATATTTTCCATGGTAGTGGTAAGAAGAGCTGATAATCCCACAACAGCACCGGGATTGTCATTAATTGCTTTTAAAAATTTATCAGTATTTACATCAACGCCCAGGTCGATTATTTCCCAACCTGCTCCCTCTATCATCATGGCAACAAGGTTTTTACCTATGTCGTGAAGGTCACCTGACACCGTGCCGATAATAAATTTCCCTTTCCTTTTCGTCTCTCCCGACTGAAAAAATGGCTTCAGGTGTTTCATGGCGCTGCTCATTGCCTTGGCAGCCATCAGCATCTGAGGTACATATATGACCTTTTTGCTGAATTTGTCACCAACAACGGCCATCGCAGGTATCAGGGCCTTCTCGAGAATTTCGTCGGGTTTAATACCTTCTTCGAGCGCCCGTCTGGCTATTTCGTCGGCACCTTCCTGCCCTTTAAGGTTGGGGGGATATGGAGAGGCTTTGTCGATCTTTCCGAATTCGACACAATTTGACAGCTGTGCAAGTAGTTCACTCATTTTTCGTTTACCTTAAATTTACCTTTTACTTGACTGTATGGTCAGGTTTTTCAGCCTGACTTTTCAAATTACCAAAATAAGTCAATATTTTTCAATATATGCAACCGATTGCAAGGAAATTTTGAAAAAAAACGGTTCAGCCTGTTCCTGTCTCATCGCATGAATTAACAGGTTACGATCAGGCCGCAGTAAAAAGTCAGAGCATATTTAAGAGTGTGAAAAATTCATTAGTTAAATCTTTTTAAAGAAAATCGATTTACTTTGCCGGTGTTATAAGACAACAAAATGTATTCCTCAGTCTGGAAAATTCTGACAATACCTGTGTTCGGCTTCCTGTATGTCTATACAGCCATTGGGGTCCTGCTGGTTATCCCCCTTACCTGGATCAAAGCCAAAAAACCGGTACAGATAATGACCATGTTATTTTCGAGGTCTGTTTTCCTTATCATGTTCAAGAAACTTCGCATCGAAGGCAGGGAGAATATTGACAAAACCCGGAACAACATTATTATTGCAAATCATTCAAGTCTTTTCGACATCCTCGCAATTGTCGCAATATTCCCGGAAGCCACCTGGTTCGGTCACGAACGTCTGCTTAAAATCCCGGTGTTCAGGTTGTATCTTAAACTGATCGACTATATTCCATACAAAGAACCGACAATCAGGAATACCCGGCATATGCTGGAACAACTCCTGGAAAAAGGTAAAGACCGGTCAATAGCAATCTTCCCAGAAGGAACAAGAACATTAAATGGAAGGGTTAATCCGTTTTACAGGGGATTTATATATCTGCTGAAGTCGAGAAATATTGGCATACAACCTGTTACACTTAACGGATTCTATGATCTTAAACCTAAAAACCGTTACTATATCGATTTTGGATCGAAGCTAACGGCAGTGATACACAAGCCTATACCAAGAGAAGAACTTATCGGCAAAACCGATGATGAGATTATCCAGACAGTTAAAACCATAATTGAATCCGCTTACCTCAAAAACCAGAAATCATGACAGTGTGCGTTATCAGGAGTGATGAAGCATACAAATATTTTTTTATCCTGAATCACCTTACTGAGCTAAATGCATGCGAGTTGATTACTCAACCTAAATTACTAATATGGAAAAAGGAAAAACAGGCAAATGGGTATTCATTGTAAACCCGGTAGCTGGAAACGGTTTCGCACTAACACTTGTTCCGGAAATTGAAAGACAGATAAAAGCCCGTTCGCTGGATTCTGATATTGTCTTCACTGAAAGACCCGGACATGCCACGGAGTTATCGGAAAAATTTTACGACCAGGGATACAAATACATAATATGTGTAAGTGGTGACGGTACAATGAACGAAATGGCAAGGCCGCTCATTAACAGGAAAGATGTAATTACCGGGATAATCCCTGCCGGAACAGGAAATGATTTCATACAGATTTTAGGATTCCCCCATCGCTTTGGAGAAAAGGAATGGGATTCATTTTTCGCAATTGACACCATAGCTATGGATGCCGGAATTGTCAACGATAAGGTATTCCTTAACGGCATGGGGCTCGGCTTCGACGCACAGGTAGCAGCAGAAAATTATTCTGAATCAGGTGAAGTAAAAAGAGGAGGTCCTCACAAATATATCTGGCACATTGTCAAAACCCTGTTCTTCTTCAGGGAAAAAAGAATGAAAATACTGAGTGGAAATGATCATCATGAGACAGACTGCTTTATCAACACCATTGCCAACGGACGGAGATTTGCAGGAGGCTTCTTCCTGACGCCAAAAGCCCTCGCAAACGACGGACTCCTGGACGTTTGTTCAATTAAGAGACTCAACCTCGTCCAGCGACTGCGTCTGCTTCTGAAAGTGCCAAAAGGAGAACATATTCTCGACAAAAGAGTAAACTATTTCCAGTCACCATCGATCGACATAGAATTCACTGAAAAAGTACCCTTCCATGTCGACGGAGAAATATATTTTTCCGAAAAATTCCGTGTAAAAGTTCTGCCAGGTGCACTGAACATCATCTATAATAAAGATGGAAAACATTTCTTCAGAAACTAACAGTACGGGAAAAAACTATTTTGCTTTTTTCGACCTCGACCACACCATCACAGGTTCGGTAAGCGGTAAAGAACTGGTCAAAACTGCTTACAGAAAAGGTATGCTCCGAAAATCCGTCATGGCAAGGGCCATAGGATTGCTGGCAGGATACCGGCTTAAACTTGTCAGACCCGAAAAAGCAATTGAAAAAATGGGTTCCTGGGTAAAAAATATTCCTGTTGAAATATTTGAGAAGCTTTGCGAGGAAGTGTTCAGCAATGTTCTTAAACCATCGATATACCCTCAGGTAAAACAGGAACTTGAGTTTCACAGGAAGAGAAATGCAGGACTGGTTATGCTTTCATCTACAGTCACCCCTCTTTGTTCAATGATGGCCCGCCATCTGGGCCTGGATGACACTCTTTGCTCCGGCATGGAATATTCAGACGGCATACTCACCGGAAAAACTATCGGAAAGTTTTGTTTCGGAGCAGAGAAAGCCATCAGGCTGAAGGCATATTGTGAAAAAAATAACAGCAAAACCGGGGATGCATGGTATTATGGAGATGCAATGGCCGATCTCCCGGCATTGAGAATAGTCGGTAACCCTGTTTGCGTCAATCCCCCCAAAAAGCTGAGAAAAATTGCCTTAAAAAACGGCTGGAAAGTGTATTATTGGGAAAAATAAAAAAATAAATATGAAGTATCGCAGATTCTCTTCATTGTTGATAATTGCAGCTTTAATTACATCATCATGCAGTTATTCCAATCCTTCATCAGAAAAAGAAAAAGCCGGAAATCAAAAAGACAAATCCCTTAATATCCTTACAATAGGTGACTCGAACGGAGCACTGCCGTTTGGCTGGGTATATCAGCTGAAACAGATCCGGACCAATGATACTATCTTCAATATTTCCATCTCCGGAAATACAATTGGTTTCAACAATAATGGCCGCACCTCACTCAATACGCTTTTAAATATTGAAAACTATATGAATACAGCTTATTCAAAGCTGGGCCATATCGACAGGATAATTTTCATGATAGGCACCAATGACTGTAAATCTGTTTTCAAAGATTCCCTTCAGATAGTCCCCGGCAACATGAGAAAGTTAATTGCCGAAGTTGAAAAAATTAATAAACTGCATAAGAACAGGCCTGTGATCTATATTGTTTCTCCTCCCCCGTTTGGTCCCGATGAACTGGTGGGAGAAAAATACGCAGGAGGAATGGACCGGGTTTCACAGCTGAACAAAGAACTTGAAACAATCGCCAGAGAAGGATCTGTAATATTCATAAATACCTGTAATATCCTTGAACCTGTTTTCAAACAGCTAACTTCCGACGGAGTTCATCTTAATCCCGACGGTCAGAAGATGATCGCCCTGATAATTAACGAGAATCTCAAATATTAGGGCTTTTTTTATGCAATTATCCTTAAATTTGATCATTGTTGAGCTGCATTATAAAATAATAAATATAGAGTACCATGACAAGACTTATCTTTCTGTTATCGATTGCAGCACTTATGGCTGCCTGTAAGAATAAGCTTCCGGAAACCATTACCTATCCTGCTACCCGGACTGGTGATGTGGTTGACACGATTTTCGGAACCCCCTTGCCTGATCCTTACCGCTGGCTGGAGGACGACATGTCGGAAGAGACCGCCGCCTGGGTTAAGGCACAAAATCTGGTAACCTTCGGATATCTCGAAAAAATACCTTTCAGGGAAGCTGTCAGGAAACGGCTTACGGATATGTGGAACTATGAGAAATTCGGAATGCCTTTCAGAGAAGGTGATTACATCTATTTTGCCAAAAACGACGGACTTCAGAACCAGTACGTCTATTACCGGCAGAAAGAGGGAGGTGAACAGGAGCTTTTTCTCGATCCTAACACTTTTTCAGCCGACGGGACAACCTCTCTCAGTGAAATGGGGTTCTCTAAAGACGGAAGCTTACTGGCCTATTCCATCTCGGAAGGGGGGTCCGACTGGAGGAAAATAATAGTCATGGATGCAGTTTCAAAAGAATCGATGGGCGATACAATCGTGGATGCAAAATTTACAGGTATCGCCTGGAAAGGTAACGAGGGATTTTATTACTCAACCTACGACAAACCCGATGGCAGCCAGTTATCTGCAATGACCGACCACCATAAGCTTTACTACCATAAAATCGGAACCTCACAATCAGATGATGAGATAGTTTTCGGCTCCGACCTCAAAAGAAGATATGTTAACGGATATCTTACCGAAGACCACCGCTATCTTATTGTCACTGCTTCAATATCAACAACAGGTAATGAACTATACATCAAAGATTTGTCGGAAAATAATTCACCTTTCAGGATTATGGCAGACGATTTCGACAGCGACAGCTATGTAATTGATAACGAAGGGCCCACGCTGTTTATCCATACCAACCATAATGCCCCCAACAGGAAGATCGTAACTGTTGATGCAAAAAATCCAGGAATGGCAAACTGGGTCGACTTTATTCCTGAAAGTGAAGATGTTCTCGAACCTTCAACAGGAGCAGGATACATCTTTGCCAGTTACCTCAAAGATGCAATAAGCAAGGTATACCAGTACGACAAATCAGGAAAAATGATCCGCGAGATAGAGCTCCCCGGACCAGGTTCTGCCGGAGGTTTCAGCGGGAAAAAAGATGACGGGGAAATTTATTATTCTTTCACTAACTATATCACTCCGTCTTCGATTTTCAGGCTCGATCCCGTATCGGGAGAAGCTTCCGTATACAAAAAACCAGATGTTGACTTTAACGGAGATGAATATATTTCAGAACAGGTGTTTTATACATCGAAAGACGGGACAAAAATTCCGATGATAATTACTTACAGGAAAGGCACTCCCCTTAACGGTAAAAACCCTGCAATGCTTTATGGTTACGGCGGTTTCAGTATCTCATCAACACCAGGATTCAGTATTACAACAGCCTGGTGGCTCGAAAACGGTGGCATATATGCTGTTCCGAACATAAGGGGAGGTGGAGAATATGGAGAAAAATGGCATCTCGCAGGCACTAAAATGAATAAGCAGAATGTTTTTGATGATTTTATTGCAGCGGCAGAATACCTGATAAATAACAAATATACTTCTCCTGAGTACCTTTCGATAAGGGGAGGATCAAACGGAGGACTTCTTGTCGGAGCTGTTATGACACAGAGGCCGGAACTTTTCAGAGTTGCACTTCCCGCTGTAGGAGTTATGGATATGCTCCGCTATCATAAGTTTACAGCAGGAGCAGGCTGGGCTTATGATTACGGAACTGCCGATGACAATCCGGAGATGTTCCGCTACCTCCTTGGATATTCTCCTGTACACAACATCAGGGAAGGAGTGGAATATCCTGCAACTCTTGTGACTACCGGCGATCATGATGACAGGGTAGTTCCGGCCCATTCATTCAAATTTGCAGCCCGCCTCCAGTCAAAACAGGCCGGAAAGGCACCTGTCCTGATAAGGATAGAAACCATGGCAGGCCATGGTGCAGGGACACCTGTAAGCAAAACCATTGAACAATATGCCGACATTTTCAGCTTCACACTGTGGAATATGGGTATTAAAAAAATAAAATAACAATTATCATGTCTGAGAAAACCATACGTGCAGGCTTCGCCGGATCAGGTTATGCAGCCAGGTTCCATTATGATGCCCTTTTAAGAGTGCATTCAGTAAAAATCGACATCACCGGTGCCTACTCACCTACAGCAGAAAGACTGGATCAGTTCACCCGTCAACGTAACCTGAAGGCTTTCGGCAGTATCGATGAGATGATCGAAAACGCCGATGTGATACATGTGTGTACTCCCCCTTCAACTCACGAACCAATCGTGATATCTGCCCTTGCAGGAGATAAACATGTTGTTGTGGAAAAACCATTTACCGGATATTTCGGCGACGGCAGCGACAGATTTCATGGCGATACATTTTCCCGTGAAAAAGGGCTTGAAAAGACTCTTAACAGCATCAGCAACATGATCGATGCCGAGAAAAAAAGCAAAGGCAGGATAATGTATGCTGAAAACTGGGTTTATGCTCCTTCGGTTATAAAGGAAAAGGACATGCTCGAAAAAACAAAAGCCCAGATACTGTGGATCCACGGCGAAGAATCGCACTCAGGATCCCATTCCCTGTCATACGGAATATGGAAATTGTCAGGAGGCGGATCAATGATAGGCAAAGGATGCCATCCTTTGTCAGCAGCCCTCTACTTCAAACAGGTGGAAGGAAAAGCAAGGGACGGAAATCCCATCCGCCCGGCTGCAATATCGGCACGTACACATGCTGTTACCCGTATGGCCGGATACAGGGATGAAGGTCATCTGAGAACTACCTATACCGATATCGAAGATTTCGCCCAGATGCATATCATATTTAAAGACGGTACATTTGCCGACATTTTCGCAAGCGAGCTTGTAATGGGTGGTGTCCATAACTGGATCGAAGTCAACACGAATAATCACCGGACCATCTGCAACATCAGCCCAAACAATGCCATGCAGACATACACACCTGATGAAAGGCATTTCAGCGATGTATATATTGTTGAGAAGACGGAGACAAAGCAGGGCTGGTCGTCGGTATCTCCCGACGAAAGCTGGTTCACAGGCTACCAGCATGAAATGGAAGCCTTTTACAGAACAGCAGCCTTCGGAGAGTCCCTCGAAAGCGACAGCAGGCTCGCTGCAGATACTATCGCTACAATCTACGCCGGTTATCTCTCAGCCGAAAAGAAAGGGACAGAGGTGTCCGTCACGCTTATATGAAATAATTTGTCACTGACCTATTCTGCAACAGCTATTTTTACACCGGCCAGGTTGGTTTTTTCAGTTTTTTATAACCTTTTATTGGTTCCTGTCAGATCAAGAATAACCTGAAGCTCATCGCCGCGGTAAGCTGTTCCGTCTTTACGGAAAATATCATGGAACCATAATTCCGGCTCAGAACCATCAGGAATGGGTGTATCCCAGGCATAGATTGTATTCGTCTTTCCGGAAACCAGTCCCCAGTTTATTGCCCCTATATTCTGATCCTTTAGCAATGGCATTATATTGGTAAATAAGCTGTTATGCTTCCTTGCCATATATTCGGTGCAAATCAAAGGCCGGTTATACTTTCTGAGTGAATCGATCATGACCTGATGATTCTCCGGATCCTTATAGTTATGATAAGTGATCACATCTGAATTATCGAGCTGGAATCTGTTGAGTGCCGCAAGATCATTTCGCCATACCCCTGCTGATACCGGTTGTGACAGATCTGCTTCCCTGGACCACTGGAAGACCTTTTCAAGAAGAGGCAGCGATTTATCGCCATAACCCGAATTTCCTGGTTCGTTGTAAAGATCCCATAGGACAATACGTTCATCGTTACCGAAGGTGTTCAGTATATCCCTGACATACTCCCCCAGGACTGAAATAATTTCCGGGTTCGTGAAAAGAAGATCACCGGGATCTCTTACCCATCCCGAGTTATGAATACCTGGTTCCGGGTCAGGTTGTCTTCCTGCCTTGTATGTCGGATTCCAACAATCATCAAAGAACACGAATATGGTTTTTATACCATGACTGGTGGCAATTCTCAGATATTCATCCATCCTCCTTTTAAAACCTTCCCTGTCGGTCTCCCAGGCAAGATGGTGAAGATAAACCCTCATACAATTCATACCAATCTCCTCTGCCCATCCGAGCTCTATGTCAATTGTCACAGGATCGAAAGTCTCAGACTGCCACATCTCCAGCTGATTTATCGCTGTCGACGGGATGAAATTACAGCCTCTGAGCCAGCCCTGAATAGTATACCACTCCTGTGCTTTCTCAACACTCCAGATTTCAGCATGTTTAGTATCTTCCTTTTTGCTTGTTTTGCCGCAGGATGAAACCGCTGAGATCACTGCAACAAATGTCAGTAAAAAAATTAAGCTTCTGATTTTCATTTTTACACCAATTGATCTGATTATTAACAATATAAACAAACGGCTACAGAATTTAGTGTATGCACTTAACTTGACAGTATTTTACCCAGCCTGTCGCATAGATCCTTAAGTCCTTCGGGGGTATTGCCGCCTGGCATTTCAACAGTGGCCCAGCTGTTATAGCCAATCTCAACGAGCGCCTTCATTACCTCCTGCCAGTTGACATCTCCGTCAAGCAGCTTGACTTTGAAACCTGCCGATTTGCCCTGGGTGTCTGCAATTTTTTTACTGTATTCCTTTATATGGACTTTCGCTATACGTTTACCGAGTATCCTTATCCATTGTTCAGGCCAGCCATAAACCAGTACATTCCCGCAATCGAAATAGAAACCTACTGCCTGGCTGTTGAACTGATCGATATAGTATGCTGCTTCCAGCGGACTAAGAAGGAAGTTGTTCCATACATTTTCTATTGCGATCCGGATATTATAACTCTCGGCAAGCGGTACCGCCTTCATGATCTCTTCCGTGGTCCTCTGCCAGCAGTCGTCATAACTGACAGTTGCATCAACACGCCCGGGAACTAGCAGGATGGTGTCGGCCCCATAGGCTTTTGCATCTTCAATCGTTACCTTCAGGGCTTCCAATCCCTGTTCCCTGACTTTCGGATCGGCGTGTGAAAGAGGAGCCTTCCAGTGCTGCGATCCGCAGACACTGGGGATCTTCAATCCGGTGGCTTCAGCAGCTTTGAGAACCTCTTTTCTGTCGAGATGGCTGTTGGGTTCGACTCCTTCAAAACCTGCAGCTTTAGCCGCCTGGAATTTTTCCATGATACTTGTTCCGTAACCAATGCTTCCCCACATTATACCTTTTCCTATACTGCCTGACTGGGGTGCAGCCATGTACGAAAAACCTGTCAGCGGTGCCGATGCTATCAATGCAGATGCAAGACCCGCCTGTCTGGTAAATTGACGTCTGTTCATATTTCCTTTTTTTTGTTACAATTACCTGTTTGTTCATCTTGGAGGAATACCCACCACCGGAACTTCTTCGGGGATGCCCGCCACTGAACCGAACTCGTATACTTTCGGGCCAAGGCGCATGTCGGAGTTCAGAACTTCATCCCATGTCACATCTTTACCGGTATAGGCCGACATTCTTCCCATTATTGTTATCAGGGTGGAATACGCCTGAGCAACTGCATCATTGACAATTTTGCCCGTTCTTATTCCGGTTACCAGGTTGATGTGTTCCTGAACAAAAGGATCGGTCACCTTCCATGTTTCATCCGTTGATCCTTCCTCCGGTTTTGGATAGGTCCATATCTCCTCTCCTTTCAGGTTATAGATGGTTCCTTTTGCATTGGCAAATCCCTCCGTTCCGACAATGAACTGTTTTGTGAGATTACTGCATCCGGTTATTTGCCTTGCAGCGCAATGTGTATGCATTCCGTTGTCATAGAGATATTCAATGCTGAAGAAATCGTACTGATCGCCTGTGATCCTTCTCTGGCGGCCACCCCAACCTATCGCCCGCACAGGGTTTTTGCCAATATACCAGTTCATGACGTCAATTTCGTGAATGAACTGCTCCACGATATGATCGCCGGACAGCCAGCAGAAGTTAGCCCAGTTTCGGAGCATGTATTCCATGTCAGTCCATCCGGGTTCTCTTTTTATCACCCACAGGGAACCTCCGTTCCTTATCACATGGGCGCTCACTATCTCTCCAATTGCGCCGTTCATTACCCTGCGGCGTGTCTCCATGAAATCCTTCTGTACCCTTCGGATGGTTCCGCTTACCATACTCAGTCCTTTTTCCTTTGCCCTCTCGGCAGCAACCAGGACCGATCTTGCTCCCACAGGATCAACGGCACATGGTTTCTCAAGAAATATATGTTTCCCTGCATTAATGGAGGCTTCAATGTGGGCCGGTCTGAAGTGAGGTGGAGTACATAGCAATACAATATCGACACCGGAGTCAATTACTTTCTGATAGCTGTCAAAGCCAATAAAACAATTCTCATCGGCAACGTCTACATTCTTCTGCTCCTTCAGTTTCTGCCTGCACTGATCGAGCTTATCTCTGAACACATCTCCCAGGGCTGTAATCTGTAGGTTGGGGCCTGCATTCAGGAAATTAACCGCTGCACCTGTTCCCCGGCCTCCGCAGCCAATAAGTCCGGCTTTCAACACTCTGCCGTCAGGAGCCTGTGTAAGCAGCTCTGGGAGTATTTCCTCCGTTTTACTTCCTTTTTTTTCGCTGCACGACGTAAGAAATCCTGCAGAACCTATTGCTCCCAGCGTGGCCATTGAGGCATCCGAAATGAATTTGCGGCGTTTTATCTCTTTCTTCATAATGTTATATTTTAATATGTTTTAATGATTTTCCAACCCTCTCCAGCCCGGAACAGCCGGAAATTTTGCATGAGGTTCGGCCTGATACCAGTAGCACACTGATGCAATATCAGATTTCTGGGGAAGATATCTGCTACCCTGATGCCATCCAAGATCCTGGATCGTAACCTTAAGGTCCTTTTCAAATCTCACAGGGTCCATAACATGCCAGCGGTACATTCCAAAGCGCTGCATGATCTGGTAATGGCCGTCACCTCTTACAACCTGGTGCAGTCCTGCATATGGAGTGCAGAATTCAGTGTAGTTTACCAGTTCCACACCGGCTTCATTCTTTTTTCTAGTGTCAAAATCATATGATCCGCAGAAATAATCCTCGGTGCCGGTTCCGCAGATAGTCGGGAATTTATTATCGCCGTCGATGAAGAATTTTATCTCACCTTCGCCCCACCATCCGTTATTGTGAACTTCCCAGGCCATGTAAACGCCTACATAGTGTCCTTTGCCCTTCACTCCGTCAATTATCGTATAATCTGAATTCACAGAAGGATCCTGCCGGCGCCACTGTGCGTGAAAATAAGCTGCATCGGCAGGTACTTCGGTGAGCGTATAGTCGATCTGGTAGTAGAGAGTCATCTGATCAGCATCGCCGGTATTTTCCATTGTTATCCTGCAACGTTTTCTGAATGGCATTGTCCAGTAACAGTTGAAAGCACTTCCCGGGTTTACACATATTGCCAGAGATGAAAGCTGTGCGTATGAACCGAATCCCATAGCGAAGAAATCGCCTACAGGGCATTCCACGGAAGGATCCTTCTCATCATCCCAGTATATCCTGAGAATATTGTAACGCCAGTTGCCCGAAGGAGTCATCCAGATATGCTGAATTGCACCGGGACCTTCAATATCGGCCAGGGTAAAAGTCTCGCCGGGCTTGATCCTTACATAGGGATTCACCTTCCACCCCTGTCCGAGGTCGCGGGCCGCATTAAAAGCATTGGCCGTATTAGCCTTATCCTTGTCGGCCGGATCAGCCATGCCTCCCCTGCCTTTTTCACCTGTAAAATTCTCAGGACTTATCGATCTCGACTTAGCGTCGGAGAGCCTGTACAGATTTCCCATATTCATCTCAAGCCCGTTAAATTTCGTCTGGGTAAGGGCAATAAGCGGAACCGAAATGAAGACCACCAAAGCCAGAAATAGTTTTTTCATCATAATAGGTTTTAAACTAATTGATTTATAAAATCTTATATTATCCTGAAGTTTTCATAAAAAGTATTGATCCCCAGGTATTTTTTAAGAAATAGCTTCGCCTTATATTTCATTGAAAACCTGTTGAAGGAGATATCATGTTCAAACTCCCAGTTTTTTCGTTTTATGTGGTTTGCCATAACGGCAGGATGCGTTCCGTCAAAGACCTTAAGTGCGTCTATCTTTGAATAATCATAAAAGCCGCCACCCCTGCTCATTTTCTGTATCCACGGAATATCCTCATAAAAAGTCGATGTATTTCTTATCTTGTTCATCATCATTTCGGGCTTCTTAACCCAGCCATAATGATAGAAATAAGCGTCGACAGGTTTCACGTTAAGCTTCTGGTTATCTCCCTTCCTGAAACCCTGCGCATCACGATAGGAGTAAAACGACTTGTCGTTCCTGATGATCCTGATCTCCCTCCGGTACCATCGCTGTGAAATGCCCACGTAATCGTAGGAGCCGTAAAAATGAAGATAGTTGAAAAGCAAACCGTCAACCAGCCTGTCGTCCTTCCATCTTTCCATTGCAGCTCTGATGGCATCAAGATATTTCTCATGCACAATTTCATCTCCCTGGATATAGAAAGCCCAGTCGGAATCAACAGGAATGGCATTGAAAGCCTTGTTGGTCTCTGATGCAAAGACCTTACCTCCTTTTTTCGATTCAGGAGAATCATCCCAGATTGTATTGATGATCTTAATCTTCTCAGGATCGATCGACTTAACCAGTTCTTCGGTGTTGTCATCCGAATTACCAACCGCAACGTAAAAATCATCACAAAGAGGTAGAATGGACATTAAAGCCTCAGCAACAGGATAGTCAAACTTAACAGCATTGCGAATGAAAGTGAAACCTGAAACCTTCATGCAGAATGAACTTTTATCATGATCCGATGTTATACAAATTTAGCCAAAAAGATACAACAATTAAGTATCTTTGCGGCATCAAAAACAATTGAAATAATAAATTTAAAACAATGATACCCAAAGTCAAACCATTCTTAAGTACAATCATTCTCACAGGTATTTTGCTTTCAGGCTGTTCAGTTAACAGGATGCAGACAACTTCAGTCACTCCTGAAGTCAGAAATATTATCTTCTTCATCGGCGACGGGATGGGAACTGCACAGGTATACGGGGCAATGTCGGTGAGTGATGAACCTCTTGTTCTGGAATCATTCCCATTTAGTGGATTCAGCAATACCTCTTCTTCTAACAACTATGTTACCGACTCAGGAGCAGGAGGAACTGCGCTTGCCAGCGGCACCAGAACGAAAAACGGTATGATAGGAACTGCTCCCGATTCGACAGCACTCACCTCAATCACCGAGATTGTCAGGAGGAATGGCCTTGCAACCGGTGTTGTAAGTACCTCTTCAGTAACGCATGCAACTCCGGCTTCATTCGTTGCACATAATGTTTCAAGGAATAATTATGAGGAGATAGCTGCTGACTTTTTAAAGGGCACTGCCGATGTTTTCATTGGAGGAGGTGAAGATAATTTCACGAAACGTGAAGACGGAAAAGATCTTACCCTGACTCTTAAAGAACAAGGCTACGACGTTGTATATACTCTCGAAGATCTCAAGAAATCCACTTCACCGAAAATTGCCGGTCTGCTGGCAAAGGGACATATGCCGAAAGCATCAGAAGGCAGAATGGGAACTCTTGCCGCAATCACAGCAAAAGCGATAGAAACCTTAAGCAGGGATAATGACGGATTTTTCCTGATGGTGGAAGGATCAATGATCGACTGGGGAGGACATGACAAAGATTTTGACTATATTACCTCGGAAGTCATCGATATGGACAAAGCCATTGCCGTGGCAAAAGAATTTGCCGAAAAAGATGGTAAAACACTTATTGTTGTTACTGCTGATCACGAAACCGGAGGACTGACCCTTACAGGCGGTGATCTGAATAATAGAACCGTGAAATCAAATTTCATCCAATCGGGCAGCCATACCGGCGTGATGGTTCCGGTTTTCTCATTTGGACCCGGGGCTGAATCATTTTCAGGTATCCATGATAACACTTTCTTCTTCGGACGTTTTCTGGAACTTCTGAATTTAAAGCAGTAATCCCTGTTCAAAAAGCGGTGGTATAATTTCTTGTTACGGGCTTTGCCCCGGTTTTTTTCATAACCCTGTCGATAGCTGAAAAGACTTTTGCTTCGACATTTTCAGAGAACGGACCGGGCATGCCATAGTATATCATGCTCGTTTCAGGCTCATAACCGCCCTCCCTGAGTATCCTGGCAGAAGGGATATAGCACGGAACCTCTCCGCAATAGCCTGCCACAAAAAGGTTTTCCTTCGGATATCTTTTCTTTGAGATAAGCGAATAATCGACCACCACTTCGCCTCCCAGAGCCAGTATCGTGAAATCCTTCCCAAATCTTACTGCCTGAACAGGATATACCAGACTGTTCACATCATATCCCTTATCCATCGCACTCAGGATGAACTGTGCCCTGGCCGCTTTGTAACGGTTTTCCCCGGCCAGGTCCTGATTGTAACTTTCCATGGACACCGGAGCTAACTCCAGGTCAACGGAGGCAAAACCGGTTCTGACAGGAGTGCCGACAGTCTTAAATTCACCCTCAAGCACTTCACACACCGCCGAAGCAAGTTCTTTCCCGTGACGTTGTGCCATTTCCACCGATCTGCGGGGATCCGGGTTCTGATCGGCCCCGCATCCGGCGATGAACATAGCTGTAACACCGGGATTTGCTTTTTCGATCTCTATCTGGGCAAAACCTGCATAATCACCATTAACCTGGTATATGTCGAGTGTCGTGTTATGACATGCATAACCGAATAGAACAGCTTTAAGTTGTCCTTCGGGAGTCTCGACCTTCAGTACGGGAACATCATGGTCAACGGGTCCTTCCTTGTTAACTCCTATCACCATGCCCTTTTCTGTCTGCTGTCGCCGGTTGACAGCGAATCCTGCAGAGCCATGACCAATGAAAATACTAACAGGACTGAGATCGCCTATCGCCATGCCGACAGCTTCGACAATACCTTCGGTCAGCTTCTTCTGATATTTCACGAGAGCTCCCATCTCTTCCTTCCCGAGATCATACATAATCCCGAGAGAAGGATAGATAACGGGCCCCGAGTGTGTGTGTGAAGTGTTCAGAAGAAGCTGTGAACGGGATAATCTATGCTTCAAACTTATTGTTTCTGTTATCTTTTCCGAGAGTTCATGAGATAATCCAATAATGTCGAGGGTCACGATTACAATACGGTTACCTTTCTCATCCTCAACGGCCAGAGCCTTTGCCCAGAGATCATGAAGGACTCCGTCAGCCGGCTTATTGCGGCTGGCATATCCTGACAGCCATACCGGGATGTCGGGTGTGATCACCTTTCTTCCGATCCCGGCACTGTACTGTGCGGTCATATTCAACGACCATGCTAAAAACAGTAAAACCAATAAATACAGCTTCATAATTAATAATTTATGCATTAAAAAGCAGCCTGCTTATAAAGATACAAAAACGGCTGAGGAAAAACGATAAGAGGATTGGTATTTTATTTTTTACCTTTGAACCCACAGGAATAGAGGATCCGATAATAAATATGAATTTTATAATCCGCCATAGACACCTGCTAATACTTTTGCTGGTCCTCTCGGCGAATTTCTCCTCACTGGCTGTTGAGCCTCAGTCAACTTTGATCAAAGGAACTGTCTCTGATGAACTTACAGGAGATCCTGTCTCTTTCGTTTCCGTTTACTTTAAAGGAACCACAGTAGGTACCGTTACCGACCAGAAAGGCAGGTATACTATCGAAACATCAGCAAATGCCACAACACTGGTATTTTCCTTCGTGGGTTACAATACCGAAATACGTACCATTAGTGCCGGGCGTGAACAGACAGTGGATGTGAAGCTTACACTCGCTTCGATCGCTCTCGACGAGGTTATAGTGAAACCGGTGAGGAAGGCTTACAGGAACAAGGATAACCCTGCCGTCGAGCTGATCAGGAATGTCATTGATCACAAGGAAACAAACAAACCGGAAGCCTGCGATTTCATCGAATACGACAAATATGAAAAGATACAGTTCGCCATCAGCAATATAAGCGAGGATTTTAAATCGAAAAATTCATCAGGGAAGTTCGGCTTCATCTTTAAAAACATCGATACAACACAACGGGTTGGAAACAATATACTTCCTGTGTTTATAAAAGAATCGATATCAGAATATTATTACAGGAAATCTCCCGAAACTGAGAAAGAGATCACTGTAGCTGAAAAATCAATAAATCTCGACGAATATATCGACAGAAAAGGTGTCACAGCCTATCTCAACTATCTTTATCAGGACATAAATATCTATGATGCCGAGATCTTTTTCCTCACCAGCAAGTTCCTGAGCCCGGTTGCAGCAACAGCACCGGCTTTCTACAGATATTACATCATCGATACGCTTCCGCTAAACGACCTGAAATGCATAAGGTTGTTCTTTGAGCCAAGGAATAAGACAGATTTCCTCTTCCATGGAAATATATACGTGGCTATGGACAGCAGTTACGCAATACGTCGCATCGACATGGGCATTAACAAAAGCATAAACATCGACTGGATACAGGATATAGTTATTACCCAGGACTTTGAACACTTCGGACACGATGCATGGCTTCTTGCCAGGGAGGAAATAGCCATAGATGTGGGTATAGCGAAAAACACCATGGGCCTTTTCGGACAGAGAACAACATATTTCAGAAACTACAGGATTAATGAGCCGCGCAGTGAATCGTTCTTCACCGGTCAGGGCAAAGATGAAACTGCCCTGACCGAAGTTAAGGATCCCGCCTACTGGGAAACGAACAGGTTCGTGCCCCTTACGAAAACAGAGACGGATATTTACAGTACAATAGACTCTCTCCGCCATCTTCCGGCTTTCAGACGCAGAATGGATTTTGCTCTCTTTCTGAGCTCAGGTTACCTTAAAGCCGGAAAGTTTGAGCTGGGACCATCGAGCAGCTTCTACAGCTACAACAGGGTAGAAGGACAAAGATTCAGGATCGGTGCCAGAACATCGACCGATTTCAGTAAGAAGCTCACCCTGGAGGGCTATACTGCATTCGGGATCGACGATAAAAGATTCAAATACGGAGCCTCGATGACCTGGTCATTCACCCCCCGGACAATTTATGAATTTCCTGTCAAATCACTCAGGATGAGCTACATGAAGGACATCAGGATTCCTGGACAGGAGTTGCTCATGATACTTCCCGATAACATTTTCTTCTCACTAAAAAGGGGCGTAAGCGATAAATTCCTGCTGAACAGGACCTTCAGGATTGAACATCTCAACGAGTTCAGAAACCACTTCTCCTACAACACCGGATTCAGCTTCACAAGACAGTCGCCCGAAGGAAATCTGTTTTTCAATAATGATATTTACGGTCCTGGTGAAACAGCAACACCTTCAATTGATATATCTGAACTGTGGCTTAACCTGCGTTATGCACCTGATGAAACATTTTATGAGGGGAAGGTTTACAGGACTGTCTTTCCCGGGGAAAAACCAATATACCAGTTTAAAATAGCAGGCGGTTCTCAGTTGTTTCTCAATGACTATGATTATCTGAGGCTTCAGATGAATATTACCAGGCGGTACATAGTTTCAATAATCGGATATACCGATATTACTTTAGAGGCAGGGAAGATTTTTGGAGAGGTCCCCTATCCTCTGCTGTTCATGCACAGGGCAAACCAGACCTATTCATATCAGAGGCAGTCGTACAATCTCATGAATTTCCTCGAGTTTGTCAGTGACAGGTATGCCTCGCTGAACATCGACTATTGCTTTAACGGATTCATCCTCAACAAAGTTCCGGTCATCCGTAACTTTAAATTAAGGGAGTGGGTAACACTGAAAGTCCTCTACGGGGGTATTTCTGCCAATAATGACCCCGCAAAAAACAGCGATCTGTTTGAATTTCCTGTCGACAGTTACGGGATCCCCCTGACGTACACCCTGGAGAAGAAGCCATACATCGAAGGCAGCATAGGACTCGCGAATATCCTGAATCTCTTAAGGGTGGATCTCATTAAAAGGTTTACCTACCTCGATAATCCCAACGTCAACGAGCTGGGGGTCAGGATACTGATTAAGATTGATATCTGAGAATTATGAATAAAAAAATTCTTTTAAAATTCTTCAGCCTCTCTCTTCTGCTTATTGCAGGCTGCACAACCAATTATAATCCATATTATGTTTTTTCTGTCAAAGGCGAAAAAACTTATCTAAACGATCAGGAGATACTGCTGAAAGGACTCCGGATGTCTAATGCCCTGATCTCTGATGAAGCTGTGGTAGAACTGATTGCACATATCGATACTTTCGCTTGCTATGGCCTCAACTCCTTCAGCGTATATTTTATGGGATCACGCTTCGGCGATATTAAAGGCTACCGTGAGGACGCCTCACTGGATCCTGTTTATGCAAAACGTATGTCTCAATTAATAGAAGCTGCCGACAAAAAAGGATTCGTCGTCCTCGTCGGATGCCTCTACTGGAGCACCTCAGAGGCAAAATGGGAGCCATGGACACAGAAAGAAGCTGACCTGGCAGTGGCCAATACCGTTAAATGGCTGAAAAAGAATAATTACCGGAATGTCATTATCGACATCGATAACGAGGGAATGGCAATGAAGGCCAGGAAATTCGATCCCGCCCTTATGGTATCAGCAGCCAGGAATATCGATGACACTTACGTCATTGCTACAAACTTCAAAGGCGATCCGCCTCCTGAAGCCGATATGGCTATACACCACAGCAACAGGAAAAAAGGGATACCCTATGCTGAAACGGAAGGTTCTGCGCCCAAAACTCCGGGAGGGTACTGGGGATCATACAGCAAGCAGGGAAAAGACTGGAACAACGGTCCTGACCTCTATCAGTACATAAACATTGGCATATATACCGAAGAGATGAAGGAAGCTCAGATAAAAGCTTCATTTGAACATTTCGACCGTGGTGAAGGATATATGATGGCATCTACATGGCTGCAATGTGTTCCTCCTGAAGGTCCCAATCACCGTCCCGGTGGCTCTGGCACTGCTGATGATCCGGGAATAAGATGGTGGCTGCAGGCTGTCAGGGGAAGATACGGACCGTACCAGCCATCTCCATCCCTGAACATCAATAATGCCAGAAATCCATAATGAAATCACACCGCTTAAGGAGAAGGGGAATTCTTCGGTCATCTGTCTTCCGTCTTCGGTCTCTTCCTAGCCCCCCTTCAGGGGGGTTGGGGGGTTATTTAATGACAAATTCCACTTTCCTTACCGAGAAACAATCATTTCCCGAAAAAACCAGGTAACAGGTCCTGCCGTCGCGGCTCATCCATTTTACCGGTAACGAAGATGTCTCACCCGGACCAGTGTCCCATTCCTTTGTGAAAAATACCGTATGCCACGGACCCCATGGCTCCGGAGCTTCATAGATGCCGAACCCACCCTGATAACGGGGCCCCCTTGAATCGGTACTTGTGGGATGAACCTGACACCAAAAATATCTTTTAAGCCCCTTGTTGTATGTTATTCCGCTGCGGTAACAGTTCGCAGGATGCACAAAAACAGCACCTCTTTCATTAATGGCTGATGTCCACACCGGATTACCCTCTGAGTCGGTCTCTTTAAAAAATTCATATTCTTCCCTCACGGTGATCTTTTTCTTCGGCACACGCGCCATCACCATCCGGTCGGAGGCTTTATAGGCTGTGTTTTCATCATTTGAATAGATATAAACATAAGCGTCCCTGGCATCACGGTAATTCTTTCCGAAATTCAGGAATGTCGGACAGCCGAAGCTTTCGCTGAAAGTCCATTCACAATACTTCCATGTTACACCCATATCCTCCGACCATGCCAGCTTCGCTTCTCCTCCGTCGCGGTTAGCATTCCTGAGCCACATATACAGGGTTCCTCCCACAGAGAGCATACCACTGGCCTTCTCACCTCTCCTGCCGTCACCGGTTTTTTCACCCGTGGCCGACCTGATGTTTACTCCCTCAAAATCTTCAGGCCCTCCGGATATCCTTGCCAGCCCCAGGCTGAGCTTCTTTTCAGTTTTTGGTTCAAAACCTGTACCGTCGCCGTAAGCAGCATAAATGTAACCGTCAGCAGCCCAGGTAAGCGGCCAGTTGTCGCTGTCACAGGCTTTCCTTACAATTGTATTAAGAGGTGCAAATTTCGCATCCCTTATCAGCGGGCTATTAGGATAAGGAGCTTCGTTAAAGGCATCCATAAGTCCTTTAATCAGATAACTGACAACACCATAGTAATGGCCTTCTCCTTTGTTTTCATCAAACATATTCTCGCCGTTCCTGACAATAATGATCTTCAGGGAAGGAATAACAATCAGAGTTTGATTGCCGGCTCCCGAACCAAGAAAAAGGTCGCGGGGAGCATCGGCCCACACACCATCGAAGTTGTTGTACCATCCCAGTCCGCAGGCAGGTGCCGGTTGCTTTGCATTCCTGGGTGGAAGTGGTGTGCCGGCATAGCCGGTCAATTCTTTGACCCATGCCGTATCAATAAGCTGTCTGCCTTCCCAGTTGCCGTAATTCATCATAAGCCTGCCTGTCCTTGCTACTGCCCGAGGGGTAAACGAAGCCCCTCCCCAGTTCGCGACAAGTTTCAGACCATCAATTTCATAGGTTTTTCCGTATCCGATATCCCACTCACTGTCCTTAATGCCAATTACTGAAAAGATCCTCCTTCTGAGGAGAGTCCTTATATCCTCGTATTCCGTGCCTTTGTAACTGGAAGTAACAGCATAGGCCAGCAATGCCATTCCCGGATTTGAATAATGAAACTTCGTACCCGGCTCAAAAATTACCGGGGCTTTATCCCTTGAAACGGAGAAAGGATCAGGTTCCCTGCGCCAGAACTGACCTTTCCATCCGGGGATGTCCATGTGTTTGTCCTTTATCGTAATTCCATGATCACGGGCATATTCAAGATCTTCCTTTGTTACCTCTGCATCCTCTATTCCGGAACTATGAGTGGCCAGATGCCGGATAGTAATTTTTGATTTCTCAGGATCATTTTTCCAGCCATCGATGTAGCGGCAGGCAGGATCATCGACCTTGAGTCTTCCGTCATTAAGTGCAAGTGCCAGCGACATTCCACCTGCCAGCGATTTAGCCAGCGATGCGGTGTAATGTTTCCTTGAAGCGTCCCAGCCAGGGGCATACCATTCAAGTATGATCCTGTCATTTCTGATGACCAGAATTGATGTCGTTCTGTATCGGACAAGGGTATCCCTCAAAGCAAGTATCTTCTCCGGTGAGAATCCTTCTTCCTCAGGCAGCGCTTTTTCCCACTCAAATGTCTGGCAATAGATTGCCTGAAGCAGGAACATAAAAAAGATAACAGACGATATTGAATGTTTCATTGTGACGAGGTTTACCCTGTAAATATACATTACCTGCCGAATTTCACGACAGACAATTTGTTACAGATCACATTATTCAGATATAAAAATCCTATATTTATATAGAATATTTACTTGTAATATGCCCTGTAAAAAACCCACCCCTAACCCCTCCCGGGAGGGGAACTTTCTTGGTCCAGCTTCGAGCTTCCGACTTCACGCTTTTAACTGTTAACATCCAACTAAGATTTGATTAACACAAATCCTCCAATGTAAACCACAAGCTAATGAAAACAAATCTGTTAAAAATGATATCCGCTCCCCTGCTGGTAACGACGGCACTCTCTTCCTGCTCCACCGGTCAAAAGAAGATGAATGTACTCTTCATCGCCGTCGATGATATGAACAACGACCTTGGGTGTTATGGTCATCCAATGGTAAAATCGCCGGGCATCGACCGTCTTGCTTCTCAGGGAATAGCATTTGAAAATGCGTACTGTCAGTTTCCGCTCAGCAGTCCGAGCCGCAGTTCACTTCTGACAGGATTATATCCCGACAAGACCAGGGTTTTTAACCTGACATATCATTTCAGGCAGGATCTTCCTGATATTGTCACACTCCCGCAGATGTTCATGAACAATGGCTACTATGTGGCTCGCGTCGGTAAAATGTACCATTACGGTAATCCGGGCGACATCGGCACCAACGGTCTCGATGACCGGGTTTCATGGAAAGAGCGTTTCAACCCTGCAGGACTGGATAAGACAACTCTTGAGCAGGATATCATAAACTATACTCCAAAGAGAGGCCTCGGGTCATCGATGAGTTTTCTTTCGGATACAACCGGAACTGATGCTGAGCATACTGACGGAAAGGTGGCTGATGAAGTGATAAGACTTATGTCTGAACACAAAGGCGAGCCTTTCTTTATAGGGGCAGGTTTTTACAGGCCTCACTGCCCATGGGTGACACCTGATGAATATTTTGACCTGTATGATCTCAGCCAGATGTCTCTTCCTGATCTCCCGGAAGATACCCGGGACAAATATCCCCGACCGGCCCTTGCCTCAACAAATCCATGGCCTTACTTTGGTATCACTCCCGATCAGGCGAAAGAGTGCATCCTGGCATATTATGCATCAATCTCCTTTGTCGATGCACAGATCAACAGGCTTCTCAGCGCCCTCGACTCACTCGGACTGGCCGACAACACCATTGTGGTTTTCTGGAGCGACCATGGCTACCATCTCGGCGAACACGGTCTCTGGTTCAAACAAAGTTGCTTCGAGGAGTCAGCAAAATGTCCTCTTATAATTTCTGTTCCCGGTACAAAAACAGCAGGCAGCACTTGCAGCAGGACTGTACAGCTTGTTGACATATACCCGACCCTGGCTGATCTTACAGGATTAAAGGCCCCTCAAAATCTTGACGGGAACAGTCTGAAGAAACTGCTTAAGGATCCGGGATCAGAGTGGGAGCATCCCGCGTATACCCAGGTGCAGAGAGGAAGAAATCCCGGACACAGTGTACGTACAGAAAAATGGAGGTATACTGAATGGGGATACGGAGAACTGGGTGCTGAACTATACGATGAGACTGCCGATCCGAATGAGCTTCACAACCTTGCTCAGGATCCTCAGTATGCCGGAGTGGTCTCTGATATGAAAGCACTGCTCAAAAAAGTCCATCCTGAAGCTGTACAGGGAGGAGAAGCATTGCCTGAAACACGAAGCCTGTTCTGTAACTGACAGCGTATTTTCCTCTACCCGGGAAAAATAAAATATTTACAGGATATTAATTCATCCGGATATACCTTTCAATATAATGTCTGGCTTGTATCGGTCGTCCTGTATCATCCACAGGGAAGATATGAAGGAGAGTGTCATTCCTTACTTCAAGCCATATTTTGTTCTTACGGCCTTCATAAGATTTATCGAAATGATAGTCAATATCTTCCACATAAATATTCCCGTTAATGGTATAGGTTCCTGTGCCATACCTGTAAACAACGGTGGTGTCAACCTGGTATTTGCCGACGAACATAAAATGGTTCCCTGACCACATTTTAATCTGGCTTATCCTGTAATTCTGTGAGAAATAGTTCGTTACTTTTTCTCTTTCAACTTTTTGCATCTGGATCATCTGCCATGTGCCCTGAAAGGAATCCTTTTTCCCGGTGGTGCAACTTCCGAAAATCAGAAGAGTAATCAGAAGAGTTAGTCCTGCTTTTTTCATACCTGCTGAATTAAGTTAATATTTCAGATCCATTATAGCTCTTATCAAAGTTACACCCTTAAAATGATAAAGTCAATCCAATCATGCCGGTATTAAGGGAAATATGAATAAAGGAACCTTATAGTATTACCTAAACTTCTCTCCCGGTGAAGTTTATATATTTCCTCAGTATTCATATATTTGAAACAAACTAAACAACTACCAGTATGAAGAGATTTTTCTATTTCAGCCTTCTCTGTATTGTGGTGATATCATGCAGATCCGGTTCACAAAAAAAGGGACAGGAACAGGATGTTCAGGCTGTCAGACAATTTGAGATAACAGAAGCATGGAGGACCGACACAACCTTCAGGACACCCGAATCGGTAATCCTGGACGGGAAACGCGACATATTTTATGTTGCAAACCTGAATATGGAACCCCGGAAAAAAGACGGTAACGGTTTTATTTCAAAAATGGACAGGACAGGTAAGATTACAGAGCTTCGCTGGATAGAAGGTCTGAGCTCACCAAAGGGAATGGGGATAATCGGAGACACACTTTTCGCCGCCGACGTCGATGAAGTAGTTGTGATGGATATAAATAAAGGATTAATTATCAGCAAAATCCCAATTGAAGGGGCCGGAATGCTGAACGACATCACCACCGACGGCAAAGGGAATCTGTATATCTCCGACACTGACAGGAATAAGATCCATAAATACTCGGGAGGAAAGATCACCGAATGGCTTTCCGAAGGCCTTAATGGTCCGAACGGTTTGCTATATGAAGAATCACGCCTGCTTGTTGCAAGCCAGGGAGGAGGAGACTTTGCCTCCTATGACCTCCCGGCAATGAACAGAACCCTTCTCGCTGACAGTGTGGGCAGAGGCGACGGAATAGCATTCACGGGAATTTCCGGATACTATATTGTAACCGACTGGGAAGGAGAAATATTTATCGTCAATCCCAACGGCACCAGGGTCTCGCTCCTTAGGACAAAAGAGGAAGGAAGTAATACTGCCGATATTGAATTCATCAGGGAAGATAATCTTCTCCTGGTTCCTACTTTCTTTAAAAATACAATAGTGGCATATAAACTCAATGAAATACCTGCCAGCTAAAGCTATGAGAACATCAATATTAAAAGGACTGTATATTATTTCACTTGCCTTTGCTGCAGTCACCCTGGTTTTTTCCCAGACAACAGAGACTGACGGTAATATTGAAAAATACCGCAAGGGAGAAATTATTGTACGGGCGAAACGTGGTACTGAAATTAAAATAGAACAGATCAGACATGAGTTCTGGTTCGGTTGTGCAATCACCAACAGCATTGCAGGAAACCGGATGAGTGAAAACGATAAAACACAGTTTAAAAAGAAATTTCTTGAAAACTTCAACTCCGCTGTCACCGAAAATGCGGTTAAATGGGATAACATGGAAAGACGCAGGGGGGAGGTCAATTATTCAACCATTGACGGCATACTTGCCTGGACTGAAGAAAACAACATACCCCTGAGAGGACATAACCTTTTCTGGGGAGTACCCAAATGGGTGCCTCAGTGGGTCAAGGAACTTGACGACAGGGAACTTAGACAAACCCTTCAGAACAGAGCCGAAACGATCACAAAAAAATACAAGGGCAGATTTGCTGAATATGACCTGAATAACGAAATGATCCACGGTAATTATTTCGAGGAGCGTCTTGGCCCTGAGATAACAAAACTCATGGCTGAATGGTCACACAAGGGCGATCCCGATGCCAGGCTGTGGCTGAACGATTACGACATACTTACCGGAAACCGTCTTGCTGACTATATGACACATATCCGTACCCTGCTGAGACAGGGAGTCCCTATAGCAGGTATAGGTGTGCAGGGACATTTACATGGAGAGACCTTCGACAGGAAAGCCCTTAAAAATGCACTCGATTCAGTAGGTTCATTCGGTATCCCGGTTCGCATTACCGAATTCAACATTCCAGGTCAACGATCAAAATACTACGAAAAAAGAAATCTCACATTGACTCCCGTGGAGGAAGAGCAGAAAGCCCGTGAACTTACTGACTATTACAGGATCTGCTTTGCCCATCCTGCCGTCGAAGGAATACTTATGTGGGGTTTCTGGGAAGGAGCCAACTGGATACCCCAATCATCACTCTACCGCCACGACTGGTCTCCCACACCAGCCGCAGAAGCATATCGTAATCTTGTCTTTAATGAATGGTGGACTAAAACAACCGTGACAGCCGGCAGGAAAGGTGTCATTTCAATTCCTGCTTACTACGGTGAATACAGGATTACAGCGAACGGCGAGGTAATGATTGTTGAACTGAAGAAGAAAGAAGGAAAAGTTTTGGTTGATTTGAGATAGCTGAAGCTGCCCGATTGCAGATCCTTTCAACATTATACGGCAATGATGAAACAAATATGACTTTATTACGTTTAAGGGACTATAATCAAACCATCTACCCATGAAAAAGATCTCAACCTTATTATTTTACCTCTCATTGACCTCCATGATCCTGCTCTCAACAGGATGTGAAAAAATGAGTAATGAGGAGCTTCTTCTTGATCACATATGGAATTACGATGAAATGACGACAAATTCTACAAATGAAACCGTCCTTGCAATCGTTGCCCTGTCGAATGCCCTGTTTACCGGAGCTACTTTCGAATTTAAGTCAGACGGTTCCTATAGAATCACAACAACGAGCAATACCGATACCGGCACATGGGAATTTCTCGACGATGATACTTTCCTTATGGACACTGATCAGATGCAGATAATAAGTCTTACCGAAGATGAATTCGTGGTTGAAAGCGAAGAAGTCGACACCGAATACGGGAATTATTATATAAGGATCAGGCTGGTCAGGTAGTACTTTTTATTTAACTTACTTTACATCTTCTGATTACGTCTTCTTTGTAAAACCTCCAAAGAAAAGTGCGGGATTTATATTGAACGGGAATTTTTTACTAATATTGAAGCTTTCCTGATATAACCGGCTATTAATATGCGAAACAGGACCCGCATAGGATTTGATAACGAAAAATACCTCACCGAGCAGACAGCTGCCATACTTGAAAGGGTAAACCGCTTCAATGATAAGCTCTATATTGAATTCGGCGGGAAGATACTTTTCGACTACCATGCGGCAAGAGTCCTTCCGGGCTTTGATCCTAATGTCAAGATGAGACTCCTTCAAATGCTGAAAGACAAGATCGATGTCATACTCTGCATTCACGCAGGAGATATCGAAAGGAAAAAAATACGGGCCGATTTCGGGATAACATACGACTCCGACGCTCTTAAAACCATTGACGACTTCAGAGAATGGGGAATTGATGTTACTGCAGTGGTGATAACAAGATACCAGAATCAGCCTCCCGCGCGGGCTTTCAGAAATAAGCTAGAAAGAAGAGGGATAAAAGTATATCTCCACTACCCTACAAAAGGCTATCCTACAGATGTGGATCTTATCGTCAGCGACAGGGGCTACGGAGCCAATGAATATATTGCCACAACTCATCCTATAGTAGTTGTAACGGGCCCCGGACCCGGTAGCGGTAAGCTCGCAACCTGTCTTGGCAACCTGTACCACGAATACAGTAAAGGAGTGAAAGCGGGATATGCAAAGTTTGAAACATTCCCAATCTGGGATCTTCCACTCGATCATAAGGTCAATGTTGCCTATGAAGCGGCAACTGTCGATCTCAACGACCAGGTCCTGATCGATGAGCACCATCTGAAGGCTTATGGTAAAAAGGTGGTCAACTACAATCGCGACATCGAAGCTTTTAACCTGCTGAAGAGGATCTTTGAAAAGATCACGGGAGGAGAATCATTATACCGGTCACCCACCGACATGGGAGTGAACAGGGCAAGCTCAGGGATCACAGATGACGTTATCATATCTGAAGCATCCCACCAGGAGATCATAAGGCGGTATTTCAGATGCGCTGTCGAATATGTTATGGGAATTGTTGATAAAGAAACTCTCGACAGGGCTGAAGCTATTATGAAAAAGGTGAAGGCGAAGCCAGAAGACAGGACTGTGGTTTTACCGGCCAGGAAAGCTGCAAAAGATGCTGAGAGAACAGGGAAAGGACATGATGGGATCTTCTGCGGGGCTTCCATCGAACTCCATGACGGGAAAATTGTCACGGGCAAAAACTCTCCCCTAATGCATGCTTCATCAAGCCTGATTCTCAACGCAGCCAAGTATCTTGCCGGTCTGCCCGACAACATGTTCCTTCTGCCCGGAACCCTGATTGATTCAGTTACTTACCTTAAGAAAAACATTCTCGAAGGGAAGATGGTAAGTCTTGATGTCGACGAGACCCTGATAGTTCTGGGCATCAGTGCACTATCAAATCCTGCTGCTAAGATGGCCCTGGAAAAACTGAAAGAGCTGAGCAACTGCGAAGTACACCTTACACATATTCCAACTCCCGGCGATGAGGCGGGACTGCGTAAACTTAAGGTGAACGTGACCTGCGATCCGGAATATTCCAGTAAAAGCCTCTTCATCAGCAGCTGATGTTGACTGTGCTGGTCGGAACGAAGTGAAGATCCTGCAGCGGGAACCAGTTGCGACCGCAAGACCGCCAGCCTTCGCAAGGGCTACGGCTGACAAAGCAAGACCGCAAGACCGCAAGACCGCAAGACTGTTTGTTATGGAACCCTATCTTAAACGACTTATCAACGAGGGTGAAGGCCAGCAACTCGATTTTAAATACTGTGTTTCCGACAGCAGGAAGATAGCACGTACCCTGTCAGCATTCTCCAACAGCGACGGAGGCCGCCTGCTTATTGGAGTCAGGGATAACGGTTCAATTGCAGGGATCCGTTCCGACGAAGAGATATACATGGTTGAGACAGCTTCTCATCTTTTCTGCAAACCTGAGATAAACTACACTGTCAAACAACATACGATCGAAGGTAAAACAATTGTTGAAGTCATCGTGCTGAAGGGTGAAAAGAGGCCATACAGGTCAAAGGACGAAAACGGCGCCTGGCGTGCCTGGTTCAGGCATATGGATCAGAACCTGGCAGCAAACAGTGTGATGCTTAAGGTGTGGAAAAAGGAAGATCGCAAATCGGGTTTGCTGGTTAAGTTCGGGAAAGCCGAGGAAAAATTGTTTAATTATCTTTCAGAAAACACTTCTGTGACATTGTCAGGATTCAGGAAAATGACCGGTATTTCATCTGGCAAAGCAGAAGCTATCCTTGCCAACCTCATCCTGCTGAAGATATTGAACATCAATGCCTCGGAAAAAGGGATCCGTTATGAACTCAATCCTGAAGAACCGCTGACTACTGATACTGATAAGAAAACCATCATTGTGAAAGGAAAATAATAAGAGGCAAGGGGGCAGGTCGGCTTAAGTCAGATAAATTTTTCGTATCAAAGTTTTGCTTAATAAGTTTTCAGATATATATTTGCAGTCCCAAAAGGAGGTGCCATAGCTCAGTAGGTAGAGCACAGGACTGAAAATCCTGGTGTCCCCGGTTCGATTCCTGGTGGCACCACTTCTTTAAATCGCAAAACCCGTAAGATCAACGTCTTGCGGGTTTTTGTTTGTAATAGGGTGATGGAATTGGTGACGGATTTTGGACCCCTTATTTAGTTTTTCAATCAATTCTTATACAGCCTTATTTGAAAGACTTATTGTTTCTCTGATATGCTCATTATTTTCGATTATTTTTAAGAAAAACTCAGCAGCAGAGTTTCTGCTCAGAACTTTATTGGCTGGTTTTTCTCCTTCCGGTGTAGCGATTGCACCAGTAAGATTTTCTTCATCGGAAAGCATTGGTGCTCTGCATATTGTATAGTCGATTGATGAATTTTCAAGAATTTCCTCCTGTTTCCCATGGTCCTTAAAAGCAAATCTTAAATTGCTGACAAAGACGATAAATTTTAATACTGCGGGAGTTGTTTTCCAGGAACGTCCTGCACCTATAGTACTTAATGCAATAAATCGCTTAATTCCTTTCTTTTCCATTGCCTTTACAGCATTGAAAGCTGATTTTGAAATCATATCTCCGGGAGCTCTGAGCTGAGCCCACGGATTATCTGATTTCCTAGATACATTAAGGGTATTAATTACTGCCTCACATCCATTTATAGCTTTTTCAACTACCTCAAAATCATATGGTGAACCTTGAATAATTTCTATATTATAATTCACTAGTGTCCGGTTAAGGACGGTTAAAATTAACGTAAATTATTAATATATAATACCTTAAATAGGGTCAAAATTTTTTACGATTTGAATTGATATTTTCGCTCATACCATATTTTGAGCGATCATGCACCTAGGAAAAACAGTTTTTGCGCAATTGATGATGTTTATGCCAGATCACGAGTTTCAAAAATGTGTTGACCATTACAATGGAGACTACAGGGTAAGGAGTTTTTCTTGCCGGGAGCATTTTCTTGTAATGAGTTTTGCCCAACTGACCGGTCGTGAGAGTCTGCGTGACATAGAGAACTGCTTGACTGCATTTTCCAACAAACTGTATCATTCAGGCATTAAACAACCAGTCTCGAAGTCCACACTAGCTGATGCTAATGAAAAAAGAGATTGGCGCATTTATGCCGATTTTGCCCAGGTCCTGATCAAGAAGGCAAGGCCGCTGTACTTTGACGATAAAGATTTCCGGCTTGACATAGACAACATGGTTTATGCTTTTGACAGTACCACGATCGACCTGTGCTTAAGTCTTTATCCATGGGCTAGGTTCCATCATCAGAAAGGGGCTGTCAAGATGCATACCTTGCTGGATCTTCGTGGGTCCATTCCCATATTTGTCGACATTACCGAGGGTGCAGTTCATGACATTAACTCTCTGGACAAAATGCCTGTAGAGCCTGGTTCCTACTACATTATGGATAAAGGATATGTTGATTTTCATCGTTTATATACCCTTATTCACCAATGCAAGGCATTCTTTGTTTCAAGGGCAAAGGACAACATAAAATATGAAGCCATTTCTTTTTCCGAGGTCGATAAAACTGCCGGGATCATCAGTGATCAAATCGTCAGGTTAACCGGGTACAAGTCTTCAAGAATATACCCAGAAGAGTTCCGTCTGGTTGTTTATGAAGACTTTGAAACAAGTGTTGTTTACTCCTTTATGACCAACGATTTTAACCTTCCTGCTCTGACAATAGCAGAGCTTTATCGAGAAAGATGGAAGATCGAACTCTTCTTTAAATGGATAAAACAGCATCTTCACATTAAAGCATTTTACGGAACTAGCCCGAACGCAGTTTATTGCCAGATTTGGATAGCAATCAGCACATATTTGTTAATTGCAATTGCTAAAAAGAAGCTAGACCTGGCCATAAGCCTGTACACTTTCGCTCAAACAATGGGTCTTACTCTTTTTGAGAAGACACCTATCAAAGAACTTTTTAATAGTAAATTTAACTTTAACAATTTGTCCGATGAGAGCCAGTTGTCAATCTGGAATTCTTAACCGGACAGCAGTGATTATAATTCTTTAATTTCTCAGGATCACGGGCAATTGCAGATATTTTGTGTCCCCTTTTTAATGCTTCTTCGATTATATGCATTCCAGTCCTTCCTGTGGCTCCGAGTAACAATATTTTCATAATTACCTCCTTTTAAAAACTAATTTATTAAATTTTAAGTTGTTATTACGATCTGATATACAGACATTTGATCATAGATCTGAATCTTTGTCATCGGGCATTAAGCCTTTTTATTGATGTTGATATAGCAATTACAACGATCCAAAGAGATGCACTCCAAACCGCTAACCATATTAATAGGTTTTCGCCTTTTAGAGTCATGGGCACCAGGACTGTTGTAGTAAAAACCAGACTGGCATGCGTCAGAATCACTAAAAAAAGACTTTCGGTCCTGTCTAATATCCACACCATAAGTATTCTATACGGTGGCAGCCATGTAAAAAGACGTCCGGTCAGGATGAGTAGCGGCATATACCCGAGGAAACTGTCTCTCTCCCAAAAAAGTATGAAATGCCAGGCGCCCCAAAAAAGACCAACAATAATCCCGGTTATAATTATATTGTGACGGAGTCTGAGATTTGGTATAAGGAATCCTGACCAGCCAACCTCTTCAAATATTCCTACCATTAATCCAGTTATAATGCCTGATAATATGAGGCCAGACTTAGCTTCAGAGTTGAATAATCCGATCTCGAATTCGGGAGAAATACAAGCAAGGATAAATAAAATTATTGATGCAAGGGCCGGAGCAGTCAAAAGTGCAACAGCATACCATCGGATCCCGGTTCGCCATCTGAATAAACGGGCTTTAAAATTCCGGAAACCTTCTTTCCCATTTACCAGACCAATAAGTAAGATACCAGCTACACTTGGACCTATGAGCATAAATGTGTATAGAATTGGAAGAATATTTTCTGAAAGCTCCGGATCTATAGGTAAATTCGCGGGACCTGCCAGAAAAATAATAGGACCCCAGGAAAGTACAAAAACTAAAATAAAGTAAATTGAAGTAGAATATTTCCTGACGAAAACTAAGTTTCTTATACTCATATTTAAATATTTTGCAATTACTGATTCTAAAAATAGTAATATTAAAAGCGATATTCAACCATATCTTATTTAATTGGTATTCGGACTTCTGAGATACCGGTAATTATTGAGAGAAATAAGAGTCATCCTTTTCATAGTTTCTTTATACTTCTATATAAAATCGCCATTCTCAATTATTTGCTTTAACCGGTTTGAAAAAAGGGCCGCCGGTACTCCATCAACAATTTTATGATTAAACATTACTGTAATACTTAAGATGTCTCTTGATAGTGTTTCATTACCGAAACCTGCTGTTTTTTTCTGAATACTTCCAAGAGTAAAATCAAGGGAGCGGACACCTATCATGCAGGGGATCACATACCCTGAAGTTTGCGAAAATCCTGCAACGGTCGTAAAATGAACTGTACCTGATCTTTTTTTGACTATTAAAGGTTTATTTACCACTTCCCGAATAAGTATCTTACGTAAAAACTTAGGGAAGACAAACAGTATTCTCATCATATTATTTGCCCATTTATCTTCATCCCCGGTTGTCCGGTATTGTATGAATCTACTTCTGGCGGCTTCTATCTCTTTGAAAATATCTTCTGCACTTTTTCTATCTGCTTTTCTTATAATTATCTGCCGTGGAAATTTCTCACCGTCGGTATTTAATTCCAATGGAATATTGATATCAATATCTTCGAATATAAATAGCCTTTTTCCTGAAATGATAGAATTCAATTCTTTAAATTCATCCACGGCTGAAGCAATAGCCTTAACAATAAATGATTGGAACGACACAGGACTTCCATTTCTCTTTTTCTGTCGTATTTTTCTTCTGGCGTCTGTGACATCAAACTCCATCAGAGCCAACATATATGGACTTGGCGCTAAAGCATCAAATGTATCAATACTGATCCGCCGGAAAAAGGATAATTTTTTAATAGTGTACTGTCCTATTTCGGGATCATTGCTTTTATAAAATATTTGGTTATGTCTCCTGGAAAATACCGGCATTCCTTTTCATTTTTCTGATTATTCTATAAAACATATTTGGTATAATTTCAGGTGATATCCTCTGCATCCACCAGTAAATCTTATGCCTTTTCGGTGAGAGAATGATTCCTTTATTCTTTCGCACGCCTTTCATTATCTGGTTAATACAATCTTCGGGAGTCTTAAATTTCATATCAGCTTCCATTTTGACATTTTCTTCTGCTTTCAGATAATCGGTAACCACGATTCCCGCTTTCTGTATATTTGTCCGGATATATCCGGGGCACAGGACATTGACTTTTATACCGTACTGTTTCGCTTCTGCCCTCAAACTGAGAGAAAAACCTACAACAGCATGTTTGGTAGCAGTATAACTGGTTGACAATCCTCCCGGAATAAGACCTGCAAGAGAAGCTGTGTTTATTATTTGCCCTGATCTTTGTTGAATCATAATCGGGTAGGCATAATAACATCCGTATACTACACTCCAGAGATTGACCTCCATGATTTGTTTCCAGTGACCGGGATTCATATCCTGAAATTCTCCATTTATACCCATCCCTGCATTATTGAATAAATAATCAATTCTTCCGTAGGTTTTATGGGTATCATTTATAAGCCATTCAATCTCCTGAATCTTTGTCACATCAACGGATACAGCTTTTGCCAGGCCGCCGAAAGAAGTAATTAAGTATTCTGTTTCCCGCCCTTTCTCATTGTTGATGTCGGCAATTATGACTTGTGAACCATTTTTAGCCAAATAGAAACAAATCGATTTCCCAATACCTGAAGCACCGCCTGTGACAATAGCTATTTTATTTTCAAACATTTTATTCTTTAATATATAATAGTTTATAAATATGTATGTTGGAGAACTTTAAAATTATGATATTTATATGTATCAGGCAACTGCCAACTTAAATAGTTTTCTCCTTCCCTCCTGCTTCCAGGCATAAAGCTTGCAGGAGAAATTTGCATCTCAGTATTTTAATCAGTATTTTAATACTGAGATAATCCAAATGAAATGACACGAAGAAAAATTGACCAGAGGAACATCAGGAGTCTTACCAAGGTGGCCGGCGGCTCCAGTTATTCGGTTACTATTCCCATCGAATATATCAGGAAACTCAAATGGCGGGAAAAACAGAAATTGGAGGTGAAACTATGCCGGGACAGGATCATTATCAGCGACTGGGAAAAATGATGGCACACACAATTCTGTTTGCATTCTTTCATCCTTATAATACCTTTGCAGACAATTCATTCAGATAATGAAACTGCTATACCATTCCCTTCAAAACGGAATCCGCCTTGTTCATTACAGGACAAACGGAATGATATCACACTGCGGCCTGCTGATAAATACAGGTTCACGCGATGAGAAGTCTGATGAACATGGAATAGTACACCTTATCGAACATATGCTTTTCAAGGGCACTGGCAAAAGAAGAGCATATCATATTCTAAGCTCCCTTGATGATGTGGGAGGCGAGCTGAATGCCTATACAACAAAAGAGGAAACTGCCGTACATGCTTCGGTGCTGAACCAGAACTTTGAAAAGGCTGTCGATATTATAAGCGATATCACCTTTTATTCGACCTTCCCTGAAAAAGAAATCAGTAAAGAAAAAGAAGTTATTATTGAAGAAATAAATTCTTATCTCGACAACCCGGCGGAACTAATATTCGATGATTTCGAAGAACAGGTTTTCTATGGTTATCCTATCGGAAGAAATATACTTGGCCCTTCCGCCTCAGTAAGATCATTCACCAGAGAATCACTGAAAAAATTCGTATCACAGAAATATAAACCTTATAATCCTTAGTAATATCAAGTTTCTGGTCCTCAATTTGTGAGATGATACTCTCGACAGACTGGTTTAATTGGTAATAATCAACAGAAATGTCTCCAATACCGTCATAAGTTAAATCAAAACATTATACTAAAATTTCCGTCCGATCTTTCAGGGGGTCGGTGGCACCACTCTCTTAATCAGGAAATTCCGCAAGATCAACGTTTTGCGGGCTTTTGTTTTGAAGAGGGTGACGAAATTGGTGACAGATTACAAATGATCAGAATGACTGCAAAATACTAATAGGATATTTTAATAGTCCTTATATTATCAATAAGCCTTTTCGTGTTTAGTATAGCAGGAATGACATGCTGGGTATTTCTTTGAACTTGCATGAGGTTTACCACAGATTAGGCAGAACCTTTCTTTGTTATATTCATTCTTGTCAACTTTCCATTCATTATAGCATTTCTTACAAAACGGAGATCTAAGATCAATCGGAATTGGCTCCTTACACCTTATGCAGAACCCATTATTAAATTTTTCTTGATTTTCTCTCTTATCGTTTAGTTGTTCTTTTTCAAATTCTTCTCGTGATATTCTAGTTTCACTTTTTACTGAATCAAGCAATTCTGGATTAATAAAATCGAAGTAGCTCTTATTCGGTACCTTGCCAGTTTCAATAAGTTTATCTGTCACATCATATTTTGTTTCAGATCCAATATAATCTTTCCCTATTAATAGTTTTTTTTTAAAATTTGGTTTCCTAACAAACACAACGTTGTTTTTTTCTAAGATATTCATGCTCTCAGTCCAAGAATCTTTATCAATTTTCTCGCTTCCAATTAATGTAGATTCTGAGATGACTCCAAATTCAATATTCTGACGAAAAGAGGTATCGTAGAGGTTTAAGGAAGTTACAATTGATTGACTTTCATTAGCATAATATTTTGCATGTAGATTTGGTGCATATACTATTGAAATATTTGGAAATTTCTTGAAGTATTCAAAGTCTTGGTTATTGAAACTTTTATTGATTTGGGTTTCATTTTTCCCAAATACAATCACAATTTCAAGTTCAGCATTTCCCTGATGTTTATCAAACACCTTTCGTCTAAAATATTCATCAAGCCTAATAAATGGGGAAATTATTAATAATCTCGTTCTTGCCTTGTAAATTATATCACAAACTCCTTCTTCTAATTCTTTTCCTGAAAGAAACTTTGCCATATATGACTGTTTTTTTGAAAACTAAATATAGTGAAATAATCAGTTTGAATTTCGTCTGCAAGTTAAATTAGACAATATTGAGTAAACTTTTGTAACTTCCTAATAATCAATAAATCCATTTTGTCAAGATTCTTATATTTAATAAATCGAATAAAAATGAATCAGAAATTCTTAAGAAAAATGAAAAGCCTGATGATTACGATTTATTGCTTTCTAGGAAAGAAGTTGCTGAATTACTTAAAGTTTCGCTTATAACTATAAGTAAATACCCGAGAGCCAGCCTGCGCTGAAGCTTCGGCTGACAGGCTAGAGCGAGTTCTCATTCTTTTTTCTCACTAACACTCTCACACTCAAACATTATCCCGCAGAATCAAGGGCGGGTTTTTGTTTTTAGGGGCGTGACGCAGGCGGTGACGGATTCTGTATCGTTCACATAGTAAGTATATTACTGGTATAATCCCGGTTAAATAGCCATGCATTATTTAATCTTGCTTACTATTTGGTTTTGCCGACTGGTTTCATAACTTTAATTTGTGAAACTATTAAAGTATCATTCCGGATTTATCATAAATATTACACGTCAATGAAAAAGTACTTTTTGAATATCCTGGGATTTACTGTCTTATTATTTGCTGTTTGCTGCACATCCCAAAATGAAGATAAAAAGGTTAGTCATTTTGTCAACGATCAAAGGGGATTAACAGGCATTATTACAATTCCTGATTATAATGACAGCTTGAAAATAATGCAAATAACAGATGCTCATATAAGTATCGCTGATGCAAATGAGCCTGATCTGATGAAATATGGTGAACGTATGCAAAAAGCTTATACAGCCCCCCGTAAACATTATTTGCAGGACGTCTATAAAACGACATTTGAATATCTGGATGATCTGCTTCTAAAAGCGAAAAATGAGGATGTCGACCTGCTTCTTCTGACAGGGGACATTGTTAACTTTCCGTCGGCCGTATCTGTAAATTATGTCTTTGACCGCCTGGAAGAAACAAATATTCCATGGTTGTATATTTCGGGAAATCATGACTGGAATTATGAAGGGATGCCGGGAAATCGTGATTCTTTGCGAACAGCCTGGATTGACAAGAGCCTGGCTCCCCTCTATCGGGGTCACAATCCTTTATATTATTCTGAGATTATAAATGGGATCAATTTTGTCGGTATTGATAATTCAACCAACAAGATAAACGAAGAGCAGGTTCAATTTCTGGAAGACCAATTATCCGGTGATGAACCAATTATACTGATCAGCCATATCCCTTACAGTTTAAGCAAAAATCCCGTTCAGCCAGGGACGATTGCTCTTGTTGATCTTATCTTATCAAATTCTGACAAGATAATCGCCATTTTTACAGGACATACACACAGGACATCATTTTATTTTACAGGAAATTTATGTCAGTATACTTCCCTGGCTGCCTTTCAGGGAGGGTTTTTTATTGTTAATGTCAGGTCTTCTGAATAGCCGTTTAATATGATAGCTGGCGGACATAGCAGAAAAATGGGGAAAACTATAATGGAGAAAGAATTTAAACTTATAAAAGTGTCGGCTTAATATAGGTTCATTTGATATGACAGGACAATAGACCTTTAGGCGGCACAGTCATAACTACGGTCAGCATAAACAGTATTTTTTATGTTTACGCAATAAGTTACTTTGAATCAGCACCTAATAAATAATGTAGCGTGTTGTGAAAAACTCCGTTATATTCTGGTAATATATCAATAAAGTCAAGAGTGGAAAATAGTGCAACTCCTCCTGTATCTTTCTAAATTTCAAATAGCAAAGATAAGGGCATATCAGATGGTAAATCAAACTGCGCCATAACTGAATGCTGTATTTCCCCCGAAAAGGTAAGATTTTCAATTGTTACTCCCCACCTACTTATTATAATACTGTAAAAATTCCCTCCCTGTGCTACAAAACTAGAAATAGCCAGCCTAGAACTGCTACACTTATTCTAATTTTCTTCCTTCGGTTCAGCGAGAGCGAACACTCTCGTCTCTTTTTCCTCACTGCGTCCTAATCCGGGCTAAAGCCCGGTGATATAGATTCACTTTCTGCCGTCGGCTGAAGCCGACGGCAGTGAAGCAATAAATAATACCTAACACTGAATGTGATTAAATTATATACCTGCCGGTAACATGACTGACACCAACGGCATTTTCTTTCAGATAACATAAACGATTGAAGGTGAAGAATTTCCTGCTTTCCCGTCATAAAGACTGATGCATGCATTAGTTTTCTATGTCCCTGGTGTTACCAAAAGATAAAAAAACTTGGATGTACAGAGGAAGGAGACAGAATTCTGCAACTCTAAAAATATCCTCTGCATGAATTCTGAAAACAATAATCCCACTGATGGTACAATTATTAATGAAAATGTTTAACTATGCAACATTGATAGTTGAATAATAAAAACTTGAACAGACCTTAATCCATTAATACCACGATATGAAAACCAGATTTAAAATTAATCAATGCATGATTTCACTGATACCGGCAATAGCTCTGTGCTGTGCCATGATCATCCTTGGCAGCTGCAACGGAGCCGGAGGAAAGAAAACCGGTGAAATCGACTCCACATCAGGACTGAAAGACTTCTACAGGAAATACTTCCCCGTGGGAGTGGCAGTAGCTCCTTCCAGCCTGGAAGGGGAACAGGGAGAACTTATTAAAAAGCACTTTAACAGCCTCACGGCCGAAAACGTAATGAAACCCGGCCCCATACACCCGGAAGAAAACAGGTATTTCTGGGATGATGCCGACAAGATCGTCAGCTTTGCACAGGCTAACGGGATGAAAGTCCGCGGACATACTCTCTGCTGGCATAACCAGACAGGGGCCTGGATGTTCAGGGATGCAGAAGGAAACCAGGTTACAAAGGATGTCGCGCTGGCCAGGCTTAAAGATCATATCACACAGGTGGTTACAAGGTATAAAGGAAAAGTATATGCCTGGGATGTGGTGAATGAAGCAATTGTCGACAGGGACACAGGTAATATCTACAGAGAGTCTTTATGGTACAAGATATGCGGCGAGGATTTTATCGCTGAAGCTTTTCGCTATGCACATGAGGCAGACCCTCAAGCCATCCTTGTTTACAATGACTACAATACCGAGAATCCCGGTAAAAGGGACAGGATATACACTATGCTGAAAAACCTCCTCGACCAGGGTGTCCCGGTACATGCTGTTGGACTTCAGGGCCACTGGAATATAAGCGATCCGACTGAACAGAACCTGAGGGATGCTATCGATAAATTCTCCTCTCTGGGACTGGAGGTACACATAACAGAGCTCGATGTATCCATCTATGGATCAAGAGCTGATACGGCAGGGAGAGGATTCACTCCTGAAAGAGAACAGAAACAGATAGATCTCTATAAGATGGCCTTCGATGTTTTCCGGGAAAAGAAAGATGTCATTACCACTGTTACTTTCTGGAATATATCCGACCGCCGCAGCTGGCGCGACAGAAGAGGCATGAAAGTATACCCGCTTCTTTTCGATGAAAACCTGAAACCGAAAAAGGTGTTCTGGGAGGTCGTGAAATTCTAGTCTGATCAGATAAACAACCTGGTTATCCTGCGGTTGAATATTATCAGTATTGCGAGGACGACACTCCACTGAAAGATACATGTCATAAACGAGAACTGGCTGAAGGGATTGAACCATTCGCCGGGCACGAATGATTGTGCAAGCCACCAGATGAGAAGGACTCCGGCTGCTGCAGGAATGAACCATTTTATGATATAGTGCCACCACTTTCCGAGTTTCCTGTCATCAACTGAAAGGTTAAGTTCAGCTCTTATCTGTTCAGGCCCCTGTTTTATTATCATAGCCGCTATCAGAGCACCCGATATCATCAGACCGACACCCCATACAAAATCCTGGTTACTCAGAAAATTAAGACTTCGCGCTGAAGGAATGCCGCACAGGATCACAATAACCACGATCAGGAGTATAGCTCTGTTCCTCTTCATGCCTGTATCCACCATAACCCTGGCAGGCAATTCCAGCATTGCAATCAACGATGAAAAGCCTGCAAATGTCAGTCCCAGAAAGAAAAGTATTGAAAGCATCCCTCCCCCAAACATCTTGTTGAAGAGCTGTGGCATCCAGATGAAGGTGAGACCGGTAGAAGCCGGTCCGCTTGATTTCATAATTTCCAGGACCTGCACATCGTTCATCCCCATTTCGTGCTTAAGTACAGCAAAAACGGTCCCGAAGATCATAATGCCGGCAAGCAGCGAAACAGTGTTATTGCCGATGCCGGTGAGAAAAGCATTGCTTACGGCTCCATGCTCCTTCTTCATGTAAGCCGCATACGTAAGAAACAGACCCCAGCCTGCTCCTGTATCCCATGCGTTCTGAGTAAGTGCATCGAGCCATGTCTTCGGATTCCCCAGCTGGCTCAGGTCAGGCCTGAAAAGATATGCGAGCCCCTCTCCTGCCCCCGGCAATGTAATTGCCCTGATCACGCATATTACCACTATGAACAAAAGGGAAGGGATCAGGAATTTGTTGACTTTCTCGATAGATTTAATGCCTTTCCAAATTACAAGCGCTCCGATAAAGACGGCTGCAATATGTGTGACGACCGGCCAGACACCAGCCTGATAATTATTCCATACCAACATCGCCGATTCAAAATTATCCGGCAGGGAATGAGTGGCCATATAAATAAAATAATATATGCACCATCCGACAACGACACTATAAAAGAAGGTGATAGCAAGGGGGACAAAAGCCACAAATGACCCGATCCAGGTAAATCGCGGTCCCATGCTTTTCAGGAAAGTCCCGATTACACTTGACCTGTGCTTCCTCCCTGAAGCATACTCGGCAATAATGAGAGGGATACTCCACAGAACCAGAAAGATCAGCCATGCGATCAAAAAAGCACCGGCACCGGTATCGCCGCCGCTCTGTGCTGCAATCCTTGGAAACCGCCATATATTGCCTGTCCCGACCGCAATGCCCAGGGCACTCATTATGAGTCCGATCCTTGAGGTAAATCTCTGGTCTGCGGAAGAATCGATTGTCTTACTCATAGTTGCCCTTCTCATTTATAAAAATACCATCCGGCAGTATTACAGCCTGTCTGCCGTATGTGGTTGGTAAAGAGTCTGAATATTACTCAAATTCCTTCGGAACACCACATATCATCCTGAACACCCTGTCGGGTGAAGTGTTCCTGTACTGATGCTTCTCATCCGGATAAACCAGGGCGAAATCACCTGCTCTTACAGGCCTTTCATTACCATGCTCGTCGATTATCATCCCTTCCCCCTCAATGATGTAATTCATGTGCTCATAAGGATGACTGTGAAAGGGAGTGTTTCCTCCTGCTTCAACTGTGAAAACTCTTAAGGAATATACCGGAGCATCATCGTTACTTCCCAGGGGAAGCTGCTTCCATGCTCCCTTTACTCCTTCCATCTCGACTTTCTTCTTTTCAACCTGGTCTAAAGAAACTATTTTCATGGCTTTGTGTTTTTAAAGCTTAAAGATATTTGTTTCTTTTCATAAAACGTAACATTCTGATGAACCTGTCATTTTCAGGAAGGCAAACCTGACTACAACCACAATACTTCATTCAATAAAAATCCTCCTTGGAATCAAACTTGTAATGTAATACATTTGCAGCCTGTTATTGACCATCAAATGGATATCCTTCTTCATACTCTCGAAAATGGCATCAGGCTGGTGCACTACCGTACAAACGGGATGATCGCACATTGCGGTCTGATAATCAATACCGGATCGAGGCATGAAACGGAGGCAGAACACGGAATGGCCCACTTTATCGAACACATGCTCTTCAAGGGTACCCGCAGGCACGGCAGCTATTACATCCTGACACGTCTCGATGAAGTAGGAGGTGAACTGAATGCATATACTACCAAAGAGGATACGGCCCTTCATGCAACAGTGCTCAGGGAAGATTTTGCAAAGGCCGTCGATATGATCAGCGACATAGCTTTCAACTCGGTGTTCCCGGAATCAGGCATATCAAAAGAAAAAGACGTCATCATCGAAGAGATAAATTCTTATCTCGATAATCCGGCTGAACTTATCTTCGACGAATTTGAAGAAATGATATTCCCCGGTCAGGCACTGGGCAGAAATATCCTTGGAACCCCTGAATCGGTGCGTTCCTTCACCAGGGAAAAGGTTGAAAAGTTCATAGCCGGGAAATATAACACCAACAGGATTGTTTTCTGTTCAACAGGTGATATATCCAATGAAACCGCCCTGAAGCTCTTCAGAAAATATTTTGAACACTTCCCTTCAAAAATAAGAAGATCTAATAACGGTAAGATCACAAAATACATCAGGTCATCTGTAAAAAAAGATAAGAATACTTTCCAGAGCCATTGCATGATTGGCAATGTCGCCTATTCTGTGAAAGATAAACGCCGGCCGGGAATGTCGCTCCTGAACAACATTCTTGGAGGCCAGGGGATGAATTCACGTCTTAACATTGCTCTCCGTGAACGTCGCGGACTGGCATATAATGTCGAGTCGGGTTACAATTCCTACCATGACACAGGTGTTTTCTCAATCTATTTCGGCTGTGATAATCAGGTTCTTGAAAAATGTATCGACATTATCCATTCCGAGCTGAAGAAACTCAGGACAATCAGCCTGGGAACTCTTAAACTACACAAGGCCAAGACCCAGGTAAGAGGTTATCTGGCAAGAGGATACGAACATCACGAAAGCCTGATGCTGAGCATGGGAAAGAGCCTGCTGATAGCAAACAGGATTGACACGCTGAATGATCTCTGCAAAAAAATTGACGCTGTTACAGAAACGCAGATACTCGAAATTGCAAACGAAGTTCTTGAACCTTCGGAGCTTTCGTATCTTATTTACAAATAACCATGAACAGGTGGATCGAAAAATATATGTCCGACTACTCTTCGCCTGAAGATCCGCTGCTTGAAGACCTCTACAGGCAAACCCATATCAGGTTTGTCAATCCAAACATGTCGACAGGACATCTGCAGGGGAAACTTCTGGGATTCCTGTCTGTAATGATAAAACCTTCCCTCATTCTGGAAATCGGGACTTTCACAGGTTATTCTGCAATATGCCTTGCAAAAGGTCTTAAGCCGGGAGGCAGATTATATACAGTGGAAAAGAATGACGAATTAAAGGAATTCGCCGGTTCATATTTCAAAAAGGCTGGACTGGAGGAGTCCATAATTCAGCTCACCGGAAGAGCTCAGGATCTTGTTCCTCCTCTCGACCTTAAATTTGACCTTGTGTATATCGATGGCGACAAACGTGAATATAAAGAGTACTATAATATTATTATACGAAAAACCAGGCCGGGAAGTTTCATCCTGGCAGATAATATCCTCTGGGGAGAAAAGGTCCTGGAGAAACACAGCAAAGATCCTCAGACCAGGGGAATAATTGAATTCAACGACATGGTGAGGGACCAGGCAGGAATCGAAACTGTAATCCTTCCTGTAAGAGACGGACTGATGATGATCAGGGTCATTTGATCCGGACAGGAATGTGTCATGGAATATTTCTGACACCTGAGTTACGGCCTTTGTGAAATCTTAGTTATATTTAAAGTGTAATTCGGTACAATTTTTGAACATCCGGATTAAAACCGACGGTCATGAAAAAATTGATTACTCCTGTTTTGTCAATATTAATATTATATCTTTTAAACAGTTATGTTCTCAGTGCCGGAGCACAGCAGGACAATCCTGGTGTACATCCTGCGGGCCAGGAACTGAAACTTACGGCTACCACCACTGCAGCCACAAGGCTTTTTGAAACAAAAGATGATCTTACCTCTGTGATCATGATCATCCCGAAAGGATCAGTTGTTGAGATTACAGGAACAGATACAACCTATTTCCGTGTCATTTTCGAAGATTATGAAGGATTCATCCTGAGACGTCATGCCAAACCAGATGAGCCTGTCGTGGTTACTAAACCTCCGGTGGTGAAAGCTGAACCGGTCATCAGGGAACCTGAACCTGAGGCAGCCCAGCAGAAACAACAGGGAGGCAGATTCTCATATCTCGAAGAGAAATACGGATCCCTGATGGCTTCCCGGATGGCTGCCGGTAAGATATGGAAAGGCATGACCTCGGAAATGGTGAGCGACACATGGGGAACACCACAGAAAATAAACAGGGTTGTAAGCGGAAATACCTTTAAGGAAGAGTGGATATATAAAAACACATGGCTCTATATCGAGGACGATGTACTCAGGGAATGGGGCCCTGTAAAACAATAATATTTTTTTTTGACCTGCTGACCAAGTGATCACTTTTTTTACTGCCATTGGAATTCTTATCCTGGGCTACCTTTTCTATTCCCGGTTGATTGAAAAAATTGAAAAGGCTGATCCAAACAGGCAGACACCGGCTTACAAACTCAAAGACGGTGTCGATTACGTTCCGATGCCGTGGTGGCGCGTTTTCCTGATACAGTTCCTCAACATTGCAGGCCTGGGACCTATCTTCGGTGCAATAGCCGGTGCAATGTGGGGACCGGTCGCATTTCTGTGGATAGTACTTGGTTCGGTTTTCGCCGGGGCTGTACATGATTATTTCTCAGGCATGCTCTCCATCCGGCATAACGGACTTAGCATCACCGAGATAGTAGGTGTTTACCTTGGCAAGGGTGTGAAACAATTCATCAGAGGCTTTACTGTTGTTCTGATGGTTCTCGTAGGAGCCGTGTTCATCATGGGACCGGCAAAGATCCTTGCAGGCCTTAATCCCGATGCTTTGTCAATGACATTCTGGGTATGGATTATCTTTATTTATTACCTTCTCGCAACTTTACTGCCTATCGACAAGATTATCGGCCGGATATATCCTCTTTTCGGCTTTGCCCTCATCTTTATGGCACTGGGACTGATAACTGCCCTGTTCGTGAAAGGTTTCAACATACCTGAGCTGAGCCCCGGGAACTTCAGGAATTTTCATGTTGATGCACAAAAATTCCCGGTCTTTCCCATGATGTTCATAACAATCGCATGCGGTGCCATTTCAGGATTCCATTCCACGCAGTCGCCGATGATGGCAAGATGCATAACAAATGAAAAACTGGGAAGAAGGGTTTTTTACGGAGCAATGATCACCGAAGGAGTTGTAGCCATGATATGGGCAGCCATTGGAATGTCATTCTACGGAGGCATACGCGAACTGAACATCGTAATGACAGAACATCAGGGTAATGCGGCTTTCCTGGTTAACGAAATATCTAACTCGCTCCTTGGAAAATTCGGTGGTTTGCTTGCTCTCCTGGGAGTTGTTGCCGCACCAATAACATCGGGGGATACCGCCTTCAGAAGCGCCCGGCTGATTGTGGCTGACTTCCTCAGTTTCAAACAGGGACCGATAAAAAACAGACTTCTCATCAGCATACCGCTATTTACCATTGGCTTCCTCCTGACTCTTGTGAATTTCGATATTATCTGGCGCTATTTTGCCTGGTCGAACCAGACACTCGCAACATTTGTTCTCTGGGCAATAACAGTTTACCTGGCACAAAACCATAAATTTTTCTGGATAACACTCGTTCCTGCAGTCTTCATGACTGCAGTCACAAGTACTTATATTCTCTTTGCCCCTGAAGGTTTTTCACTACCTGCAGTTATTTCATATCCTGCAGGGCTACTGGCAGCACTTTCAGCCCTGTCTGGTTTCTTCATTTATAATAAGAAAATAAACACGGACCGGTGACATGTTCCATCAGATCAGATGGGTATTAATACACAGAATTTCACCTCCGGATAACCTGTAGTTTTCCTCTGAATGACCCTTTGCCGGAACTCCGGGTCTGTATGCTTTCTGAAGTCATGTACCTTCATTAATTCATTTATTATCATGGCAATATTTGTTGTCTTTTTTACATCAGTCGGACAAAAAACCAATCCAGGGCAACAGAATTAAAAAATAGAAATGAAAATTCTGCAGAAATAATCAGGGAAAAGACCATAAAGGATAAAAAATAATCTAATTTTGCACACCGTAAACTAATTGAGATGGACGAAGACCCCTGTCGATGTAATTTGGATGTAAAATCTCCGTAGGGAAGATCTCAGGGTCTCCTTACGGACAAAAGGTTGTAAGGAGACATTGCCATGTTTGAAACAATCACTGAATTCCAGGAACTTATTGAGAAAAAAGAATGGAAACGACTGCGTTCCGAGCTGTCAGGGCTTGACGACGTGGTTATAGCTGAACTAATTGATCAGCTGGACCCCGGAGAGGATATAGTAACTTTCAGGCTGCTAACAAATAACCAGGCTAAAAACACATTCCAGTTACTTTCATATGAGAAACAGGAACAGATAATTGAAGGGCTGGCAAGAAATTCCAGCAGACTGTCATCGCTGCTTAACGATCTGGATCCTGATGACAGAACTGCGTTTTTTGAAGAGCTTCCCGGACAGGTTTCCCAGAGATTGATACAGCTTCTCTCTCCCGAAGAAAGAAAAATAACGATTCAGTTGCTCGGGTATCCCGAAGACAGTATCGGAAGGCTGATGACCCCTGAATTTGTTGCAGTCAAATCCTATTTCACCGTTGCCCAGACTCTCGAACATATCAGGAAATTCGGTCATAATTCCGAAACCCTCAATGTCATCTACATTGTCGATGATACATGGAGACTGATCGATGACATTAAGATCAGGCATATAATACTGGCAGATCCCGGACAGACCATAAGTGAATTACAGGACAACCGCTACATCTCACTCAACGCTTACGACGACCAGGAATCCGCAATACGCGTTTTTAAAGATCATGACCGCGTTGCTCTTCCCGTCACCGATTCGGATGGAATTCTCGTTGGTATCGTAACATTCGACGATATTATGGACGTGGAGGAAGAAGAGGTCACAGAGGACTTTCATAAATTCGGGTCCTTTCAGGAGGCTATTATAAATCCTCTTAAAGCAAGGGCTACATTCCTGTACCAGAAACGCATCCTCTGGCTTACAGTCCTTGTGTTCATGAATATCTTCTCCGGTGTAGCGATATCCGGTTTTGAAAATGTGATCCAGTCGATGGTGTCACTTATGTTCTTCCTCCCTCTTCTTATCGGAAGCGGCGGTAATGCCGGCTCTCAGTCGGCAACCCTTATGATACGTTCTCTGGCCACCGGTGAGGTGGAAGCAAAAGACTGGTTCAGACTTGCAGGAAAAGAGCTGCTGGTTTCTTTTCTCCTGGGAGCTACAATGGCTGCAGGAGTTTCCCTTATTGCCATATTCAGGGAACCTCAAATAATTCCCGTTGTGGCTACTACAATGGTGGTTGCAGTTATGGCAGGCAGTCTTGTGGGACTGACCATACCATTTGTTTTCACTAAATTGAAAATCGACCCTGCAACAGCAAGCGCACCGCTGATTACTTCTGTAGCCGATATTCTTGGAGTCTGGATATACTTTTCACTTGCAGCCTGGGTCTTCGGTCTGTAAAAATTTACGATCTTCACGGAAACAATTTATCCTTTATTATAATGAGAAGTCTTACTTTTCTTTTTGCGATTCTGTTAATCGGCTCTTTTACAGGATCATGTACAAAACAATCTGAATTCAGGGTGGTATCACCCGACGGAAATCTGACGGCTGTAATTGAATACAACAGCGATAAAGGCTCGGTGGAATATAGTGTCTTCCGGGGAAATCAGCAAATACTTCTGCCCGGCTCAATGGGTCTGAACACTGATGCCGGGGATTTCACATACGGAGTGAAACTTACAAAAGCTGAACACGGGTCATTGGATGAAACTTACTCTCTTCCCCAGGGAAAAGTATCAACATACCATAATAAAGCAAATGAACTGCTGCTTACCCTTAAAAAAGCCAATCGTAAACTGGATATCCGTTTCAGGATATATAACGACGGAGTGGCATTCAGATATGAGACAGGAGGCAAAGGGCAAATTACAATACATAATGAAAGCTCTGCCGTATCACTGGCGGGAAATACTTTTACATACTGGGGCCAGCCACACCCTAACAGATACGGCTATGAAAGCGCACTGGGTCCGATCGATAACGACCTGCTTTCGACTCCGGTGCTGGCAGAGCTGAAAGAGAGTAAACATTTTGTGCTGGTCGGACAGGCGGCTACCTATGGTAACTATATCCAGCCCCACTTCAAACGCGAAGGATCAACGCTTCTTTATTGCTTTCCCCTCGACCAGGAAAAAACCGGCCCTGTAATTTCTGATCTGCCATTTGCTTCGCCCTGGAGAATGATCATCATTTCACCCGATAATCCGGGAAAGATTGTAGAGTCGTATTTGATGGAAAACCTAAATCCCCCGACCCGGAATCAGTACCTGAATGATGATGGCTCAATGAAAGACTGGATAAAACCCGGTAACGTGATGTGGGATTATATTGCCAAAGATGCCGATAAACCACGAATGTGGATAGATGCTGCCGCTGAAATGGGGTGGGATTACTATATGGCTGATGCCGGCTTTGCAAACAAGTGGGGAGGAGACGACTCTGTTCCTGCCATTGTCAGATATGCAGGGAGTAAAAATGTTAATGTTATAGGCTGGGCCCACACCCGTGAATTCGACATCCCGGAAAAAGCTGCAGAAACAATGAAATTATATGCTTCATGGGGCCTGAAAGGAGCCAAGATAGACTTTTTCGACCATAACACACTAAGTGAAAATCCCAGGGAATGGAGAGATTACGAAGACACACAGCGAAGCCTGAAGATGAGGGACTGGATCTTTGAACTGGCTATTGAGAACCGTTTTCTGCTTGAGTTGCACGGAAATACCATGCCTTCGGGTGAAAGGAGACAGTTCCCCAACCTGATGACTCTCGAGGGTGTCGACGGTATGGAGAGAAGGGCGAAGCCGCCGGCAAATGATCTTACAATCCCCTACACCAGGAATATTATGGGCCCCGTCAGTTATACAGTAATTCATTTTGAACGGTCACCCGGAACACATGCATATCAGCTGGCAATGCCTGTTGTATATGAGGCCGGATTGAAAATCTACGCTGAACACGGGAAAAAACTCCTTGAATGGCCGGGAAGGGAACTGATAGCTAATATACCGGCAGCATGGGACGAGACAAGATTCATTGAAGGTTACCCTGCAAGCCATATCGTGATCGCCCGTAGAAAAGGATCTGACTGGTATGTTGCCGGAATGACCGACTCGGCAAGAACGGTCAGCATCTCTCTGAACTTCCTCCAAGGGTCAAAAAAATATGACGCTCTCCTGTTCACTGATGACACTCATGATACAATGAAAAGAGAGTTAACCGTTGTCGATTCAGGTTCTGTGCTGACCATTGCCCTCCTCGAAAGAGGTGGTTTTGCCGGCCGTATTACCATTAAGCAGTAATAGTCTCCCGGCGAAATTTCATCTTCCTCCCTGTCTGACAGGATTATAGTTAATTTTTCTGTTAGCCCATTCTATGAAATACTTCATATTAGGAGCATCGGTATGTCCGCCTTCATGCTGCCGCCAGGCCAGATCACCTTCAAGCAGGCCGGTATTATAGGGGGGCATCTCTTCTTTTCTGTAATCGTTTGAGACACCAAGATCTTTTGCCCCGAGAAGCCTGAAAACCGCACCGGCAGCTACTGTCGCCATATAGCTGCCTTTCTGGTCGAGCCATTTTGCATCACCTTTTTCGGGTATCCCGTAGCTAATAAAAGTAAGCCGCGGGGCACACATTGCTATCAGACTGTGAGAGTCAACAGGGAGCTGACCTGCGTTGCCGGATCCCGTTTTTGAATCAGAAGCTCCATATTTGAGATAATTACCTGCCATCCAGTGATATTCCCCGCTGCCGGTAAGGCTCTCAACAGCTTCACCGAAATTACGGCGGTGTAGTGTCGCACCACCTTTGCCTGACGACCCTACCAGTGCTAATGCAAAACGCTCTTCAAAAGCAAGTGTAACAAGGGCAGCCTTTCCATAACGTGAGACCCCCTCAATACCAACATGTTTAGCATCGACAGCAGGATCCGTTTCAAGATAATCAAGCCCACGGGCTGCTCCCCATGCCCACGCGCGTAATGATCCCCAGTCATCGGGCTTCCTTGGCTGGCCTTTGTTCACAAGTCCTATAATGCCACGCGTAAGACCTGCTCCGTTGTCAGCCTGTACAGATGAGGGATCGATGGTGGCATAACCCCATCCTGCAGCCAGAAGCTGTTGTGTTGATGGAGGATCAGCATTGGGATCTGTCTGCCGGCCCGCTCCGCCGAAAGGAGAAGACCCTGAAGCACGGGTTAACGGAGTATAGGCAGGATATTTTTCAAGCAGGTCCTTTACCTCCGGATCACTTTCCGAGAGCAACTGTCTGAGAGCCCTGTTGATTACTTCCAGTTCATCTGAATTTGGCTGTGCGGGAGCAGGAAGAGCCGGCCTTCCGAACATCATCAGAACCGGTACAGGACCTTTTACATTAGCAGGCGTAACAAGCACCATTGATATTTTAACATCTATCAGAGGATAGGTCGAATTATCCACATGACCTGTAAGCTTTTTGGCAATAACAGGAGTAAATCCCACATATTCTCTTTCAGAGATATCGACTGTCCATTTTACAGCCGGGACGTTTTCAGGAAGACGGCCGTATACTTCCCGTTCCATATCTTCGACTATCTCCGGGCGGCGAAGCTTCCACCACATCTCAGGTGTAGTTACTTTTTTACCGTTTTTCAGAGTAAGCAGGTCAGGCAGGTCAGGATAAGGTGTAGCAACCGACTCATCGTAATTGGCATGATTGGGTGCCGATTCATTCCCGCTGGGACCCGGACGCAGGCTTTTAATTCCAAGCTGGTCCATCATGTTCCTGTGATCCTGTTGCGTAGTGAACTGAACCGGAGCGGGATATGCTACTGTCTTCCCGGCAGTTACCTGTGCTTCAAGACGGAAAGAAATTACTATCACCAGCAAGCCAAGAATACATTTTTTCATTACCGGATTATTAAAGAAGTGAATAAGATAACCAGATCCCCACGTTTATCAAGGTGGAAATATATTCAAAAATAAGAATTTATAGCTGCCCGGCTTTCTCCTGCCTAATAAATATATACAGCAAGGATTCGGAAAGATCGCTTGTGACGTCCAGGGACAAAAGAGTATGGACTCACCCGGTGGTTGCCCATGGCAGACTTTTCTTAAGAGATCACGATCTGGTGTTCTGCTTCGATCTGAGAAAGTAAAATCGAAGCCCCGGGAAAAGAGGCACCTATCCTCTTAACGATATTAAATCATTTTAGCGTATATAAAGTCAAAGACTCTGTATCCTTTAATATGATATTACTACCTGAAAGAACCGGATGAGCATAATAATCGTTACCCGGAAGCCGTATTAGTACAACCTGTTCATATTTCTGTCCGTTGGGTCTGATTACGACAAAGTTGGAATTACTGGATAATACAATTATTTCTCTGCCTGTATCAATAAGTGAACCAAATCGCTGCAGAGGAGTTGTATCAATCCATGCTGTAGTTCCCGTTTGTGCATTTAAACAAAACAGCCTGCTGTCGCCTGTCAATCCGTAAAGAAATCCATCTTTTAAGACCGGTGTACTGAAAGCAGTGTTCAGTTCAGGATTATGCCATAATTTGTTAATGGTATAACTATTTCCATCTTTTCTGACTTCTAATGCACTAATACCGTTATTGAGTCCCATGAAATACACTTTGTTCTGATCTGCCAGCGGACTTGTTGCATTGTTTACCCTGCCCGGGCCGGCCGGAGTTGCAAACTCCCATAGCTGCTTTCCGTCTGAAAGGCTGAAGCTGATGAGTTTTGTTGTTGCCTGGAACAGGACCTGTTTTGTACCACTGATGTTCAATAATACTGGTGATCCATAAGCAGGACCTTCACCTTCAATTTTCCATTTTATATCTCCGGATTCCACATTGAAAGCAACAAAAGTCCCTTTTTCCGGACCACCAAGATGAGTATAACATAAATCTGCTTCGATCAGAGGTGACATCCCTGTATTAAATTGAGGAACTTTCCCCTTGAAGTCTTCATTTCTCCAGTTCAATTTCCCCGTCCGGGCATCATAACAAGCGACGTCACCCCACGCTCCCAGAGTAAATACTCTGCCTTCTGATACAGTTACGGAACTTCTCGGACCGGGGTGTGAAGATGCCGGACCCGAAATTGCAGCTGAGGGATAACCATCTGATTTCCATATCTGTCTGCCTGTAGTAGCATCTAAACATTGTAATATCTCATTATCTCCAGACTTTGTAAATACATAAAGCTTATTATCTGCCAGCGCAGGCGAAGCGTCACCATACCCGACTGTAACTCTCCATACCTGCTTCAATTGTTGAGGCCACGTTTGAGGTGCCTGAAATCCTTCTGCCTTCCCGTCACGATTGAGGCCTCTCCATTGCGTCCAGTCCTGGGAATGACAGACCATGGAAGTCATCAATATAATAATGCATGTGGCCATTAAGCGGCTTGTCAATTTTTTCATATTGTCGTATTTTTGGTCGCTGATAGAAATTTTACTATAAAGTAATACTTTTATTCAAAATCAGTCAAGACTATTTTAGTTAAATATTGTGACATGATATTGGTTTTCCAGCCTATTCAGCCTGTTAGGAAAAGAGAATACATAGCAAAATAAAAATTAATGCTCCGATGCCTGCCACCAGAAGTCCACGTGATCTTTTCTTTGCCATAAAGAAGATCATAATGAAACCAGTAAGAGAAACTATAACCAGGACGATGGCTGTAATATCTATTATCTTATTCCAGCTGCCTTTGGTGTAGCTCCCTTTGTGCAGGTCGTTCATGGCTGCAATAAATCCGGCTGAGGTGGCAACCATCTTATATGCACCGCTTGACCGGTCAATCATCCCGTAGGCAGTAAAGCCCGGACCATCGAATGCCAGTGAATACTCTGACTCCGATATCCTGAATTCCGTCAGGCTGCCTTTTACTTTGTGCTGATCCCTTATATTATCTACAATGCGCCATTTTGCAATTGATGAGGTATCGGCAACATTAATCCAGGACAGATCGACATTGCCCTCCAGTATTTCAACCTTCTGCCGTTTATCTGACCATGTAGGATGGTTAAGTGTTATGCCGGTAAGAGCGAAGAAAATAAGCGCGGTAAAACTGAACATTGAAAGATAAAGATGAACCCACCGTGTCCACCAGCAAAGAGATTTCTTTTCCATTATGTAAAACTATTTATTTCCGGGGTTCAATCTGGCGTATTCAATAGCTGCTGAAGCCACTTCGACACCTCCTTCAAGATTGATCCGCTTCGGATTTTCGTTCAGTTCAATCTCCTTACTTATCAGCTGATAAGTTCCTTTTTCACGGACTACTTCAATATAAACCGTATATTTCCCTGGTGCTACTGCTGTGCCATTGTCGTCTTTCAGATTCCATTTCAGTGTGTATTTTCCGGCGGAACGGGTAGCACCTGTTATTGCATCCACGAAATCGGGTTTCCGGGCAAGCTCAAAATGTTTTGCGTACCATCTCTTCAGATCTGGCAGCCATCGGTTGCTGTTATACCAGACTGAAATTGTACGGACTGGTTCGGATTCTTCGTTTTCCACCCATACAGCTACAAAAGGTCTGTGCGATCTTCCTTCGAAACCCGAAATTTCAAGTTCTATATTCACTTCAAAATCCTGAACCGGATCGGCGAAATCTGTCTGCCGGTCAGGATAATCTGATGACGTCCCCCGAATCAATATACCTGTCAGTATTATATAAAAAAGTATTTTCATGTTTTTTCTTTTATTTTATTTTACAAAATTTTTTAAAAGCTCTGCCTGGTGAAAAAAATGAATTATCGACAAACTTGCCTGTATCTTTCCTAATGACATCTGAACCATTTTGTTTATTCCATCTGCCTGGTTAATGTCAATTCATTATTTATCGGGAAGCTATAAAGGATGTGTGGGTTCGGGCTTGACTTACTTAAAAGTGGTTGAAGATATATGACATCCGGGTTGGCAATGGAAAGTCTTCACCAGGTTCTCCATTTTCCTGGTAAATTGTCTGAGGTGCAATCGGAAAGTCGTTGCTTATAACCTGAAAATATTTGTTCAGGCAGGGAATTAAAAAATATTAGCTTTAAGGCAGAATTAACGATCCTATGGTTAGATATTTATTTTCCACGGCCATTTACTTCTTTTTCTTTATCTGTATTACCTCCGCACAAACAGCCGACCCGGTAATCCCCGTTAAGCTCTCCGTTGCTCCTGTTATTGACGGAGTACTGGATGAAGATGTCTGGAATGACTCGAACGGCTTCAGCGGATTCCGTTCATTTATTCCTGATTTCGGTAAAGAAATTCCCTTCGGTACAACTGCCTGGATTTCCTATGATGCTGAGAACATCTATTTTGCATTCAGATGTTACGATAACGAACCTGACAAGATACGTGCCTCTGTGGATTCCAGGGATAAGATAAGGAAAGATGACTGGGTATGCGTGAATTTCGATTCATTCAACGACCAGCAGTCTCTGTACTGCATATACGTGAACCCTAACGGTATACAAATGGATACCAGATTTGCCGCAGGGAATGAAGACATTGGTATGGACCTGGTATGGTACAGTGCCGGCAGGATAAATCCCGACGGATACACCGTAGAAATAAAGCTCCCCCTGAAGAGCATACGCTTCTCACACAGGGATCCTGTTATGATGTCATTTTTCTTTGAACGTTATGTAAGCAGACTCTCGACAAATGTCTCATGGCCTGAGCTTGATCCTGAAAGAGGTTATGCATTTTTCGGACAGATGCAGCCGGCCCGCTTTGACGGTGTCAGACACTACAAATTGTTAGAAATACTTCCGGCAGTCACATATTCATACAGGGGAGAACAAACCGGGGGCAAAATCACAACAGTCGAAAACAAGCCGGATGCAGGACTTACATTAAAATACTGTATCACTTCACAGCTGGTCCTCGATGCCACCGTTAACCCTGATTTCAGCCAGGTGGAAGCTGACGCGGGTCAGGTTGATGTCAACCTCAGGTACCAGCTCTTCTATCCCGAGAAAAGGCCTTTCTTCCAGGAAGGCAACGAAACCTTCAAGGTCGGATCAACAGGATCTTCAAGCCTCGATCCAATAGCTGCACTGGTTCATACAAGGAACATAGCAAATCCGCTGGCAGGGCTCAAAGTGTCAGGTAAGACCGGTGCGAAAAATTCTCTTTCGCTGCTGTATACTGCAGACAGGGTGGCCATTCAGGATACCTCCCTTTACGGCAGATATGCGCACATGCCTGTACTGAGGTATAAACGCAGCCTTAAGGAAGATGGTTTCCTGGGTCTTATTGCAACTTCCGTGCTCAGGGAGAACAGTTACAACTATGTATATGGGGCTGATGCCAATATCAGGACCAGCAAGTCGAGCCTGATTGAGTTCCATACCTTGTTTTCCAACACCAACGATACTGCTGCGGCCATAGATAATAAATCCGGACATGCAATCGGGATCAGCTACCATTCGGAGCAGAGGAATATAGATTATGCAATCACTGCCAAGGATATCGGCAGGTATTTCACAAGTCACACCGGATATATAGAAAGAACTGGGATATCAATAATATCAGGTTCGGTCACGCCCAGGCTGTATCCCCAGTCAAAGTTCTTCAGGAGATTCGATTTCGGTTTGTTTACAGGTCAGACAAGAGATAATATTTATGATAAATGGGAAACATATAATTCAGTGACAGTTACAGGATTCCTTGGTGGTTCGGTCAGAACAATCATCGGTGGCAACTACTCAACGGAGGTGTACAATGACAAGTTATTCAATACATCCGGTTTCAGGTTCCTGTTAACGGGTAATGCAGGTACAAAACTCGACGGCACATTCTCCTATGTCAGGAGAAACGCAGCATATTATGCCGGGCTCTCACAGGCATACGGCAACTCAATTTCCGGCGATATCAGATACCTTCCTTCAGAAAAAATACACACCCAGCTGACTGTCACTTACCAGGATCTTTTCCTGAAAACAGACAGGGAAAAGATCTTCGATTATCTTCTGACAAGAATGAAAATAACCTACCAGACAAATAAATACCTGTATTTCAGGGGAATATTGGAGTATAACGATTTCAGAAAGTCGCTCAGCACTGATCTGCTGGCTTCATTCACCTACATTCCCGGTACGGTATTTCATGTCGGGTACGGGTTTCTCTCGGAATACAGGGAATGGGATGGAACGGATTACATCGAAAGCAACCGTCTTCATGAGATGAAAAGGGGATTCTTTCTCAAGATCTCCTATCTCTTCAGGTTGTAGGTGAAGGATACTGAACCCTGTAAAGGTTTTCGGTATCTCTCCGGATTTTTACTGATATTCAGTCAATTGACTTGTTATCTTTCTCAATGACTCTATAATCTATCAGGACATTTACAATATCGATTATTTCCGGGATATTGGCCCGCTCAATCCCGGCTCTTTTCAATATTTCAGCAATGCTGAGGGCTTCTGCGGTAGGGAAGGGAAGATGAAAAAGGAATTTTCCCTGTGGTATCGACAGGTTTATCTTCCTCTCGGTACGGTTCCTGCCCTCGCCTGTCCATATCACAACATTGCTGATGTAATCGTTGCTTCTTGATGTGGTGAACCTGGCTCCTGAATCTTTTCTTTCCCTGATTATCGTCTTCAATCTTGAATCGGCTTTTTCATCTTTCAAATGAAGACCGTCGAGATCAATTTCTATTTTGATCTGCCTGACTTTAAGCCTGTACCTGAAATATGGCCTCTTACCCTCATAAACTTCCTCACGTTCAAGAATTTCAAGACTGAACAGATCTTCCAGAAAGTCCTGTGTAGTTCTGATGTGAAGATCGAGACGTGAGGCTGCCTCAGAAGCCGAAATGCTCTCATAGGTGGTCAGCAGCCTGAAGAGATCTTCCGCGTAGTCCTTTGACAGGCATGATCCAAGCTTTGCTGCATTTTTAAAATCCACTTGCGTAATTTTTAAATTTTTATGCGGTTCCGTTCATCCTGGAATTTATCACCCGGCAGGAGCTATCTTCCTGATTTTAATTCGATCATTATTCTTGAATCAAGTCCCTGCTTATAATAGTCGAAGAACCTGATAAATATTTCCCCGAGAGAAGCACATAACTGGTCAAAACTCAATCGTTCCCTGTAATCTCTGTAATCCTTATCCGCGACCTTTACAGAAATGCTGCCGTCGTAACCTATCAATACATGACTGACTTCCCTCCCTTCATGTATTACTACAAGACTTTTATTCATGGAGAATGATAAACAGACATAGGTTTCATAATAGAAAGGCCTTACTATAAAGTTACCGTGAAGGAACCTGGCGAAACCCAGGAGCTCATCCCTGGTGCACTCAATTCTCCCTCCTGAATAAGGTCGTTCGGTATAACCATTGTCAGTCCTGTAAATCCTCTCCGAGGTAATTCTGAAAAGCCTCCTTGAGTTTAATTCAAACTTTTCATGGCTGTAAAAAGATCTCCAGTTGATAAGGATAAACAGGATGATAAGGATGATTGACACAAAATAAGTAAGGTGTAATGATCCCAGTCTTTCATAATGCGGGAACATAAAAGAAATCTGTGCTGTGGTAATTCCTATGAGGAAACCCAGCACCGGGTAGATCCAGTTCCTGTAACGAAACCACTGTATTATCCCCATGACAATGAACAAAAGGGCTACCAGTACTATCGTTATATAGGGAGCTCCCGACAGGAAACTTCCCTGTCCGATTAAAATCCGTCGTAACTCGTATTCCAGGAACAACAGGATATAGGAAGTGAATATCCCTATGGGATAAA